>NZ_JACJRE010000099.1 GCF_014697075.1 Tolypothrix sp. FACHB-123 | reverse complement strand
CGCTCGGCTTATGGATTTAGAAACTTTGAAAACTTCCGAATTAGATGCTTGTTAAACTGGCATTTTGATTGTTAGTTTAGCATAACAAGTACTAAAGAACCTAATTTCTAAATTTTCGGAATTATCTTTAATTTCTATACATTCAATATTAAATAAAACTTGAATCGTCTCTTGCCAATATTGTTGAATTTCTTGGTAAAGTAATTGGACAAAAGATGATCTTGGCAACCAATAGGCTGCTTTGCGTTGTGAATCAACAATAGGTAGTTTTTTTGTTTTGCGGGTGCCGTCTTTTTGAATAAAAGTCAAGTAAAACTCAGTGCTAGCTACACTTAAATCAGCGAGTTTGTCTGTTATTTCTAAAGAATCAGTTAGTTTCTGTCCCCGTCCATCAATTTGATAACTAAAGGATTTATCTGGCTCGTAATAATTTGCTGATGGTCTTTTTTCAAGAACTGTAATATCTTTCCAGCCTCTTTTGGCTAGCATTAAAGCGGCCGATAATCCCGCCGGGCCTCCACCAATTATGACAACATTTTTTCTGTAGGAGTGATTCATTGTCATAGCAATTAATTTTCACTCAAATTTTAATTGAAGCTAGTGATTAGCACAAGCGATCGCTCAATACCCAAACTCAATGACAAGAAAAGCCTCCAGATTAAAAACCTGGAAGCTTTTCACAAAATTGACAAAGTATTGTTTAAGCTACTTTTTTCCTAGCCGCCCAGATATCTAAAGGAATCTTGCGAACACCAGGACAATAAATAAATATGGCTCCATAACTGACAACTAGTACACCTACAGCAGCAATTGGTGGTAAGAAAACCCCTGCAAACATACAAATTGTCGATACTAAGGTGATCCAAAAAGAATCCCAATAATCAGGAGAGCCAAACAACCTCGCAATAGATGTATGAAGTAAGTAAAAAGTTGGTAAAGCCAGAATTTCTGACAAACCGTATCCCCATAAACCCATTATAGGTAGGAAAATTATAGTTGCTAACCAAAGAATACCTACATACCAGGCATTGCGTTGAGCAATTTCGTAGTTACGTCCCACTGCATACAAACTAGATGTATGCAGTTCAAAAATTGCTCCTACCAAAACTCCTACCGCGATGAAAGGAAAGATTTGCGCACTGATTAACCATTCTTTAGAGAACATCAACGGAATTAACCAGGCAGAAGTACAAGAAAAAGCAGCACAAATCGGGCCAATCAAAAGTGCCTGATATGTCATACCTTTACTGATAGCATTGCGTGTTTGATCTGGTTTATCTACCAATTTTGCCATCACACTAATTGACATCCGACGTACCACCAACCGCAGGATTGCCAACTGTTCTGCCAATCGCATCGCAATACTGATATAACCAACTACTTCTGTACCGCCTAAACGACTTACCAGTAAAGGTAGCCTTAATCTACGAAGATTTAAAATCGCATCAGAGCCAGAATAGGTAAGTCCATAATTTATAGCTGGTTTCACTACCTTCCACTGCCACCGCCAGCGCCAAGGAACAGGATAGTAATAATATGCCATGACCAGCTGCACTAAATAACCCAAAACAGTACCAATAATTGGCCCCCAATAACCCCAGCCGAGTAATACTAAAGGAATTGCCGAGACATACAATACAACCTTAGAAACTGCCTCTAACAACCCCACTTTATCAAAACTTAGTTCTCGCTCCAACATACTAGTTGGAACCCGACTAACCATATCCATCCACAGTGCAGGTAAAATTGCTTGTAAAGCGTAAGTTACCTCTTGCTGTTTTGTCCACCAGCCAACAAGTGGAGCAGTACAGAATAACACCGCACAAATAGCTATTCCCAGAAAGTTATAAAATGCTTGGATTTGTATTGGTTCTTCATCGGTGAGATTTGGTTGACGTACCAAATAAACTTGCAATCCAAAGCGACAGACTTGGTTTAAAAAATAAAAAATACTTAAAACAATAGTGACAACACCATATAATCCCGGGCCTAACATCCGGGCAATTACTAGCACATTCACCATTGAAAGTGCAGCAACTAGTAATTGCCTGAGTGTCATAGAGACACCACCCCGAATAATTTTTCCTTTAATATCTTTAGATTTAGACATTTATTATAAGCACTTTGATTTTATTTACAGAAAGAATATGATGGACAAGGTTACAAGTAGTGAATTACACAAATTACGATTTTGTTTTGAATTTTTCCTTATCGTCTTCGTGGCAATTGACGAGGAAAAAAATTCTTTTGAGAAGGCGAAGATGTATGTTTTAAATTATTGATTCTAGAATGCTTTTGAGAAGAAGAAATTGAATCATTTACTACATTCACAGGTTGATCCCAATCCCAACCAGCAACTGCTAATAAAGTCCACCAATAGAAGAACATAGTAGTATGGCTCCACACGTTTCCGGCTATCATCCCTACTAGCATTGAGACGAAAAATGCTAGCATCACAAAACAAAGATTTCGTTTAGATGATCCAGATTGAGCAGAATAAGCTAATTGAATTAGACGGAAAAAGACTGCAAAAATAAAAATCAAAAATAGCCCAAAACCCAAAATTCCTTCTTCAGCTAGAAAGCGAACGTAGTCATTATGAGAATAGCTAGCAAGGGGAGTTAAGAATCGAGATGTGTCTAATCCATATCCTAACAGTGGTGCATCTCGCCATCTATCTATTAAAAAAGTCCACTGAGCAACACGCCAATTAAAACTATTACCATCAGTCCATTGTAGCAAAATTGCTCTAGATGTATCAATATGCGGGTTTAATAATGGTGTGCCATACAAAGATTGTAGGCGTTCTTGCCCCATTTCCGAGCCAGCAAATAAGTAAAAAACTACACCAAATAAAAGAATACCGCTAATTATATTACCTACATTTAGCTTTGGTGCCAAAAATGCTGGGATAAAAGCGACCAGCATTGTTAACCCAGTCAATGATTTACTACTAACTAAGAAAAAAGCCAAAGCTGTAACTAGAATCATCCAAGGTATGCGCTGCTTTACCTCGCCCATTTTCCACAGTGCTAGACCTAGAAAAAACAATGTAAATGTCGCAAATGCGTTTGGATGTCCAAGAGTTCCGTTCATCCGCGATCCGGCTTCAATGGCATATCCACTTTGAAATACCAAAAAAGAAGGTAATTTGGATGGGGGAACAGTAACTTGTAAGGTTGCTGCGGTCAATGGAGCAATTAAGCTCAAAAATAAGCTAGAAACTACCTGGATTGGATGTAATTTTTCCTTCATTTGCATCACTAGCAGATACACCATCAATCCAGAAAACATTCGCACCCATTCGCGTAATGCACCTGGAAAGTAGGAGGGGCCAAGCCCTAATCCACCTAGTTTCTGTAAAACTACCCATACTGCTTGCAGAGCTATCCATCCGGCGAGAAACCACCAAAATCCATCGGTGTGTATCTTTTTTCTGGCGATTAAACAATTACCAACATAAAGCAATGCCAAAATATTTAGACCTAAACCAAATACCGCAGGTATTTGTTGGTCAGAAAATGCATCTAAAGCACTGCGCAGAATCAATAAACCTAACAGGGTTTGCTCAAAATTTTTAAAGAAGTTTATAGTAACAGCAATGGCAACAATCAATACAACCAATAAAGCTATGTATAAAGGTTGGAGATTTGCAGCTACACCAAAGATAATGCTCAACAAAATTCCTACAATGCTTAGCAAAACTGTAGGAAAAGAAATAATATTATTGCCTGGATCTATTGCCATCGTCTGTTAGTTTTATATTTTTCTTTTGAGAAAAAGGAAATGCACCTTTGGCGATCTGGCGATCTCATGTGATGAGATTTACAAAATTGGCAATCCAAAATCAACTAGTGAATACTGTTGCTAGTGTTTTTGACGATTGAACCAGAAAAGAAACTTTTAGCTGGTGGTAACTGCTGATGTTCGTCAACTGGTGTGAGTACAGCCAGTTCTTTTTCTACTGGGAGTACAGTTTCATTGATAACTACACCGAGGAGCGTTGAACCACTCTTTTGCAAGTTAGAGATGGCTCTAAAAGCCGCATCTTTAGAGGTAGAGTTGGGCTTGACAACCAAAATTACACCATCTGCGGATTGACTTAATGTTGCAGCATCTGCATTACTGCTGATAGGTGAAGCATCAACAATTACATAGTCATAATGTTGCGCTGCTTCTTCTAAGATCCTATCCATTGACATTTTCTCAATGATTGTCGATGGACGGCTGGGAATTCTACCAGATGGCAATACTGATAAGTTGGGAATTGAAGTAGGTTGAACTAGATCTAATAAAGGCAAATTATCAGTCACGACCTCTGTTAATCCTGGGTAAGCAGGCACATTCAGCAGGTTATGATATACAGGATGCTGGAGGTCGGCGCTAACGATTAATGTACGTCTTGATAGAATCCCGGCGACAGCAGCTAAATGGAGAGCGACGGAAGATTTTCCTTCGCCAAAAGCAACGCTACTGACAATGATGATTTTTGATTGCTCTTTACCTAGCGATTCTAGGGTTTTGAGCAACATTCGGTATGGCTCTACATACTCAGGATTATCTAATAACGAGTCTAGTGCTGCCAAATTAAAGGTTTTAGGATTGAGTTTGGGTAACACCCCTAATACAGGAGTATCTAGCCAAGCTTCCACTTCTTCCGCATCTCGCAACTTGGATTGCATCAGTTCTAGTAGTAAGACTAAAAGTCCGGCTGCTATGATCCCAACTACTGTACTGAGAACAAAAATCACCAATGGTTTTGGTGAAACTGGGGCTAAAGGAATTTCTGCTTCGCCGACAATCCGGATGTTACTGAGAATTTGTCCTTCTGTAATGCGTGCTTCTTCTAATTTGTCATCGAGGGTTTTCAGGGCTTTTTCCGCTTTCTCTCGCTCGCGGGTTAGGGCGACTAGGGATTGCTGGGAATAAGGGATTTTGGCAACACGCGATCGCAAGCCTTCGATATCTCTTTGTACTACCTTGAGCTTGTCTTCTAAGCCTTTGCGTTCGCTTTCAACTAGGATATAGCGAGATATTAAATCTTGGCTTAACTGGTTAGCTGCAATGTCGTTAGAATCGACTGTTTGATTTGCGGGAATTATTTGTGATATTTGTTGATTATAGAGGCTGCGAAGTTCGTCTCGCTTCTGTGCTAGTGCTAAAACTTCTGGATGTTGATCTGTCCAGCGGGTGCGCGCACTAGCGATCGCCACTTCAGTCGCAGTAATTTGTTTGTTTAACTCTTTGATCTGCTCATCCTGGCCAATTCTATTAACTATGTATGCGCCTGTAGGTGTATTTGCTCCTACTACTTGTTGCAATGATGACTCTTGCTTTCTGGCTTCTTGCAATTGAGCACGCAGTTGCCTTTCCTGATTTTCTAGGGATGATAAGCTTTCAATTAACCCTTCAGTTTGGATATTAGAAGCAACAAAACTATATGTCTCACGATACCTTCTTTCAGCTTGTTCAGCTTTTTGCAGTCTTTGCTTTTGTTCAGGTATTTGCTCTTCTAAAAAGTTGCGCAGACTGGTAGCTTCTGCTCTAATTAATTTAGTATTTTCTGCAATTACTAATTTAGCAATCTGGTTTAGTAGATCGGCAGCAATCTTTGGATCTGAATGTGTATAACTAATCTCTAAAATGCTAGTTGCAGGTACAATTTCTACTTTTATTCCTGTCTTCAGTTCTTCCAGTGTGGGCAACTTTTCAATTGGTATTTTCCCCTCACTCAAAGCTCTTTTCAAAGCACCCCGAAGAATTTGTTGAGATTGCACCAGTTCTGCCTGAGTCGCTACTGGATCGGCTGCTTTACTAGGTGATTGGTTGTTAATATTTGAGAGTTCTTGCCCTAAAGCAGAAAGACCTACTTCTTTCTGACCAACCATCAGTCTGGCTGATGTTTCATACAATCGCGGTGAAATAGCTAAACTGATTGCTGTCACACCTATTAATACAGATACAAACGTTGATGAAGCTAACCAAGCATGTCGCTTCAGGGCGGTTATATAAGATAACGGAAGAGCAGCTTTACCCATTAATGTACCTGCCAATTTTTTATATTCACCAACTTATTAGATGACTTATTCTAATATACAGATATATGTCTATTAACTACCAATTATCTCAACTAGATTTTGTGTTGAACAAAAGTTTTGGTAATTATTTCTAATTAATCTTCAGTACAAGCTTTAGATGAGACGTAATTAAATTAATTAATACTCATCTTTGGCACAGGCTGCGAACAATATTATCGGTAGACTTCACCCTAATTAACCTATAAGCCTTTTTGTTAGAGAATTTTCATCCGAGCTACCGGAAATGTTGCCCAGCTTAGTACTGAATACTAATGAGGTTTACTAATTATCGTACTTAAGAAAAGTGTATAACATTTGTGTTGATTTTTTTAACAAAATCCTGTAAAGAGATATTGTTGATTTAGATAATGCTGTTGCTGACGAATTGGATCTGCACTGGGAAGATATTTATTTAGACGATAAAGAATCTGGTTTAGTTTCTCAAAAGCCTTGTATTGATAAAAGAGCAGTAACTAATAATCAAACTCGAAATGATTAGTAGGCTCCATCCCGATTGAAGACTACTTGCAATGTTTTCAGAATCAGCTTGAGGTCGTAGATCACAGACCATTTTGACTGATAAGCTAAATCCAACTTGACTATATCTTCAAAATCTTCGATTCTCGAACGTCCATTAACTTGCCATTCACCTGTGATACCCGGCTTAACCAGCAAGCGCCGGAAGTGATGGACTTCATATTTCTCTACTTCATCTAATGTGGGTGGACGAGTACCAACCAAGCTCATATCACCCATTAACACATTCCAGAATTGTGGTAGTTCGTCTAAGCTAGTGCGTCTGAGAAAAGCACCAACATTGGTAATACGCGGATCTTTGTGGTTCTTAAAAATGTTTCCTTTAGCCTGATTTTGCACTAAATGCTTCATTTGTTCGGCATTAACCTGCATAGTGCGGAACTTCCAAATGCGGAAAGTTTTACCGTTTAAACCACAACGCAGCTGGCTGTAAAAAATCGGGCCGGGATTGTCGAATTTGATAGCGATCGCGATGGGGATGGCGATCGCTGCTGTCACTACCAAGCCAACTACCGCACCCATAATATCGATTAAGCGCTTAAGTTGAGAGGTAGCTGAAGGATGTACCCTTTGTTGAAAATGAGGAAGATCAGTAAAATGAATCTGCATTGATTTTTCAGGCAAGACAGTAACTAAAGATTTGTTAGGTATGAGCGCTAAGGCTTACTTCTCCTACAGGTAAACAACCTGATAAATTCTATGATTTTAAAGATTGCACCCTGATGTCGCATATTATGTAGATATCAGCCTCAATGAACTATTAAAACGGGATAGCGTACTACGATGTCAAAAAGGCTGAGAAAAACTGTAGATTTATGCGTAAGCCTTTAACAATTGACCTTGTCCATCTCTCCAGTTTTCCAGTAACTCAGTATAAATACCGTTAACGACGTAACGGGCATCATATGGTTTGACGACTCTTACACATGCTTCCGAAGGATAGTGGCTAGGATTGATTAATACCTGGTTCCATGCAGCGGAGATCGCTTCTGGAGTTTGTTCGTCAACAACAATGCCACTATCAGCACTCAAGAAGTTTGGTGTTTCACCAGCACGGGTGGTGACTACAGGGGTTCCACAAGCCAGTGCTTCAATACTCGCTCGACATAAACCTTCGTAGGCACTGGTTAACACAAACATGTTAGAAACTCGATATAAGTTTGCTAATTCTGTTTGTGGTAGTGGTGGGAAGATGGTGACGCGATCGGTTAAACCTAAGCGGGCAATTTCCGCACGTACATCTTCTTCTAATTCACCCTGTCCGACAATTAATAAGTGAGTATTTGGCTCATTGAGTTCTGCAAATGTGCGTATCAATAGTAGGGGCTGCTTTTGCGGATGGAGACGACCTGCAAACAAGATAAAACGTTTATCTGCTGATAGCCCTAACTCTTGTGTTAGCTTAACTCTTCCTTCCTCTTGTTCTTGGGTAGATACAGAATAGAAAATGTCGCTATCTACTGTATTCACCAAGTAAGATACTTTATCTGCAACCTGGGGATATTTCTCTTTATATTGCTTTGCAGCTTTGGTATTACAGGAAAAGATGCGATCAAACTGTCTGACTAAGCGGCGTTCCAATGCATAATAAGCCCAAGGAATATGCCGCCAGAGAATACCACCTCCCTGGTGTGTTCCCCTCATCTCTTGATCGATGTCATTGTGAATATAGAAGATCCGCTTACCAGACCAGCCAGAACTACCTAGTGATGCTTCTATACGATGGAATTGCAAAAAGTCAGAAGAAAAATTATGGCGCAAAAGTGCCATTGTATACTTCACAGTTGTGGGTACTAAACCACGGAAGTTGTCATTCTTCAGTTCAATCAAAGGCATAAACAAAAAGTTTCTGCCAAATAATTCTGCTTCATGCCATTGACCAATAGGCATATTGGGGTCGCCATTACCTGTTCCTACCAGGCGGATATTGATATCCTTAGGCGCATACTTGAGAATGTAGCGGATACAAGTCTGAATACCACCAATAGTGGGGTTCCAAGGATTAAATTGATAGAAAATCGTGAGAGTTGGCTGACGCATGATTCAATTCCTTCACTATAGTGGGTTATCTTAAGAAAGCTTGGTCGTCACGAGTTTGCCACCTGCGCGTTGACCGGGAGAACTTAACAAGTTCTCATAAAGGCTCAGATTGTCAGCTGTAATTTTTTCCCAGCTATAGTTAACTTGCACGTTTCGTTGAGCATTTTCAGCCATCTGTTTCATTTCTTGTGGATGCTGAATTGCCCAATCCATTTGTTGTACTAAAGAGTCAATGTTACCAGCGCGGAACATTACCCCTCTATTGGTACTTACCAATTGTTGATGTGGAGGAATATCGCTAGCAATGACTGGGATAGCTTGTGACATTGCTTCTAGCATCGCTAAAGGTAGACCTTCTAGGTCGGATGGTAAGGCAAACAATCCGGCTCCGCGCACAATTTCCCACAGACGCGCACCTCTTAATTCACCAGCAAAGATGATATCGGGGTCATTGGCTACTTGCTGCAACATTTGGGAGGTAAATTCTTTGGTATCGCTGACTCCCCCAGCTAATACCAGTTTCCAGCCTGCTGGTTTCAGTTTTTTGAAAGCTTCAATTAGTAAGTCGGGGCATTTTTCGGGAACTAGTCTGCCCAAAAATAAAACGTAGCGCCCTGAGGTTAAGCCCAAAGATTGCCCATAGGCAAAGGTAGGATCGGATGCACCGTAAGTTGCTGCGGCATTGGGAATATAAACAGATTGCTTACCATAGGTTTGTCGGAAGTAAGAACGTAATTCTTCCGAAACCACAATCAGCCCATCAGCAAAGCGGACAGCAGCTTTCTCTCCTTGAAGAATTAAATTGCTAGATAACTTACCCCATTTATTACGTTGCCAATCTAATCCCTGACAGGTAACGACAACTTTTGTAGATAAGGAAAGTTTTGGTATCCAAGTAAATAAAGATGGGCCCAAGGCATGAAAATGTACGATGTCATAGCGATTGCCCACACACATCATAGCTCCCAACATCGAACTGAAGAAAGCATCTAGTCCTTTGCCGTTTGGGCAAGGTAAAGAAACTACGCGGACACCTTCAAAGTCATATTCTGAGAAAGGAGATGAATCTGTAGTTGAAGAACGAGCAAATAAATCAACAGAATGACCTTTCGCAACTATGCGGGGATATACTTCCGCACAGTAATGTTCAATACCACCTTGTTTTGGAGGGAGACCTTTTGCACCTATGACAGCTATTTTCATGGTTTTTACTGAATGAATGATGGATTGTTAAGCAAGAATGATGAGGCGGGTAATCTGGCAAATGCAGAGATTAGTTGGCATTTATACCAGTTTGCGATCGCTCTTTTGGATCTTCTTTACAGATTGGGATGCTGGGCATCTGAACTTGCCTGAATCATGCAACTTATCACTTGTATAAGTTGCAGAGGAATCATCTTCGGATTGCACAAAGCAGCACTATCCGCAATATCCGCAATTGATGAATTGATCCTGGATTGACAAACTTGGTAAATACACTCAGATACACCCACCTCGCCTCCTGAAATTGCCGAAATTTTAATTTAATAGGGGTTACAAGACTATTTATTGCTGATGGATAGAGGAATGCTGAATACTGAAAGTACGGGAACCAACATAGCTCTAACCATGTGTTTTGGCATTAAGTTAAATAGAGGTTAACGAATGCTCGGTATTTAGGTTAAATCTTGCTTAAACACAGTATATAAGACTTTCCACGGAAAAAAAATTGAAGTTACTGTTAAATAGACACTGTTTTATTGCAAAATTTACGTGAAGACCATGAGTAAAGAAAAAGTTGCTGTATCAATGCCAATTTGGCAATAGTTTATTGCAAATTTTCTGTAAAGAATACCAGGAATTACTAGAATGTACTTCATTGCTGCTTAATAAATACCTAAGTAGAAATCAAATTTCGGCTGAGAAGATTCATAATCAAAATAAATCCTTCTTAAAGGGGATGTTAGAAAATAAAGCGGGAATATTTCTTCTTGTCAGGGTTTGACAATTTTTTGGCAAATTTTCATTCGCTAGAGTCATCAAGGTTATAACCTGTAAAAATAATCCTGCTCGGTAATTGCCAAAAATATCTTGATGTGTTATTAGTGCAGTATAGTGGGAATCACTGACAAAACAAAAACGCATCAAAAAGCTATTTAATTTCAAAGTCTTTTGAAATTAAAATTCGGAAATTTCACTGAAGCGCAACCAGTAGAAACTAATTCAAGTTCATCTATCTGCAAAAGCTATAGTGATATAAAAATAACCGATATTAACTATAAATATAGTAATTTTGCGTAGACTAACAGTGTCTTGCCACAGTTATCGCATATGATTATTGCTAATTGAAATTTTTTGGGTGCGAAAGCAAGTAGAAATAATGGTTATACATAATTTTTGTGTAAAAGATTTTCAAAGATTGTCCATTTTGAGTTGAAAATAAGTCAACAATTAAAGTAAAACTCCTAACAGAGCCATCTGTGCAAGCAATGCACTGTGAATTGCACAGTAAACAAATATACAGACATAGAAAACATAGTAATTTCTAGAAATTTAAATAAGGAGCAGATGAAATAATGTCAGCACTCCAGGTTGTTCAAAAGCTTAACTACTACCTCGACCAAAACAATATTCGTTATTGTCACTGGAAGAGTAATGAGCATGTTGATGCCGCTGTTGAAGGTAAAACAGACTTAGATGTTTTAGTAGATGAAAACGAAAAAGCCAATTTACAACGAGTGTTAAATGAAGTTGGATTCAAATATTTTGAAGCTATTCCCTGTCGCAGATATAGAGATATTGATGATTATTTAGCGCTGGATGAAGAGACAGGAATATTAGTACATCTTCATCTTCACTATCGCCTGGAATTGGGGGAAAAATATCTTAAGGGTTACCGTCTGCCTTGGGAAGAGTTATTATTGTCTACTCGAATTTATAGCGAAGAATATCAAATTTATATCGCAGAACCTAATATTGAAACAATTTTACTGGTTGTCAGGGCAGCGCTCAAGGTGAGAACGCGCGATCGCTTAAACAATCTCTTGGGTAAAGATTATTTTAAAGGAGACTTTATCCGGGAGTTTCGCTGGCTGAAAGAAAGACTCGATCGCCAAAAAGTTCAGGAACTGAGTGAGAAGCTTTTAGATAGTGAAGCGACTAAGTTAGTTTTAGATGTCATTGACAGCGAATCAAACCTCAAGCTGTTATTAAAATCCGGTAATGCGATCCAAGTAGCTTTAAAGCAATATCGACGCTATCACCCATTGGTATCAAAGGTGTTGAGATGGAAACTGGAAATTCAATACCTATTCTTCAAGAGCTTGAGAAAGTTTTTCCAGGCTCCAGTAGCAGCGCACAGAACGCCTACTACTGGTGGTTTAATGATTGCGGTTTTAGGTGCAGATGGCTCTGGTAAATCTACTGTTACCAAAGAAATCAGAAAATGTTTCTCTCATAAACTTGATGTCCAGCCAGTTTACCTGGGTAGTGGCGATGGGCCTGCTTCTTGGTACCGACTACCATTAGTCTTAGCAAGTAAAGCAGCTAAGGCTTTGCGTCCTAAGCGATCGCATCATCAGTCGAATCAAAGACAAACTTCTTCTGAATTGGTAGGAAATTCCCAGCCTAAATCTCCCTTGAAAAGACTGGGTAAAGCTTTATGGGCAATTACCCTGGTTTACGAAAAACACCAAAAACTTCAGCATTGTTCCGTAGCCAAACAACGGGGAATGATTGTAGTTTCCGATCGCTATCCCCAAACTCAAATTCTTGGGTTTAATGATGGCCCTCTACTCACTAACGCTAATGGAAAGTCATCGTCATATCCTGGCTTTCTCCAAGAATGGGAGTTAAAAAATTACCAACAAATGGTTGGTACTTTACTCCCCGACTTAGTGATCAAATTGAATGTTACCCCAGAAATTGCTTTGGCGCGTAAGTCGGATACTCCTACAGACATTGTGAAACAGAAAGTTGATGCTGTACAGGCATTGAAGTTTCCGCCACAAACCAGAGTAGTCAATATTGATGCTACTCAACCGCTCGATCTTGTTTTACTACAGGCAAAACAGTCCGTATGGCAACATCTTTAACTGAAATTAATCTACCTCAGAACAAGGTTAATGCTCCGATAGTCTTAGAGTTTATCGGACTGCCCGGTGCCGGTAAAACTACTGTCTTTCAGCAAGTAGTTGCCCAACTCAAACAACAAGGAGTATCCGTCGCCGCTGGAGACCAAATTCTCAGGGATTGGAAGCATCAACCACTTTGGCAACGGCTATGGAAACTGATTCCCCAAACTCAAAATCAATGGCGGATTTTGTGGCAATCTTTGTTGCTGGCGACTCAAGTCAAACCAACTAATTGGCTCAGTTTTTCTAAAGCAATCAAAACTTATGCTAATTTGAAACGCATTGATGCGATCGCTCAAAGTCAAAAAGAGCAACTCATCTTACTAGATCAGGGATTGTTGCAAGAAATTTGGTCAATTGGAATTACAGGCACTACTCCTGATTTAGAAGATATCAGGCAGGAATTAGGTTTAATTTTTTCTCAAAGGTCAATTGCCATTGTTGATTTCCAAATTAATGTGGAAACTGCAATTCACAGGATTAAAAATCGTCCAACAGACCAAAGTCGTTTTGACCTAATGTCACAAGAAGCAGCACTGCAATTACTTTCTCAGTATGCTCCCTATCTGCAAGATATTATCAACTGCGCTCAAACATTTCATATTCCCGTTTTGGAAATCGATAGTTCGCTGGCGGTAGATGAAAAAACACAAAATATTGTTTCCTGGATTAATAACAGCTTAATCAAGCATCCTGAAGTTGTCAGGTTGTGATTGTCTTTAGGAGTCCTGAAAATTTACAGAAAAAATCAGCTTTGAAAGTAGATTAATACAGGATTACTATTTGAGTTAGGAAATAATCTTTATTCGGGCATTGCCTACCAAAACATCATCAGGTGGGCAATGCTTACCCTACATCTAATTTTCCTAATTGCGAATTATCTGATTACAAGACTGGCAAGGAACAAGTCTGATTTCCACTAGATATTACTTCTTCTATTTACCTTAAGGCTGGAGTTCAAGCCAGAAGGATATTATTACAAATTACAAACCACGATTAATTATTTTTAAGATATTTGCTTATGATAATTTTTTTGAGATATATTGCTTTTTTAAAGCAAAACTAAGTTGTATAAAAATCTAATTTAATTTTTGAATATAATTTCATCATGTTTCGCTAAAAATGTAGACTAATTAATGCTCGATATCACTCCTCTCACTGAGGAAATATAGAGATGAGATTTTCCCTCTGTGGATAGTTCAAAAATCAACTACGAATTTTATATCTACGCAAGTTGATAAAATTATAGTTGGGCTGATATATCCAAATATTAGTAAGTAGGACTGCGGAAATAATTCAAGATTTGTAGTCAGGACTTTAGCTATCAAATAAGGACTGAATTCCTGACTACGAAAAAAATCAACTAAGTTTTATATTGCTTAATATAGGTTGGGTTTTTCGCACAGACTTACTTACGCTAACAATTTATATTAAAAGCATTTTGTCACTACCATAATCATCTTTTTTTAATAAAAATTTTATAAAGAAAGATTTTTTTCTTCTAGGCTATCTAAGCAATTAAGTGCAGTAATCAGGCGAGATTTCTGTATTACTTATTCTTTTATATATACATATAAAGTAACTAATTTTATAAATTTATGATGAATTATCTATAAATTTTCTTCTTAATTAATGTAGTGTTCCATACAATCGATCTACCATTTTTACTGGTTGTATCCGCAAACAAAAGTATTTGCTCAACATATAACCATGAAACCACTTAGTTCAAATAATTAGATCAACGCCTCAAAGTTTAGGTATCAACAAACATGGCAACTGCAACTACCAACTCATCAATTTTAAAACTCATACAGACGATCAAAACTTCTGAATTTTCGCCTGCAAGTCCAGATCCTTCAGGGATTGCTTATATTCGACATTTGGGGGGACTGTTAATTGCTGATGGTGAAGTTGAAGAAAACTCTAAATTATTCAAGGGAAAGAACCTGTTCCAAGCTAGTCTACAAGGTTCTTTAAAGAATACTTTCACCACTACAGACTTTTCTGATGAGCCGACAGGAATAGCATATAACCCAGCCAATCGCTTCCTCTATATTTCTGATGATGACGAGCAGAGAATTTTCCAACTCAACCCTGGAAAAGATGGACTTTACAACACTAACGATGATGTTGTCACCTCTTTTAGAACCACTTCCTTTGGTAGTCGCGATCCGGAAGATGTAACATATTCACCCACAACAGGGCATTTATTTATTGTTGATGGGGTAGGTACACAAGTCTATGAAGTTAAAACGGATGGCTCCTTAGTTAGTCAATTTGATACTGCTAAGTTGGGACTAAAAGATCCTGAAGGTATCTTCTTCGATGCTCCTACTGGTCACCTATTTATGGTTGGTTTCCCAGCTAACCGGGTATTTGAACTAACAACTAAAGGTGAGCTTGTCCGTACCTATGATATTTCTGCGGCCAAAGCAATCAAGCCTGCGGGTATTACTATTGCACCAACTAGTAACGATCCCAGCAAACAAAGCCTCTACATTGTCGATCGCGCCGTTGATAATGATGGTAATCCCAACCAAAATGACGGTCGGATCTACGAATTTGCCCTAGGTACATCTGGTGGTAGTCCTATCAATCAAGCACCATCTGTTAATGCTGGTGAGGATTTAGTGATTTTCAAGCAGGCGAGTTTGAATGGTAGCGTCATAGATGATGGCTTACCCAACCCACCTGCTTCCTTAACTACGACTTGGAGTAAAATTAGTGGCCCCGGCAATGTTTCCTTCACAAATGCAAATACAGAGGATACTACTGCAACATTCTCATCTGCTGGTTCTTATGTACTACAACTAAAAGCTAATGATGGCAAATTGACAACTACTGATGAAGTATCAGTTTTAGTATTAGATCCACAGTCCACTTCGTTCTTCAGTTTGAGTGGTAGTGGTACGGTTGGTGGAGTGGCTTTCGATGATGAGGACATTTTGGCTTATAACCGCTCTACTGGTAAATGGGCGATGTATTTTGATGGCTCTGATGTGGGGTTATCTAGCCGTAATTTGCAAGATTTCCACATCAATCAAGATGGCTCAATTTTGTTTAGTTTGAACAGTTCTCTGAACTTAACTGGTGTAGGTAGAGTAGAGAAACAAGATATTGTCAAGTTCACTCCTACTTCTACGGGAAATACCACGTCTGGTAGTTTTGAGTTATACTTTGATGGTTCGGATGTAGGATTATCAAAAAGTGATGAAGCGATTGATGGGATTGCCTTTACACGAGATGGCAAATTAGTTATAAGTACTACAGGTAAATTTAGTGTTCCAGGTAATGGGGATAATATCAAAGGTAATGATGAAGACCTGATTGCTTTCGAGTCCACTAGCTTAGGCGCAAACACTGCGGGTACATGGACTTTATTTTTCCAGGGTGCTGATGTAGGGCTAACACAAAGTAGCGAAGATATAGATGGTGTTTGGATTGATCGCAATAACAAGCTTTATCTCACTACTAAGGGTGCATTCCAAGTAACTGATGTTTCCGGTGATGGTGGTGATATTTTGACTTTTACGCCTACTGGACTAGGTTCCACTACAAGTGGGAAATATTCTCCATTTTTGGATAATGTAGATAATGGGCTTGCAGGCGTCTTAGTTGATGGTTTTAGCCAAGTAGCTTGAGGATTGAGATGCTAGACAAAGACAAAAATGGACAAAAATTTAGCTAGTTTACTTTCAGCTTAGATTCTATTGGTGATTCAAGGGTTTTACTCCTCACCCCCATGATTTTATTTGGTTTCCAAACTACTGCTACTCTAAACTTTGGGAACCTAGGCTAGAGTAGGGCGTTGATAAAATTTGGGACTGAGAGAGATCGCCCTTGACTGACCAATAGTGCTTGTTGATAAAATTTCCCTAAGACAAAGACAATGTTCTTTCCATATTCACCAGAGCGATCGCTTATTTGTATAATTAAAAGTCTCTCAAGCTTTCCTCAGAGGCTATGTATCTTCAGAATCGGCAATTTTATTCTCAATAAAATGGGGACTTTTAACTTCAGTTTGTGAATTTAGAAACTAGCTATTCAGCATTTATTGGCAATTAATATATTGAAAATAAATCTATTTTTGGCATTAAAAAAATATTTTTTATATCTATAGGTTGAGTTAATAGTAAATTCTATATTGTAAATTTCGATTTAATATAGATAAATATTTGAGTTTGATAAACAGCAATCAAAAATGTAAAACTGTCCTGGCTTTTCTCCAATAAAGTATTCTTGAATAAAATCTCGTAGAACTATACAACTGCAAAGGATCAAGAGACATGAGATAGCAGTCTCTATATCTACACCAATACATACAAGCTTATTTGTCCAGGGAATGCATTGGATTGGCTGATTTAAATTAACAGGGTTTATATAAAAAACTTAAATAGTAATTTTACGTATTGTTAGCTTTTTCAGACAAGTTTTTATGGAGAACATCAGTAGTTCCATAACTTGTCAGAAATTTTATGTAATCATCATCATAAATGAAATGTTTTTATGAAATTCCGATGAATTATATATGAATTTCCCGATTCATTAGTTATCGAGTTATACAATTTGTTTAGCATACTTACTTGCTTTTCCTAACAAATAAAGTTTTTGCGTAAATATCCAAACGTAAAAACACTTAGCTGCCAAAATTCAACTACTAAAGAATAATGACAACTTTGTTCACCTTCGTAAGGACTATCTTCACATCTGACTTTGGGACACCAAGTCCCGATCCATCGGGGATTGTTTATATCAATCACTTGGGTTCGCTGTTTGCTGTTGACGGTGAAGTCGATGAAATGCCAACTTACTTCACCGGTAGAAACATTTTTCAAACAAGCCTGTCAGGTACTTTTCAGGGAGGCCTGAGCACTATGGACTATTCCAACGAGCCGACAGGGATAGCCTATAATCCAGCAAATCGCTTTCTCTACATTGCCGATGATAATAAGCGTCTAGTTTTTACGGTCGATCCGGGAGAAGATGGCAAATACAACACTAATGATGATGTTGTTAGCTCCTTTAGTACTGCTTATTGGGGTAGTTTTGACCCCGAAGATATTGTTTATTCACGAGAGTCTGGGACTCTATTTGTCGTTGATGGACTGGGTGACACAGTTTACCACGTTACTACAAACGGCACTTTATTGGGTCAGTTTAATACTCTTAGTGCCGGGCTTCAAGATCCAGAAGGAATTGCCATCAATCCTTTGAATGGGAACCTATTTATGGTCGGTTTCCCATCTAACCAGCTATTTGAATTTTCTACCTCTGGTCAACTACTCAACACCTATAATATTTCGGCGGCGAACGCACTCAAACCAGCTGGTATTGCTTTTGCACCCAGTAGCGACAATCCATCTTTACTAAGTATTTATATTGTCGATCGCGCTGTTGATAATGACACTGACCCCGCTGAAAATGACGGTAAAATCTATGAATTTGCCTTAAATACTCTTATCCCTAATGAAGCACCAGTACGTACTGCTATCCCCAATCAAGCACCAGCTGTAGCCGCAGGTCAAAACCAAATAGTTTTGTACCAAGCAAACCTCAATGGTTCTGTATTTGATGAAGAGATACCGCTTTCAGGAAGTTTAACCACTACATGGAGTGTAATTAACGGGCCTGGCAATGTTGATTTTGCCGATGCTGCTGACCCAGATACAACTGTGACCTTCTCCACACCGGGAACTTATATTTTGCAATTAACTGCAAATGATGGGCAATTAAGCGGTATAAGCCAGACAACAATCCAAGTATTAGATCCGACATCCACAACCTTTGTTAGCTTTGGTAGTCGTGGAACTATTGGGGGAATCAGCCATAACCGACAGGACATCCTCGCATATGACCAATCAGCAGATAAGTGGCATATGTATTTTGATGGTTCTGATGTCTTTGGTGCTGCGAATCAAAGCATCACTATGCGAGATTTTCACATCAATGCTGATGGCTCGATTTTATTTAGTATTAATAATCCGGCTATCTTACCTGGTGAAATTGAAGTCGATGATGCGGATGTGGTGAAATTTATTCCTACTACCACAGGTGATTTTACCAGTGGCAGATTTGAATTGTATTTTGATGGATCGGATGTGGGATTACCAGTTGAGTCTGGCTCTCACGAATTAGATGCGATCGCTCTCGACCGAGATGGTAATTTGGTCGTTAGTCTTAGAGGTTCTGCTACTCTTTCGGGAATTACTGGTTCAGTAGGAGATGAAGACCTCATCCGATTCAGAGCTAGCAGTTTAGGGGAGGAAACAACAGGTACTTGGGAAATGCTGTTTGATGGGTCTGACGTTGGTCTAAATGACGGCGGTGACGACGAAGATGTGAATGGTGTTTGGTTTGACCCTTATAGTGACAAAATTTTCCTCACAACCAATGGCGCATATAGTGTTGCTGGTGCATCTGGTGATGGTGGTGATATCTTTGTATTTAACCCGACTTCACTTGGTGTCAATACCAGTGGTAGTTTTAGCTCTCATTGGGATGGGTCAACTTATGGAATAGCTAGTACTGTTATTCTTGAAGGTATTAGTGTTGCTCCCCCTCCAGTGATTTAGCTTAGTTTTTATGAATTTATTCCCAAAAATATAGTAGTTGCGTCTACCCATTTTGCCAGGATTCAAGATTCACAATTCTGTATCCAATTTAGTTGAGTTTGTAGTTTCAACTTTTGGAGCGATTAGCATCAAGCAATCGAGACCACTCGATAAGCAGGTCAAGTAATATTACCAGCAACAATATATCAGCAAAAATTAAGACAGCATCAAGTAACCAATTACCACCAATTCATAAGTCAGTTTGCATTTGATGAAAAAGACTTAAAGTTTCAATAATAGCCACAAATTAAATGCATTCTATAAAATACTTGTTAAGTGATATAGGACTTACGCAAGTAAAATTTTTTATTGCGATCGCAACTTATTTCAGATTAGCATTCCCAGAGTTTCAGGTGATTACTTCGCTACTCTATCCTAGCCTTTGACAACCCCTACGGGGAACGGGAACCCTTTCAGCTTTAACCAAAGCTATGCGGTTCGCGTAGCTTCTCTGACAGGAGAATGCTTTATGCTCACAATACAATAATGTAATTCTATTACTTTCGTATAAATTCTATAATCTTTGCGAAAAAATATTAATTCTCAAGCAAATAGGTGATAACAAAATAACATTTTTATTTTGCTATTTTAAATTTTAGTTAATTTTTAAAATATTGACATTTTTATTTATAAAAAATTTTTTCTACATTTATAAGTTTCAATTCATACATAATAACACCTTTATTAAACAAACTCAACATTTTTGTAGCTACTAAGTAGGTGGGCAGGAAAATTTATAAGTATGTAACGGAAATTTAACCAGAGTCATTAGAGTTAAATTTAATACGTTTTGTACTATAGTTGCCTTTTTCTC
>NZ_JACJRE010000098.1 GCF_014697075.1 Tolypothrix sp. FACHB-123 | reverse complement strand
TGGTTACATTCCTTGTTCTCTAGAGAACAAGGAATGTAACCAAGGAATGCAGACATACCCTCTTGTATATAGATATGTCTGCACAAGTCATTTTGTCTAGCCTGGTGTATTCAAAACCTCTTGTACATGGATATCTATGCCGATAGTCTGCATTCATAACGTCTTGTACATAGATAGCGCAACCCTCTTGTATACCAGTATCTGCAATAAACCCTCTTGTACAGATATAGCTAAAGATGGTGATATATATAAACCCTTTTGTACATAGATAGCTCTAATGGCTCATTATCTACACACATACCCACTTGTAATGCCATTGGTTAAACTGCTATTCTCTAGCCCACTTGTATAGGGATAATTGTAACGCGAACGCACCTTAATTGCACATACCCACTTGTATAGTGATAGCATGAGGTAGCGCTAGCCCGAAGGGCGACCGGGCGACCGAAACCGCGAAGCGTCTTAGTACTGGTTAGGATTATGTCTCTATTTTTTCTCAAGGCATAACCATTATCAATAAAGCTACCTTGTTGAGAATCGCGCTAAACCTTCGGGGTGTGGCTGATGCTTGCAGTGTGTAAAGCGCATTCCCCAACTTCTCTCTCTGACTAGAACCAGTCAGGACATACCAGACATGAGGTATGTCTCAGTTTTTTATCAAGGTATGTCCAGCCCCAAACGCTTACCTACTCTAGCTTTCCAGTCCCCTAGACATACCTAGACATACCTACCATACCCTTTCTCAACTTTACTAAATCCCCCCCGTTTTTTTCGTGCAGGGCTGGGGGGAGCATGAGGGGGGATAAGTAAGTATATTTTCGTAAGCATAAACTACTAAAAAAATAATAATAAAAATAATAATAATAATATTCTGGGTATAGGTATGTAAAGGGTATGTCTGTATGTCCGGTATGTCTTGCGTCTTAAAACCCTTGTCCTACAAGCATCCTAGACAGGACATACCTAAAAATGAGGTGTGTCTTTTGCTGTTTTTAGGTATGTCTATGAGGTATTTTGGGTGAGGTATGTCCGGGCTGATAGTAGGGCTTAAGTATACTACGTCAAATATATTACTTTAGTGTTTATCCTGGTTAGAGTGTAATTTATATCCAGTTAATTACTGATGATTTAGCAATCTTGCTTTGACTTTTACTAATTGCGATCGCATTTCCCCTGCCTCTACCCTTGCCCTATACCCTTGCCGTTGACTGTTGATTCTTGCTGTTGACTGTTGACCATTGACTATTGACCCTTGCGCTAGCCTTGCCCATCGCTTTTACCCTTGCTCTAGACCACTGCTGATTGTTTAAGCCTGGGGAATACCAGCCGGAGTATTAGCCTTGCGCTAGCCTTGCCCCTTGCCTGTTACCCCTTGCTTTAAACCATTGACCATTGACCCTTGACCTTGCCTGTTGACCCTACACCACTGCTGATAACAACCGGAGTACATTTAATCGTTATAAGAGGGAATAGGGCTAGAAACGCAAAATACCCCTAGCTGTGTGATTGCTAAGGGTTTACGGGTAGTTGGGTTATTGGTTTGTGGTTATTGGTTGTTTTGTTGTTGGTTAGGTGGCTGTACAGGTGTGTAGATGTGGGAATGATTGGGTAGGTGGGTAGTAAGGGTGTACTAGGGAGATGTAAAGTACTTTACAGATTAAGTCATTAAAATCAGGTGAATCATAAAAATAATTCACCTTTCTACAAATTTGTATGTAACGTAAGACTATTTACTTTTCATAGTGCTTTCGATGTAAGCAACACATTCTGTTATCTCTTTTTTTTCTGCTTCACTTATTAAAGAAAATGACTTTACTATCAATTCTCCGTTAGTATTGCCGTCCCTTATTATCAGCCTGTCTACACCTTCCTTGTTTAATGTTTCTCTATGCTTAGAAACAACTCTTTCACACATATCAGAAATTATTTCAGATTCAGTTGATAATATGTCTACTGTGTTGTCTTCACCACAAATTACAATGTGTTCTGCTGCATTATTTTCTGTATCTTTTGTAGAAATATCCAGGAATGCACTGCGTATTAATACTTCTTTATTGATTTTTTTATTCTCTTCTTTCTGTCTGCTTGCTTCAATCTCTTTGTAGCGTTCGTCCCAGTGTTGATTAAATCTCCAATACACACATTTTTCACTATTGATTGTCTTACGTTCTCTTGTACATTTATTTTTTCTTAAAATATCACTTATACGCATATCTGTTTTGCGCTCAACGGGTAGCTTAAGCTCTTCCGCTAGCCATTTAATAGATATCCATTCTCTAGTTTTTGCTAGCCTTAAAATGTCAGGAGTGAGTAAGTCTTCTGTTTCGTAATTCGATACGTTTTGTTCTGCCAAAAATTCATCATCTTTCCTGTCTAGATAATGGGCTTCGCCAGCTAAAAATAATGTCTTTGCTATCGCCCAAACATCATCCCTTATCGCCTCTACCTTTGCATTATTAATAGTTTCAAAAATTTCAACTACCCAAAATCGTCTGTTACCTGTGGAATCTGATAAAAAAGTATCTTGGTTGGTCGTGCCCACAATCGCAAAAGAGCGCGGTGTCTTTATCTGTTTTTCTCCATAGGGTGGGCGATAAATGTCAAAATTTCTAGTAAGGAAATTTTTCATCTCACTTACGCTCTTATACCCTAGTGCTGTTTCCAATTCCCCGTACTCACTACACCAAGTCGATGTTAGAGCCATTATTTCGTCGGCTTCTGTCCGGTGCTTGCCTAGCGTTTGGAAGAATTCTTTACTAAACAGAGTCTCAAAAAATGTAGTTTTACCCGTTCCCTGTTTGCCTTTAAGTACTAAAACGTTATCATGCTTAATCCCCGGTCTTAGTGCTCTGGCTACGCAAGCTATTAGGAACTTTCTGATTAATAGTTTATGAAGCGGGTTGTTTACTCCCATAGCTTCATAAAGAGTGTTCAATGCAGACTCATCCAAAGTTGCAGATAGATTTTCGAGATATTCTCTTACGGGATGGTAAAAGTTTTGCTTCCCTAAGTAGACAACAATATCTCTGAACATTTCCTTGGGAGCATCTACCCACCATATATCATCAAGAAACATTTGGCGCATTGTCTCCGCTTCTATGGGTTCTCGGTTTAGCTCCAAGCAAAGACCCATTTCATTCCATTCCACATCGCCAACTTCTTTTAACCAGTCCAGGATATGACTTTTTAAGGATGTATGTTTAGACGGTTTTGAAGCAGAGGCATTGTTATTTTTTTGTTCTAATTTTAAGGGGTTTTTACTGCCTGCTTCTAGAGCGTTTGCAACTGTCTCTAGGGTTTTTTCTCTGCTACCCCATCCCTTGGTTTTTATCCACTTGTCTAAATTGGCTTCAAACTCTGCTTTAAACCAAATTATAAGCTCAGGTGTATGCGCTAAGTATCCCCCTACTTGATAGCATTTTTTATTGATAGTATTGTTGCGCTTACCCTCTGCCAGCTTACCTATTTCTGTGATGACGGATTGACATTTACTTTTTAATGCTTCCTTGTATTCTTCATTAATACTTGGAACTGACTGAGGCTTAGAATGTTCTGCTATAGGGATTGAGAGTGTATCAATGCTTTGTGAATTGTTAGGTAAGTTTAATACCTCTTCCTTTGTATATTTTTTACCTGTATTCTTAACGATTGTGACCAAGAACGGTTTGTCTTTATGATGATAAAATCCAGGCAATCGCATCACTCTAACCAAGTCTTTACAGTGCTTATCGCTTTTGTAGTGTCCAATTAACTTATCTAGATAACCATTGAATTCTTCTTTTGAGTACTTTTCTGGTTCTTCTAACAACCAATAAGAGTGATATTTACCCGGTGATGTGCTAACTACAAAACTCGGATCTAAGTGATACTCTGGCTGCTCCCCTGGTACGTCTAAGTCTATAAAAAGTGACCTAGTTTTACCTATGTCTTCGGTCTTTCTCTTTTTACTGAATGTTTCTTGTACATTCATGAATACCCCATAACCCTTATCGTTCAAGTTAGAGAGTATATTCCAGAGTTCTGATAGGCTACCGTAAAATATTTCAGCTTCTAAATTTTTATCCTTATCCGGGAATAGAGCAAAAGTAACTTTGGTATCGTCGGCTCCAGTGATGGCTTTTATGTATGCTTTTGCTTCTGTTTGGCGTGTTAGAATGTAGTTGTTGCAGTTAACATCTGCTTTATCATTACTCTCTACGTTGTAAAAACTACTAATTTCGGATATCATAGATTTAAGATTTATTTCGATTGATGCCCTGTCTAGTTGCAATCTAGGTGGGGCGTTTACTTTTTTATGCTACTACCCTGATCTAAAAAACTCTAACTTTATACACTACTAGGAAATTTTATGCAATTTTACGTAGATTTAAAGTAGGTGTAAAGTACTTTACATTTTTAGTTAGGTAAAGAAGAGAATCTCATCACCATTCCATTTACAGCCTTTCTTTACCCATCCACGAGCAAACGCCCAGATATCATCAAAAGCATTATCAGAATAATC
This sequence comes from Tolypothrix sp. FACHB-123, assembly GCF_014697075.1. Lineage (GTDB taxonomy): Bacteria > Cyanobacteriota > Cyanobacteriia > Cyanobacteriales > Nostocaceae > Aulosira. The sequence goes on along the minus strand of NZ_JACJRE010000098.1, from coordinate 16,346 downwards.
ACCAAAGATATCCTCAATCAATTCTTCTGATAATCGTAAATATCCTGGAAAGATATAAATTATTGCTGGTGTTCCCCTTGCCTCGGAAAGTGAACTGCTGAAATGTATCTCATCTACATACATGGTTACTTTCGGCTCAATACTTCGATACTGAACTGACCTCGCTACTAGATATATATATAGAGGTTCGAGCCTTGACACATTACGCATGATGCGCTGCATGTCTGGGCTAAGTTCCGTATCTTTCTTAAATTCTTGGAAGACTTTTAATTGTTTTTCCCTTACTTGCCTTTTTGTTGATTCTTCAATGCATTTTTTTATCTCTGCTTTTGTAGCACCGTTAATTTTTGCTTGTAATACATCTTTAAAAGTAGCTAAAAAATCGTTAGAATCTAACATTTTTAACCTCTAGTAATAATATCTATCAGCCTTAAATTTATCGCTTCAAGGCTGTTTAAGGCTGCGTTAGTAGTTCTCTGATGCTCAATAAAATTTTGCTGAAACTGTTCGGAATTTTCACGTAATTCTAGCAGCACATCATCTAATATCGCGCTTCGAGCCAATACACGATTTACATCAGAGGTTAGTTCTCTCACAATTTCTTGAGTATCCCTTACAGCTTCCTGAGTAATACGAATTTCTTGCTGTGTTTCTTGAATTTGACGATTTGTTTCAATCTGGCTTTGAGCTAATTGAATTAATAGCGCTCTGATATCTTCGTTGCTGGTGTCTGTCATAGATTATTGGCAGTTGTCTATTTATATAGAGAGTTACTTTTTATTTGTATTTGCATAATTAGTGTGACTTCTTAATCGGAGACAGTGTTTGATTTTCTTTTACCGCCTCTAGTTTCACCTAAAAGTTCAGTATCTTCTGGTAAAAATCCGCGCTCAATTGCAACCTTTAAAAAATGAGTCTCAATATATCTATTCACGCTGGTGTTTTGCTCTTTAGCTAGTTTGCCTAACACCTCTAATATTGCGCTGTCTATTCTGTAGGATACGGGTTTACGTTCGCGCATTAAAAAAGCCAGAAACATAAGTGTACTCCTATATGATACGTCTGATTGCTTTATGTATCTCAATATATCACTATTTACTGCCAAACGTATGACATTTGTATACGACTACCTTATGCTTGTATTGGCTTTGCATAAGTAATACTGTATTCAAACGTATGACGTTTAACTACGGTTGGTGTTATATTGATTACAGACAAGCAGAGAACACCACACTAACAACCTAAAGGCTTTACCAACCTATCCCCACTTATCCCCAGGTATCAAAGATAAACATAGATGTGCATTCCCATAAATCTGTAAAGTACTTTACATGTTTGTCTACTGCTCTATCACGGCAGTACTAAACAACTATCAACACTTAATCAAAAACTTTCACATGACTATCACCGAAATCTTACAGCCTTTAAAAATTTGTGCGGCGAACCTTGAATTACTTGAAAATTACTGTTGTTTCAATCCACCAACAAACATATCTGATGATGCTGTATCACCTGATGATGTTTCTGAAATTCTTAAAGATATAAATCTTGTGGTTTTAATTTTTGAAGATATCACAACATATCTACAAGAAAAGCTAAATATCACTAAATAAGGATTAATCAAAATGCCTAAATCACTTAGATTAACAATCTCAAAGCATCATGAAATTTACCTTAATTCGATAGCTTCACAGATGGGAGTTAACAATACTTCTGAAGCCCTTAATTACCTTCTGTGGGAGCTACGCCGACAAAATTATTCCTTTGGTTCACAAGCACAATGCTTTGACCCTACAACCTACGAGACTCAACCTACTGTAATGAGTGGTTTAAGCTTTATTCCTCAATCGCCCCAAGCTATCCAAGAGTTTGAGGATTTGAGGGAAGAAATTGACCCAGTAATCCAACGCTTAATTAATGCTGGTTTAGAGATGAATTTTTAGTGAGGTAAAAAGATGACTATTCGCAAGAAAATTGAAAACTACAAAACTGATTTAGACAATCTTGAAGAATGTCTTAAACAGTTCGATATCTCTGAAGAAATGCAGCAAGAGTTTATTGATTTAGGCGTAAAAATTGAAGCTTTAAAAGTTAAACATGAAAAGCTGAAAGTACAAAGACAAGAAAACATTTAAAAACACTGGGAAGACCGTTAATCAATCCAGTGTTTTACATCAAGTACATTCAAAGGAATAAATTAATTATGCCACGTAAACAAGTCAGACCAATTACAGACCCAGACGGAAGCAAGCAAGCAGAGATTGAACGCATTACCCAAGAGCGTGATGAACGAGCAAGGGCAAAGCTTAAAGAAAAATTCGCCAATGTTGGCAACAAAGCCCAAGAAATAGCATCGACAATCGGAACAACGTTAGAACCAATTACCAATACTGTTTCTAATGTTGCTAACGGAATAACCACAACTGCTGCTACTGCTGCGAACACTGCGAACAACATTAAACAAGCATTAACACCCACAGGCACAGGCTACCAGCACAGTTACGCATCTAGTCAGTTACAACACAACAATAATCCTTACGGTGACTTATCGATTCCTAGCCTTGACTTTAATTCTCTAGTTCCTAGTGATTTACTACATCCTTCAGGACTACCGCAAGCATCAGAGCAAGAATTAACCAACGGGCTAGCACATTACGCTGGTGCAACTAGAGCATTGCAACTCTACCAAGCTGGCTTTAAGTACATCAATGAAGTAGGCAAGACTAAGCAGGAATACCACAAAGCCCAACAATCAGTAATTAAGTCTGCTACTGAGCAAGTCAAGGTTAATCAAGAGATTGTACGCTTTGACCGTCAAAACGTTGAATTAGAGATTGATAAAGAGAAATTACAACACTCTAATGAACGCTTAAAACAGGCACAAATTACAACGACCGCTCTGGCTAATGAAACTTCCCAGATGGCTTTAAAGTTTGAGGCACAAGAGCAAAAGAGAGAAGCTGAAATTAAGGGTATTCAGTCCCAAACACAGGACATTATCCAAAAATATCTGAAGGATTCCATTAATAACGGAGTCTAAGAAATTGGGGATTGTACAGCGAATACAGTCCCCTCAAAAACATAAATTAAAGTACAGGAATCATACCATGCAAGCATTAAACAGTTTCAAAAATAAATTGTTCTTTTTTTCGTTCGGTCTAGGTTTAGCTTCTACAGTAGCAGTATTTCAGCCGAACACAACCGTTAAGGAACTTGGTAAAACTTTAATCGGTTTCTCTATTGCTGGTGTAGTTTTAGGTGAATTGACCACTAGCAAAGCTTTTAAACTTCATGAAGATGAACTAGAGCATTACAAGAAATTAGTCAGTGAAAGAACAACTGATGCTGGTAAATTTTCACGAGATTTAACCAAAGTTACCAGTGATTTAGAACACACTAAAAAAGAATATCAGCGACTAGAGAGTGAATTACAGCAAGCGTTACAGCTTTTAAAGTCTCGAAATGATGAATTGATTGTTAGTCGTGAAGAAATTAATAAACTCAAAGCTAATTTGAAAAATGTTGGTAGGTTCTCGACTGCTGAGGCACACAAGATTGTTAGAGCAACTTATAACCGTTCTATCAAAAAGCTTGAATGTCATATTGAAGCATTAATGAGAAACTATCAACCTATAGCTGATGATTTCAATAATATTCTGATTGAGGTTGATAAGTTCCGTAACCGATACATCAAAAAATTGGATGAGTACGACCAACTAACAGCCTTTAATGATTTGATAGACGTTGGCTTAGACATGCAAGAAAAAATTATTGATGGTTGTATTGAGTTACGCTGTAAAGCCCAAACAATAGCTATCAAATACCTTAATAATTTACTTGATGGTTCTGTAAGCTATCAGCAATATGAATCAGATATCATCAGCACTCAAAACCATGCCGGACAAACTATTAAGCAATTAAAGGATGGTCTAGAGGCACAAGTAAGAGCAATTGCTAATGATTGGGTAGTTTCTAATAACCAACACGTTGAACGCTACGAAACAAACTACAGTGAACTGTTACAAGCTGGTAAAGAAGCTGTAGCGAAGTTACAAGAGCGTGATAGTTTGATTGCTCAACTGCTAGAACAAATCAATGGTCTAGAACAAGAATTAGAGCAACTTCGTAAACCCTGGGCATTTACAGGAACCATCGACTATGCCCAAGCTGGCAATGCAATCATTAATTTCTACTATCAAGCTTACGGTTATATCTTGGATGCTATCGGCTGGCAGGAAATTGAGACAGGCTACACATTGACCTTTGCGACTGGCAGAAATAAGGTCTATCTGACTGCTGATATGTTGCACGACAAAGACAACAGACCACAGCTAGCAGGGTTAACCAATGCTTTGACACTACCGGAGTTTACGCCTAACTATCAATCTGGCTTGATGGTTCTAGAGATACAGACTCGTAAGCCAGCTAAGAAAAAGACTGCTAGCGAAACTGATATCAATAAGCTGTGGATACCTGCTACCAAATTTGAGGCTACTGTCAAAGGTTGGTCACGGGTGCGAATCACTGGAGGTTCTGAGAGTGGTAAGAGTCCAACGGCTGAAAACTTGGCTGTATGCATTCTCAAGAATCGAGCAGGAACCGCAAAACTCTATAACCCACAGCACGACTCAGTAAAGAATTATTGGTCATTGCCAACGGTCGGTAAAAATCACAAGGATTCTGAGAAGGCGATCGCAAATTTAGCCCAACAAGTTGACGCAAGGTCAAATGGTCTAGAACGTAGAGACACCTTTGAGTTATCTGTATTTGATGAGATTGACTCGACCATGAGTCACACGAAGGGCAAGAAGTCGGCTATAGGTGCAAATGTAAATTTCATCATCAAGCAAGCATCACATCAAAACCTTGGGGCAATATTCATAGGTCAGAATGCCAACGTTAGCGAGTACCCAGGTATGGATAGAAGCGATTGGAACTCAGCCGTAAATGTTCATATTGGTTCTAATGCGTATGACGCGCTCACTAATACAAATTTACTAACGACTGAAGAGACTACACGATTAAAGGGTATTGCTGATAAGTTAACAGAGTTTTGTAACCTCAAAAATGATGAATTAGGACTCGATAAAACAGACCCTAATTCGTACCGATTCGCGCTAGTAATGGAACCAAATAAAAAGCCTTATTTTATTGAGTTACCGTCATTTGGAACCTACACTTATGACAATGTGATTAATAGCTGGTCTATCACCACTGACAGCGCTGACGCATCAGCTACCCATCAGCTACAAACGCTAGAACCCTTACAGAATAAGGATGTGATATCAGCTAAAAACAGCGCTGATTCCGGGTATGTAGGGTCTAGCTGTCCTGACTGCTCTAGCACCAATATACAGCGTAATGGCAAGCAGAACGGCAAGCAACGCTATCGCTGTAAAGACTGTGGAAAGCACTTTACAACAGACATAACCAGTATTTTAGACATCGGCTTTTAACTGATTTATTAACAGTAACTAATGTTTGTTTAATTGCTAATAAATATCTTTAGTTGCTGTTAAAAAGTTTCTCTCGCTAATTGAATTTTTCTCTTAACAGTTCAATCGCAATAAAAGAGTGAGTTTCGCAACAAGACCATTTTTAGCGCATGAGTAGCGCACAGACCGCGCACAAATTGAAATTAGAAAGGAACTAGAAAATAATGAAAGCTACTAACGGTAATCATTCCAGCACTATTGACGCTAAAAGTTTAGAGGTTATCAACAATCCAGAGTTATTGACACCAGAAAAACAAAACCGCAAGCCAGCCAACAGACAGAATAAGCCAGTTGCAATCAAATTAGATTTAGATGCTGGCAGCAGTCGAGCCAAGTTTGTTATCAATGGCTGGTGTGGTAGTTATCCATCAGTTCTAAAAATCGTGTCCGGTGAACTGCCTACGGGTATTAGTGGCTGTTTCTCAATTGGTACTAAAAATTATGCAGTCGGTAGAGTGACATCATCACTTAATGGTGAATTGGTAGAAGCCTTTAAGGATAATAAAATTAAGCACCTTGATAAATGGTTGATAGGTGCTTTAACTAATCACCCTGACTTACTTTCTGATATAGCTAGCGAACGTAAATATAAGGGTAAGCCAGCAAGAATTAAAATCACACTACGCTTACTCAGCCTGAGTTCTAGCAAACGTAACGATATAGCTAAAATCTTGCAAGGTACGAAACAATTTAGTTATGAAGGTGTGATTTTTGAGATTGAAATTGCTAATACTGATTATCTATTTCCCGAAGGTTACGGAGCATCTTTAGAAGCTAATAAACGCATTCCTGAAGGTTGCTCAGAGTTTCATATTCTTGATTTAGGTGGTGGTACTCTGACATTCTCAAGCTACCAAGTTGGTAAACAACCTAAAGCGATTGAACAAACTCCAGGTAGCGGTAACGGTATGAAAGCAATTATCGAACGCTTGAGTATTGCACTGGCTAGGATAGATAGAGGTGGTATTCAATTCAAGAAAGATAATCTAGAAAGTGCGCTCAGAAATTCTAAATTGATAGACGGTAAGCATTCTGTGAAGTATAGACATGGTACAGAAACCGTAGAGATAGGTGATATTGTTCAGGATGCCCTTAGCGAGTGGGTTTCTGAGATGCCGATTGTAGAGTCATTGCTAACTAAGGTCAGTCAGGCACTTTTGAATGGATCACCTGTGTTTACTACTGGTGGCGGTATGGCGATATCAGTTATTGCTGATTGGATCGAGAAATATTGTTGCGCTGATATCATCAATGCTCAATACCATGTGTTGATAAATCCGGCTGATATCAATTTAACTGGATTGAGTCATTTATAGCAATTGAATCTAATCAAGTCATAAAAAACCCTACCAACGACTTAAGGCTGATAGGGTCTTTTTATTTGTAATCCATTAATTGCACTTCTTATTAGGGAAGCGACAAATTAGAAGTAGAAATTAAAGCAATACCAGTGATACCAATGTTTCCATTAATTCCGATTTAGAGCAATCGGTAAAGTCAAACGCGGGGCGGTTCACTGCAGCAGTGCTTGCCGTTTCCATTAATTCCGATTTAGAGCAATCGGTAAAGTCAGGCTATCATTCCCTCCCCGGGATGAAGTTATCAAAGTTTCCATTAATTCCGATTTAGAGCAATCGGTAAAGACAACCGCTGTTGCAGGAAAAATTGGCTTCGATTTATTGACGTTTCCATTAATTCCGATTTAGAGCAATCGGTAAAGGCTGAGTTTGGTTATGTGGGGTGTACCATTCTAGTTTCCATTAATTCCGATTTAGAGCAATCGGTAAAGTTAACTTGGGTTCTGCTATCCGCGTTGCTACTGTTGGGTTTCCATTAATTCCGATTTAGAGCAATCGGTAAAGTTCTGGCTTCGTGGAGCTAGAATTGTTTCTTTAGATGATTCAGTTTCCATTAATTCCGATTTAGAGCAATCGGTAAAGAGTTCACTTCTAGAAGCCTTACAGCATAAGCGTTTCAGATACCACAATCGACACACCTCTGAAAAACACAAAATATTTTTCAAAAAAAGGTCAATTTTGTAGCCTGAAAGCGTTACTGGACAAGGCATCGACACAGGTTAACGAAGTTATACGGTTTTCAAGGTTCTAGTGAGGTGTGTAGATGGAATACAACACACTTAGGCAACAGAGTAAAATGTGTTACTTAAAGCTGTCAACAATTTAATAAATAAATTAATAGTAGTACGGAAAAGAGATGATACCTATGTGCGACCGAGCAATAATGTTGCGAGGTAATAGCTCTGGAAATGACTTCTAGTACTCGATTCCAGCACTACGTAGAAATTTTTGCTTACTTTTTGCTTACTAGCCTGATAAAACCGAGAAGTATTAAAAGCAACAATCAGGCTAGTCAAAATAATGGACTTTATCTAGACAAACGCTATTTTGCGCTAATACTATAATCTACGAGCATCGCTTTGTCTGATGGTGATTACAATGCTTAATGACTTAATAAACCAGGTAACTCACAACAACAAGCTGTTTGTCGAGCTACTGCTTAATTTTTACCTTGACGGAAATGGTGTAGAACGGCAGCAGATTGAGGAAATATTACAGGAGAACAAGCAAGAAGATTTAGGGCATCGGATAGTAGAAAATCTGCGACAGATAGCAGCTTCTAAGGCGTTGTAAGGTATTCGGGCAATCCCTCAATACTTTTACCTGTAACCGTCCTAGTCGTCTAATTGATCTATATCACGGACGATTAAAGCTATAACAAGTTAAGTTTATTACCAGCTAATATATTTAGTCACTTAACTATGAATAAAACTGCTGTCCTTGCAATCGCCACAATGCTTGTCTCTGGGCTTCCATCCGTGGCTCAAACCAACTTACCAGCTATGACCGTAGTTAGTGTTGGAGATGGCGATACACTACGGGCACAGAACCAGCAAGGACAAGCTGTAACTATCCGGTTAGCGTGTATTGATGCTCCCGAACTAAAACAACAACCTTGGGGACAACAGTCAGCAGCCCGACTCAAACAATTACTGCCAGTTGGTCAATCTATCAAAGTTAGGCAAGTTGACCGAGATAAGTACAAGCGAGTTGTGGCTGAGGTTTATGTAGGCGATCGCTCTATTAATCTCAACATGGTTCAGGAAGGACAGGCAGTAGTTTACAGGCAATATTTAAAAGGTTGTGCCAGCACTAAAGACCAATTTATCAAAGCTGAAGCCACTGCTAAACAGCAAAAACTAGGATTCTGGAATCAACCTAAACCACTTATGCCGTGGGATTTTAGGCGAAGCAAGAACACTACTCCTCAGTCAGTAGTAGCTCAACCACAACAACAATGTGATCCGTCATATCCTGACTTCTGTCTTCCACCTAATTCGCCGGATTTAGATTGCAAAGATATCTCATATCGTAGATTCAGAGTCAACCAGCCCGATCCACATAAATTAGATAGAGATAACGACGGCATAGGATGCGAGCGATAAAGCTTAGATGGGTAGAGTAATGCTGGTTTGACGACATCGAGGCGAAACAGCCTCGCAGTAATGTAGGTGGATATGAAAACAGTCGATACATAATATGGGGTTGGGTCTTTCGAGAATTTATTAGCTGTTACCCACGTTAATTATATGTCTGAAGATTTTTTAGAAGAACTACGAGAAAGTTTTATAGAGGCTATTGCTGCCCATAAATTTATAGAGATGAAATATCATCGAAATCAAACTGATGAAATTAACAGATTGAAGGTTAGATGGAATGAGGTTAAAAAACGTTTCATAACAGGCGAAAACCTAGTAAACGTTCAAGATACTTATAAAGTTAATAATTGTCAATTTAAATTAGAAAATAAATTAAACAAGGTTGAGCGCGAATTAGAATCGATTAAAATTAAACTACTTGAGCAACAGAAAGTAACTAGTCAAATTCTTAATCAAGTAGAAAAACAATTAGCAGAGATAAAATTAATTCGTCAAACAGAAGATGAGTTTTCCATTCTAGAAAGCTATTATTATAAATCTGCTGATGCTGAGATTGAATTTGATGATTTACTGTCAAATTTAAAACTTCAGATGCCATTAGGGGTAAGCAACGGACAAGACTCTAAACATCAAGATAACAGTGTAGTTGATGCAGAATTAGACTCTTTACGAAAACAATTAGATGAGATGTAAATATAGGATACCTAATAAAAGTTCGCCAAAACTCGCCAACAATCTGATAGTATTTTTGCGACTGTCGATATTTGGCGATATTTATGAACAAGCAAGAAGCAGCAGATTATCTAGGCGTAAGCGTTAGAGCATTAGAGCGATATGTCCAGCAAGGTAAAATCAGCGTCAAGTACGAGAAAGGCAAAACCCGATCAACTGCTAATTTTGATGCTACAGAATTAGAAGCCTTTAAAGCCGAACTAGAACAGCCAACGATTAAACCTGCCTTTGAACCTCGCCAAAATACGACAGAGCCACAGCAACAGACAGGTAAACTCACACATAGCCCTGGCGAGATTGCGAGATTTGACGAGGTTTCGGAATTTGGCGTAATTGAAAAGTTATCTGGAATCATTGAGGCTTTACTAGGCAAGGCAGACAATCAGCCACTAGTACCCATTGCTGATAAGTTGTTGCTGACCATTGCTGAGGCACAAGCTTTAACTGGCTTGTCTAGGGAATTTCTTAGAGATGCGATTAACTCAGGACAATTGAAAGCCAAGCAGATTGGTAAAAGCTGGCGAGTTAAGCGCAGTGACCTACAAGAGTACATTGATAAGCTGTTTTGAATCTCGCCAAATTGCGACAGTATGAAACTCGCCATTGGTATAGAGCAGGTGTAGCCATTTGAAACGATGGCGAGATTTGGCGCGGTTTTACACTGTGTTTAAACTAGGGTGAGCAGCATTAGTTCTGGAAATGACTCACCATGCTCGATTCCAGCACTACGGAGTAATTTTTACTTACTTTTTGCTTAGTCGGCTGTAAAATCTGGGAACTATGAAAAGCAACATGGTTATTCCAAATTTAAACGTTTGAAGAGTTTGAAAATCTTATACACAGGCTAGTCTTACTTTTTGCTTACTGTAATGAAATTATGAATTTAGACACATTAAATAATTTAGTGAGTATAGTGAATTAAGAAATTTATCACTATTGAGAAAATGTTTACAAGCCTTGATTTAACACAAGAGAAAAAAATTGTTTGGCTTTATGACCTAAATGATTACCCTTGGCTGAGAGAAACTTTTGCACATTTTCCTAAAAGAGACAGAATTACTGATGCAGTAATATCAGTCCACAAAAAGTATGGAAATGAAAAGATTGTAGGTTATGCACAGCTAGAAGATAATGCACCTCCTGATAGAAAAGGTAAAACCCCTTTTAAAAGACGTATTTTTGTATTGCGTGATGGTGATTATGAAGCTTATAAAGACCATTTTAGTTTTCCTACAGAGGCGATAAATCCTTTGACAGTTCAACCTAGACAAAAGGGGTTACCACCTCGTAAAACTCAATAGTCAAAATTGTAGTAGATAATCTCAAACGTAAACACCCTAGATATTTGAAAATTTAATACTTAGGGTGTTTACTATTTTTGCCTATTAGTAAGGACTAAAAACCTAGATTATTCATCAATACCAACTTTGATTAGGAATAAGCCAATCTTCTGAAGCTGTATAACCTTCCGCAATAGCACTATTAATAAAAGTAGTTAAGGATTTGATTGCCTGGTCAATAGCCATAATTTCAGTATCATAAGAAGTTATAGACGGAATATATACTCCAGCTTGTGCTGGTGTTTTTATATAATGACTCAGCTTAAATGTGTAAGGTTGTCGTTCTAAAATAGTATTTTTATAAACCTTGATTGTTACAGATGGCTGAAAATCATTCTTGCAATTGAGATAAACTTTTAACTCGTTTACAAGAATGTAAGCTTCTACGATATCTGAATGCTCTTTTAAAAACTGTTCAATGTTTTCATTGCTCATGGTAGTATCTCCTCCAATAGCCAATAGTATTTTTGTACCATTATAGACCAAGTGAGTAAAAGGTAACAAATAAACAAATCTAATAAAATTATTAAGTATTTTCTTGGACAAATAAACTGAAGTTTGAGCGTAGCCTCTATGATTACGCTTATTAACTCATGCTTCTACGATGACAAAAAGTTACTTCACAAATTTGCTGTGACCTAGACAGGTAGTCTATATATGAAACCTATCTATATACAAGACGATAAGTATTGACATATTTTTGTTCCTTGTTTACTATATAAACATACAAAAATTATAAATAAAGTAATCAAGGAACATAACCATGTCCAGAGAACTTAAAGCGAGTGAAGAACTTGAAAACACTTATATATCAGAGCGTGTAGCCTATCTGTTACCGCAATTTGAGGCACTTGCACCTTACAAGCTAAATCAGCGTAAAAAAGGTATACCCAATGAAGATTTACTCGGCTGGGAACGACTAGCAGCGATTGAAGCCAAAAACCTAAAAATCACATACCCCGATGAACGCCCAGAAGATGAAAAGGAATATGGCACGGCATTAAGGCAGATTACAGCACTGAAAAAAGCTTTAAAATCTGCTGCCAAGACTGATTTAAAAGACCATGCGCTAGTAAACCCAGTCAACACAATCATTACCCACTTTGGGAATGCCTTAAGCTATCAGTTCGCTAGCTACAAGGAACGTCAAAACACGCGCTACCGAGACACTGTAAAAGAACGTAGGCAGAAAGATAATCGAATAGAACTTGATCTGACCAATTCTCTTAAATACGCTCACAACATTCTGACTGATATCAAAAATAGTGAGGATGTTAACTGGCTTGATGTGAGTTGTGCCATTGCTCTAGCCACTGGTAGACGTATGGCAGAAGTACACCTATCAGCCAGCTTTCAACAAGTAGAAGAGTATAAGGTTATTTTCAAAGGTCAATTGAAAGGTAAAAACCGCAAGGTTAGACAAGGTGATAAAGCTGTTTCACTGCGAGATGTACCATTTACAATCCCTACTTTGTTACCTGCTGATTTAGTATGCAATGCCCTCCAATGGCTTGATAAAAAGGGTAAAAGATTCCCTGTTACTGAAGACCCCGAACGAGTAAACAGACGATTCTCTAAAACTCTCAATGAAGCTTGTAAAGCCTGGGATATCTTCCCAACTGAAGAACGCACTTATCACAAGTTTCGTGCTGCATATCTAAGGGCTGCAATTGTGAATGATGGGAATGTTGACCCTTACGACTTTACAGACTTTGCCAAGGATGTTTTAGGTGATGACGATGAAACCACCATAAACGCCTACAAACGTTATGAAATCAAGCCAGAAAGCATTACCCGAATTTAATAAAATCCCTATACAAAACCTCTTGACAAGTTATCAACAAGATGGTTAGTATAGGGATAACAATTTAAAGGATACTTTAATCATGACACGAGAAAAGATTGGTTACGAAATAGGTCAGAAATTAGCAACAAAGCTTGCTGGTGTAGTAGATGAGGAAAGCATTAAATCTACAGCCATAGCAGCATATAAAGAGCTTCAATCGGCAGTAAGTGAGGGTAGTTTTCGCGCTGCTTTAACTCATACAAAAAAAGCAATTAGAGAGGCATTCCCAGACAAAGACGCAAACACACCAGGATACTACTGGACTAACTCAGGTAAAGGGCAAATTGAACGCTATGAACATTTAGCGCTTTACTACTGCTCAACTGCAACTGAGAGATGGGAACAGCCAAGAGAAGGTCAAGAAGTAGAACCACAAGTAGAAGTAGAACCACAAGTAGAAGTACAGCCAGAAACAAATCAATCAGCACAAACCACTTTAGATGATATGAACATTTCACAATTACAACTGGATACCGATACTCAGCAGATGGTAGAAAGTGCGATAGCTCACTCTGGTATATCTTTGGCTGATTTTGTTCGTAAGGCTTGCCAAGTCTATGCCAAGACAGTAACCGGGAAGGTAGGGCAGTATGAATCAGATTTAACGGCTATACCCACTAAAGACTTGCTATCTAGTGCTACTTACAAAACTCATCCTGGCAGGGCTGAAGAACTTACCAGACGCGCTGTATATGCTTTAGAAACTCATAATAATAATTGCACCGAGAAAAGCCAAAAGTGGCATATTAATCAAACAGCTATTCAAGCGCTCACAGGCAGTAAACCAGCTACCATTAAGGCGATTTTAGACTTAGATAATAATGAGTCTAAGTACAGAACAAGACTTAATGACCATAACGTCAAGCATGAGTTAAACGCTTACGACAACCGCAAGCCAGGACGAAAGATTTATGATGATATTGATTTAGCTTCACTTGTGCCAGATGGATTTGATGTTGTTTAATTCTCTTAAAACATCTGTACAACAAACGCCACAAAGGTAAATCAATTACTGAAGTTATTGAATGATAAAAACAATAAACCTACTTAACCAATAATAAAAGTGAGTAGGTTTATTAATTGATTAAATATTTTTAATAGTTTTTAAAACATTATGCCTAAAAAAGAAGAATTAACAATTATTCAAGCTAGAGCCATCGTGTTGATGATTGCAGGATACAGCCAAAGAGACATAGCTATAAAATTAGGAATCACGCAAACAACAATATCGTTATGGCATAGACAATCAAGTTTTTCGGAAAATAAAAGGAAGGCAATTAGTACAATATTTGATGCTTCAATGGCTGATTTAATAGATGGTACTCAAGAAGCCGTGAGGGAACTAAGAAACATCATTAATGACCCCGAAACACCACAAAAAACAAAAATATCAGCTATAACTGTACTCTTATCTACAGCTTTAAGGTATAAAGGTTCAAATTATATCGAAACTGATGATTTAAGCGATAGTGTAGAAACTAAAATCAAATTTTTAAGTGAAAATGCTGAATCAAAAGAAGAATTAAAAGATGTTATTGCACTACAACAAAAACAAGCAGCATTAACTTATCAAACCAGTAAAAAATTAACTGTAGAAGAAAGTAGAGACCAAATAGAAAGATTAATAAAGGTGATATTTGAAGTTACTAATGAAGAGCAACAAGTATTAATTGGTAAAAAATTAGAGGAATTATTTAAAAAACTGACGGAACAAGCTCACTACTAACAAATATGTAAAGTACTTTACATCCCCAGCTAATAACCCACAACCTAACCACCCCAATCTGTAAAGTACTTTACATCTACCCCACTACTCCACTACCCCACATATCACCCACTAACCCACAACCCTTACCCACTACCCACCACCCACTACCCCAATCATCCCCACATCTACACACCTGTCTAGCCACACTCACAAACCAATAACTACAAACCAATAACCCAACTACCCGTAAACCCTTAGCAATCACACAGCTAGGGGTATTTTGCGTTTCTAGCCCTATTCCCTCTTATAACGATTAAATGTACTCCGGTTGTTATCAGCAGTGGTGTAGGGTCAACAGGCAAGGGTCAAGGGTCAATGGTCAATGGTTTAAAGCAAGGGGTAACAGGCAAGGGGCAAGGCTAGCGCAAGGCTAATACTCCGGCTGGTATTCCCCAGGCTTAAACAATCAGCAGTGGTCTAGAGCAAGGGTAAAAGCGATGGGCAAGGCTAGCGCAAGGGTCAATAGTCAATGGTCAACAGTCAACAGCAAGAATCAACAGTCAACGGCAAGGGTATAGGGCAAGGGTAGAGGCAGGGGAAATGCGATCGCAATTAGTAAAAGTCAAAGCAAGATTGCTAAATCATCAGTAATTAACTGGATATAAATTACACTCTAACCAGGATAAACACTAAAGTAATATATTTGACGTAGTATACTTAAGCCCTACTATCAGCCCGGACATACCTCACCCAAAATACCTCATAGACATACCTAAAAACAGCAAAAGACACACCTCATTTTTAGGTATGTCCTGTCTAGGATGCTTGTAGGACAAGGGTTTTAAGACGCAAGACATACCGGACATACAGACATACCCTTTACATACCTATACCCAGAATATTATTATTATTATTTTTATTATTATTTTTTTAGTAGTTTATGCTTACGAAAATATACTTACTTATCCCCCCTCATGCTCCCCCCAGCCCTGCACGAAAAAAACGGGGGGGATTTAGTAAAGTTGAGAAAGGGTATGGTAGGTATGTCTAGGTATGTCTAGGGGACTGGAAAGCTAGAGTAGGTAAGCGTTTGGGGCTGGACATACCTTGATAAAAAACTGAGACATACCTCATGTCTGGTATGTCCTGACTGGTTCTAGTCAGAGAGAGAAGTTGGGGAATGCGCTTTACACACTGCAAGCATCAGCCACACCCCGAAGGTTTAGCGCGATTCTCAACAAGGTAGCTTTATTGATAATGGTTATGCCTTGAGAAAAAATAGAGACATAATCCTAACCAGTACTAAGACGCTTCGCGGTTTCGGTCGCCCGGTCGCCCTTCGGGCTAGCGCTACCTCATGCTATCACTATACAAGTGGGTATGTGCAATTAAGGTGCGTTCGCGTTACAATTATCCCTATACAAGTGGGCTAGAGAATAGCAGTTTAACCAATGGCATTACAAGTGGGTATGTGTGTAGATAATGAGCCATTAGAGCTATCTATGTACAAAAGGGTTTATATATATCACCATCTTTAGCTATATCTGTACAAGAGGGTTTATTGCAGATACTGGTATACAAGAGGGTTGCGCTATCTATGTACAAGACGTTATGAATGCAGACTATCGGCATAGATATCCATGTACAAGAGGTTTTGAATACACCAGGCTAGACAAAATGACTTGTGCAGACATATCTATATACAAGAGGGTATGTCTGCATTCCTTGGTTACATTCCTTGTTCTCTAGAGAACAAGGAATGTAACCA
>NZ_JACJRE010000097.1 GCF_014697075.1 Tolypothrix sp. FACHB-123 | reverse complement strand
CTTAATGGTCGAGGTTTTGTTCTTAATGGTCGAGGTTTTGTTCTTAATGGTCAAGGTTTTGTTCTTAATGGTCAAGGTTTTGTTCTTAATGGTCAAGGTTTTGTTCTTAATGGTCAAGGTTTTGTTCTTAATGGTCAAGGTTTAATTCTTAATGGTCGAGGTTTTGTTCTTAATGGTCAAGGTTTTGTTCTTAATATACAAAGGTGTGTTGTAAGCACTTAGTTAAATCTTAAAAAAAATTTGATCGTTCCGCTTCGCTACACTCAAAAAGGAAAAAAGAACAAGCGTAAAGGGAAAAAGGACTAAAGCATAAAGGGCTACCGAAGAATCCTCCCGAACGCGCAGACAACACGAAAACCAATATAGGTGTTGAAGTCGTCGCGCACCGCCCAATAGTTGCTGTTGCGAGACGCGGAACGGCAGTTCTTAGGATAGTTGTCCCAAGAACCGCCCCGCAGTACGGCTTTTCCTCGTTTTTGATAAAGTTGAGTATTATCATCAAACCACGCACTACCGTCTGTCGGTGCTCCTTTATAGGTGCTATGCCAATCATCTTGACACCATTCCCAAAGGTTTCCGTGCATATCATATAATCCAAAGCCATTGGGTAGAAAAATTCCTACTTCTGTTGTTTCTCCACGTTTTTTGCCCTTAGACTCAGAAGCATAAGTAAAATTTCCATTGTAATTGGCTAACTCGGTTGTAATTGTTTCGCCAAAGTGAAATGGTGTCGTTGTTCCCGCACGACAGGCGTATTCCCATTCTGCTTCACTTGGTAGACGATATTGCTTGTTTGTATATTTGGAAAGGCGTGAGCAAAACTCAACTGCATCGTACCAAGACACTTCCTCTACTGGTCGGTTGTCTCCTTTAAATTTAGATGGGTTTGCTTCCAGGTCGCGGTTAACTTTGGGTAATGCTGCTACTCTTTTCCATTGCGCTTGAGTAACTGGATATTTACCCATGAAAAATGATTCAACTGTTACTTGATGCTGCGGTTTTTCATCATCATCTCCTTCCCCTTGTGGTGAACCCATGAGAAATTTCCCACTAGGAATAGAAACCATTTCTAAAATGACACCATTGCCTAAATCTTCAGTAAAATATTCAGCTTGGCGTGGTTCTCGTTTAACTTCTTGACCTTTATTATTTACCGTCACCACATCAAATTTAAATACTGGTAATTCAGGAGATCCTGACCTCTCTCCCCTTGGTGAAGTAACAGACTCAGGAATCGGGGATGGTGAAGAAACTCCCTGTTTATTGGCAATTCTGATAAATGCTTCAATTACCTGCATATCTGACCCCCTAGCAGCCACATTCACCCGCAGCCATAATTGTCTGGCTAATTCCCAATCTTGTTTAACCTCAGCTTGAAAAGCATCTATTTTCAATTGATTAATATCATTCAACGTCGCGTAGTCGGGTAATAAAATTAAATGTAATTTTGTCGCAGGTTCAGCGCTTACATAGGGATTTTGCGAAGTTTTTCGATGTAGTTGATTAATTGCGGGTACTCTTGCTTGTAAATATCTGTCTAATCTTTCTACTGTGGCGCAGTTTCCCTCACCAGCTATCCTCAACCCTTCTAACAAAGCTTGGGTGAATGAACCGTGTTGTAATTGCTCAATTTCATAAGATTTTTGACTGGGACTGCAAGAGTAAAAGGTGACTACTCCCTGATGTTCTTCACCGATACCTACTCCCCGTCTGCTTCCTTCATCGCGGCAAGCATCTAAAAATAACACTATATTATCTGCCCCACTGCGGCGCAATCTTTGGGTAACATAATCTACCGAGATTGCTGTATGTTCTACGTCGCCTGGGTCGCTATCTATGAGCATAAGATAATCTCGATCGCCTTCACGACAACCATGACCAGCAAAGAAAAACCAGAGATTATCCCCTGCTTCCAGTAGTGGCGTTTCAAAGTTTACCCTTAAGAACCGCCGCAAGTTACCGTATGTTGGCTGAGTGGGAATCGATGGATTGGTGGGAATTGGGGGAGAATCCTCGGTAAACAGGAACATTTCATTAAATTTAGCGTCCCTTTTAAACCAATCGCCCATAGCTTGAGCATCTAGTTTTGCGTAATTTAGATGCTGAAGATTGTTGTACTGATTAATGCCGATCGCGATCGCCCAATTTTTAGCCATTCTGCGTTGTTATGCTCGCCTTGTTGCCAGTTTACGTGGTACTACTGAATAATGGTAATCAATAAATGCTAGAAGCTTGCTAAAACCTAGTTAAATCACAAATAATTCTCATAATTAAAATTATGTCAGCAGAAAATCCCACTCCTAAAGCAATTTGGATTATTACCGAAGAAGTTGCGGAAACCTCAAATACTACCACTGAAACCTACACGGATACCGTCACCAGAAGTGGAGCCAGAAGCGGTACTCAAGATACAGGTGGAAGATTGGGCGGAATTCAAACCAAAGAAGAAATAGTTGTCACCAAAAAACAAGGCGACTCGGGAGTTATTAGACGCAAGGTAGAAGTATCTGAACTCAAGCAAGAAATGAAGGGATTTCTCCAAGCTATGCAAGAAATGCTTGATGAGGCGGAAGAACCGAGTTCTAAAATGCAGTTAGATGAGGTTGAACTTTCTGTAGAAATTAATGGCGAAGGAAAAGTCAGCTTGTTTGGGTTAGGTGGTAAAGCCGGCGGAAAAGGCGCGATGACTTTTAAGTTTAAGCGGAAATGATTGGTAATTGAAGATGGGTAGGAATTGGGCGATTGTTGTTGGGATAAACACATATGATAATCTTCTGCCATTAAAATATGCTCAGTTGGATGCTGAGGCTATGGTGACTTGGTTCAAAGAAGCCAAGTTTGAACAAGTTTTTGTGTTCACAGAAAATTCTCCATCTATTGGCCAAGTAGCTATTTACCCAGTTAATCCTCCTATACCTACCCAACCAACTTATGCACGCTTTCAAAGAGCCTTGGACGTACTTTTTGAAACTCCTTTGCTGAAGCCAGAAGATAATTTCTGGTTTTTCTTTGCTGGACATGGTAGGAGATATGCAGACAAAGACTATTTGATGTTATTGGATAGTAATCCCCAAGCTGTTGATAGAACCGCTATTTCTGTGGATTATGTCACTAAAAGATTGCGTCGCAGTGGTGCTGGTAATGTAGTGTTGTTTTTGGATGCTTGCCGAAATGAAGGTAGTCGCTCAGGATTAGGAATTGGTGAGGAAAGACATCAGGGAGTTATTACCTTTTATTCCTGCACAGCTAATCAGGAAGCTTATGAAATTGATGAATTACAACATGGGTCATTTACCCATTCCTTATTAGAAGGATTGCGACTACAGGGTGAGGCTAATTGTGCCACAGTCGAGCGGTTAGCGCAATATTTAAGTCATCAAGTTCCTGCTGTGAATAGTCGCTATGGCAAGGCGGCACAAAATCCTTATTGGCAGGCAGAACCGCCTTATAAAATGTATTTTATTTTATTAGAGCAAGCTGCCACCCTTAGAGATGTAGAGCCATTAAAATATCAAGCCTCTCAAGCTGAAAATAGAGGTGATTTATTATTAGCAAAACAGTTATGGGTGAGAGTTTTAGCTGTATCTCGTGGTGATTGGGAAGCAATTGAAGCGATTGAAAGAATTGCCAGTAAGCGAGGCAGTTTTGAGCCGACAAGCTCAAATTTTGAGCCTGTGAATTCCTCAAGCAGAGGTAGGTCAGCAAGTAATGTACTGTTAGCTCAACAACAAGAAGAACATCGGCAGAATTTAGTAAAGTATGAGCAAGCTTTTTCTCAAGCAATTGAGCAAGAATATCCCCTCAGTACAGTTAGCCGTAAGAAGTTAACCAGCTTACAACAATCTTTGCAGCTGACTAATGAAGAAGTTGTAAAAATTGAACAGCCAATTTTTGCTCAAAAGCGAGCAGAATACAGTCAACTTCAAGAACAAGAGAGAATTAGACAGCAACAAGAAGCTGAATATCAGCAAAAATTGCGGCAGTATGAGCAAGAATTTATTCAAGCAGTTGAGCAAGAATTTCCTTTAAATAAAACAAGCCGTAGACAGTTAAAAAATTTACAAGAATCTTTACAGCTTCCTGATAAAGAAGTATCGCAAATTGAACAGCCAATTATTGCTCAGAAGGAGGCAGAATATAAGCAGCAGCAAGAGAGAATTAGACAGCAACAAGAAGCTGAAAAACAACGACAACAAGAAGCCGTAAGACTGAAGCGGCAGGAAGCAGAAAAGAAACGGCAGCGAGAGGAAGCAGAATATCGCCAAAAATTACAGCAGTATGAGCAGAGGCTAATTACAATAATTAGAGGCAGAAATTCTCTTGATAGTTATGATGTTCGGTTGCGGTTAAAGATACTTCAATGGACTTTAGGACTTAAACAAGCGGAAATCACTGCAATTGAAACTACAGTCATAGCAAGCTATGTGCAACCTAATCAATCGAATTTACCACCAATAACCAGACAAAAGTTTTTGAAATGGGCTGGTTTAGGAAGTGCAGGTTTAGTAACAGCAGTAGTAGGTCGTAAAATTTTTAACGAACAACCACCAACACCGACATCAACACTGACATCAACACGGATAGTTGAGTTTGAAACAGTAACAGTTAATAAAAATGGAAAGATAATTACACAAAATTCTAACAAGCAAGCTAAGTCCTTTAAGGAGGACTTGGGTAATGGTATAACTCTAGAAATGGTTTTTATTCCTGGTGGTTCTTTTAAGATGGGTTCACCATCAAACGAGAAAGGTCGAAGAGAAGATGAAAGTCCGCAGCACGATGTAAATGTGCCTGCTTTTTTTATAGGCAGGTTTGAAGTCACCCAGGAACAGTATCAACAAGTGATGGGTAAAAATCCATCCAACGTCAAAAGGGAGAAACGCCCTGTAGAGCAAGTGTCC
Organism: Tolypothrix sp. FACHB-123; assembly: GCF_014697075.1. Taxonomy (GTDB): domain Bacteria; phylum Cyanobacteriota; class Cyanobacteriia; order Cyanobacteriales; family Nostocaceae; genus Aulosira. Next base: position 16,075 of record NZ_JACJRE010000097.1, on the reverse strand, counting down.
TGGAATGATGCAGCAGAATTTTGCAAAAAGCTTAGTGATAAGACTGGGCGGAAATATCGCTTACCTAGTGAAGCCGAGTGGGAATATGCTTGTCGTGCGGGAACAACGACACCATTTTACTTTGGCGAGACAATTACAACAGAGTTAGCTAATTATAATGGCAATTATACTTACGCTTCTGAGCCAAAAGGCACATATCGTGACCAAACAACAGAAGTAGGAAGTTTTCCACCCAACGACTTTGGATTATACGATATGCACGGGAATGTTTGGGAATGGTGTCTTGACACTAGGCATACCAGCTATAAAGGAGCGCCTACAGATGGAAGTGCGTGGATAGATGATAATAATAGTGATTATCAGATGCGGGGCGGTGCCTTGAACACTTATCCTCAACGCTGCCGTTCCGCGTATCGCAACTACGGTAACCGCGGTGCCAGTTTCTCTAATGTTGGTTTTCGTGTTGTGTGCGCCTCCGGGAGAATTCTTTAGTCGCCCTTTACACTTGAGTCCTTTTCCCCTTTACTCTTGTTTCTTTTTCCTTCTTAAGCGGAGCGATAAAAATTTTTTCAAAAAATAGGTAGCAACTTCTGCTATGTGATAAATAGCCTACTTACACCTAAGTATTCCGAACTCAGGTTTACTAGCTGGGTTGAAAGCGAAAATGTTGGAGCGATAACTTCGTTAAGCTGCGCTAACGCACTTGAGCAATGGTTTCAAAGTCGCGATCATTGTGAATCAAAAGTAAATTATTCTCCAATGCAGCTTGAGCGATACAGCAATCAATCGGGCTGCGAACGGTTAGTCCTTGGCGGCGCAGGTCGTAGTAAATGCGTGCAGCCAACTGCCAAGAATGAGGCGTGGGTTCGATGTAATCTTGTGTTTCAAGGTAGGTAGAAAGGATAGTCCATTCTTGCTCGTTCAGGCTACCTTGAAGCAGTTCAAGCTGAGTAAATCGGGTAAGGAAAATCTGACGATCAGCAATTAGGGTTTCAAGCTGTGGACGTACTTGACCAATGCGATCTCGAAAGATGCTGATCCAAACAGATGTATCAATCAGCAGCATGACGAGTTTCGCGCAGGGCTTTGTGGTCAAAGTCCGGGGTGAACTGGATTTTTCCGGCGAGGTCAAGAAGGTTTTTCTTTCTACGCAAGCGGACAAATTCTTGCAGAGCGAGGTTCAGCAGTTCTTCTTGAGTGGTGAGGCTGGTAAGTTCGAGAGCTTCGTTAAGAAGAGCTTCATCGAGGTTAAGAGTGATTTGCACGGGCTGACTCTTGGAGAACTAGTTTTAAGGATAATGTGTTCTTTTGTATATTATATGTGTGCAGCATGTTTAGTTTTGCCAGCTGGTAATTTTTCCTAAGCGGCTTTGTACTCAGGTTTTGCTGTCAAGGTGGCAACATAAGCCAAACGCTCTTTGTTTCGTTCTTAGTCGTTCATTGAATTGGGGTAGTCGTTTAACTAAATCAAAAAGAACGTCCCTTACCGAGTTGGAAAGGGACGTAACAGTTAACAGTTATTAAATTTAATGGCTACAGCTAGTTTGCTTTTTCTCGTGTCCCTTACAACCACCTTCGTGATGGTGGTGGTGTTCATGATTTCCACCCGCGCAGCCTTGTAAGTCTTTGCTCATCAGGTTTTCCGCCATTTCCCGGAATGATTCATCAACTGGTTGTAAGCCAATCCAAGCGTCGATGGTTTCCACTTCAAATCCTACCTCACGGCGATCGCCTACTTGGAGTAAGGGACGGCGAATTAATAGCGGATCTTGCAGCATCAGCAATAAAGCTGTATCTGCATCGAGTTTTTCCGGGACTATTTCACCAGATTTTACCCGTGGCGCACTTTTATTAAACCATTCGGCTACGGGGCGATCGCCAAAAAATGACCGCAATCTTTCCGCAGTCCAAGGTTCTGTGAGTAAGCTATGGGCTACAACTTCATGTCCTGCGGCTGTTAATAACACTTTTTGCCGAGTACCACCTTTACAGCCTGGTTTTTCATAAAAAATTACTCTAGCCATTGATTCATCTCCGGGTTATATCTGTTATCTGGTTAGTGATTTTCAACGCAGAGTTACGCAGATGTTGACTATTGACTGTTGACAAATGTACGGGCGGGTTCACAAATATCCTCAACGATCAACGATAATTCTAAATAAACCCGCCCCTACTGACTGTTGACTGTCAAAAGCCCTCATGATGGATTGTGCAACTTAAAAGCACAATAGCTGATTGAGCCTAAAATTTTTTGGCGATGTGAGTTACTGGATTAAACTCAAATCTTTCTTTAGGATCTGTTTCTCCATAGACGTTAAAAGTCACAGTTGGTTCATCACCTACTGCTTCTACAGAATGAATTGCGTCAGGAGTAAAACTAATAATATCTCCTGGTAATAGATAAATTTCTCCCGTCGCTTCAACTTTATTTTCTGCATCGGGGCTAGGATTACGCCGCCAAATTGTGTTCTTTTCTTGACCTTTTAAAACTGCAACAATTCCCCAGGTTCCATGATTATGAATTGTCGATGATGTCCCTGGTGCAAAGGTGACTGTTTGCACTGTTAACGGGAAACCTAATTCATCATACATGAGTAACACAGAAGTGCCAGTTTTCGGACAAGGTTCTAAATGTTGACTGCGTACCCAATAAGAATTGACAATTAAACGCCTTACCAGCATTCTTAATTCTGGTAAGCGGCTAGATTCATCATCAACATCATTGAGAACGTCTTCAACTTCAGTTAAAAACCGATAAAGACGATAATTCTCTCGCAGTAAATCCCATGCTCTCGCAGATTTACACGCTTGTAACTTGCCATCGCCAGCTACAAGAAAATCCCTACCTTGCATAAATTTTAAACTAAACTAATCGAAAAGTATTTTGTGGGAGAACAGGGCCGGGCGGAAGCGACGGCGAATTAATTGGTGGAAGTTCAATCCGAACAACAGGAGGAGGAATTAATGTAGCAGAATGTATGGGAGATAAGGTAAGAAAGTTATTGGACAATGAATGATTCATGACTTTTGTTTCAATCATTAATAATTACTCATTTGTAATTGATAATTCGTAATCAAATAGGTATCAGCAAACACCAATTTTAAAAATTAGTGCTGCTATTTGATAGTTAAAACACAGATGATATTCAGGGCAATATATAGCCAGTCTTATTTCCAGCTATTGCCCATAACTGTGTAAAACTTAATTACGAATTACGAATTACGAATTACGAATTATTAATCCTCTTCTTCAGGCGGACGGGTAAGAATATCTAGCAGGATTCCGGCTCCAAAATCGTTATTTGGATCTATGGCTTTGACTCGACTACTAATTATTTTAGCTTCTTCGATATTGCCTAGCTTTGCTAATACTAATCCCGAAGCAGCGTAAGCATTCAAATATAGCCTGATTTGGGGGTCTTCTTTCCGATTTACTAAAATCGGTTGCAGTTGTTCCCATTCATCAGGAAATTTTTCTGCTGCTCTAATTTTATCTAATAATTGGTTTGTTGTTTGCAATGCTAATGAATAATTATTTTTGTAATAAAAGTACCTATATGCTGCTACTAAAACATCTGTATAATCGCCTGTTTTAGCAATAGCCTGTTGCATATATTTCTCAGATTCTGCGGTATTTTCCCAAGTCTCGGCCGCTAAGATTAACAGCTTTTTGATATCTTCGGGAACTTGGAACCATGAGAATTTATTCGCATCTAGTTGCATAGTAATCTCCAAGATTGGGCATGGGGCATTGGGGAGCCACTGCGTTGGACGGGTTTCCCGGCTTAAAGCAAGTGGCATCATTGGGCATTGGTGAGCATTTGTTATTTATCTCTCTTGTCCTCCCTTTTCATCCCTAGCCCCTAGCCTCTAGTCTCTAGTCCCTAATTTAAAACAAAGTGAGAATGTACACTAGGGTGAAGAGAATAATCCAGATAATGTCTACAAAGTGCCAGTAAATTTCTGCCATTTCAATGCCAGTGTGTTTGGTAGCAGAATAATGGCCTGGGCGGAGCGATCGCCAAAACACACCTAAAATTAATAACAGTCCCACAAATACGTGCAAACCGTGGAATCCTGTCATCAAGTAAAAGCAGTTGGCGAAAATGTTGGTAGTCAAGCCATAGCCTAATGTGGCATATTCATACACTTGACCGCCTAAGAATACCGCACCCATAATTGCGGTGAGGATGTACCAAAACCGCATGGCTTTGACGTTATTCTTTTTAATCGCCTTATCGCCAAAGTGAATCACGAAACTGCTGGACACCAGAATAATGGTGTTAATTGTCGGCAGAAATAACTCTACCTCTGTTCCTTCAGGAGGCCAAACTTCTGTACCACCTCTCAAGTACAAGTAAGTAGCAAAAAACCCCCCAAACATTAGGGATTCAGAAACTAGGAAGGTTAACAATCCCCAGACTCGCAAATCTGGATGATGTTCTTGGTGATGTTCGCTTGTTGTTGTCGCTATGGTCATAAATTTATGGGCAATATCTCTGCTACGTTGGTGCTGGAAGTTTGAATCAAGGAATCAAGGATGAGGTTTGAAGCGGTAAAATTTCCATTCCTCATCCAAAATCCTGCATCTGTGATGTGCGTGCTGCTAGTCTTGTCAAGGTGAAGCTGGAAGCTGGTGAAAAAAATGTAGCTGTACCATTACCAAACTCGAAGTTTCGTGTTCCAAACTCGAAGTTTCGTGTTCTAATCTCGAAGTTTCGAGTTCCAAACCCGAAGTTGCGAGTTCCAATCTCGAATTTCCGAGTTCTGAACTTGAAGTTCCAAGTTCTAATCTCGAAGTTTTGTGTTCTAATCTCGAAGTTCCGAGTTCCAAGCTCGAAGTTTCGTGTTCCAATCTCGAAGTTTCGTGTTCCAAGCTTGAAGTTTCGTGTTCCAATCTCGAAGTTCCAAGTTCTGAACTTGAAGTTCCGAGTTCCAAGCTTGAAGTTCCGAGTTCCCAGATTAAATCAACAGCATTTGCATTTACCTTGACAGGAATAGAAGCTTCCACTTGACTAATTAAGTGCCGACTTCCGGTGTTGCAGATAGCTGAACGTCCTTACTGTGATCGTGACCATAGTCGTAAGGGCCGTGGGTGACAATGGGTAATTCTTCCCAGTTTTCAATTGCTGGTGGGGAAGCGGTTGTCCATTCTAAGGTCAAAGCTTCCCAAGGATTATCACCTGCCAAAGACCCTTTCATCCAGCTTTGAATGATGTTGATGGCGAAGGGAATAACTGAAATCCCCAAAATGATTGAACCAAAGGTACAAACCTGATTAAGATTAATAAACTGAGGATCGTACATTGCTACTCGACGGGGCATTCCTTGCAAACCTAATTCGTGCATTGGTAAGAAGGTGAGGTTTGTGCCGACGAAAGTAAGCGCAAAGTGAATCCGTCCCCAAGTTTCATTTAACATGCGTCCAGTCATTTTGGGGAACCAGTGATAAATCCCGGCGTAAATCCCAAATACTGAACCGCCAAACAGAACGTAGTGGAAATGTCCCACTACATAATATGTGTCGTGAACGTGAACATCAAAGGGAGCTGTACCCATTGTCACGCCGCTTAAACCACCCATGACAAACATGGATAACAAGCCGATCGCAAATAGCATGGCACTGGTAAAGCGAATCTTACCACCCCATAATGTAGCTACCCAGCCGAAAATCTTCACGCCTGTGGGCACGGCAACAAGTAAGGTGGAGATGGTGAAGAACATCCGCATCCAGCCGGGTGTACCACTGGTAAACATGTGGTGAACCCAAACAAATAACCCGACAACGCAAATAGCCAAGCTAGAATAAGCGATCGCTTTATAGCCAAAAATTGGTTTACGTGCGTGAACGGGAATTACTTCGGACATAATGCCGAAGATGGGCAGGATCATTAAATATACTGCCGGGTGAGAATAGAACCAGAACAAATGTTGATAAAGGACAACATTACCGCCTGCATCTGGTTTAAAGAAAGAAGTACCAAAGTTCAGGTCAAACAATAACAGCACCAAACCGGCTGCTAACACGGGTGTAGAGACAAGTGCTAGGACGGAAGTTGCTAAAATTGCCCAGCAAAACAATGGTAATTGATCCCATTTCATGCTCGGAACCTTCATCATCAAAATGGTGATGACAAAGTTCAGGGAACCCAAAATTGAAGAAGTCCCCACCAACACGATCGCCAAAATCCACATGGTTTGAGCGATGGGTGCTGTGACTAAACTTAAAGGTGGGTAAGCTGTCCAACCAGATTGAGAACCGCCAAAGATAAAACTAGCAAGTAATAACAAACCTGCTGGTGGGTTTAACCAAAAGGCGACTGCATTCAGTTTGGGGAAAGCCATATCCCTAGCACCAACCATCAGCGGTACTAAGAAGTTACCAAATCCCCCGATCGCACTGGGAACAATCCACAGGAAAATCATAATTGTCCCGTGGTTTGTCATGAAAGCGTTGTAAAGATTGGGGTCGATGAAATCAGCTTCCGGGGTTGACAATTCAACCCGAATTGCCATTGCCATCAAACCGCCAATAATATAAAACACAAAGGCTGTCACTAGGTATTGAATCCCAATGACCTTGTGATCCACATTAAAGGTAAAATAATCCTGCCATCTCCAAGCTGTGGGATGTGCAGCGTGACCAACCACCAGATTTTGACCTTTATTCTTATCTGGTGGCGTATTTCGCGGAAATTCTACTTTTGTCATTTGCTTAGTTGTCAGTTGTTAGTTGTCAGTTGTCAGTTGTTAGTAGGGGCGGGTTTATGCACGATCGTGGTTGATCGACGAAGATATCTGTGAACCCGCCCTTACAGTTGTCAGTTGTCAGTCGTTTAAAACTTATAAACAATGACCATTGACTCTTGACCATTGACTAATGACTCTTGACCATTGACTCTAGAGTTGCTGCATTCACGCCCAAATCTTTTACATGGGGTGCAAGAAACTCGGATGTTGATAAGTCAGCTGGGTTAATTGCGATCGCTTGATGCAAATCTGGCTTTTGGGCAATTTGGTTTTCTGCTAACCAGCTTTGATACTCTTCTGGAGTATGCACAACTACCTCAGATCGCATCGAACCGTGATAACCACCGCACAGTTCAGCGCAAACTACAGGATATGTACCAGGCTTTGTGGCGACAAACCGCAATTGAGTAGCCATACCAGGAATTGCATCTTGCTTGATGCGGAAATTTGGTACCCAGAACGAGTGAATTACATCTTGTGCTGACAAATTGAGTTGCACATCAGCACCAACGGGAACATGTAATTCCCCAGAAGTAATGCCACTTTCGGGATAGTTAAAGATCCAAGCGTACTGCATCCCTTGGACATCAACAACTAAATCCGGTGCTTTGTTTTGGGTTGTAGATGTTGCACCAATGCCAATTTTGGGTGCAGCTTGAGCTGTTCCTGGCTCATCCAAAGTAGCCGCCATAGCACTACCGCTCATGTGCGCTACGTGAGTTCCGCCATGAGGATGACCGGCTGGTTCTAACCCGCCCATACGATTAAAAACATCTACGCTGTAGATGCCTAAACATACGACAATCAATGTGGGGATAGCAGTCCAGAAGATTTCTAAGGGAACGTTACCTTCAACGGGAACACCATCGGTATTATCTCCCCGACGGCGACGGTACTTAAACAAGAAAATCACAATCGTTCCTTCCACTACCAAGAAAAGAGCGATCGCGATCGTAAACATCACATTAAAAAACCCGTCTACCATCGGCGCTTGTAACGACGCCTGTACAGGTAATAGACTGTGATGCTGACCAATCCAAATGCTGATTGCGGAAACTAATATCCCAGCAACCAAAGTCCATAGAGAAACGGGAATTTGTTCCATACATACCACCTGCTCTGTAAAACGCCGTCAAAGGGAATTGGGCATTGGGCATTGGGCATTGGGCATTGGGCATCGGTGATTTCCCCTTGTCTCCCTGCTCCCCTGCTCCCTACCCCCGGTCGCCGAGCGAAGTCGAGGCGCTACCCCCCTACCCTCCTCATCCCTCTTCCCTTCATCTACAGGGCAGCGTTTTGTTTTCTTTCTCTTTTTCTAACTTACACCTATAAAAATTGGGGGGAATTTTCCAGATCTTTTCACATCTTTCCCCCCAAAATATTTAATTTGATATCTTTATTTTGATGACAAAGTATCCCGCAACTTTAACGAAAACCTAGTTCAGGAGAGTACTTTTAGCTTTAATATTAATTTAGCTAGTTGACGAGCAAGTATGGATTTGTTAATAGATAACACTTTAAGATTTACGCATTTGTTTACTACAAACTTTTTACCAACATCGAGTAAACACTAAAGCAACATAGCCAGCATAAATAACTACACAGTTGCACAAGGTTATAAAGCTTACTTTCCACACTTTCTTACCTTCTGCCTGCTTGGTGAGCGTAGTCGAACCACTGCCGCCTTTTGACAATCCCCTCAAATTACCTTGCCTTTTTAGTACCTCCTTGAACTGGTAAAAATATTGACTAATGCCAAACCATTCTAGTTGTTTAATGGGGCGTGTGAGTAGCAATTCTTAGGACAAATCCGCGCACAAGCTTCACAACCAATGCAATTGTCAGGAGTAGCAACAACCATTACTTTGCGTTCAATTTCTTCATCATCTTCATCCTCAACAAATTCGCCTTCTTCGTTGAGAGCTTTTAGATCTAGCACATTGTACCCGCATACTTTCATGCATCTGCCACAGCCGATACATTTATCTTTGTCAATTGCTTGAGCAAATTTTGGAGTCCAAGTTTTACCTCCAAAGGTTAATCCTGTTAGTTGTGCCATGATAAATCCTCGGCAATATTGCCTAAAAATATGTTGGTGCTTTAATCATTATCCTAACCTAATCTTAATAGTTTGGTTGTGCCATCAAAGCCGGATTTAGCTATCATCAAAATTTTCTGACTTTTGCAAAATTGCAATTGATTTATGTATTGACTATGTTAATTGAAAGCTTTTAGCAATAATCAACAATCATCTTTATTTAAGTCACACTTAATTAACATCTCTTGCCGCTTTTTCTGCGATAACCAGGCATTGTTAATTTTGAAAATATCAACAACAACTTCTAGCAGTAAACATTAATTATATGAATAGCGATGAGTATAAAAATCTAGTTTTATACAATTAATGCCCTTGCCAAAATTCTATTTTTTTGCTTACTCCATATAGAAGTTAGCAAGGTAATTAGATATACAGATGAATTTTTATTGATAGCGATCGCTTTTGTTAATCTAATAGTAAGGATGCAAATTATTGGTTATATAATTTATAGTTGATTGATGATACAAACACCAAAAAAGCAAATGTTATTTCTGCATAATACAGCAAATCATGACGCTTACTCAGCTTAATTGCAAAACTGTAATACTTATGGCAGAATATGAACTAATGTAAAATATTAAAAGTATTAATAAATAAGTTGAATACTATTAAATATAAGCGTTAATGTTCGCCAAAAACACTTAGGGTAAGGTTTTAAGGTCTAAATAAAATACTCTTTGAATCTCTGCGAATAAAATCCTTAAGAAAGCTCCCCAGGCTCATTGTGAACAAACTTCTCAATATGATTATGAAATCTATAGTTAATAAAGAAGTAAATGATAAGGCTCTGGCGATCAGCCTGAAGTAGTTTACCAGTGGATGCAATATCTCAGAATGAATATGAACAGATTACCTAGCAAGAAAAACTTTTCTTGTTAGCAAAATCAACTGGTAGTGAGTCGTGGATGTAATAAATACAAAGTAAACATCCAGGGGAGACTTAAGCCAACATCTCAACGAGTATAGTTAGAAGTGCATTATGCCATATACAATTCCTAACAACAGTTGCGTTGGATGTGATAATTGCCGTCCCCAATGTCCGACGGGTGCAATTAAAATTGAAAACAACGAATATTGGATCGATCCTTGTCTTTGTAATAATTGTGAAGGTTATTATTCTGAACCACAATGTGTAGCTGCTTGCCCAATAAAATCACCAATTCCTTGGCAAGCAAAAAAGGGTAGATGTAAAGTAGAACCGCGAGATGCTGCCAGCCCAGATTTATTTTCTAATGGAAAAAATAATGCTTTTGCGTCAGCGATTGTGATTTGGGAAGCTTGTAATGTATTAGCACAACGCACATCCTTAAATTGGGAAATTGATGAAGCTGGCTATCTATCTTATAGTCGCCAAGTGAATCAAGGTAAAGGCGCGATCGCATTTCATATCCAAGACCCATGTCATACTAATAATCGGACTACAGATATTGCAGCTATTGAAGCTTTAGATATTAGAGCAGCTTGTGTTCATTTAATTTTTGCGGCTCATGCTACCGCTTTAGAGCAACCTTGGGAGCAAGAATTCGCCGTTGATGAACGTCAACTAGAGAAATATTTAGGATTAGAAAAACGCAAAGATTTGAGTAAAAATGTCAAACTTGCATTAATGAAAAACATCGTGCTGCAAGCTTGTTCCTTGATTGTTTCCATTGACTGGCCGCCACAAGGTAGAGTAAATGGATTCTCAATTGCTGGTACTCGCTTGTGGAATTTAGTAGACATCGAACACCACTTTCAAGAAGATGATATCGGTTGCAAATACTTAATTGGTTTAACTTTTAAAGTCAAAGCTGGACTATGGGCGCAGCATTTCTTAAATAAACAAGCATGTAAGGAACGTACTGCATTTTATCAATATGGCATTCTCCCTAAAACACTATTAACTACCGTAATGAGTATTTGGCAGCAACATGAAGGTACAGCTAGACTTATGCTGTGGTTGCTGTTTAAAACCAAAATGGGTAGAGAACAACGCATTACTGTTCCCACCTTACTGCGTATTGCTTACGGTGAAGCAAAAGTCACTTTAGCCGCCAGACAACGGGAAGAACGCAAACGTTTGCTGCGGACATTTGAAAGCGACTTAGAAATCCTTAATCATTACGGAATTAAACCTATATTTGATCCAGTTACCTATCCGCCAAACATTCAACCCCTATGGGCAAAGTTAGCCGATATTCCCGAAGATCCAGAAGCCGCGTTAGAATTTTGGACAAATGATGGTGGTGGCGATACAAGGTTAACAGATACAGGCCCCCGTGGTAAGTGGAATTTGCTGATGAATGCGCGAATTTTATCCTTTAACTTACCAACTGAATGGGAGCATCAAAGCTCAGACTCCGATAAAAAGCCAAGACGGACAATTAATAAAGTCAGAAGAACGCCCAAAACCACAGGCGATTTACTCGGAGAACAAATTTTACAAGCGCGAAAAAACCTCAATCTGTCGCAGCGAGAATTAGCTAAGTTAACAGGTAAAAGCCAAAGTTGGATTCGCGACATCGAAAACGGGCGGTTAAAAGCCAAGTTAGAAGACCAAGCAATATTACGGAAAGTACTGAATATGGCTTAATATATTAGTGCAATCTTGCAGTTGAATAACAAAACATCGTCGTGTTATTCAATTGCATCCGGATACAATGCGATCGCATCGGGTAACAATTCAATTGCATCCGGATACAATGCGATCGCATCAGCTTACAACTCAAGTGCATCCGGATACAATGCGATTGCATCAGCTTACAACTCAATTGCATCGGGTGACAACTCAATTGCATCGACATGTACAAATCAAACCTGCCCTGGAGAACGCTATAATTTTCAGGTTGCATTGGTTTGGAGAACGCAATCTTATACCAAGTTGCAATCAAAAGTATTATCTGTCATTGCGACCGAGATTGCCACGCTCTGCTCGCAACAGGCTCGTGAAGGGAAGCAATCTCATTAATCCTAAAGTACTACAACAAAACCCAACTTCGTACTAAAATACATCAAGCAATTTTGTTGGCTCTATTTTTAACCTTGGCGTTGCTCGTTGTTTATTCAAATGTTAGGCTGAGATTTTCTGGCTCAACCACCTGTATAGGCTGTTACTCTGATTTTGATAGTTAGAGAAAGGATGTGGTCATGGCACGAGAGGAAGCTTACAAAAAAGCAGAGCAGCGCATTGAAAAAGCACGGCGAGAAGGTGCAATAGAACTTGATCTCAGCTTCATGCAACTCACTGAGATACCAGAAGCGATCGCATCCCTGACTCAGTTACAACAGCTTTACTTATCTGGCAACCAATTAACAACACTGCCAAAGGCGATCGCATCCCTAACTCAGTTGCAACTGCTTCACCTCTGCGAAAACCAATTAACGACACTGCCAGAGGCAATTGCATCTCTAACTCAGTTGCTACTGCTTCACCTCTCCGGCAACCAATTAACGGCACTGCCAGAGGCAATTGCATCTCTAACTCAGTTGCAACTGCTTGACCTCTCCGACAACCAACTGACAGCACTGCCAAAGGCAATCGCATCTCTAACTCAGTTGCAACAGCTTAACTTCTCTTACAACCAATTAACGGCAATACCAGAAGCAATTGCATCCCTGACTCAGTTGCAACAGCTTTACCTCTCCGGCAACCAATTAACGGCACTGCCAGGGGCAATCACATCTCTGACCCAGTTGCAACAGCTTTACCTCTCCGGCAACCAATTAACGGCACTGCCAGAGGCAATTGCATCTCTAATTCAGTTAGAAACGCTAGAACTCTCTGGCAACCAATTAACGGCGCTGCCAGAGGCAATCGCATCTCTGACTCAGTTGCGACAGCTTTACCTCTTTGGCAACCAATTAACGGCACTACCAGAGGCAATCGCATCTCTGACTCAGTTAGAAATGCTAGAACTCTCTGGCAACCAATTAACGGCGCTGCCAAAGGCAATCGCATCTGTAACTCAGTTGCAACGGCTTTACCTCTTTGGCAACCAATTAACGGCACTGCCTCACAGTTTGATTAAACTCGCTAATTTAGTTGAACTTAAACTTGACCAAAACCCTTTGAACACTGAACTAGCTGCGGCATACGCGCAGGGGCTTGATGCTGTTGTGCAATACCTGCGGGCAAAAGCCGAGACGCAAGTAACGCTTAATGAGGCCAAGCTGATCCTGATTGGTGAGGGTGAGGTGGGTAAGAGTTGCCTGTTAGGAGCATTGCGGGGAGATGAATGGATTGACGGCCGCTCCACAACTCACGGTATTGAGATTAAGCCTGTAATCGTCATTGTTCCCGATAGTAACATAGAGATATCACTCAATGGTTGGGATTTTGGCGGTCAACGGGTTTATCGCCCAACGCACCAGTTGTTTTTCAGTGCGCCAGCTGTGTATCTGGTAGTGTGGAAGCCACGGGAAGGCCCCCAGCAGGGCTTTGTCAAAGAATGGATTACCCTGATCAAAAATCGAGAACCAGATGCAAAGGTACTGGTGGTTGCAACCCACGGTGGGCCCGGACAGCGACAACCAGACATTGACAGACAAGAAATTCTAGATTGCTTTGGCAGCGATACGGTGCTTGGTTTCTTCCATGTAGACAGCAAACCCAATGGGGAGAAGACTGGTTGCACTGGGCTTGCAGAATTAAAAGAAACTATTGCTCGTGTCGCCGCATCTCTTCCCGAAATGGGGCGTTCCGTTCCAGCAAAGTGGCAGCAAGTACGAGAAACTTTGCAGACAAGCGATAAACCCTATCTATCCTACGATGATGTTATTGCCATCTGCGCTGAACACGGAATTGATGAAAAGCAGGCAGAAATATTCCTTCGCATTTCCCATACCTTGGGGCATTTCATCCACTACCATTACGACCCAACACTGCGCGATATCGTCATCCTCAAACCCGACTGGCTAGCAAAAGCGATCAGCTTCGTGCTGGATGATGAAATGACACGCAAACGCAACGGTTTGGTGGAATTTGAACATCTCAGCCAGTTGTGGAGTAATCCCCCATTTGTAGGCGAGGAAGGCTATCCGAAAGAACTGCATCCAATCTTTCTGCGGCTGATGGAACGCTTTGATCTATCCTACAAAGTCGTGTTCGATCCGTTAGAAACTAGCAATACCAGCCTCATTGCTCAACTTGTGCCCGATACACGCCCAGACTCGTTACCTAATTGGGGAGAACAACCAGAACCCGGAGACAGACAACAAATACAAATCTGCCGCATTGTGGACAGTCGCGGACAGTTTGCAGTAGCAGAAGGATTGTTTTACCAGTTAATTGTTCGGTTGCACAAATACTCATTGGGGCGGACGAATTACGAACACAGCATCCACTGGCAACGGGGCTTGATGCTCGACAACGATTACAACGGTCGGGCATTACTGGAGTATGTTGGCACTGATGTAAAAATCACAGTGCGGGCAGCTTATCCAGAACGTTTTCTGTCATACCTCACAGAAGAAATTAAATGGCTAGTCGAAAATTTCTGGGAAGGTTTGCGTTGTAACGTTATGGTTCCCTGCATAGTACCTTGCAGCATGAATGCACCTGGAAATGGACTGTTTGAAGTACAAAAACTCATTGAAAGCAAAAAGAAAAATCGTCATGAGTATCCATGTCCTATTTCCGGGTGTGGTGAATGGCAAAACATTGATCGACTGCTGAATAACGCGCCGACAGATCAACCCCCATCCCAAGAAATTGGCATTGAGCAGTTCCGAGTCATTGTAAAAGACGAGCTAAAAGTCATCCGCAAAGATTTGGTTATCTTAGACCGTAGAGATGAAGAACGCTTTCAGAAATTGTCTCAAGAGCAGCGCATAATTTTAAGCCAAGTCGATCAAGAGTTTGCAGCCCTGATGCAAATGCTCACTGATGAAGCGAAAGATGGCCCCCGCCTGTTCAGCTTTAAGCCTGTTGATCCGAGATTTTTTGATCGCCCCAAATTGATAGCTAACAAGTTTCAACTTACCCTCTGGTGCGAACACGCCCGTCTACCACTTCCAGCCTTAAATCCCAACGACCAGAAGAAAGGAGTTTATGAATTAGAGTTACCCCGTGAATGGTTCACCAAAGCTGTCCCTTTTCTCAGACTGTTGACGGGAACTCTCAGCCTAGTCTTACCTGTCGCAGCTTCCACAACCAAGTTCATACTTGATGACACTACTTACAAAGGCATCGAAGAACAACTCGATCTAGGACAAAAAACTATCGAGTCTACCTTGAAAGGAAGCGATATGGCTTTAGCTGGACAGTCCAAGAGTGACGCTTCGTTCTTAGAAGGTGAAGCAATCCGCGCCCAAGGCCCAATTTTGCGAGAATTACACGCCCTTCTGAGAGAAAAAGACCCTAGTTTTGGTGGTCTAGTGCGGGTGCAGAACAAACGCCGCGAATTTCTGTGGGTTCATCCTCAGTTTGTCGATGAGTATTAACCATTTTCTAAAAAGGTGACGAATGCGATCGCACTCAAAAAGGTAAGTGTTCGGAAAATAACTTTAAGTGCGATCGCTAGCAATGAAAAATTGCGATCGCCATAATTGAAAATTGAGTACGGTAAAATTAAAAGAAAAACGCTCGAAGTGTTTGAAATATGGCGCTCAATGTGAATGTAACGCAATCTCAGCCAGCCATCAACCCCAAAGTGACACTCCTAGTAGAAACCCTCAAAAATGGCGGGTTTGCTGCGTCTATATTTGAATTTCCTAACTTTAGAGTCGAAGCAACAACCAAAGAAGAAGCGATCGCTCAACTCCAAGCTACTTTTTTAGAGCGAGTCAGCCACATCGAAGCTATTTCTTGGGATGCACCGCTTTATGTGCCACCATCTACCTGGATGCAATTTGCTGGTATATTTCAAAACGATCCAGATTTTCAGGAAATCATGGATAAAATTCGCGCAGAGCGAACCTCAGATGATGACACTGAAGTCGATCCCTCATACTACTTGTAGAGGTTGGTGGCTTGTCTCGATATATTCTTGATACTGACCATGTTTCCCTCATTCTTGGCAATCATCCCCAAGTTATCGCTAACGCTTCCTTAGGGACTTCCAAAGAATAAATTATTCCAAGAAAAACAAGAGACAGGTTTTCTCAAGAATGATAATCATTTTAAGGGGGAGAAAAGGGGTTGCTCTCGGCAACCCCTTTTCTCCCCCTCATCTATGCATGAAGAATCTATACACTTGTCGTCTGCTTTGAAGTTAAACAGTGTAAATAAGGGATGTTTTGTAGCTAAAT
>NZ_JACJRE010000096.1 GCF_014697075.1 Tolypothrix sp. FACHB-123 | reverse complement strand
GAGTACACGGGCTGCTAAATTTTTGACCTTAAAGCCAAGGGCGAGCAAGACTGAGCGTAGCAATAAGTTTTGCTCAAAACAGTAGCCGCCACGTCTTTCATTAATAAGTTTTCTCGACAACGATTTTAAATTCAAACAGACAGGTTGTTTGAGCAATGAAGTTAGATTTTCAAAGGCAATCGCCTTGGTATGGCATAGGTGAATTGCCTGTAGCGTTTGCAGCGTGGCACAGCAATCTCCGCTATAACCTATTCGTTGAAAATAAGCATTGAGGTCTACTGTATCGGATAAATGTTCCAATTTACTCCCCTTCTACTGCCACCATTTCTATAATGCCATCCTTGTTGAAATAGCCGATCAATGTGGCGATCGCTGTTTTGCATACACTAGCACCGGCACCCGTTTGTAAGCAGGCGTACCGCAGCGCGTTTCTGTTCTGGCTTTAAAAATGACATTCACCTCCGGATAAAACATCAACGCCGCACCTTCGCGTACAGCACCGTAAATCACTTCTACATTCTCTAGTTTGTCGGCATCGCCCTGGACTGTGACGAGATCATGTTCGGCTAACCCAATCTTTTGTGCATCTGTGCGATTCATCAAAATGCAGTGGCGATGGGGCATTCCCCGGTACTGATCGTCAATTTTGTAAACCACCGTGTTATGTTGGGAATAACTGCGTCCAGTCATTAATGCCAGCACGAGACTATTGGCTCTAGGATCAATGTCAAAATCTTGAGGTTGAGGTAAAGCCAGATTCGGCAGTGGCGTAGTCAACATTTTTGCCTTACCTGACGGCGTTTTAAAATGGGGTTCGGTGACGATGCGCCCAGAGATGGTGAACTCTTCTTTGGTGTCGTCAATCGTCGCGATTTTTTCATAGCCGGGAATGGTTGTAGCAATCAGTTGCCGCACGTAGCGCGTATCTTGCAGTTTACGCCATTCGACAGGATAATCACCCAGCAGGCGATGCGCTAGTTCAGTTAAAAACTCAACTTCGGAAATTAAATCTGCATCCTTGAGGTGCGTTTTGCCTTCATCATTAAGGCGCACAAAGTTGTTACCCGATTCAACGGTGGTTTTGTGGGGGTTTTCAAATCGGTTGAGCACAGGAATGATGATTGTGTGAGTTTTCGCCAATCCGTGAAAGTGACCAATATTGGGTTTAGTAGCAAGATAGATGATAGTATCAATGTTACCCAATGCCCGTTTTGCCTGTGCTGAGTCAGGATTAGCACCATAGAGATTGCCACCTACACAGATGAGACTATCCACTTTGCCCACTTGGGCTGCTTCTATGAGGTCACGAGTATGATAACCCTTGGGTAAAGAGAGCGATCGCCCCAACAACTTCTCCAAGGCTTGCTTAATCTCTTCTTTGAGCTTCACTGTAACACCCATTGAGCCAAAGCCCTGGACGTTGGAATGTCCCCGTACTGGCATGACTCCGGCTCCCAGTTTGCCAATCTGTCCGCTAATCAACGCTGTATTGGCAATACTGTAGACATTATCGACACCATTGGTATGTTGCGTAATTCCCATTGCCCAACCAAAGACCACACCCTTTGATGTGCCGATGATGGTTGCGGCAGCTGCAATTTCTGGCTGGGACACGCCACAGGTAGTAGTAATAGTTTCCCAAGAAAGCGATCGCGCCTGTTCTAATACCGCTTCCCAGCCTTGGGTATATGCTCGCAAAAAGTCGTATTGCACAAACCCCTGTTCTATTAACGCTTTCTGAATGCCCACAAACAGCGCTACATCACTACCGGGAATCGGCTGAAGATATAATGAAGCAATGTCAGAACCAGGAATCAGAGATTTAACTGGGAATGCCGGAGAGCCAAATTTCACCAAGCCAATTTCCATCACAGGATTGATCACAATCACTTTGCCACCCCGATCCCGCAGTTTGATCAACTCATTCATCAAACGTGGGTGGTTGTAAGCGCAATTTGACCCTGCTAACACCACACAATCTGCCTGCTTCAAGCTTTCCAGGCTGACGATTGAGGTATTTGTGCCAAACATCTCCTTGAGTGCAGTTGTGGAAGGAGCATGGCACAGATCTGAACAATCTGCCAAATTATTTGAACCTAGGGTTCGCAGCAGCAGTTGTAGTAAAAATGCCGCTTCGTTGGAGCCGCGCCCCGAACTGTAGGATGCAACTCGCTCTGGTAGTTGAAGAAATGCAGATGTGGCGATCGCATAAATTTCTTCCCAAGAAATGCGCTCATAATGGTCATTACCTGAGCGTCGAATCACTGGGAAGCTGAGTCTTCCCAATCGATCCGCTTCCATAGAAGATAGCTGTTGTAGGTCAGTAATTGTGTGGTAATCAAAGAAGTGGACTGGAACCGCAGGTTGGATTTCGGCTGAAATTGCTTCTACACTTTTCATGCAGCGTTGCACTTTCTCACCCGCTTCATTGGTAAACCCACCTTTTTGTCCACCAGTCCCCCAGGAGCAGGACAGGCAAGCGCTCTTGTGAAACAGGGTTTTCCAAAGATGTGGACCTTCTGGCGACAGTGTGTGCTTTGCCCAATACTTAATTACAGGCAACCCACCACCCATCCCTGGGGTGTTTTCATTGGTTTCGTGGAAGGGCGGTTGGGGCTGGGGGTTAGTATCCATCTAGTTGCAGCGACAAATCAGTTCATTTTGTGCAATTTAATGTAATTTACTGGACATGAGAATTCCTCATTAGGTAGATTTTCTCCCTCTCTACAAGTTAGGAACTGGACTTTTATGAGTCGCAGTTATACTCACACAATTATTTGCTATGTTTAGTATCTAAAGGATAAGTATTGATTTTAATGTTTCACATTGGGCGAAATCATCCCATGATTAAGCCATTGAGCCTATTCTTGCTTCTTTTTATGGTAAATAAGTATAAGTACTCTGAGTAATACAGACAGAAATAATGACATCTGTTTTTTTTGGCTTGGCTTGGGCTGTTTATGGATTTCTTCTAGGAGGTCTGACTCCCACAATATTTTATTTCTTGCTGTATACATTTTTATCTTTTGTCAGCCCAGATTCTGGGGTATATAAATACACGAATAAATACATAGAGCCAACAAAAGTCATACAGATATGTGCATTATTAGGTGCTATATTCGGATTTTTCTTTGGTGTAACTTACTAATTAAGTATGAGAGCAGCTGAATTATGTCTAGATTTGCTGCTACCCTTTGTTTTTGTGTTTCTTTATCTTTTTTAAGTTCTTGAATTTCTATGCACTTATGGATTGATTGGTTAGCAAACCAGACATATCTAATACTCGGACTGACCAAGTAGATGCACAATCTGCCATATTTGCGCTTTGGGTCGATTCGCTCCAACTGTTGACCCAATTGAGTTTCCAATCTTGTAATACCTCTATTAATTGATTTAATTCAACATCATTAACTTCACTGTTTTGCTGTATCAAAGACAAATACAACAAGCTCTCTTCTAACAATACTGGAACTATTTCGCCCTTTGCACTATTTTTTACCCAAGATTTGAGCCTTGCTAAACAGGCTGCCAATTCCCCTAATTGCTGTGGCTGGGTTAGATGTAAAAAACTAGTTTCAATTGCACTCCACTTAGGCATTACAATCCTCCTAGCAATTGCTTGGTAATTTGGCTGACTTGTTAAAGAATCTGTGGTGACTGTATGATCATACTACGGTTGTTCTGGCTTGGACGGATATTGATAATTGACTCAAACACTATGTCCTGGTTATATGGTGACCAATCAGCCCCCCAAATATCGGGTTGTCGGCTTCCATCTTTAAGCAATTCTTGTTCACATTCGTAGTGGCGAACCCCACCACCTGCAAGAATTTGACGTTCGATGTCTACTGCTATTTTAATAAATACATCCCAAGTTTTCAGCATTTCCTCTATTTGTTCATGGGTAGCAGGTTCCCGAATAATTAAAACCAATTGCAACTCATCCTACTTAATAATCAACAACATCAATTTATACAATTATTAATATAAGGATTAGTACGTAGACAATAACAGTTCAAGGGTACAGTCTGTAGCTTCAAAAATTCTCTACTTCGTTTTCTACACCATATACTCCTTCCACCAGAATTTCACAGATTTAAGCTGAATGAACTTGCCATTAGGTGATAAGCCTTACTTTTTCCTTGATACTAATAGTTGCACTTTACTCTTGCTTTTGTCAACTAAAGATTGCATAATATGGCTAGCCAAGAACAGATAGAAGAGGTTGTAATGTTACCACTAACTGAAGTGGGATCTATTAGATGGACAAAGGAGCGCGGGCAGAAAATGCGCTCACTGCGTGGTGATATGCCATTAGTAACTTTATCTAAAAAGCTTGCTGAATATGACGTAGATATGTCTCGGCAATATTTGAACCGGATGGAAACATTCACAGAGGTTAAAAGTGCTTCCCCAGAACTAGTTACTGGCTTATGTAAAGTATTTGGCTGTACTTTGGCTGAATTACTGTGTTTAACAGAAACCAAAATTGTGCAATTAGGGGTTGACAAAAGCAACTAAAAGTTGCACTATATTGTTAAGGAGAGCAAGAAGAATTCAGAAGTCAGGAGTCAGAATACATCCGTCAGAATCAATCAGTTGGGGATTCAGTCCCGCGACTGATTGAACGCGAGTGCTTCTCTATGAGGGAGAAGACCACCGAATTGAACATTTGGTGAGGCAGTCGCACAGAATTGAATTCTGGCTCCTGACTCCTGAATTCTGTTTAGTTACCCACAAAACCCAATGCCACCGGGACTAGCAGCCGGAAGCCAAACTTGTAATGCTCAAGCCGCCGGAGATGATTCCGATGACCTAACTAAGTCTAAAAAATTGGTTATTTATCGAATCTACTTCTAGAATCCAAAGATTTTTACAGCTTCGCTGATTATTTTGTGAGAGCGTTTCATTTGTACAGCGCTCTTTTGTGCTTCAAAAACAAAGGCGATCGCCCATGTCTGGAAAACTCAGCGATCGCCTTTTACCCTTTTATCAAAGGAATATCTATTATGACCTACAAAACACCTGCACAGCAAGCAATTTTCGCTTCTTTCGCCGTTGATGAGCAAACGATAACTCAAGCAGAGCAAGAGCAGCACATCACACAACAGGGTGAAGTTTTAGCACTCGAAGAATTCACCATTGTCGAAATCACCTGCTACGACTATGAAATTTACGTTGGCGATAAACTGATAGCCAGCATCACCTACGATCATGACGACTTCGTGACCCAACGCTGGGTAGTCATGGTGAACTCAACCGAAGAACATCGTGCAAACAGCTGGGCCAAGTGCCACAACCACATCACTTGGCATTACAAGCAAGGCACACTGCCAGTACAAAAGCAAAAAATACCAGCTACTACCACTGGTAACGAATTCATGGCACAAATTGCCTTGGAATGTGAGAAGTTTGGCTTTGAACTACTTGATGATGGCATTTACAACAACGACAAAAAGCTAGGCTCGGCAGGATGTAGTGACGGTCGCTGGTGGGTGAAAAGAGCGTCATCAGAACATCAGCAGCAAGTGCCCTGTGATTCTGCATTCGATGCCGTGTGGTCATTGTCGATGGTCGAAGTATTGCCTATTATGGGCACAAATCGACCCAGAAGAAGATGCAGAGGGCGTAACACAATTTTTATATCAACAAGCCAAAGCCTCTGTGAAAGAAGCTGCAAGGCCTGTAATTCAAGAATCAATTCACCAGATGAATAAAGTCAAGATGCAAAAACAATCATAAGAATTAAGAAGTCAGGAGTCAGGAGTCAGAATAAATGAGACAACCAGCAAGAACATTCCAAGATTTGATAGTTTGGAAAAAAGCACATCAATTTGTTTTAGCCGTTTACAAACTTACTAGTCAATTTCCTAAATCTGAAATATATGGCTTAAGCTCTCAATTTAGAAGAGCAGCAATTTCGATACCAGCAAATATAGCTGAGGGATTTAAGAAGAAAGGAACAGCAGACAAAGTAAGATTTATGAATATAGCACAAGGGTCTTTAGAAGAATGTCGATACTAGAAAAGAATTCAGGATACAGAATTCAGAATTCAGGATAATATCTCACAGTCGATTAATTATAAGTTAAGCTGTTGAATTTTCATAAACTTTTATTCTGACTACTGAATTCTGACTTCTGAGTTCTTCTTATTTAATTCTTACTAGAGACCTTGGGTACGATGATACCTCGGAATTAATGATCCAACTTGAAGAAGTCAGTAAGTTACTAACAAGTTATGCTAATTCCATTCTGACTCCTGGCTCCTGACTTCTGAATTCTAGCCAAACTGAACTGGATGATTTTTAATTATGCCTGAAATTAAACTTGGATTAGGTAATCCACCACAGCCAATTTATCTGTATGTGAAGAAATTAGAGGTTGATGGTTGGATTTATGCTTGGTATAACTGCGAAATTGAACAAGATAAGAAGATTCCTGTCAGCCAAAGAGCATTAACAGGTTATGTTTTAGAGCTAAGACTAACAGATAAGGATTTCAAAGGCAAGGATAATCTAAAATTAGATATTGTTGTTCAAGCTGATGAAATTTATATCGTCCGCAGTGGCATTGAAACAAACTTTGCTAAATCATTCTTATTAGCTGCATCTGTTGTTCAAGATTTTACTCAGCCTTTGATAATTGTTGCCAATCCCGGTGATGAAAATTCAGTTTTCTGCAATCTCTATGATGCTTTGACTAAAACTAAAATTCGTCGAGAATGGAATCCAAATGCTGATTGGGCAATAATGATTCGTGATGTTCAATCGAAGTTAACTCCAATTTCAGATTCAGTCGATTATGCTCAATCTGCACAACCGCAATCAAATCCAAAGCAAACTACTGTAACATCTGCAATACATCCTCAAGATTTACGGGTAAAACAAATTCGTAAATTACTAAATTACCCGCTTGATTTAATCAAAGAATGGTTACATTTTCAAGATGTTAGTAGTCCCAGTGAGCTTCATCACAGTAAAGTTGATGAGCTTGTAAAAACCATGTGTATTGCTTGGGCATCAGACAAGTTTGACCACCCCAATCATGCTGCTAATTCATATCAAAAATATGTTGTTAGTGCTGTAACTGATGGTGTGGATGAACTGCAAGCCATCAAAGCATGGATGCAGCAATTTCAACAGCATACTGTTGCACAGATGGTATAGATACTCGCTGAAAAAATACACATTTAGATAGGCAAATACTATTCATCTGGCACCAAAATTTGAGCACCTAAAATGCAAAACATCTCCGATTTAAAATATGACTAGAAAACCTTATGATCAATTTTCAAAGCAATTCTTGGAAGAGTTACTTTCTCCTCTAGGAAAGGTGGAAGTCAATAAAGAAATAACCGATGAAATTCGCCAAGTAGATATTTTGTTTTCTGCCTCACCAACACCCCAAGCTAATCAACAGTCATTGGGGTTACTTGGCAGAATAGCTGTAGGAACTTCTCTGCTAGAACCATTTCGCAATCAACCAACGAAGACAGAAGTACGCAACTGTCTTCTGAAGGTCTTTACAGTCATGGCAGACTCACAACGAAAAGCCAAGCGAGAGGATGCGAGCTTACCAGAGGATAATCTTGCACGATTATGGATTTTAGCACCATCAGCTTCAGAAAGTTTGCTTAACAGTTTTGGCGCTAAACTGGAGCTAGACAATTGGTCTGCTGGAGTTTACTTTCTAGCTAATTCATTGAGAACGGCGATAGTCGCGATTAACCAGCTACCAGTAACCAGTGAAACATTGTGGTTAAGGCTCTTAGGTAAAGGAGAAACTCAACGCCAAGCTGTCAGTGAATTACTAGCACTACCCGATAACAACGTAGTACGACAAAACACTCTTAAACTAATTACCAATTGGCGAATTATTTCAATTCAACAGCCGGAAAATCTCACACAAGATGACCAGGAGTTAATTATGAATTTGTCACAAGCATATCAAGAATGGGAAGAAACTACAAAGCAAAAAGGGCAACGTGAAGTTGTAGAGAACTTACTGAGAGTCAGGTTTGGTAATTTAGATGAAGAGCTATCAAGAGTAGTTGAGAGTTTGTTACAGTTACCACCAGATGAGTTTGCTAGAGTACTACTGCAATTACCTCAATTGTCTCGCGAAGAACTGTTGAGTAGGTTTTCAAGCTAGTTTTAATGAAAATTATCCCGAAAATAGTTACCAAAATCTTACAAATTATCAATTAGCAAGCGCTTTGTTATTAACAGAGCGCTTCTTTATATTCTCCGAAAATCATGAATGAACAAACTCTAGACAAGACACTGTACTTAGACAGCAGAACCAGAGAATCTGTGCATGAAGAATTAGTTGAGATTGAAGAATTTAGAAGTCAGAATTCAGGAGTCAGAATGTAATAAGTGGCGGCTCTGAATGCCCAACTGATTGTTCGCTTTTAGCCGCTTTCTTTGGGATAAGACCACCAAATCTAAGATTTAGCGGGGATTTTAAACCCGTTTATTCATCCGCCAGTTGCATAGAATTTAATTCTGAATTCTGGCTCCTGACTTCTAAATTCTGTTTGATAAAATCTTCAATTTACTAGTAGATTTTCAAGAGCATAACCCACGAGTTTATCAATTCTTATGCGATAACAAAAGGGATTTGAGTTTGGCAGATGCAATACAGGCGCTTGCACAAACCTTGGAAGTTTTGAAACTAGATGAATAGCTTTGTTACGAGCAATTACCAAGATTTAGGTTAATCAATATGGATGTACAGCAACAAACTCAACAAGCTTGGGATGCATTAATGGGTATCGACAAGCGACATTATGTACTCACTGGCTTTTATGGATTAGGAGATGCATTTTTGATCAGTGGTCAAAATCCCACTTATCAAAACCAAATAGTTCTGGTAGAGCATCGTGGAAAATCTCAAATTAATCACTGGGATTTCAGATGTAATCGCTCGGAATGCAGACAGCAGCCTACCATTACAACTAATGGGGATGATGGTCACGGTAATTTGAAGCGAAAAGCTCTTTCACTTCAGGTGTACAGCTAAGGCTTGATAGTACTTTGAAGTGATTGCCGCTAACACTTATGAATTTTCAATTTTCTGGTGCTGAGTTAGAGACACATCAATAACTGGTCAAGTGCATAACTTACGCTGACATCTTTTCATCAACAGCTTGACGAATAATTTGTTGCTTGATGGAATCGGCTGCCACTGCTGCAATGCTTTCCCAATCTTCTGCTTTCAATAATAATTCCAGTAATTCGCGTAATATTTCTCTATTAGAAATAAACTCTTCACCATACAGTTCATCTTTTCCTAGAGCAGCAAGTATGGATTCTCTTACCTCTGGTGTAGGCAATCTTAATTTTTCCAAGATTTTTTCTCTTGCTGTTTTTACTGCAACTTTTGTAGCTGTGCCTAAATTCCAATTATTCAATAGCAACCGCACTTCTTTATTCAGAGAAATACGTAACGTGGTTAAACGTCCTAAAAGCTCAAAGTTAAGCATTAGGTCACCAAATGCCGAACCCCAATCTAATCCAGCACCAATATTCCCGCCTACTTTATCCTCAGCTTCCACAGCTTTTTGTAACCATTGTTCATGAGATAATAAATCCATTGGATTTACTAAGTTTTCTTGGCTAAAGGTATTGTGATTTTCTCTATTTTCTTGCTGACTCATTGATTAACCTTGACTGCGTTCTTCCAGAAAACGGCGTACTCCATATTCAAAGTAGATTAAATCGTCATAATCTTCATCTTCTCCCAAATCAATCATCCCTTGACGATCATAAAATTCTTCTGCCCCTGGTAATGAATGTAACCCTACCCTACCCTCATAACCTAGTTCTATACTGCGATTTCTGGCAAATGCTAATAGTGCAGTTCCGACACCTTTAAGTTGTGGAGGACTTTGAATAATTTCTCGATTCCAGGGCGCAGAAGCAATGCCATCAACATAAATTAAGCGTTTGCCCTCTGACAACCGAGAACCATGCATCTGGGTTTCAATTAACATCAAACCTTGAGTATCACTTTCATATTCAACTGCATAGCCTTCGCGGTTTGGTTGTTTGTTAATCATTGACTGAAGTTTAAACTCCCAGTCCCAAAATTTATCTTCTTGCCCGTGAAGTTTTAACTGTTCTTTCCATTTGCCAGCATAATCAATAACGTGCTTCTGCGCCAGTTCTACTAAATCTGCCTCCACAGTTATTCCATCAGTACCGTGAATTAGTTTTACTTTGCTGAATAAACTCATCAACAGCCATTGAATGGGGAAATGGTTAACCAAAAAATCAATAACGCTAATCGTATAATGCCACCAAAGATTGAGATTGAGCCAATGCATCCCAAGGATTTTAAAAAAATTCATGATACTCCAATATACATAATGCATAGGCTCACGGGATATCCTCAACAGACAATCAGTCATTGGTTAGCGGATGAAAGTAGTACAAGATATCAACAACCCAAACCACATGTACTTAATCACTTTGGCGCTATCCATAAATTGTTATCAAACAGAATTCAGGACTCAGAAGCCAGAATGGGCTAAACGCCTCCCTATCGCTCTAAGCGCAGCCATGCCCGCAGGGCTTTATAGAATTGAATTAGGTGTGGCAGTTCGACATATCAGTGCATCGCTAGCGGATTAATAGACGGTGAAACGTCATACTAAATTTTTAATTTAGCAGTCAATAGCGCGTAGTGGCTCTGAATCGCTCACTAATCAATCCTGGATTCTGAATACAGAATTCTGTATTCAGAATTAACTATTTAGTGTCAGTCTGACGCTAAGTTGTGAGATAAACATGACTTTCAACTAAGCAAGTTTTTTATGATTGATATCAGCACTTCCGGAAATGAATCGGAAGTTCATCGGAAGTCAATCGGAAGTGAAAGGAGGGAAAGTATTGCAACTGAAAAGTTCTTGCTCCGTTGAAGAAGTTCTCACAAGACAACAGGCAGCTCTGAGATTGAAACCACAAATTAGCGAAAGGCAATTAAGAACATATCTAGATTTAGCTTCTTTATATCTCCCAAGTTTTGCTGATTTTAGAGATGAAGAGAATGGTGGATTAAATCGCCATGTCAAATTGACTAATTGGCATCTCCCAGTTCTCCAACAAATTAGAACTTGCGTTTTACTTAAGGGTTTAATTAAAACCGCAGTTGAGTTAAAACAACACCCAGAAAAATTTACAGGAGTTTAGATAATGACTATTAAAGAATATGCAGAATCTATTGGTATAAAGCCAGGTAAGTTAGTTGACGAGTTCCGTAAGAACTTCCCAGGTGAGACTTGAACAATTAATTCCCAACTCCCCGAAGAATTTCTGGCTGCTCATTCAAAAGTCAAACAAGACCAACAGTCTCCTTCACAACCATTCAATGGCATGGGAGAAGCCACAATTACGAAAGCTGACGAAGCAATTCAACAGGCTTCGTACAAGCTAACAGCAGCAGATAAACAGACGATATCAGGCGCAATAGCCGTTCAAAACGAACAATCGAAAATCTTGGGTGCCTCTACTGGGGTAACAGGCGCATTGTTGTTCATGGAATCGTTGATTGCAGCCAAAGGAACTGTACTAGATGCTTTTGCTGAGCAATCTCTGCTTGAAGTTGACAATCAAATAGCGGAGATTGATCAGAGCTTAATTAACCTAGCCGAAGAAGCCTCAACAAGATTGGGGGAGTCCATCCAAAAAAAAGGTGCGATTCGTTGCCTAGTGAATCTCGGTATCCAGTCCGTGCATAACTAAGCCAGCCCGACAGCAGATTACTGTCACTAAAGGCTGAACTCTCGGTCAGATGTAGGTGAAAGCCCTACCATTCAGACTCAGAATTGACTCCTTATCTGCCCACACCGAACAAGCTCGTTTCTTGTAGAGTGAAGCTGGGAACAGGGCGCAATCAGACGACCGTTGCGGGTTGACACTGGTGCTAACAGGGAGTTCCTATGATGAAACAGAGCCTAGAAAAGCGACTTAGCGGAAGGCAGGGCGCAACGCAAAATCCCTGACCTCACTGGAGTCCATTCCCGCCGAACATCTTTTTAGTATCGGTAAGAGTCCAGGGAATCCAGCAGCCGAATTGGCTACATCTAACGGAACTATCAATCTCTCCGAGGGAACGAATAAAAACGAGTTGTGGGTCTAGGGGCAGTCGAACCCCAAGTAGCCCAGACGAGCGGATTAATCCCCACAATTCGGGTAGGACAGACCGTAATTGGTCTGAGGTGTTCAGAAAATACAAACTCCAGAAGAGAATGATTAGACACAGTAAACATACTAGTGAATCTTGGAAAGCCCTACCGTGGAAGAAATTCCGCCGAAATCTTTTCCGCCTTCAAAAGCGCGTATTTAAAGCTGTTCAAGTTGGAGACAAGCGGAAAGCTAGGTTACTCCAAAAGCTTATTCTTAAATCCACCTCGGCTCGATTTCTGGCAATAAGACAAGTATCTCAGCTAAATGCTGGCAAAAAGACGGCGGGTATTGATGATAAGAAATCCCTCTCATTTGAAGAACGCTTCAACCTTGAAGAACTACTGAAAATGAATAGTGGAAATTGGAAGCATCAAGGATTACGGGAAATCCCCATTCCCAAGAAGGACGGGACTACCAGAATGCTTAAAATACCGACCATAGGGGATAGAGCTTGGCAATGCCTGGCAAAATACGCACTCGAACCAGCACACGAAGCCACTTTCCACGCTCGGAGTTACGGGTTTAGAACTGGGCGCTCCGCCCATGATGCACAAAAGTACATCTTTATCAACCTAAGCTCTAAAGCAAACGGAATAGAAAAACGAGTAATAGAACTCGATATCGAAAAATGCTTCGACAGGATTAACCACTCAGCAATAATGGACGAACTCATCGCCCCCAAAGGCTTAAAACTCGGTATTTTCCGATGCCTCAAGGCAGGGGTAAATCCAGAATTTCCTGAACAAGGAACCCCACAAGGGGGAGTGGTTACCCCTCCCACAATCTTGCAAACTTTCTGGCTCAAACTTTGGGAAATCAGGAACTTCCCCTACGCGAAAAACCACATTTACCTGTTCAGTGTCCACCTCAACTCGCTTTACTAGCAGGCGAATAATTTCTCGTTGGCTATTCCATTCTATTGAGTCAAGGTTGTTGATGACTTTAGCGGAAAACTCCTCCAAGCGACCAATAATCAGCCTCAGTTCCCGATTTAGCGTAGCCTCATCGTTAAGATTTTTCACCTGGGCTTCGATAACTGCCACTCGTTCTTTAATTTTATGAATCCTTGGCTCAAATTCGTTTTTTTCAATTAGACCCTCAGCATAGCTATCAATCAACCGTGCAATACCCCGACGTAGTTTGGTAATTTGAGATTCTAAGGCTTTAATATTTTCTTGAGTAGCTGAAGTCGGTTCTTGCCCTCGACGTTGATATTCCAGATAAAGGCGTTGGGGATTTTTGAGCAAAGAACATACTTCTTGCCAAACAGCCGCTTCCAAAGTATCAGTTCGTACCTGAGTATTGCTACAAACTCGATTACCGCCAAAGCGATAAGCATCAGTACCAATGCACCGATAATAAGCATAATCACGAGGTTTGCTTTTGGCAGATTTATTACTGATAGCTTTGCCATAGTAAGTATAACCACAGAGCTTGCAGGTAACTAAACCTTGCAACAAGTATCTGGCACCTCGTTGACCAATTCGAGAACGACGCTGATTTTCTTGCAATTGCTCTTGTACAGCAGCGAACAAATTTTCATCCACAATCTTGGGGACTGGGACTGAAATCCATTCAGAGACATCAACTGAGTTGGTTGAATAGTCACGCCTTGGTTGAGCAGAAGCACCCCGAATCGGTCGTAATCGATGCCGACGGGAGCAAACTTGGGTTTTACCAAAAGCAGCAAATCCAATATAGGCTGGGTTTTTGAGCATTCCCCACACCGTAGACCTATCCCAAACCGTTTTTAGGGTTTGGGTCAGGTGTCCATCTGCATTCAGTCGGCGACACACTTCCCCAATTGTGAGCCTTTCTCTGCCCACCCAGTCAAATATTTGTCGAACTACTTGAGCTTGTTCGATAACCAATTCAAAGTGAGCCTGACCGCCACCATCGGCTTTGCTGACATATTGATAACCATAGGGGGCACAAGACAAGACGTTGACTGAGCCGGATTTGGCTGCATGTCGTTTACCTCGCCGACTGCGTTCCATGATTTTGGCTCGTTCGTACTCGGCTACCATCCCTTGTACTTGTAGCAGCAAATCATCTTCTGGCGATTGTCCCAATTCTCGATTGAGGAAAATTACTTCCACGCCACAACGGTGCATTTCGTCAATTAATAGCACTTGATAGGCATATTTGCGAGCTAATCGGTCGGGAGAGTGGACGTAAAGCCGATCTACTCCATTAGCAAAAGCCAAATCTCTCAAACGCTCTAATGCCGGACGTACCAGTGTTGCTCCACTATACCCTGCATCAATAAAGGTCAGTTCTTCACACAGTTTTAACCCATCTGCTGCTACCCTCAAGCGAAGGGCAGCTAATTGACTAGCGACTGTCTGAGTTTCTGTTTGCTGCTCTGTAGAAACCCGAGCGTAGATAGCAGCCTGTAATTGGTTAGTGGTCATAAATTAGACCTTAAATTAAGTAAATTTTTGTGTTCTACCTGAGCGACTGATCTCGTTAAAGATCATCTGCTTTTACCTGGGTTGAGTAGAGTTTTGACAGTAATCGGGCAATTGACTCTCGTGCTGATTTTTTTGCTGTCAGGATAGTTTTTGCGTTTTTGAGTGCAAAAGCTTTGTCTGGAAAAAAGTCGTGATTCGTCTGACTAATCTCTAGAAAACTTGATTCTGTTACAATATCGAAATTCGGCAATCTTGATTCTGTATCAAAATCAAATTTAGCCGATAATTCTTGCTGTTTCTGTAACTGGGTTAAGGATTGTACTGAACTAGACATTGATTCTGTGACAGTATCATCAACTAAAGATTTAGATTTTGTGTCAATATCAAATGGCGACTCTGACTGGTGGACAAATTCGCGATCGCCTAAACTACCAACTAGTTTTGATTTTGTAACTAAATCCTTTTCTTTGTTAATAGATTCTGTGTCATTATCAATCTCTTCACCCTTATCCAGGCGACGAGCTATTTCTACAAGTTGAGAAGCAAATTCTTTAGGGATTCTGATTGTACAAGTATCTTTGTGGTTCCAGCCTGATTTTCTACCTGCATTCTCTCGATATCCACCTCTTGGTGAACTTAAGTTGTCAGGTCGCTTCTTTTTTTTCATCAGTTTTTACTCCTTCCTGATTTTGTCACAAAATCACCCACTACCAAAATTTAAGGAGTTAAAATGACCAACTTCTTCTGCCCCTTCCCTTGTTAGCTCATTTTGTAATCCGGGATTTTGACTGGATTTTCGTTTTGAAAGGCGAAGTTCAGGAATTACTTGTTCATAGGCACAAGCCATACACTCATCTGATATCCGGCTGGCTTCAAAACTAACTTGCACCAAGAGATGCCGACTTTTTTTCGGCTTTTGACTACTCATGGTTTCTTTCCTCCAATAGATGGCCCTGTAATGCCATCATCGGGGACTATATGAGTATTTATTGGTGCCCCTGCAAAACCTTTACCATAGCCTGGACGCAGTTGTTTTCGAGGAATAGTGACCGAGAACTCTATGGAATTTTTTGCAAGATTGTAGGAGGGGTAGTTAGCCCATTACTAGCTAATATTGCACTCAACGGAATTGAGAGTATACACAGATACCATAGCCAATACACAGAGGGTAAAAGGATTACACCTAAAACCCCAGTCAGTAAAATCACCGAGTCATCAGTCCGATACGCAGATGACATGGTTATTATACTCCGACCCGAAGATGATGCGACAGAGATACTTGAAAGAATCAGCGAGTTCCTCCGTAAACGCGGAATGAATGTAAGCCAAAAGAAAACCAAAATTACCGCCGCGACAGATGGGTTTGATTTCCTCGGCTGGCACTTTAAAGTCCAGAACAACGGAAAGTTCAAAAGCACTCCCTCAGTGGACAACTTCAAAGCGTTCCGCAAGAAAGTAAAACACATCGTCAACAACTCGAATTATGGTTCTATCGTGAAGGCTGAGAAATTAGCTCCGATAGTTAGAGGCTGGAGAAATTACCATAAGTTCTGCAAGATGGACGGGTCTAGAAACTCGTTATATTACATCCAAAAAAGAGCTTACACGGTACTCAACAAGGAAACCAAGCAAAACCGCGATTCTAGCAAGAAATTACTAGACGAGGCATTCCCAGCAGTTTCCTACTCCGAAAATAAACACGTCATGGTCAAAGGAACAAAATCCCCCTATGACGGAGATACAGCCTACTGGAGTGAACGTAATAGTAAGCTCTACGACGGCGAAACCTCTAAAGCTCTTAAGAAGCAAAACCATAGATGTGCCTCCTGCGGTTTAAAATTCATCGATGAAGAACGGATTCATCTGCATCACATCGATGGAAATCACGCCAACTGGAAGAAAAATAATCTGGAAGCAATTCATGAGAGTTGCCACGATTACAAGCACATGAGCAAAAGCGCAAGCTAAGAACATCGGGAGCCGTGTACACGGAAACGGGTACGCACGGATCTAACTGAGAGGTGCAGGGAATAATATCCCCCATCGACTCAACCAACAACTCAAACAGCGACTGAACCTTTTGAGAGAACGAGTCAGCTCAATGGGGACACAGATTCGCTTCTAGAAGCTTATTCAACAGTAGCACTTGCTCTACAACTACATCAGGAGACTGTCGCTACTGTTGCTCAAATACAACTACTGCAAGAAATCTTGAAATCCCAAAGGAAAAAGACAGTTATGGATATTCTCAGTACAAGTTTATTCACCACTTCAGTTTTGGGTGCTTTGGGTGGAAGTGGTTATTTAGTAGGAAGTGTAATTGCCACTGGCGTACTCTCTGCTGGATTGCTCCCAGCTTTAGGAATAGTTGTTGGTGCAGGTTTTGCAATTTTGGGGCGTGTTTCAAAATGAGCCTCAAACTCGCACAGGCATTGCAGAAACTAGCAATTAGCCCAGTCAAGCTTGACCAAATAGCAATTGCAAGGCTTGAAAAAGAGTACGGAGCTTCTGTAACAGACATTCTGACTGAGCTGGAAGACTATGCAATCGTACATCAAGTTCTCAACGACCAAATAACCAAGCCAAAAAACAAGCGATTAATTGCTATTGCGAATGGTTGTTTCTGGGCTGCCGCGATCGGGATTTCAACATTACTGATAAAGCCTAATGTCACCATAGCTGCCATGACTTTAGGCTTTACTGCTGGCATATCGGTGAAATTGATCGGAGAGAAATCGTGACTACTAGTGCTAATAAATACCTTGGACAAGCAATACTTGGCTTTCTAGGAATAGCCTTAATTGCATCGCCACTATTCCTAAAACTCCCATCCCAATTTCAATCATTTAACGCTGCCGCAAGCATTGAACAGAGTGAAGATGTAGAGCGCTCACGCATCGAGCAACGCCAGCTGACAGCTTTAAAGTTAGCTCAAACCCAAGTCATGCCCAATACTCAAAAACTCAAAATCCGGCAGTACATTGATAATCCAAAACGAGATCCGCGCCCAGAAACTACAGGTTGGTTAGAGTCGGAAGTGGTTTATGTTTATGACTCTGCGGGTGCTTGCATTGGGCGGATTTCTTCTCGGCAATGGCAATGGAAATACCACTACAAAAATGCTTGTAATGATGCACCTGACTAGGAGGGATTAAGAGAGTGAATACTCATAAAAACTCATCTTCTGAGCAAGCAACCGAGAAACAGACACAAAAAAAGAAAGGAGTTTCAGACTACATAGAAATCCTTGCTGGATGGATTGTTGATATTATTTCCATCCCTGTATCTTTCGTTTCCTACATCCTGGCACAGTTCGTCACTCCTGGTTCTGGTGGTACAAAAATCATCGGCGCACTGGGCTTTTTCATCGGTTCTTTACTCAGTACTGATGGCATTTGGCAGACAATGTTTGGCGGCATTCCTCTCCTTCCCTGGTTTGAACAAAATTGGATTGGGTGGATTGGTTGGTTAGCACTGCCCTTCAATCCATTATTCTGGTTATCTTTTGGCATATCTGCATTAGTTCAAGTGATGCAAGCTCGAACATTGCGTGGTAAACGCCCAGAAGAAGCAAAAACCGAGTTTGAATATTCCAAGCAGTTTACATTAGGCGGCAAACCCAGTGGCACCATTGACCTAACACAGGCATTGTGGCGGGATTACAAGGTTGCCGGGATGAAAGAACGACACACAGGTGGTGCAGTTGCTTTGTTCTTTTGGATTTTCGACCTGACAACCACTTTTGTTGGACGGAACCCTTTCGCTTTCACCAACCCCAGCACTATCCTTGCCTGCCTTGTCTACAACTTAGGCTCAATGATGGCTGGCGAAATTGGCTACACGATTTGGAAATTGACCAAATGAAGAAGAATCCAGAAGTCAGGAGTCAGGAGTCAGGAGTCAGAATGCAATTAGTGGAGGATTCAGATAGTGGGGGATTCAGACCCACCACTAATTGTAGACCGCTAAATTAAAAATTTAGCGGGGGTCTTAAACCCACTTATTCATCTGCCCTACGGGTGACGCTCCTGCGTCGCTCTAAGCGTAAAGCCAACGGCATAGCTTCGCTTAGGGCGCAGCCTCTCCGACAGGAGAAGCTATGCCGTTGGCGAAGCCGACGCACCAGAAGGCTTTACGCTGCGCTAACGGCAGTTCCTTTAAGCGCGGTAACCCCGCCAACGGACTGCCTCACCAGTCGTACAGAATTCAGTATGAATTCTGACTCCTGACTCCTGAATTCTATTTTGATAATCAGTATTGGTGAACTCTATGGATTTTCTCAATTATCAGCCAGATCCTGCATCTCATCACAACCAGACTTATCAGGGAAACCAAGTACCATCTTTAACTACGCTAGAAACTGCTCGACTCAGAGAAGATTATCCCTCAATAGAACACCTGGAAGCGGGAAATGTTGCGGCTTGGTTAGTTGAACGTACCGATCAGCTATTAGTTAGAGCCAAAGATGAGCGAGCTGGGATGAACCTCTCGAAACTCATCACTCTTGCTGGTGGGGCAATTGGAGCAGTTTGTTACGCTACTAGTCCTTTGGCACCCATCGGTGCATTAATTGCTAGTGCTGGGTATGTTTGGGCGGTTGCAACTGACATGAATGCTTCCCATCAGTTTGCACCCATACCTTTCATCAGAGGCAATTTCTTCGAGTTTTTATCAGCAATGGGTGATAGCCAAGCCAGAGAAGAATGGTTCTCAAATCAAAACGAATTTGTTGACTTGATGCATCATTTGGAACCCTGCGAGCGTTATGAATTTGCCATGCTCAGACAGCACACCCATACCTTAACTGAGTTTATTAATATTGTGGAACCTGGGAAACGCTTTTACGCTTACCGATATTTGCTTGATTGCTTTGTCAATTTTCGCGGTGTCTTCCCCACATTTGACCAACTCAATCAACATCTTGCCAAAGTTTCAGTTGACCCCAGGGTGAATTATCACCATGTCCAAGCAATTCAACAAATACGTCCCCCACAATTAGAAGCACCTCAAATTAACTTACCCCCTCCACCTATTGCTCACTTACCTTTAGCCGCACCAACAACTGATTTACCGCTTGGTATTCCTTGCTCACCAACTTCAGAAACTAACACATACATTGATGAATACAGTCCCCAAGCTCCGCAAACACTTGATGTAATTGAGAAGATGTCACAACGGATTTCTAATCATTTAATCATAGGCATTCCTGGGGCTGGCAAAGGTTTGCTTGTGAGTAACGCTTTACGGCGAATTAAACAGTTGCATCCGCAGACTACCATTTTTTACATTGACCCCAAGAACGACCCAAAGGAAACTGGTTATTTCTCTGGCTGTGTAGATGTCCTCAAACGGGCTTCTACTCCATCGATGACTCCACTCGAAATCGTCAGTTGGTTCCAAAACTGCATTAAAGAATTTGATGCTCTTGCTGGTGACAAGTTGCTGGCTTTTGATGAAGGTACACAGATTGGCAGTCAGTTCAAGATTGCTAAACAACTCGATTGGCTCAAAGGCAAATTGACCAGTTATACTTCCTGCGGTGACTCTGCGGGGATTAGAGTTTGGATTTTAGCTCAGAATCCCCATACTGAAGATTTAGGCATTAGCGGCGGATTGCGATCGCAATTTACTCCCCTGGCAATTGTTTCTAGTGTGAATATTGCCGCTTACAGTGCGATGATTTCTACTGGTTTTATCCCCAATTCTCAGAAAATCAGTGATGCCAAACTTCAGGAGTTCATTGATGCTTCACCTGTAAACCGAGCGGTTTATCATGGTGGATTAAATAATTGGTTTGCAATGCCTAAGCTGGAAAATCATTCTGGCTATGACCGTGATTCTAGAAGTTTTCTTGAAGGATTTCAGCCACCCACTCCTGGAGAATTTCTCAGTTCTGATATCGATACTATCAAGAGACTGGAGTCGAGTTTTCACGCTGATGAAACCGTTTCGGATTCCTTACCTAGCGAAACAGCGAAACAATCATCCGAAACGCCGAAAGGACGCTCCATCAATAGTTTCGATTCACAACAGCAGCGTTTCACCCGTTTCGCCTTACTCCGAAATGAGGCAATAGCGGAGATTTTGCGCTTGCGAAACGAAATGAATCTCAACCAGACCCACATCATTAGAATCCTTTGGGATGCAAGACCTGGGGAGAATGAGGCTTATCGAAACGCCGTTTCGGAATACAAACAACTGATGGCAGATGTTGAATAGTACTTTTTCTCTTCGTTGGCAAATTTTTTGCTTGTTTTAAGGGACTTCCAGAAAATAAACTATTCCATTAACAAGAATGATAATCATTTTAAGGGGGGGAATGAAGGGGCTGCCGTCGGCAGCCCCTTCATTCCCCTTTTGTAGTAATTTGAATAATGATGTTTGTTTTTGAGTGTGGTAACTGGTGGCTAT
>NZ_JACJRE010000095.1 GCF_014697075.1 Tolypothrix sp. FACHB-123 | reverse complement strand
GTTCGGTTGCTGCGGCGGTCTCTCGCCTCAGCACTCATCTAACATAGCAATTGTTTTTGCCATTCGTCAAGGGTTTCAACAAAAATTTTTGAGTTCTTTTGAATCTACTTTTATCACAAGGGTTTGCGCTGTTTTTAGAGATGGCTATAGTTGGCTTGGAGAAAGGACATGAGTTGCTAACTATATATAGTGCAGCTAACCCACCTGGAGGCAGGTGGGTTAGTTGTACGAGTTTGCCCGTAGCGAAGTTAACTACTAACAAGCGATGTGTTATGAATCCCTACTATGACTTACTTGGATGCCAAAAGTTGTGACACCGCTGCATGTGCCAAGACAACGTCTGGTTCACGCTGGAGAGCAGCATAGTACTTTCTGGCAAAAGCATTACCTAATTGTGAGGGTATTATTAGCCTACGAGCATCAGCAATTAAATGTTGGACAGATTCCGGTAATATGGGTTCATCTGCTGCTAGCATTTCGTCAATTTGCACAACTAGCTTAGAAATATGATGTAACCAAGCAAATTGCTCGTGATCGATGACTAGTTGTAGAAGTTCTGCGCTTGATACTCTGCCGCTTACTTGTTCGTAAGCAATGCGTTCTGTTTCTAGTAAGGTGGAATGCAGACTAAGGAATTTGTTGCGCAAATTACGTAAAAATTGCTGTTGATTGATTCGTTGTAGAAGTGTGTTAGAAGTCAATTGAACCCATCCTCCCGTTGCGATAGTCGGCAATTGCTTGAATAATTTCGGCTTCAGTGTTCATGACAAATGGGCCGTAGCGAACAACTGGTTCGTTTAGGGGTACACCAGCGATGAGTAGTACATCTAATGGTGATTTGGTATTCGATGAATTTACGATCGCTATTTCCTCACCGTCTTGTGCAAACAATACCATTTGCCCATCTCCTGCCAATTCTTTTTCTGTACCAAATAGGCCTTCGCCATCAAGCACATATATAAAAGCATTGTATTCTTTTGGCACAGGTTGCACTGCGATCGCTCCTGGTTGCAGTGTAAAATGTAAGTACATAATCGGAGTTTGCGTTTGGATCGCGGATCTTGCTCCTAAAGCTTCTCCTGCTATAACGTTTACCTTCACCAAGCCATCTTCTGTTTGCGCAGTAGGAATTTTTGCGGCAGGAATTTCTTGATAGCGCGGTTTTATCATCTTATCTTGTCTGGGTAGATTCACCCAAAGCTGCAATCCGTGAAGTCTGCCGCCAGTACGACCAAATTCCCTTTCTGGCATTTCTGAATGAACTAGACCTGCGCCGGCTGTCATCCATTGCACATCCCCTGCACTAAGCTTTCCGGCATTTCCTTGAGAATCTTTATGTTCAAAGCACCCATCTAGGATATAGGAGACTGTTTCAAAACCTCTATGAGGATGATCTGGTGCGCCTTTTGCTTTACCTGGTTCAACATCAATAGGGCCAAGTTCATCAAGGAGGAGAAAGGGATCAAAGTCGGTAAAGCTGCTATTGGGAAATGGACGACGCACCAACATTCCTTCTCCTTCTAGGGTTTGTATACTATTGATGATTCCTGCAACTGTTCGTATTGTTTGTACTTGAGTCGTCATTAATCTCCTCCTTGGTAACTTGATAATCGGTACAGTAAAGAAGATTCACATAGCCTTAATCCGCACTTACACCAGATACAAATTTCTCTAACTTAGCTGATGGATGTAGATAGTCATATGTGGCGGCTTGTTTAGTTTCAAACCAAGTATTAACTTTGTTTGACTAAGCACACTTTTACATGTTATTTCATATATATGATCAATCTTATAGTAGCATAAGATTATATAAAAAGTGATAGATTGAGTTTCCCCTACTTTAGCTTCGGAAAACCGCCTATGTCCTTAGCTCATACAATTCTCGGTCTGCTTCAGCAAGAAGAGATGACAGGTTACGATCTGAAAACGACTTGTTTCGATCAATGTGTTGCACATTTGTGGCCCGCAGACCAGGCACAAATTTACAGAACTCTAGATAAATTAGTTGAGCAGGGTTGGATTAGTTGTAGTGTTGAAATTCAAAGCGATCGCCCTAACCGTAAGGTGTATTCTGTTACAGAAGCAGGAAAAGCTGAATTTATTCGGTGGTTGCAATGTCATCAGCCTTTAACAACAGTCAGAGAACCCTTACTGGTGCAGTTATTTTTCGCTGCCCAATTACCGAATGCAGCCATTATTAAATTGCTAGAACAACAGCTAGCTATACGCAACAAGAAACGGGCTGAGTGTGACAATATTCAAATACCGAAGCTGGAAGATTGTACAAATCGCGAGCAGATAATGCAACGACTGGTATTAGATTTGGTAAGTCAACGAGAACAAACTTATGTTGATTGGCTGAAAACAGCAATTAATGTTATTGAAAATACATCTAACTAGATATAGTAATCTTAAATAATTTGTGAAATATTACATGCAGGTTTGCTGATTGTTAATCGTTGACATTTAACAGCAAAAATCAATATTTTTCACAACTGAAATAGGATTGCTATAGCTGTGATTGATATACAAATTGATGAGGGTATGACCTAATGTGTAATACCCTGAATTATGAGTGTTAAATTTCTATTTAACCCAACCTTTAGTTGCTTTAGCAATGCGCTGTCCACAACATTCCTAGGTGAGGCGCTAGCTTTGATTTAAAACTGCTGGATTACTACTTATCGTTAGAGAACAAGACAATGCCTTGACCCTACAATCTGTCGAATTATCTTTTTAAATTGGTATAATTAAATCAACAATAAATGCTGAGTTTTCTTTAAACTTCTACTAGAGGAATATGTTTATCTATACCAAAAGTTTTATTTTTACCAATTCATCAATTCACAGATAAAAAAGATGCAGGCAGATAAACACTAATATTTATCTGTCTGCATCTTAGTTATTTTTTGACTGATGAAAATTAAACTACAGCAACTGCTGTTTGCCAACGTCCTACAGCCTTACCAACTACGGCTAATTCTTGCATTAAGTGTTCAAAAGCATCTGGCGTCAGGGATTGAGGCCCATCTGATAAAGCTTTTTTGGGGTTGGGGTGAACCTCAATCATGAGAGAATCAGTACCAGATGCGATCGCAGCCATAGACATAGAAGGCACAAACTCAGACCAACCCGTACCATGACTAGGATCGATCATAATTGGTAGATGAGTTAACTTGCGTAAAACAGGCACTACCGATAAATCCAGAGTATTGCGAGTATACTGACGGTCAAAGGTGCGAATTCCCCGTTCGCATAAAACTACATTCGCATTACCCGCCGCTAACACATACTCAGCAGCCATCAACCAATCTTCAATTGTCGCCGCCATTCCCCGCTTTAAAAGTACTGGTTTGGATTGCGCTCCCACTTTTTTCAGCAACGAGAAATTTTGCATATTTCTTGCGCCTACCTGAATCATATCGGCAACTTCCGCGATTTTCTCCAGGTCGGCGGCGTCCATCACTTCTGTGATAATCCCTAGTCCACTAACTTCCCTGGCTTTCGCTAATAATTCCAAAGCACTCTCGCCATGTCCTTGGAAAGCGTAAGGAGAAGTCCGAGGTTTATATGCGCCACCGCGTAAAAACTTAGCTCCAGAAGCTTTGACGCGCTGCGCCGTATCAATAATCATTTCCTCATTTTCTACGGAGCAGGGGCCAGCGACTACAACTACAGGATGATGTTCACCAAAGACAACAGGCCCATCAGGAGTGTTAACCACCACTTCTGATGCTTCACCATGACGATATTGACGACTAGCACGTTTATAAGGCAACTCTACCCGCAAAACTTGCTCAATCCAAGGGCTAACTTCTTGAATTTGGAGGGGGTCTAAATCCGCAGTTTCACCGACTAAACCAATAACTACTTTATGTTTACCAACAATTTTTTCTGGTGCCAGCCCCCAACCAGTTAATTCTTCATTAATCCGATTGATTTCTGCCTCTGGGGAACCAATTTTCATTACAACAATCATATTAAATTCCCTGATTAGTTGAGTTGTTTGTTAGGGTGGTTGTCAAAAGAAGCTTGAGTTATTTAATGTGCCGTTATCTGAGATTTTGCAGCAGGTGCATTACGGCATAATCTATACTTACTCTAAGTTTCCGGTATTTTCTTTAATGTAATACACCGCCACTGGTAACAACATCGAAAACACTATTGAATATTTTTTCTTAAACTAATCTTTAGAAGCTTAACCTGATGAATAATCAATGGTTTAGCACAATTATTTATTTTGTATTAAATATTAAATATTAAAAATATAGCGCCCAGTATTTTTATGACTGAAGATTGGGGATATAAATAAACATAAATTTTTAATTAGCAATGTTGAAGTTATAAATTTCAACTTCAACATTTACTCTAAAATTTACCCAAAATTACAGTCTTCTAATAGCTGAGCGCCAAAAATCAAACCTTTTTCTGCCGAGTTTCTCGCCAAACATCCACCATACGTCCCCAATTGGTGCCGAACTCAGCCACACCAAACCAGCTACCAACTCTGTCTTCATCCCAAGAAGCAGAAAGCACACCATAGGTGATTCCTAATACTCCCAAGCCAAACAATGCCATGTTTACCAACAACACAGCAATGGGAGGTAGTCTGATGTCGGTATAGATGGTCAGTAGATAGCTAGCAATTAAAGTAGCAATACCTAAAGCTGTTGGTATACCACAAAATGCCGCTACTCGCCTAATCATCCTTTGGCTAACCACTTTAGGGATAGCTGTTTCCTCTTTGGTATAAGGTGGCTGCTGGGTTGTCTTTGTTGTTTTTGCTGTTTTTTTTGTCTTTCCACTAGATTCTTTTGGCGGTTCTGGTGGTTGACTTTTCGCTTTTGCTGGCTTTTGGCGTTTTGTATTCGGTTCAAAAGGTAAGCGGCTGCGTTCAGATTCTTCAGCAGACATAAGCGGTATCCTTAACCACGAATTCCCAAACGAGCAATTAAAGCTTGATATTTTTCTCTGCTTTCACTTTGGACATAGGACAGAAGGCGCTTACGATGTCCAATCAGCTTCAACAAGCCTCTACG
The DNA here is from genome assembly GCF_014697075.1 of Tolypothrix sp. FACHB-123. GTDB lineage: Bacteria > Cyanobacteriota > Cyanobacteriia > Cyanobacteriales > Nostocaceae > Aulosira. Next base: position 16,465 of record NZ_JACJRE010000095.1, on the reverse strand, counting down.
AGAAGAATGGTCTTTTTTATTTGCTTGCAGATGTTCGCTGAGACGGTTAATCCGTTCAGTAAGCATAGCAATTTGGACATCGGCAGAGCCGGTATCAGTTTCGTGAACTTGATAGCTGGAAATGAGTTCTTGTTTGCGCTGTTGCGTCAGAGCCATGATTGATTTCAGTTCTAGTTATTCTAAATTTATGCAGCAGTCTCTAATAATATCACAGGCCTCAAGCTGTAGGGTGAATCAAGTGGTTAATCCAGGACTGAAGTCCTGACTACCTAGCAATGAATATCTTGGCTGTGTAGGGTTGGATATCGGTAACCAAACCATCTTCGCTTAATTTTACTGGCGTATTTGTCAACCAATCTTGCCAATTTTCGGCTTTCGGGAAGTTAGAAATCTGATAATTAGTGAAATTATGGTCAGCAAAATTGACTACAACCACGACTTGCGAACCTTGATTATCCCAGCGGACGTAGCTTAAAAGTTTCGCTTGTGCATCTTCGTGAAAAAACTCTATATTGTCACTTTGTAGAGCTGAATTATGTTTACGCAGAGCAATGAGTTTTTTGTAATAATCGAATAAATCGCGGTTTTCCGGTTTTTCTAACAATGGCCAAGCGATTTTCTTTGGCTGAGTGACTTTTTCGCTTTTGCGTTTGTGTTCGCCAAACTCTTCACCCATCCACAACATTGGTATACCAACTGCTGTCATTAACAGGACGGCGGCTAATTTGGCGCGGGTAAATGCAGCTTCATGAAAAATTCCGCGATCGCCTAATTCTCTAAATAAACGCTCGCGATCGTGTGTAGATAAGTAATTTATCACATTGGTAGCAGTTTTATAACCCTGCTGTCGCGGATCTAAAACCTGCTTGAGATGATCTAGTTCAAATTTTTCACCGCAAACATGAGGAATGATAAAGTAATGAAAACTTTCATGCCAACAAGCATCTAGCGGCCCTTCTGGTGCTGTAACTTCGCTAGTATCAGGAATATGTTCGGCAATGTTATAAAACGGTTTCTTAACAGTATTCTTTTTCGCTTGTTGAGCCAGCCAATGCAAAAATTCAAAGTTAGCTAATTGGCGCACCGCATCAAAGCGAATCCCATCAATGTGATATTCTTGTACCCAAAAACGCACCACATCTCCAACATATTGCCAAGCTGGTTTAACATCTAGTTTTTCGTCATAATTATCATAGTTAAACTCTGGCCCCCAGTAATTATCTGGGTCTTCTGGATAATGCATGTATTCGTAGTACCAGTAATTCCTGTCTATCAGCATTAACGGGCATTCTTCGTCAGTATGGTTATAAATTCCATCCATAAATACCCGAATGCCTCTACTATGACATTCGTCAATTAATCGCTTTAAATCTGCTGTTGAACCATAGCTAGATTCTGTAGCAAAAAAATGGCGGACTTTGTAACCCCAACTATAATCGCCAGGATATTCATTCACTGGCATTAATTCCACAGCATTAATTCCTAATTCTTGTAAGTAATCTAATTTTTCAATTGCATCTAAATATTTTCCTCGTTTTTCGCTATCAACCTCACCACCAGTAAAATCAGCAACATGCATCTCGTATATAACTAATTCATCATTATTTGGTAATGGGATATTGTCATACTGCCAACTATAACTATCAACGATTTTTTTACCATTCTTAATTTGCACTAAGCCAACTTTTTGTTGTTCATCAACATCTGTAGCATAAGGGTCTATTACATCTAACCATTGATCTGGGGAAAAATTAGGACTTTGACTTTGGACGCGAAACTTATATTGATAAATACCGTCTGCTAAATTGATTTGAATATAAAAATAACCATCTTCATTTTTTTTCATTGGCATTTCTTGCCAGTCAAAAAAAGAGCCTAATAAACTAGCTTTTTGATTCCGAGGTGCAAAAAATTTGAAATCAATTGAGCCAACCATTATTAATCCTTACTTTTTTAATCACAATAAATTCTCGAAAACAGCGGCAGTAAAATATTAAGTTAATGTTATAAATTCCCCTAACTTTCAACCGAAGAACAATTTTGTTTCTTCTTCAAGGAGTTGGGGGAATATTAACAGTCAACATTACTAAAAAATAAATGTTTACTTTCTAGTGAGTTCAAATACATCTACTAAAAGTTAGATATTTCCTGAACCAACAGGTACGGATGCATCTGCAATAGAGGCATTTTGGAGGATAGGTTGGCGAGTTTTGAGGTCAAATTTATAGCCATTGGGCAAGATATGAAGCTTGGCTCCGAAAATTGCCAATGACTCATCCTTTAAAATTTCGTCAATATTGTTGTGTGTGGCGTCTGCTTCATCAACAATTGTCACGGCACCTTCACCAACAACTTCAATTTGGTTATCAGTAACAACCATAGCGGTATTCTCATCAATGCCAAATCCTAGGTCAGCCGGTTCTTGTAATAAAGCAGAAATTAAGCGTCCAAGACGACCGCGTTGGGAAAAATGCTGATCGATAATTACTCCAGGTAAAAAGCCCATACCAGGGCCAATATTAACTATTTCAATTCGCGGATTTGTTTCCGAATCACCTTCTATAATCATAGTGTCAGGCATCACCGCAGCGCCAGCACTAGTACCTGCAACAACGACACCTTCAGCAAATCTTTGATGAATAGCTTCATCAAGTTGAGTATCTTTAAGGATGCTGGTGATGCGTGCTTGGTCTCCTCCTGTAAAAAATATCCCAGTTGCTTCATTAACTGCTTCTAAAGCGGTAGAAGATGATGCATCCTCACGAGTTTCTGTATCAAGTATCCGAACTTTTTCTGCGCCTAAACGTTCAAAAACTCTAATATAATTTTCGCCAACTTCTCTAGGCAGTTCTGTTGCTGCTGTCATAATGACAATATAAGCCTTGGTACCGCCTGCACGCCGTAAAAACTCCCGCAGGATTTGGCAATCTCCTTCTTTATCTTCAGCTCCACCAATTATTACTAACTGCCGTTTAACATCAGTCGTCACCATGATCTCACCTAAAATTTTTTGTAAGTATTTTCAATAAAGCATGACAATTACAGCTAGAAAATCATCCATTTGACAGATTAATAAATGAAGTAATAAAAATAAATTTCATCAAAAAAGTTTACTTAATTATTAGGAATTTAATCTAGCCATGCTTTATTTTAATTTTATCTTCTTGCTCAAAAAGACAATAAATAATTCATAAGCCCATAGAATTTCTCCTAGAGGCTTATCGAGTTATTGTTATTTATTCAGGAGCTAAATGTTCTTTGCTTGTTATGTAGAAGTGTTATAAAATATGCATCTTGATGGAGAAAATAATTTTACTCAACTTGTTTAATGGACTTGACTTCTATAAAGTAAATTGAGTAAAAAAAGACGAGCTTGGTCTAGAGGAAGATGCCTTGGTTTACCTTGGTAGACAATTTGGTACTCATTGATATCGGGGCCATCTCCATGACCAGAAATTAACTTAAGGTGAAATGCTTGGTCGGCAAGTTGCCGAACGTCATCTCTTAAAGAAACTTGTGAATTGTTCATACTTTGCCATCTCTTAAGATCCGTATTTTAGATATATAAGACTTGCCAATAGTTTGCACCTTTCAAAGGTTATATTTTTTAGGGTGAGTATTGGTGGAAAAATATTTTTGATCTCGTCCATACAGAGCAATAAATATGGAAACTGCTTGATTATGCCCTTAGATAGCTGAAAAAGTCTCTCAGTAGAGTTAAGCTATCTCAGTGAAAGTTGAGTTTTATACTCTGAATAGTCGTTAAGCGATCGCTTTTCCAGTAATAAATCGAATTAATTTATCATCGATAGGTCTGGGTAAACGCCTTTCAGCGTCCCGACTTCAGGGTGTTTAGCTAGAGGTTTATCATCAATGCTTCAAGAAAAAAGCACCGATGCAATCCGCATCAATGCCAGAAAAACTGACGTATTCGATATTTTCAAGTTCAAGCATTACACGGGCCCAAACCCTTATCTAGAAGTAGGGGCTTTAGTATTTAACTTTGTGCTGACGGAGTTGAGAAAACCTCTGCCTATTGAGGACTATGTATCTATTATTAGCGATCGCTATCCCAATTTAGGCAATCGAGAATACGAGTCCTACGCCCATCTGTTTGCCCAAACTCTATCCGAAGTCGGAAAACTAGAAATGGGCTTACACCTGACAAGATGGAATATCCAGCCAAATGCAGATTATGTGCGTATCGCTATTCAATCGCTTCACGAACGCACAACTAGGGGAGTAGTCTACTTTGTTTGGGATTGGTTTGAGGCGATTAACCGAGATGCAGACTTTCTGTTTGACGATGAACTTGCAAGGCTGCAAAATAAATTTAGACAATCTGCCTATGGTGGCCCTACAGTCTACGCCTTATTGCGTACAGCCTACGAAAAAGGTATTCCCACTTTTTATTTATGGGAAGAAGGATTAATGCAATACGGTTATGGCAAAAAACATATTCGTGGTATTGCCACAACTTTTGACTGTGATAGCCATATAGATTCTGACTTTACCACTCGTAAAGATGACTGCAAAGCTTTCTTAAAAACCTTGGGTTTCCCTGTACCTGAAGGTGATATTGTCGCTACAGAAAAGGATGCTTTAGCAGTAGCTAGAGAAATCAGCTATCCTGTCGCAGTTAAGCCTGTAGTAGGGCATAAAGGAATCGGTGTTACAGCTGAAGTACAAGATTCGGAAGAACTAGAATCTGCTTATGGTAGGGCGCTAGCGGCGATTCCCGATGAACAATCAACGCGGATAATTGTCGAGAAAAGCATATCCGGGGCAGATTTTCGCTTGCTATGTGTCAATGGTAAATTTGTCGCCGCTACAGAAAGGCGTCCCGCTTCAGTCGTTGGTGATGGTGACTCCACCATTGATGAATTAATTCGCCAAGAAAACCGCAAGCCTGCTCGTTGGGATACACCTACTTCTCCGATGAGTAAAATCCAACGTGATGAAGCGATGGAATTGTACTTAAAGGAACAGGATTTAACATTAGATAGTGTAGTTGAAAAAGACCGCACTGTTTATCTTCGCAAAGTAGCTAATCTCTCAGCTGGTGGTATTAGCATTAATGCTACTCATACAGTTCACCATGACAACATCATCTTGGCACAGGATATTGCCCAACACTTCCGGTTAACTTGTCTTGGTATTGATGTGATTACCAAAAGTCTCTCCGAATCTTGGAAAGATGGTAACTTTGCCATCTTAGAAATTAACGCCGCACCTGGTATTTTGATGCATCTTAACCCGGCGGTTGGTGATAGTGTTGATGTGCCTGCGCATATTTTAGGTACATTTTTTGAGTCAGGTACAGAGGCCAGAATACCAATTATTACCTTTAATAAAATCTCTGTGCATGAGTTGCAAGAAACAATAGACCATATTCTTTTACAACATCCTGACTGGACAGTTGGCGCTGTTTGTCGTGATGGAGTTTTTGTTAATCGGTCGAAAAAAGTTTTAAGCAAAGATTACAACACTAATGTTCAAAGTTTGTTACGCAATCCCAAGCTTGATTTACTAATTGCCGAATATGAAGACGAGATTTTAGAGCAGGATGGGATGTTTTACCAAGGTACTAATATGGTGGTTCTTGATAATCCCACGGAAACTGAGATGATGTTAGTTAGGGATGTTTTAGAAACTTCGACAGTAGTGATTAAGAAAGGAAACAATGTTTCGATTAGCCGTAAAGGGTTAATTGAAGATTACACGTTGGGCGAAGATGAGCCTTTTACAAGGGTTTATTTGAAAGAAGTGGGGACAATTTTATGAGGTAAAAGAAATAAAGATTTTAAATTTCTGAAGATTACAGATGAAACATCAACCTCCTCAAGTTATTTACATGAGGAGGTAAATTATACCAATTAAAAAAAAGAGATGGTAGGGGCATGGCATTGCCATGCCCTCTAGATAGTCACTAGTACCTGTTTGTTACTTCAGCTTTTCGTATGCAGCCAAAATAATTCTTTCTGTTTCCTCCCAGCTAATACATTTGTCTGTTACTGAGACACCATATTTTAATTCTTCTTTCTTACAATTCACTGGCTGATTACCTTCATACAAATTCGATTCCAGCATCATGCCCACAATTGAGGTATTACCATCGACTACTTGTTGAATCACGCTTTCTAAAACCGCAGATTGTAATCTGTAATCTTTATTCGTATTTCCATGACTACAGTCAATGACAATTCTAGGTGGTAATTTTGCTTCTTTCAATTTTTCTTCTACAGTTTTGACGCTTTCGGCATCAAAGTTAGGTTGATAACCACCCCGTAAAATCACATGACCATAAGCATTTCCTCTTGTTTGAAATACGCTAACTTGTCCGTCTTGATTAATGCCTAAAAAATTGTGGGGTGTTCTGGCAGATTGCAATGCATTTAAAGCTACTTGGATATTACCATCTGTACCGTTTTTAAAACCCACAGGCATCGAAAGTCCGCTTGCCATTTCTCGGTGAGTTTGTGATTCGGTTGTGCGTGCACCAATAGCAGACCAAGCAACAAGTTCGCTAATGTATTGAGGGACAATTGGGTCTAATGCTTCTGTTGCCGTAGGTAATCCTAATTCGGCAATTTGTAATAGTAATTCTCTGGCAATTAATAAACCATTTTCTACATGGAAAGAATCATCCATTTCCGGATCGTTGATTAATCCTTTCCAGCCTACTGTAGTTCTGGGTTTTTCAAAATAAACCCGCATGACTAACAACAGTTTATCCTTGACTCGCTCTGCCAAAATCTTCAGTCTTTGTGAATATTCTAATGCCGCTTTAGGATCGTGGATTGAGCAAGGGCCAACAACGATGAATTTTCTTCTATCTTGAAAATCAAGAATTTGTTCTAATTCTTCCCTATATTTAAGAACAGTATCTTCGGCTGATTTTGTTAATGGTAATTTAGCTTTTACTTCGTTGGGAGTTAATAAAACGTGAGAATTCTCAATGTTGGCATCAAACAATGTGTGGCGCATGGAGCAGATCATGTGATTTATGCTACTATACTGAGGCTTAAAAATTATACACAGTTTCTAGGCCCAAACGAACGCCAAAATTAAAGAAATCAGAGAATTGTGAGAAAACTAAATTTTATATATTTATATATAGTTTGTAACGTTATCGACAAATTTGTATTTTATTAGACCAAGAAAATACTTTTTATTGTTGACAAATTTATTCTAAATTAAAAGGGGGCAATATTTTCCCCCTTTTTTAACTGCCTAAACTATTCGTAAGTACAAGTGTAATTAATTACTGCAATACAAATACTTTAGCTTCATAAGGCCCAATATCGGTAATGATGCCATCATCGCCAGATTCTACATCATAATTGCCTGTCCACTCATGCCATGTACCACCACAAGGAAAGTTAGGCACATGATACCCTGCTAGAAAGTTTTCGGAAAAATTAGCTACTACTACAACGCGAGAACCTTCACCATTCCAACGACTATAAGCAAGTATTTTTGCTTCTGCATTTTCATGAATAAAATCTATATTCTCGGTGTAAAGTGCATGGTTACTTTTACGCAAATGGATTAAGCCTTTATAATATTCAAGTAAGCTAGAATTGAGGTCATTAGCTAGTATTGTCCAGTCGATTTTGGCTGACTCTTGTTGTTTAGGCTTGTATTCACCAAATTCTTCAGCCATCCAAACTAAAGGGACACCAACAGCGGTAAACAGAATTGCTGCTCCTAATTTAGCTCTTCTAAAAGCTTCTTCATCGAAAATCTCCCGCTTACCTAATTCTACCATGAGGCGATCGTGGTCGTGGTTGGTGAGGTAATTGACCACATTGGTAGCACCCATAAAGCCTTGACGTTTGGCATCAATTACATCTTTCAGGCTTTCTAAATCAAAAGTGTCGCCACAAATATGTACTGTAACTGTATGACGGAAACTATCATGCCAGCAACCATCCATTGGCCCGTCTACATTGGTAATGCTAGTAGTTTCGGGAATGTGTTCGGCAATATTATAAAAAGGTTTTGCACCAGCAGTTTTCTTTGCTTCTTGCACAATCCAGTGCATAAAATCGTAGTTGGCAATTTGTCTTGCTGCATCATAACGAATACCATCTACATGATATTCTTCAATCCAAAAACGAATAGTATCACCAATAAATTTTCTGGCGGGATAGGTTTCTAAGTTTTCGTCGTAATGTTCGTAGTTAAACTCAGGCCCCCAGCTATTATCAGGATCGCGAGGCGCATGGTGATACCAATAATCGTGATCGATTTGAGTTAAGGGTGCGCTAGCTTCTGAATGATTATAAATACCATCCATGATGATGCGAATGCCTCTAGCATGACATTCATCAATGAGATTTTTTAATTCGGCTGTAGAACCATAACTAGATTCTGGAGCAAAAAAATAGCGTGGATTGTATCCCCAGCTATAATCTCCTGGATATTCTTTAACAGGCATTAATTCGATGGCGTTAATTCCTAATTCACACAAATAATCTAATTTTTCAATTACATGTTTATACTTTCCGCGTGCATAAGGATCGTCTTCTCCACCAGAAAAATCTGCAACATGCAATTCATAAATTACTAATTCGTGATCAGCAGGTAAATGTTTATCATCATGATGCCAAACATAGGTATCAACTATCCTTTCCCCATCTTTGATGTGAACTATACCATTATCTTTACCGCCTAATTCATCAATGTCGGTTGCATAAGGATCTGTGACATCTACCCATTGTTCTGGTTCAAAGAACCAAGAGTTTGTTTGGACGCGGAATTTATATTGATAAGCGCCGTCTTCTAAATCTACGGTTGTGCGGAAATAACCATCATCTCCTTTTTTCATGGGTATTTCTTGCCAATCAGAAAACGACCCAATTAATACTGCACCTTTGTTGTAGGGGGCAAATAAATTAAATTCAATTGGCTTCGACATATAATTATTTGGAGTAAAAAATCTTGTTAAGATTATTCTCTTATTGTCAAATGAAATTCGCCAATAGACCTGTGGAGATAATTAACTGATGAGTTCCTCTATCTAGGGATATAAGTTTTAAATTTTTTATATGATGTTTTAGTTAACAACAGATTATTGCTTTATGAGGTACAGATAATTATCTGTCTAAAACAATTTAGCCTTTCTATTTGTATACTTTATGCATTAACAAAGTGTTGTGTGCTTGAGCAACGAAACTCAACAAGCAACCGGAAATGTTGGGTTGAAGAAGTGAAACCCAACCTACTAGTGTGACTTAAATAAATATGAAAAAAATTAACCGCCAAGACGCCAAGTAAGCCAAGAATTAGAGATGAGGAATATTTGGCACAGCTTTAAAAAGAAACGATATGATATTGAAATTTTAGGGTGCGTAATAGTGCACCCTAAATAATAAACTGGATTATGATTAAACTGGATTGAGGTTGCTGCTAGGTGGATTCATGTAACTATACAACCAATTGGCTGCGGTTGCTCTGCGAGTTTGTCTAGGGCCAAATTCACCGATTTTATAACCTTTGAAACCTAATTTTTCTTTCAGTATTTGTTTGTTTTCTTTGGGGATGGAACGAGTTAATTTGACTGTGGCGGGACGACTGTCAATAAAATCTGGTGGTTGGGGGTATTCGTCTCGCCATTCTGGTATGACTTGGCTATTGTCCCATTCTTGTGTTGATGAGTTGTAGCGATAACCTAAGTGATACCATAACAATTGGTTGACTGTTGCATCATCAATGGTTTCGTTGAGAATTGCCCAAATAGTTTCTGTAGTGAGTGGTGGCAAATTAGACATAAGTACGTGAAAAGTTGAAATTGACAGGTTGGGTAATTGGTAATTGCAACTTTGGGATGTATTTGCTGGTTGACAGTTCCCAGTTTCTATTGTGGACAAGCATCCTCAAGAGCGATCGCAATTTCAGTGACCAACAATTTATCACTATTACCCAGCCAAATAGCTAAATGTCGGGATGATTTAATCCCTGTCGCAAAACCCGCTAAACTGGAAATCGTCAACCATAGACCAGTCAATGCCGAATTCTACACCAATACCAAAGCTAATTCGCGCCCATGTTTGGATTTCTGGAAGAGTCCAAGGGGTTGGTTATCGCTACGCTACAGTAGATACAGCTAGTCAGTTGGGATTAACTGGCTGGGTGCGTAACCTTCCTGATAGTCGTGTGGAAGCAGTTTTTGAAGGTGCGCGGGAAGTAGTAGAAGATATGGTGCGCTGGTGTCATAGCGGCCCGCCTGCGGCTGTGGTACAAAATGTAGTGGTGGAGTACGAAGAACCGGAGGGTTTACGAGGTTTTGACGTTAGGCGTTAAGACGAAATCCTCAGATAAATTTGGCTCTCAGGATGAATATCAGCTTGTAAACAATAAAATACAGGTTTAAGAATTTATTCACGCATAAATTGAGATTTTTTATATAGCCAAATTATCTACTTTATTAACTAAGTAAAGTTTAGTTGAGAGTGTGCGATCGCATCGGCACGGATAAAAATTGTAGCTATATTTGTAATATACCTATCTGCTAATTAAGTTAAGTAGCATAAAGGATAAATACTCATGATTAATTTGCGGATAATTTTTATCGTAAATAAAAGGGTTTAAGACCCCTACGTCTATACGTAGTATAATTTTCAGTCGGGGTTTAAATCCTGTCTGAAATTGTCTTTAATTTTGAATTTTGAATTTTGAATTGTTAAGGCTAAGTTTTAGATTCAGTTATGTTAATGCACTCCAAGGATAACAATCACAGAATTTGGAGTTTGACTAGACTGGCAATAGTAGGATTAGGTCTAGTATCTCTAAATTTAGCGACAACAGGCATTATTTATTCGCAGCCAGTAGTAGCACAGTCAAGGAATAGATTAGCTAAAACATCTGGGGAAATACCAGTAGTTAAATCGGCGGCTTTGGGTGCAAATATGGATGTACCTTGGTCAAAACTGGTAAGAATTGAAGACCCTTTTGAAGGTAATTATTTAGGGATTTTTGACCGCAATTATTTCTGGAGTAATTTTGTTAATAATAATGCCAGGGTAGAAGTAATTAGCCTGTGGAGTCGCAATTCTATTCGCGTGCTTTTAGCTTATAGCGCTCGCAATTGTGCTTATCGTTCATACTATCATACTTTGCTAGCTGCACCTGAATGTTTAGTTTCTCACAATACACTCAAGATTGATAACCTGTATATCAAAATTGGCGAACAGGTTTTTCGATTAGCAGGAAACAACGGTACATTTCAAGTTAGTGATGAGTTAGCAACTGCTTTGAAAAATTCACCTGCGAAAAATGTCACTATTAGACTTTTATCAGAAAGTGGAGAAGCGGTTGATAGCCAAATCGGTAAAGGAACTGTAGAGGGTTGGAAATCTGTTTACTAACAAAACTTATGCGGTGATTACCAAAAATATTAATTTAATTAACCGCCTTCGCGTAGCGTCTCGCAGAGAAGACGCCAAGAACGCCAAGAATTTTTAGAGTGTGCGTAAGTCTTAACTAAAAGTAGATAATTTCTCAAAAGAAAGCTATACCTAGATGTGTGAAACGACAAAATAATACCCGCAAAATTCAGGGTTTTTCGACATAACTATAAGGTAAAATGTTATAGATCGTACTTCGATTTATTATTGACCTTAGCGCATTTAAGATACTGTCCATGCAGCTACTTCAAACAACCGACAAAGATTTTTCTACCCAATTCAAAGCACTTGTAAACGATCGCCGGGAAGCAACTGTTGATGTTAGCGGGACAGTAAGAGAGATTCTGGCTGATGTCAAAGCTCGTGGTGATGCGGCAGTTAATGAATATACCAGCCGCTTTGACAATTATAATGCTCAGTCTTTGCGTCTAAGCGATCGCTTTATTGCCGATCTAGCTGCCCAATGTCCGGCGGATGTGACAGCAGCTTTAGAACTAGCCGCCCAAAGAATCGCGGCGTTTCATGAAAAACAACTACCCCAAGATATCGGCTATACCGATACAGTCGGCGTAAAATTGGGCTTAAATTGGGTAGCGCTGTCGAAAGTGGGGATTTATGTACCGGGGGGACGCGCTAGTTATCCGAGTTCGGTATTAATGAACGCCCTACCAGCCAAAATTGCTGGCGTTGAACGAATTGTGATGACAGTACCCATGCCTCGCGGTGAGATTAATCCCGCAGTGTTGGCAGCTGCTAAAATTGCTGGGGTGACAGAAATATATGGTATTGGTGGGGCACAAGCGATCGCAGCTTTAGCTTATGGTACAGAAACTATAGCCCCCGTGGATAAAATAGTCGGCCCTGGTAACGCCTATGTTGCCGAAGCTAAACGTCAAGTATTTGGTACGGTAGGAATTGATAGTATTGCCGGGCCATCAGAAATTCTCGTAGTTGCCGATAATCAAAATAATTCCGAATGGATTGCATGGGATTTGCTATCACAAGCCGAACACGATCCCAGCGCCCAATCTATTTTAATTACCGACTCAGCCGAATTTGCCGAAAAAGCGATCGCATCTGTTGAGCAAGTTTTAAATAACCTAGCAACCAAAGCAGTAGCTAGCGCCAGTTGGGAGAAACATGGGGCGGTAATTATTGTTAACGATTTAGCCGAAAGTATTCCCCTCATCAACCAGCTAGCACCAGAACACATAGAATTGTGTATTGATAATCCCCAATTACTCGCCAATCAAATTAAATGCGCTGGTAGCCTATTTTTAGGACGCTACACACCAGAAGCCATAGGTGATTATTTAGGCGGGCCAAATCATGTCTTACCAACCTCCCGTTCCGCCCGTTTTGCTTCTGGCTTAAGCGTTTACGACTTTTTAAAGCGCATCACCTATTTAGAATGCAATCAACAAGCTTTACAGAAAATTGGTCAAGCAGCAGTCACCCTAGCCACAGCCGAAGGACTACCCGCACACGGCGGTAGCGTAGCCATACGATTAGCAGCAGAATAGAGATTGTTGACACTTCGACAAGCTCAGTGCGGCGCTGTTGACCGTTGACTGTTGACCGTTGACCAATGACAACTGACAAAAAACCAGGTAACTCAACCGCTACCTGGTTTTTTAAAATCACAATTTCCAGACTGATTGGAGCATAGCAATGCTTTGCTCCTAATTATTGTTTAACAAAATTAAACTTTAGCAGCTGCCTTAGTGATCATTTTAAGTTCGCCTTTAGCGTACTTAGCAGCGAAATCTTCCAAAGAAACTTGCTTAATCTTGCTAGCGTTACCAGCAGTACCAAATTGCTGATAGCGTTCTGCACAAACCTTCTGCATGTAAGCGATAGAAGGCTTGAGGAAGTGACGGGGGTCAAATTCCTTAGGATTCTTGCTTAAAGCTTCACGTACCGCAGCAGTAATAGCCAAACGGTTGTCGGTGTCAATATTTACCTTACGTACACCGCTCTTGATACCTTTTTGAATTTCTTCTACAGGTACGCCGTAGGTTTCAGGAATTGCACCGCCGTACTCGTTAATTAAAGCAATCAAATCTTCAGGTACAGAAGAAGAACCGTGCATTACCAAGTGGGTGTTGGGTAAGCGGCGGTGAATTTCTTCAATGCGGCTGATTGCCAAAATTTCGCCAGTAGGCTTACGAGTAAACTTGTAAGCACCGTGGCTGGTACCAATAGCTACAGCCAAAGCATCTACTTGGGTTTGTTCTACGAAGCTAACAGCTTCGTCGGGGTCTGTCAGTAATTGGGAATGGTCGAGTGTACCTTCAAAACCATGACCATCTTCAGCTTCACCCGCACCAGTTTCTAGAGAACCTAAGCAACCGAGTTCGCCTTCAACGCTGACGCCCAAAGAATGAGCTACATTCACAACTTCGCTGGTAACACGGACGTTGTACTCGAAGCTTGCTGGTGTCTTAGCATCCGCTTCCAACGAGCCATCCATCATGACGCTGGTGAAGTTGTTCTTAATTGCTGAATAGCAGGTAGAAGGAGCATTACCATGATCTTGGTGCATGACAATGGGAATGTGAGGATAGGTCTCTACCGCTGCCAAAATCAGGTGGCGGAGGAAGTTTTCTCCTGCATAGTTACGAGCGCCACGAGAAGCTTGTAAAATTACGGGGCTATCTGTCTCAGCAGCAGCCTTCAGGATTGCCTGAATTTGTTCCAAGTTGTTAACGTTGAAAGCTGGGATGCCGTAACCGTTTTCAGCCGCGTGATCCAACAACAGCCTTAATGGTACAAGCGCCATAGATAGTCCTCCTAATGTGGTTGTCAGCTAGTCGGTGTGAGAGAAGCGTAATTATTTACCATTAATGTAATTGTTACGCTAATCTTAAGAGTTTTTTCAACATATAGGAAATTATAACTATTGAATGGTGTTTATGTTGAAAAAGTTTACGCTACAACTCATAAATGTGCCTTATGTTCACGATAGCTTACTGTAAAGTCTGCTACGCCACAGTTTGGGGCTTTGGTAGTCCTGTATCCTAGATCATTGACTTCAAGAATGTCATCAAGTCCTGAAAATCAATCAAGTTGATAATTGCTTGACAAATGCTGCATAATTTACAGTCATTGCGTACTCCTTTGGAGAACCCAAAGAGTACGAAGTGAACCAATCCCAACCCTTTTACCGCAAGGAACTGAAGTTCGGAGCTAATAGCCAAAGTCATCTCAAGATGACTAAAATATCCTCAAAATCTTGAGTCTACTTCAGTAGGGGCGGGTTCACAGATATGCTCCAATAATTCACGACTATCTCGCTTAACCCGCCCCTACTTAGACTATTAGCCTTGAGCAAAGTCGTACTGCGTTCGACGAAGTCGTTCCCGTAGGGTAGCAGAATCCGCAGGGTAAGGCGGGCGACAAAGCTAAGACAGGGGCTATTTTTAGCTTAAGTTGATATCAATGCACTGCCCACGCCCTAGCCGATGCTAAAAATAATACCTTTACAACCCACTCAAAATAATTCCATCCTTAGCCCGCATATAAAGCACAGGTGTTGCAAAATCAGGTTTATCTAAGCCGACTTCCATTGAAATGGTGTTACGGGTGGATTGCATGGCTGTGTCTACAGGCTTACCCAAAGCAAGAGTGCGGTAAAACTTGTCCGCAAACAATTTAGCGGTAGAGTCTAGGATGGAATATTGCATGGCGACTACTGCGGGGATTCCCCGACGCACTAAGTTAGGTGCTATACCTGCAAAAGCTTGGTTGTCAGACAGCGCCGCACCTTGACAGGAATTTAGTACGGCTAACCCTAAGCTGCGGTTGCCTAAGAAGAAATTAGCGAAATCGCTGAACTATTAGCCAAATAGTAGCAAAATATTCTAAATCACAGCAATTAATCTGTAAATAATAGCACAGCATTCCTCATACCTGTTTTAATCTTTGATGGTGCGGCGCTTGGCGACAACACACCCTACATTGTGCCTAAATTTAAAGTAATAGTGCGTAGGCGTAGCCCGCACTTCGGCAAGCTCAGTGAGCATCGTAGACATCGCTTTCAATGATAGATAATAGAGCAATAGCCCGATTAACAGTTTTTAGACCTGAATGCAATTTGAGTGGGATGAAGCGAAAAATCTTGAAAACATACAAAAACATCAAATTGACTTTGCAGACGTTCCTGAAATGTTTGATAGTCCAATGTTGATTGAGTTAGATGACCGTTTTGATTATGGTGAAGAACGTTGGATTGGTATTAGTTTTTTAAGAAACTTAGTGGCGGTAGTTGTCTGGACTGAAAGACAAGGTGATGTTATCCGAATTATCTCAGCACGAAGGGCGAACCGATATGAGCGCAAACGATTTGAACAATACCTCGCAAACTAATTGGGAAGCATTAGAATCGATGTCAGATGAAGACATTGATTATTCAGATATTCCGCCATTAACTGATGAATTTTTTGAAAAAGCTACATTGCGAATTCCGACGGCTCAAGCCAAAAATTTGATTCAATTAGACCCAGATGTAATAGCTTGGTTTCAAGCTCAAGGCTCAGAATATAAAACACTCATCAACGCTGTTTTGCGTCGTCACATTGAAAGCAGCGCCGATCAACAATCCGCATAATACTTGAGTGTATTTCTTTATTGGTAATGAGATCGCCTGGAATTGTTGCTGGTGCGTTGCGCTGCGCGACAACACACCCTACATTTTGCCTAAATTTAAAGTAAGAGTGCGTAGGCGTAGCCCGCACTTCGGCAAGCTCAGTGACCATCGTAGACATCGCTTTCTCGCCCTTGTTATTACCCACATACAGAGTATTTCCGATAAATAAAATACACAGGTAGGGGCATCAGCACTGCTGTGCCCCGATAATTATCTGTACCTCACCAGCTTGCAATCTGCTGTATATTTTTTAACTACCGCTTCTTTGTGACTAGCAATTGAAATAATATTGGCAATACATCGATCCCAAACTCCGCACTTCAAATTGAAGTATAAGGAGATTACAAGCAAGAGAAAAGCGCAAAGATAAAAATGATTAAGAAATAGAATAAAAATGGATATCTTT
>NZ_JACJRE010000094.1 GCF_014697075.1 Tolypothrix sp. FACHB-123 | reverse complement strand
TATCAATTCCAATTCCTTTGAAATTAGCGATCGCTTGTGGGTGAAAAATCATCTTGACCCTGATGAGGAAAAACTACGGGTTTCAAGTTAGACGAGGTTTAAACTGTTAATGACTCCTTCATCAACCATAAGCCTTGAACGGTTAACATGGCGATGAGGAATCAGAAAAAGCGTGGCAGTGATAACATAAGCAGCAATCATTAAAGCTCCAATTATCTGAATTATCCCTGTCCATACAGAGAAACTAAAAAGATTCATTGGTCACAATATTATTTTTCTTTGTGGCTTGCTCGATTTCTTTACTTAAGAAGTAATTAAGAACAGTTCTTAAAGCAATGATGGCAGCCAATTTACCAATATCGTCCCAAGTTGGAGCAATTGTGCTACGTAGGATATCAGCAGCCAGTGCAAATTCAAGGGAAAGAGCCAACCATTTACCAAGTGATAATCGAATTTGCTCTTTAGCACGATCCATATTTTTACGGTAATTAAAATAAAGCATTATGGTTTTGATTGTGGCTTCTAAGACCGCAAAACCAATGATGATCCCAGTCAAAATATCAATTAATGTTGCTAAAGAAGTCATCAAATTGGTAATTAGATATTCCATAATGCTTGATTTCATTCATTCCGAAAAATGTTATCAAAAACTATTATTGAACCACAGAGAACGCAGAGAACACAGAGTCAGAGAAAAGAGAGAGTGATTATTTCATTCTTTCTATCAAGCGATCGCCTACTCGCAAAGCGTTGGCAATAATTGTTAGTGTAGGATTAACAGCACCACTTGAACAAAAGAAGCTGCCATCAACAATGTAAAGGTTGTCAATGTCATGTGTGCGGCAATCTAGATCTAACACTGAAGTTTTAGGATCTTCACCAAAACGTGCAGTACCAACCTGATGTCCTACGCCATCTAATGGTAATTTACCTGTATAAGTTTTGCCTGCTCCTACAAAATAAGAACAATTCGGCATGATTTCTTGACCGCACTCAATGGACTTGAGAATCTCAATCCAGCGTGTTTCTAGACGGTTATAGGATTCGCTGTTGTTCTCAATATATTCAAGGATAATTTTGTCGCCATCAACACGCACATGGTTATTGGGGTTGGGTAAGTCTTCCACCGTTAACCACCAGTCAATCGAATGAGTTGCAACTTGTTCAGGTGTCAGAGGTGCATAAGCCTCTGGATTACCTTCTAGTGCTTCTTTGCTGACTTTACCCAGAGTTTGGATTTGTCCCATTGGGTAGTCGTAACCTTCTTCACCCCAGTAAAAATCATTGATAGAGAGGGTTTTCTGGAAGAGAGTCGGGTTAGGCTTTTTGGATACGCCAATGATGGAACCAAGTACATGCTTCATGAAATTACGCCCCAATAAACCAGAACTATTGGCTAGTCCGTTGGGGTGTTTTTCGTTTGCAGATTTGAGAAGCAGAACAGAGGAGTTGATCGCACCACAGGCGATCGCTACAATATCCCCTGAAAACATCCGCACTTGGCCTTGTACATCCACTTCTACCCCGGTGATTTCTCGCCCAGAGGGACTAGTGTGTAATTTCAGTACTTTGGCTTCCGTCAGCAATGTGACATTCTCCTGTGCCATTACTGGACGAACTGCACTGACTTCAGCATCGGATTTAGCTTGTACCAAGCAGGGATAACCATCACAAGTGTTGCAACGAATACACGAACTCAGGTAACGCTGGGCTTCATTTAAGTGAATACCTACAGGGGTGTGATAGGGATGTAGTCCTTTTGAGTGCAACACATCATTGATTTCTTGAATGCGGGGTTCGTGACTAACCGCAGGATAGGGATATTCTTGACTACGAAATGGTTCTGTTGGGTCTTCCCCACTTTGACCATGCACTTGATAAAGCTTTTCTGCTTGGACGTAATAGGGTTCAAAATCCTGATACTTCAGCGGCCATTCTGGCGAAATGCCGTCTTTATGCTGGAATTTCTCAAAATCCTTTTCTCGCAAGCGGAATAATGCTGCACCGTAAACTTTAGTATTTCCACCGACAAAGTAACTCATGCCAGGGTGTATTTCGTTACCGTTTTTGTCGTACCAGACTTCAGAATTGTGGTAGCGATCGCTATGAAAAACTGTCTTTGTGTCCCAATTAGCTTTTTCTCTGGGTAAAAATGGGCCACGTTCCAGTACTAATATTTTCTTGCCACTCTGGGCTAATTTGTAAGTGAGGGTTCCGCCACCTGCGCCTGTGCCAATGATGATAACATCGTAGTGTTCAGACATACTGCTATCTCCTTGATTTGAAATTATCATCAAACAGGACAGCAGTGGGAGAATTATAAACTGCTAAGGATTTGAGTATGGGAATGCTAAGAGTTTGACTAAAGTATTCTTATTCAGATTTCAGCAGAAATTAAGCTTGAGAGATGAGAGTGCAATGGATGCGATCGCCTACCGACATCTTGATGTACTGTCCAATCAAAATTATAAGGTAACGTTCCCAATCACCCACTGCTAGTAGGCTCTCGGACTTAAAAACTGTTTTTATACAGTTGGTGTACAGCGGGATTGTTAGGCTTAATTTCTACTAATTGCTATAAATCTCTCTAAATTGAGACGGGTCTTTCTGTGGTGGAGTATAGGCGCTTAATGGACGTTGATACTCTAACATTATTGCGCCTCTGGCTCGTGCGCTTTCCCTTGCCTCTTTTTGAGATTTAAGAGCTTCTTCTCTGACAAGAAGAACCCATTCTCTAGCTGTTCTAACAGCATTATCCTCAGTTGAGTTAATTTGAATTTCATCAATATTAAATCCAATTGCATCTAGAGCTTCAATTCCAGCAATAAAGACACTATTACCTACATCATTAAGTTTTTCTTGAGATAAGAGTTCTAAGATGATAGACTCAGCTTCTTTTGCAAGATCGCCCATTCTACCCAGTGCGTAAAGTGCCCATGCTCTAACCCCAGCTTTGGAGTCCCTTAGCCTTTCAATTAAAGCAGGAATCGCTTCTTTAGCTGGTATTCCAATCTTTCCAATTGTAATAACAGCATACCAACGAACATCTCCATCAGAATCACTATCTTCAAATGCACGAATAAGGTGTGGGATTGCAGCTTTAGCCTGTACTCCAATTTGCTCAAGTGTACTTGCTGCTTTTCTTCTTATATCAAGCCTCTCATTTTGAAGTAAATTAGCCAGAAAAGGAACGGATTCTTCACCAATTTTGACTAGTGTGTTCCAAACTGAACTATCGGGTGGATATCCATCTTTATGCAGGATGTTAATTAATTGAGAAGTTGCTGCGCTAGCATCAGCCCCAAACTCTGCTAAGTCATTGATTGCCTGATTTCTATATCTTTCATCTGTAGCATTCAACAAAGATAGAAGAAATTCTACTTTTTCAATTCGCTTTAAATCTTCCGTTGCTCTAATATCTTGCAAGACTTCTTCAGCATTTTGATAACGGGTAGATAAATCTTCAGAAAACAGCTTTTTGAGGATAGTTTCTGTTGGCTTTTTGACTTCCATCTCGACGTTGATCCAACTTCTTTCATTAGCATATTCGGGATGATATCCAGTCAGAAGGTGAAAACAAGTTGCACCGAGGGAATACAAGTCACTAGCAGGTGAGGAAAAATTTTCAGGAGCTTGATAACCATATGTACCAAGATTTGTACTTCTCGGAATCCTGAGAGCCACACTTTTTTCTGTAAAAATATCAAGTTCTGAAATTTGCTTGGCAATTCCAAAGTCAATAAGAACTAATTTGCCATTTTCCTGATTCCTCATTATATTATCAGGCTTAATATCACGATGAAAAATCCCTCTCTCGTGAATTACTTTCAATATGGGTAGTAGTTGAGAAAGAAGGTCTAAAATTTGCTTTTCATCAAAAGTCTTTTGTTCTAATTCATTTAGCAAGTTCTTACCATTAATCAGTTCTTGTACTATAATTTTCTCATTCTCAAAATATGCTAGTAAATTTGGAACTTGTGGATAACCTTCCAAATCTTGTAGAATTATTGCTTCTTTATGAAATAACTCTGTTGCTCTTTGTCCAATATCTGACTGTTCATCGTATGGCTGTATAAACTGTTTTACGACACACTTTGAATTAAATTTCAAGAGGTCTTCAGCAATAAAAATTTTGCCAAATCCCCCTTCCTCTAATTCCTCAATGATTTTATAACGTGTGCTAATTGTGTCTCCAATTTGTAAAGCCATATAAATATCTCAGTAAGGCAGTTGAGGATTTCCTAAAGAAGAGATTGAAGCCTAGATATTTATTATACTGAAACTTTCCTATAATATTTTACTTGATGACGATATACAAGGATTACAGGGACTTCGTATCATAAGATACGCAGATTTTGTGAGAATATCTATGATTGGATATGATACAGGGTTTTTCCGTATAACCAACCTAAGTAAAAAATGTATAAAATTTTTACCCTATGTCTCTCGATGTTATATGGAATTTTTTCGCATAACATCCTTTTTGATCATCAGAGCCATCCAATAGACCCGTCCTAAAATTAAATTCAGGTAAAGATAGGATATAAATTTTTACTTTTATACCTCCTTATATATGGAATATATGGATTTTGCGGTTTGCACAGCATAATAAATCCTGTTAACGCTTAAAATTTGAAAATCCTATTTTTTGCCTCTAAACTATCATCAACTATGCCAAAACCTTATTCCTACGTTGATTGAAGACATAGAGACCACCTTGAAAACCCTTGTACAGCCTTGGTTATAAATTTCTGGACAAGTCTAATGACGTGATCGCGTTCTAACTCACTTAGATTTAACAACAAGTGATGAAAGCAGTAAGTTTAGGGGTGTTAAACGATGCTCTTGGAACGGAAACTAAATATCCAACACCACCCTAGAACTTCCCGGTTGAGAAATACAAATCAACACCGAACCCCGATCAATTGCAGCCGTTGGTTCTTCCTGATAAGCAACCTCACCAGCACTGATTTTACACATACAAGTCCCACAAATTCCCGCCCGACAACTAAAGGGAGGATTAATATCATTTGCTTCGGCAAATTCCAAAATACTACCATCTCCCTGCTGCCAATTTAGGGTTTGACCAGATTTTGCAAAAACAATCTCGGCTTGTTGCACTTCCTCACCTGTAGTTGCAGTAAGGGGTTGACTGTCGGATGCAACTTTCATCGGTTTCCCAAAAGACTCAAAGAAGACTCTACTATCAGGTACTCCCGATTCCTTCAATCCTGCCATAATTGACATCATAAAAGATGGAGAACCACATAGGAAATACTCAGCTTCTTGTTGTACTAACTCTTTAATTAAAGTAGCATCAACATAACCAATACTGTGATAATGTCCCTCATCTTCAGGTGTAGGACGGCTGTAGCGATAATGCACATTTAAATTAGGATTTTGTTGGGCAATTTCCATCACCTCATCACGAAAAGCATGGAATTTGCCATCTCTAGCACCATGTACAAACCAAATCGGGCGGTTAGGGTGCAAACGAGTTACGGCTTTTGCCATACTCATCATCGGCGTAATCCCCACACCATTGCTAATCAGCACCGCAGGAATGGATTTTTGCACATCTAAAACAAACTTACCATTTGGTGGTTTCGCCGGAATTATCGAACCTTCGTGAATGCGATCGTGCATAAAATTAGACGCTATACCAGGCGGTACATCTAATCCTTTTGGGGTAGGTTCACGTTTAATCGAAAGACGATAATATGTACAAGGTTCAGGATAATCAGAAAGAGAATAAGTACGAATTACAGGTTTTTCTTGTCCGGGGATATCCAGTTTGATAGTTAAGAATTGACCTGGTTGAAAATTAGGAATTTCGCCTTTGTCTTCTGGTTGCAAGTAGAATGAGGTAATTTCTTCGCTTTCTTTTACCTTGCGAACAACTACAAAATTTCGCCAATCTTGCCAATTCTTGCTATGGGATTTTACCTCTGTAGATACTGATATTTCCTGACTAGCTTTGCTTGTTAAGACTAAGCCAAAGATAGCACCACAACCTGTTCCTAATAGTGAGGAATAAACACCAACTTGAGCAGCAGATTTATCTTTTGGATTAATTAATCCAATAGCCACACCAGAAACTATGGTAACTACTGAAAATGCGATACTTGCAGTCGCAGCACTTCTGATAATGGGATTCTGAATTCGTCGGATATTTTCTAACATTTCCTGTTCCTGTTTATCTGTTGGCACTAGTTAGGGACGGGGTAGGCGAGCCTCCTTTGGAGGAGCTTCGCTAACGCTTTAGTATCCATTTGGTATCACCAAGCTTTTGCTGGCGGTAGCCACAGCGAAAGATACAGCGTTTGTTGTTGTGGTGATGCAATTTCGCGCACTTTACAGCATTTCTACCTCTGGTTCTCACGTATACCTCAGCAGCTGTGAGCATCCCTAAAAGTGGCGCGGTGAAATAAACCCAGATAGCTGTCCAATTTTGAGCCGGAATCGCCGATGCTAGAGTACGGGCTGGATTCATACTCATACCTGACAGTGGTGCTTCTACGGTGATGTAAGTTGCAATCAGCACTCCGGCAAATATGCCTGTAAATGGTGATAGTTTAGGGGTATTGGATACAAATAAGATCATGAGCATTACCCCAAAGGAAATCACCAGTTCAGCCAAGAACGCCACACCTGCACCACCTACACCAGGAATTGTGATTATATAATTTATAGCTGGATCGGTAACTGCATTTTTAAACACCACTGCGGCTAATAGCAATCCCAACAATGCACCGACGAACTGAGCCAAAATGTAAAAAAGAGCATCCCACGGTTTAATTTTGCCGAGACGGAAGAAAGTTAAGGTGACAACTGGATTAATATGTGCGCCTGACTGCTTACCCCAAGGGGAATAAATAATACAAATAGCAGTCAATCCCATTGCCAAACCAATAATGAACCGCCGTAAAAGTGGGTCAGCAATTGCCTGTCGAATTGATGAAGCTGGATGCTCTAATAACGCAGTCACTACCGCCGCAGAAATCATAAAGATGCCCAGCCCCGCAGCTTCCATCAAATATTCGGGATAATGTTTCCGTAGTATTTGCATCATTATTGCTCTTGATAGTTCCAAAGCAATCCCCCATCTACAAAGAAAGTGCTACCTGTGATGTAGTCAGCCTCCGAGGAAGCGAGAAATGCTACTAGGGAAGCGACATCTTTTGGTTGACCCAAGCGACCGAGGGGAATGTTCTTGAGCAACGCGCCTAGTTTTTCTGGGTCATTCAACAGCTTAGTATTAATCGGCGTTTCAATTGCTCCTGGTGCTACATTGTTAATTGTGATTCCCAGTGCGCCCAATTCTACTGCCAGATTGCGGGTAAACATTTTCATTCCACCTTTGCTGATGCAGTAAGCTGTGAAGTTGGGAAAGGGCAAATCTTCATGCACCGAACTGATGTTGATAATCTTTCCGGGACGTTTGGTTTCCAACAGGTGGTTCACAAATGCTTGGGTTGCAAAAAATACACCTTTCAAATTGACATTGAGAACCGCATCATAATCTGCTTCGGTCACTTCCCAGAAAGGAGCATGTTTTTCAATTCCGGCATTGTTTACCAAAATATCCAGCTTGCCAAAGTGTCCAACGCTCTCCGCAATCAGTTCGCGCACCATATCCACATTGCCTAAGTCTGCTTGAACCGTATAAGCCTGGGAATTTGGACACTCTGCTAGATAGCACTTACCACCGATGGCTTTCACTTTTTCTAGAGTTTCTTCAGCGCCTTCTGGGTGAGAGCGGTAGTTAATCACAACATCTGCTCCTGCTTGAGCTAAACGTAGAACTATTCCCTGTCCGATACCTTGACTACCACCTGTAACCAAAGCGACTTTACCTGCAAGTGTCATGAGTGTTCTCCTAATAAATGTTTAGGGGTTTATGACACTCATGATTATGATCGCAAGCCGCGATCGCCAGATGATTGATTTCCCAGAAGTCGATGCCAAAATGCTAATATTTCGGTGAGAAATCTTTTAGTTTATTTTCAGCAAGTTTTAATTTTGAGCTGATTGAGATCGGAGTCCAGGCGCTAAGTAACGCTTTGTGTAAAATCGTGGCGAATTGAGGGTTGGAATTTAAACGCAAAGGTACGCGGAGGTAAGCGCAAAGGTACGCGGAGAATTCGCTACGAATTAATGAAATGTTGTACTAAGGGTAGTTGCACTTTGACGATGGTTCCTGTAGCTGCCGATGACTCAATGCTGAATTCTCCATCATGGGCTTCGACAATTCGCTTGACGATCGCCAATCCTAAGCCAGTTCCACTTGCTTTGGTGGTAAAAAAGGGCTTGGTCAGCTGCGGTAAAATATCAGCCGGAATGGGTGTACCCTGGTTGTGAATCTGAATACAAACTTGCTGATTTTCAGTTACTTGTATCTGAACTGTGATACTTTCCCCTTCATTAACGGCTTCACAAGCATTAGTGACTAAATTAATCAATACCTGCTTGATTTTATCGCCATCTGCCAGAACGTTTAGAGGTTGAGTAGCAGCAACAAACTTCAAATGTTTTCCGGAAGCGACAGGAATTGTTTTTAATGGATTTAATGTTGCCAAAATAAAGCTATTTAGCTCTAAGGGCGATCGCTGGAGTATTTGCTGTCTGGAATAGAGCAGAATTTGATTTAACAAGCGTTGCAGGCGATCTGCTTCATCCAGTGACAAAGAAAGATACTCTTGAAACCGCTCGGAAAGTTGCAGCTTTTTGAAGGCATTTAAGCCCATTGAAATGGTGGTTAAGGGATTCCTGACTTCGTGAACAATCATGGCTGCCAGCTCACCGATTTCGGCTAGTCGCTCTAATGCCTTTTCCGCCTGTTTCAGCATGGTAATGTCAGTTGCAACTGCCAACAGGCATGGCTCTTCTTCTAGATGAATCATCTCGGCTGAATAGAGAGCAGGAAAGATTTCCCCTGATTTTCTGCGAAACTTGACTTCCAGATTAATCACACTGCCTTGCTGGTGCAGCAGTTGCTCAATTGTGTCTCGCTCCTCTGGCTTTGCCCAAACTCCCAAGTCGAGAGCGCTATGTCCGATGATGTCATCGTGGCTGTAGCCCAGCATCTTGAGACAACTATTATTGACCTCAATGTAACAACCATCCTTCATTGTGCTGATGGCGATCGCATCGGGTGAGGAGCGAAAGGCTGTGGAAAACTTGGTTTCTGAAACTCTCAGGGCATCTTCCGCTTGTTTGCGCTCCATTTCAGCCGCCGCACGAGCAGCAAAAATTTCCAACACAGCTTGAGTCCGAGATTCATTTTCCAGGGGGCGATCATCCACTACTGCCAGATGTCCCAGGAGGTTACCAGTTGAGTCGAGTAAAGGAATTCCAGCATAGCTTTGTGCCTGCATTGCCTGCAAATCTCGATCGTCAGGAAAAAGGGACTGGATCTGCTTTGGAAAGCACTGGGAGGCTCTGCTGTGGAAAATTTGTTCGCAGGGTGTACCATGCAAATCGTACTCAAACTCTTCTCCAAACCCATCTCCCCGCCAAATGGCAAAGCTACGCACACGGCTCGGCACAGCATCCATACATTCGCTGATGAAGGCGTAACGGACACCGAGAGCTTGTGCCAGCGAGCGCACTAGCGAGCGAAAGAAGTCTGCTCCGGTGACGGAAGCCGTACCTTCCACAATCATTCGCAGGGTTTGCTCTGATCGTTGGCGTTCTAAAATTTCAGTCTGGAGGAGATCGTTGGTTTGAGTGAGTTCTGCGGTTCTTTCTTGTACCCGTAGCTCCAATTGATTATAGAGTTGAGCGTTATCAATGGAAATTGCGGCCTGGGTGGAAAGGAACTGCAAAATTTCTAGCCGTTGTGGTGTAAAGGCATCTGTTGTTAAGTTGTTTTCCAGATACAAAATACCAGAGAGCTTTCCCTGGTGCAGCAAAGGAGTGCAAAGGATTGATTTTGGTTGATGTTTGCGGATGTAAGCGTCTTGGTTGAAGCGGTAGTTTTGGGTGGCATGATTGAGTACCACGCTTTCTTGGGTACGAGCGACATAGTTGACGATCGCTAAAGGCACCCGATTTGTGTCTGCTTCAATGTTAATCGAAAGGGCTGGCAAAATCGCAACACGGTTTGCGTCTACATTACCTTCAGCTGCGATTTGCAATTTACCATTATTTTCCAGTAGTAAGTAGCCCCGTTGCGCTCCAGCATTTTCTATGAGAATAGTCATCAATTTGTCCAGCAGTTTGTCCAGCACAATTTCGTCAGAGAGTGCCTGCGCTGCTTTCATCAAGGCTGCCAGATCAAAGGCTGCTGTTTCGGTACTGGTAGAAGAGGTGTGCTGGCTGCGAGTAATTGTGGAGGTGCTTTCAGGGAGGCGATCAAAAAATTGCGGATATCGTTGATCAAGATCGTTGACTTTCGCGGTTGCACCCCATCTGAGATAGCAGTAACGCGCATCCAACAAGTAGGCGCGGGCAATTTTTAGTTTACCCTTGGCTAAATAAAATCTACCCGCCAGTTCGTTTGCTAGGGCTTCTTCATTGAGGTATTCATGGGACTGAGCAAGTTCGATGGCGCGATCGTAGGCATCGATCGCTTCTGTATCCTGACATAAAATCCGGTATCTTTCTGCTTCAACGAGGTGAAACTTATGCAGATAATTCATTGGTGCATAGTTTGCCCAATGTGCCATTTTTTGCTGATTTGCATTGACTTTTTGGAGAATCTGCTGCTGTACAGTTTGGGAAACTTGAGGAAAAATAGCAATTCTGGCAAGTGAATCGTAGAAGTAGAAAACGGGAACGACTAATAACCCAATGGCACCTTCACAGAGGAGATGATCGGCTGCTGCTGCATATTCTGCTGCTTGTTGAGCATTCTGGAATAAATAAGAGAGAATCAATTTATTCAAATACAGATGAAAAAGAATATATTTATCATTGGCAGCAATCAGTTGGGGTAAACTTTCCGCCTCATTGAAGCTTTTACCCAGCAAATTAGCAGGATTTGCGGATTTTTCCCTCAGATTGAGAACTGACTGCCGATAAATGCGCGTTAAATTCAAGGGAAGTACTTGCTTGAATTGCGCGATCGCATTTTCATAACTTGCCATTTCCTGCTCAAGTTGTGTCAGTTCTCGACCAATTAAATAGGAGTGGTAGAAGCGGAAGGCGATCGCAAAGGTCGCATACTCTAAATCCCCAGTTTCTAAACCACACTGGTAGGCTTCCAGTAAAGGATTCAGCGTTTCTTTCAAATGTTCTTGCCAGTGTCGCAGATACATATTCACCAGCAGATTTGTTTTGGGGATAAACTCTTTTGAGTTTAATTGCGACTGTAGTTTCACAGCTAATTGAGCGAACTGATAGGCCGCATCAATATTTTCTTCCACAGCACACTGAATCATGCCATAGTCTGCATAACCAAAGGCTGAACCGGGAGCATTGCCATAAAGAATTGAAAGCTGCACCTTCTGAAAAACCATCAACTCCCAAAGTTCTGGTACCAGGAAATAGGTAGGAGTACAAACGCTGGCAATCATCTGCATCGCTGCTAACTTATGGGGATCGGTCATGCTTGGTAACTCAACCAAATCCTCGATCTGTTTTTCTGCCAAAATACGTTTTGTCTCAGATAGTTCTTGAGAAATGCTTTCCTGTTCGGGACGTATGGGGATTTTAATGCCTAATAAATCTAGAGCTTCCAGAGCAATTTGGATTGCCTCCATAAATCGGTCTTGAGCAATACAAGCCTGAATTTTGACCAGATAGACATTCGTTTTTTCTAATGCGGTTGTGGCGTGATGCAGAACTTCTTGAATTTGTTGCTCCATCTGCTCGAAGTCACCGGCAAGATAGGCTGCCTTTGCTGTCGATTCACATAATGCCAAAGTCAGATCATAGCCTGTCTGCCAGCTATCTTTTGATAGCAAAGATCGCCCAATATTCAGATAATTTAACGAAGATTCATAGGCGATCGCAGTTTTGGCTTTTTGCCCAGCGATTAAATTCAGCTGGGCTAACTCATTTTTTTGCGCCTGTTCTGCAATTATTGTTGTAGCAATGTTGAGATGGTCAACAATCTCAAAAATTTTGTCTTCCAGATGTTCTTTAGGTGTTACTCGCCGCAGGTATTGACCAATTTCTAAATGATATTGAACTCGTTTGTTTTCAGAAATTAGAGAATAGGCAGACTGTTGAATGCGATCGTGCATAAATTTGTAACTGACATCAAAATCAATCTCAGTTATTTGAGCAGATGACTCAAGATATTTATAGTCATCCCCAAGTGGTGTAATTAAGTTTGCTTGTGAGGCAAGGTGTAAGGCTTGGTTGATTTCGAGCAGCAATAATTGCTCACTAACAATCACTAAGGTTTGCAGATTAAATTGACTACCAATACAAGCTGCTAAAGCGAGAATCTGCTGAGTTTGGGCGGGAAGTTCCTGAATTCGCTCTGTGACTAACTCCATCACATTATCGGCAAGTCGTGCAGTCTGAATCTGCTTTAAATGCGTATCCCATATCCCCTGTTGAACATTAAAATTAATCAGCTTTTCCTGATGCAGAAATCTCAAAAATTCATTCACAAAGAATGGATTTCCATCTGTTTTTTGCAGTGTTAATTCTGCTAATGGTAAAGATTTTTCCGAGCCACAATGCAGAGTATCTTGAAGCAGACAATTCACATCGGCTAATCCTAACGGAGATAATGCAATGTGATGAACAGTTCCTTTGGCTTGTTGAATTTCCTGGAGCGATCGCGCTAATGGATGATCGGCATCAACTTCAGTGTCTCGATAAGCGCCGATCACAAGCAACTGTTGATCGTTCATGATGGTGATCCAGCGCTGGATCAATTGCAGAGATGCACTATCTGCCCACTGTAAATCATCTAAAAAAATCACCAATGGATGAATTGGTTTAATATCAATGGTGAAAGGTTGAGTGAATACGCGGATGAACTTCTCCAATGCTAAATAAAATCGGTTTTGCGCCTCCGCAGGTGGCAGTGCGATCGCCTCTGGTTGCTTCCCAATCAGCAATTCCAGATCGGGAATGACATCAACGACAACCTGGGCATTATCACCTAAAGCGGCTAACAATTTCTCTCGCCAGTCAACAATCTGCTCTTGCGATTCACTCAATAACTGTCGAATCAGTTCTCGAAAGGCCTGAATCAGCGCGAAATAAGGGATGTTACGTTGCAGTTGCTCATACTTGCCAGTAATAAAATATCCATTTTGATGAGTCACTGGTTTGTAGAGTTCTTGCACCAGAGTCGTTTTGCCAATACCAGGATAGCCAGAAACGAGAATGAGTTCAGCAGCAGCTTTCGGAGTAGATATGACTTGCTCAAATACCTTTAGCAGGCTCTCTACCTCGCTAGCTCTACCATATAGTTTTTGCGGAATTTGAAATGTACTGGCAATATCCCAGCACCCGACAGCAAAGGATTCAATTCGTTGGGTTTGCTTGTGCTGGTTACAGCACTCTTGCAAATCTGCCCAAATACCATGTGCGCTTTGATAACGGTCTTCGGCATTTTTTGCTAGCAGTTTCATTACCAAGTCAGAAACTGGCTCAGGAACGGCTGGATTGGCTTCATGAGGTGGAAGTGGCTGTTTAGCAATATGGCAGTGAACGAGTTCCAGAGGATCAGTGGCTTCAAAAGGGAGGCGATCGCACAACAACTGATAAAACGTCACACCCAAAGAATAAAAGTCCGTGCGATAGTCCATTGCCCGGTTCATCCGTCCGGTTTGCTCTGGCGACATATATGCCAGTGTGCCCTCCAAAACATTCAGATTCCGCAGCGTGGGATTTTCCCGCGACAGGACAGTGGCAATTCCAAAGTCAATAATCTTCACCTGCCCAGTTGTGCGATTTAGCACAATATTTGATGGGTTAATGTCCTTGTGGATGAGGTTATGTTGGTGAATTTCGCCAAGAATAGATGTCACCTGAATCGCTAGGGTGAGGAACTCTTCCAAGTTAAACCTGCGCTCTGCCAAGCATGTTTGCAGGGATTCGCCACCAAAATCTTCTAGAACCAGGACAGGGCTTTGCCTATAAGTCTCCAATGCATAGGCTTTAATGACACCTTCTGCTTTCAAATTTCGCAGTATGTCATATTCCATCTGAAATCGGGCGATCGCCACAGGGGAAGGATACTCCTGCCGCAACACTTTCAGTAGCACAGATTCCTGATCTGAATGACGTTGTGCACGGTAGATCAGGGATCTAGAACTTTCACAGAGTTTTTCCAAAACCTGGTAACCCGAAACACTGAGCATATAGCTTAACGGTCAGAAATTTGAACCTGATTTGAATTGTCTCTTTTGCCTGCTTAAAAATAAAGCTTTCGTATTAACTCTTTATTGAAAGCAGCGAGCTTCAATTCTCTTCATCCACTCTGTTATGGGTTGTTTGCAAAAAAGATGACAATTCTTTATTTAACTTACCTGCGCGGACAAACTCAGCATAGGTATCAGCTTCAATTGCCAGCAGTTCCCCTCGCAGTTCTTCTGTTGTAAATTCTTGTAAATTTGGGTATTCATCGAGTAACTTATCAATTTCTGCTTGCAAACAGGTAATTTCACTTGAAAGTAGCGTCTTCTGGTAACGATAAAACTCTGGCTGAATGCCGGGACGCTTTTGTGCTGTAGGCAGAAACCAGTGTGAGGGATTGTTCTACTAATGGTAAGTCGAAACGTTGGGTTAGATAGGAAATACCAAACCCAATTAATCCTCCAACGCCGATACCAATGCCTACTACTTGAAAAAATTCTAATAAAGCAGACTGTAAATCAAGTTTGGCATTACCTAATGGCAGAGTAACTAATAAGCCAAAAGCCACAACGTCCATACCATCATTAAATAAACTTTCTCCTTCCATCAGCGTTCTTAAACGTTTGCTTGCTCCTAGTTCCCGAAATAGAGCTATTACTGAAACTGGATCGGTTGCGGATAGACTAGCTCCAACTAATAGAGCAATGCTAAGTTCAAGTCCAGCGAATTGATGAAGACCGAGTGCTACTCCAGCGATAGAAATTATTACCCCAACTATTGCATACAGACAAATAGGTAACGAATCCCGCTTTAAGTCTGACCATTTCAAATTCCAAGCAGCTTCAAACAGCAGTGGCGGTAAGAAAATCATCAGAATCAATTCAGGAGAGAGATTAATCAATCGCACATTCACGAATGCTAATCCTAATCCCACTATGACCAGTAATAGTGTATAACCCTCTTTTGTCAGAGTGGGAGAAACCAATCGCCCAAACGTTTACAGGGCTTTAATTTCCACGTTTTGTCTATAAAATTTAGTTTGTGTTAGAAAATAAAGCCTCAAACCTTGATGAAATCAAAGTCTCAGAGTTTGGCTGAGATTATTGTTTTCCGAGAGTGACAAAACAGGGATAAGGAATGCGGCGCAACCAACTAAAAATTTGTGGTAGTGTAGCAACACCCAATGAGACAGATAGTACTAGTAAAAATTGCTTTAGTTGTTCTGCAATTACGACTTCACCCGTAGTAGAATCTAATGCCATAAGGGGATTCCAGTTAAATAGAATATTTACCATTAATTAAAATACAGAGATTATCAAACCTCCAATATTTTATCCTGATAAATCTGTACCTATAACTCTTCCAACCAAGAGAGTAGACCAAGAGAAGTAACTCCACCAAAAAAGCGAGTGCCAATAATGTTGATGTTTGATAAAATTACAAAAATATCTAGCTAAAGGATTAGCTAGTAATAACGACTGCTATTCTTGACTAAGAAAGGAAGAGTTTTAAGCTTTTTAATAGACGTATTCAGCATACGGTGAAGATTGTTTTTTATTGTAGAACATTTATCCAGTGTTTTAAATATATGTCTCAGTTTGTGAATTGTTTGCCTTTGCATGACGATTTATCCAATTTCGCAACGCCCGAAAACTAATTAAAGCTGCTAATCCTGCCCCCAGAGAGTCCATAATTAAATCAATAATGGTGTCATTCAAGCTTTCAATCACTTGAGTATTGAGAATTTTACCAGCAGACCATTCTGTAACTTCCCACAAAGCACCAATGGCAATTCCAAAACTGGTAATTGTCACTAGATATAAGAGTGTATGATTACGAAATATATTCAGCATTGAACCATAGACTAAAAAACTGAGTGCGAGGGTAATTGCAAAAGTCGTATAAGCATGAACAATCTCATCATAAGGGCCTGGCATACCAAAGAAATCCCATACCCAACCAGTCGCATTTAGCAATGCAGCCAAGACAAATAGAAAATCAAACAAGGTAGGTAATTTATCATCTTGAATGACAAACACAAAGGATGCAATAAGGAAGACTGCAAGACCAAAGGCATTTGTCCATTTACCTTGAACTGCTGCGGCTATGACAAGAATTGTTAATAGAGCTTGTCCTATCCACGCAATAATTCGATAACCTTTCCAATTGAGACTTTTCATTTTTTTCTTTCAGCTAAAGTCTGATTTTTTAAAGCTTGAATTGCATTGTCATATTGCTTTTGCACATCCTGGCGGTCTAGTTCTTCTGGTAAACCCTCTTGGCTACCGCGCAAAATCATCTCTGCATGACGCTGTAAAACTACTTGGTATTTGGGATTGTTGGTGTAAGTTGCAATATTCTCAATCGCTTCTAATAAACGAATGGTTACTGATGTATCAGAGCGTGCATATTGGCGAATTCCATTAAAGGCACTATCAACCAATCCCTCAAATGTTACCCCAAAAGCGATCGCACGTAATTTATGATCTTCATCGTAGCGGTAGGGTGAAGGAAAATCTTTTTGGGCTAAACGGGACAGTCCAGCGCCTAGTCTATCAACACAGCGAATTGCAGTAAATGGGTCATTAATCCCTGGAGAAAGCGCACGTAGGGCAATTTCTACTAACTGATCGATGGGAAACTCAATATCTTGTTGTTCGCTACGTTCTTTACCCAAAATAAAACAATCATTGATTTGTTTGGTTAATTTTTTATTAACAAATTTACCAGGAAAAACCATAACTAAATGACTGTCCTTAACAATAAACTTTCCTGGTCGAGACTCAACGCGCAATAAAAGATTGTTTTTTCGGGCAATTTTCATCAATTCTTCGTCGTCAATTGCTTGTATGTAACCATTCTTATTAACTATTACAGGACTTGCAACCAAGTCAAAATTGTCAGGTATTTCTGCAACTTCTTGTCCGAATGAGACGCTACGCCCGATTTTTTTGGGAAACAAGCGATCAATGGCTTTATCTAAGTCATCACTAACGTTTTCAATGATGTGCGAAGCCTGAATTATTGTAGAAGCATGATCGATAAAATAAATCAAAACTCCGATGCTAATAATTGCGAGTAAAATACCGCATGTAACCGAAAGTTGCGGTACAAACTCACTATATCCATCTCCCTCACCATGAATAGTCCGAAGTACGAGCAAGCAGTAGATAAACGTACTGATAAATGTGCCAAGGACAACTTGATTGCCAATGTCCTGCATGAAATTACGCAGGAGACGGGGGCCAAAATTGGAAGCAGCTAACTGAAGCGCCACTATTGTAATTGAAAAGGCAGTAGCAGCAACGCTAATCATTGAACCTGCAACTGCTCCTAACAGCGATCGCGCTCCATCTGCTCCACCAGTGTAAACCCACCAATAATCAATTTCTACCTTGTCTGTACGGTCAAGAGTGAGGATTGTAAACGCTAAAACAGTAGCTCCCACTGCCATCACTGCCGGTATGAACCAGTAACTTGAGTGGAGTTGATCCCAAAGTTTGCTTAACTTGACATTTTTCATTGTTCGTAGCCAATGCCGACATCATACTCTAAGCGGCGACTGTCAAAGGCAGTATTTACAGTCACAGAATTAGTGAACAATTCAGAGTTAGGAATCACAATCCGCCGACCATCATAGGTTCTGATTGTGGTGGCGCGTGTCTCAATATTTTCTACAGTTCCTTCAAAATTTTTAAAGACTATTTGGTCATTAATTTGAAAAGGTTCAGTGAGTAAAATTAAAATTCCAGCTAAGAAGTTCTGCAAAATATCGCGGAAAGCAAAACCAATTGCTACGCCACTAATTCCTAAAAGTTGCACTAAATCGCCTGCTCTGAATGTCGGTATCACAATTGATAGAGCTATAAAAAGTCCTACTAAAATTGTTGTACCCTGTGCTAAACGTCCTAGTACCAGTCCTAAATTACGAGCTTGACGACGGTTACGTGTTACTCGTTTGATCAGTCGCTTAATTGCCCTAGCTATGATAAAGAAGATGACAAAGACAATTAATGCCAACACCATATTAGGAAGCAGTGCAATAAATCCATTGATCATGCCTTGAATTTGCTTCCAAACTACGGTTATTTCTGCATTCATGTTAACAAAATAATGGGTGTATTTTTCTGATTTATTGCTTACGCTGGCTGTGACTAGCCAAAAATTTTAAAGAAACTACCAGCAATAGATTGTGCTTTATTGCTGGTGGATATCAATAAACTTTTCTCATCAATGCATTTGCGATCGCTATGCAAAATTGCGCTGAAATTAATGCATCTGTTGACGCTTATCAACAATTTCTACTGGGGAATCATTGCTGGTAGTGGGAGTATCTACAGTTCTTAGGCGATCGCCATACATCTCATCGGCTCTCGAAGGAGTGCGATCGGGAGCATTAGAGATGTTATATGTTTTCCAATCACGAACCCCACGATTTCTGAGAATCGAACCAGCACGCTCAATTTCATCACCAAAGCCTTCTACCATTACCAAGTAGTCACCTTGGGAGATGCGATCACCGTAACTTCTGGCTTCTTCCTCTGGAATACCTAAACCTGTTAGCGCTCCGATAATACCGCCTGCTGCTGCACCAATTCCCGCACCAGCCAAGGTAGTTGCCAAGGTTCCGGCTGCTAAAAATGGGCCTGCGCCTGGAACTACTAAACTTCCAAGACCGACAAGTAAGCCACCTACACCTCCCAATACTGTACCTGTTACTGCACCCGCACCAGCACCTTCTCGAGCCTCATTATCATTTGCATCTCTCACCTGAGTGCCAGCAATTTGCTCGTTCTGCTCTGTATCTTTCGCCAATACAGAAACTTGATCCATTAAGAAACCGGAATTTCGCAGTTCATTCAAAGCTTCTTCGGCTGCTTGTCGGCTAGGAAATGTACCAACTGCACGTTTTTCTTGTTGAGTTGTCATTTTTCCTCCTAAGACTATGACAAATGTATTCACATTTGTTCAATTACTGTTACAGTCTCTCTGCTCAAATCAAAATTTTCATCAGCCAAGAGGTTTACTTGTTATCTATCCAAAGTCAGTATTGCACCAGACAGCAAGGCATAAAATCACAATCATATAAAGTTGTAAAAATGGGAATTATATAAAAATTTTGATTATCATCTCTGACCTATAACTGAAATTGATGAAAAAATAATTAATTATTATCAAATTAATAGTCAAACCAGTAAACCTTTGTAAAAAGTAATTAAAAAATGATGATTTGCTGAGATTTTGAAATATACAAATTGTTTGTCAAATCCAGCAAAATTAATTACTTGTAAGCGAATATTTGCAGGGCATTGAGATAAGTACTGCCAAAACTTTTGGTTCTTCAGTACCTATTATGCCAAACAATTAAAATTAACTCTAAAAAATGTAATTAGCTGTATCAAAATATTATTGTAACCCTGGCTGTACTTGACATAGAAAGAATATTTTTTGTTATCTGTAGATATAACAATTATGATTTTTTTACATTTATAGCCATGATAAAGAAAAGAGGAATAAAAATTCTTACAGAAATACTGGATTTAAAAGATATAAAAGTGCTATCGCAGCGCATTCATGATGGAATTGGCATAATTTTGCAAACTGAATCGATTAAATCATATAGTATTTGTCCTAATTGTGGTACAAAAAGCGATAAATTACATCAAAATCATCGGCATATTGTTAAAGACTTACCTTTGGCAGAGAAACCAGTATTTTTAGAGATAAATAGACGACAATTCAAATGCCATAAATGTAGAAAGCCTTTTAGTGAAGACCTAGAATTTGTAAGTAAGAAAAGAACTTACACAAAGCGGCTAGCACAAAAAATCATACAAGAAGTGCTAGAAAATGATATTCACAGTGTTGCATCGAATGTTTAGTAACAACAGAAGAAATAGAAAGAATGTTGAAAGATGCATCTGAAGCTACTCACAATTCAAAACCTTCAAGCTTAAAAAGATTGGGAATTGATGAAATAGCTTTAGTAAAAGGAAAAGGTCATTACTGTGCAGTTTTAATAGATTTAGATACATCTAATCTGCTGGCTATTCTCAATGGGCGAACACAAGAAATAATCAAGGAAACGCTAACTGGATGGGGATTTGAGATTTTAGAACAAATCGAAGAGGTCAGCATTGATTTGTGGCAAGGTTATAAAAACTTAGTTAAAGAATTAATGCCAAATGCTCAGGTAGTAGCGGATAGATTTCATGTGATGACTCAGATAAATAAAGAACTAGATAGCCAAAGAAAAAGAGAGAGAAGGAACGCAGAAGAGCTAATGAAAAAAGCAAAATTAGCAGAAGATAAAACCAAGTACGAAATCATATTATCAGGCTTGAAGAATAGTAATTACTCCTTGCTTAAGAATGAAGATAATCTCTGCGGAGTCACAAGCTAATAAGCTTTTACAAGTCAAAGAAGTATCTCCCATTTTGAAAGCCATGCATGAATTAAAAGAAAAAGTTAGAAAACTTTTTAATCAAACTGACGATTGGTATGCAGGAGTTTTTAAGTTATGAATGTGGTTATCAAGAGCCAAGAAGTATTTTCCTCACAGCAACAATACTATTATTCGTTGGTTTGATGAAATTATTGCTTACTTTGATCATAGGACAACAAGTGGTGCTGTTGAAGGAATTAATAACAAAATTAAACTCATTAAACGTTCTGGATACGGATTCAGAAATTTTGATAACTTTAGGGTTAGATGTTTATTAAATTGGATTTAGCTTATTATTTAAGCATAACAAGTACTGAAGAACCAAACTTTTCTTAATTAGTTTTGTATTTGTGAGCCTTGGTAGATACTTGAGGCTAAAAGATTTTGTTGTCGTTTGTTAAAGGAGTATTAGTTTATGAATACTCAATTTATGCGTTCAAAAATTCTTCCTGTTAGCTTGTTCTCAGCATTGGTGTTAGGAGTGCTACCTGTTAGTATGACACCAGCTAGAGGACAAACAAGCTCTACACTTACCAACATCATAGCTGATGGTAAACTAACTGAATACTCACCATCAACTGCACCCATACTAGTGCGTGGTACTGTCACACCAGCGGTCAGAGATGTACAAACCTTCCTCAATCAGCAAGGGTTTTACAACGGATCAATTGATGGGATTTATGGGCCCAATACATATTCTGCCGTAGTCACATTTCAGCGATCGCGTAATTTAACTGCTGATGGTCGAATTGGCCAAAACACTTGGGAGGCATTGCTGGATGCCTATAATCGCAACACTCCTGTCAATTCCAATAACCTCAGCCAATACTTGCCAAACACTGCACCTATTTTGACGATTGGTAGCCAGGGTCAAGCTGTTAGTCATAGGTCTTGGCAGTGCTTTCTTCTTGGGAGGCACGGAAGATTTCTTCGGTGGTTGTGGCGCACGGCATTTTTCACAGTAGAGTGGTCGCGGGCCAAAAGTCTCACGCTCCGTCGGTTGTTCGCACTGCTTACAGACAAAGTTAAAAATCCGAGTGTGAATTGAGCGTTGATGCGCTCGAACTGTGTATTCTTTAACGTTGATTACCTTGCT
>NZ_JACJRE010000093.1 GCF_014697075.1 Tolypothrix sp. FACHB-123 | reverse complement strand
TAGAAGGTATCAATAACAAGCTCAAGCTAATAAAACGCTCGGCTTATGGATTTAGAAACTTTGAAAACTTCCGAATTAGATGCTTGTTAAACTGGCATTTTAATTGTTAGTTTAGCATAACAAGTACTAAAGAACCATAAAATTCAAGTCTAAGGATTAATAATTATGAAAGCAGTTTGTTGGCATGGAGCCAATGATGTACGGGTGGATACGGTTCCCGATCCCAAACTGATTAATACCCGTGATGCAATTATCAAAATCACTTCTACAGCAATTTGTGGTTCTGATTTGCACCTTTACAATGGCTATATTCCCACAATGCAAAAAGGTGATATCCTTGGGCATGAATTTATGGGAGAAGTCGTTGAACTCGGTAGCAGTGTTAAACATGTAAAAATAGGCGATCGCGTCGTCGTTCCCTTCACTATTTCCTGCGGTTCTTGCTTCTTCTGTCAGCGCGATTTATGGTCTTTGTGCGATAACTCTAACCCCAATGCTTGGCTAGCAGAAAAGCAAATGGGTCATTCACCCGCAGGTCTATTTGGCTACTCCCATTTATTGGGTGGTTACGCTGGCGGTCAAGCCGAATACGCCAGAGTGCCCTTTGCCGATGTTGGCTTGTTTAAAATACCTGATGGTTTAACGGATGAGCAAGTACTATTTTTAACCGATATTTTCCCCACAGGCTACATGGCCGCTGAGAACTGCAACATCAAACCCGGTGATGTCGTTGCTGTCTGGGGTTGTGGCCCTGTCGGACAATTCGCCATCAGAAGCGCCTATATGTTAGGTGCAGAAAGAGTTATCGCCATCGACCGCATCCCTGAACGCCTACAAATGGCTAAAGAATACGGTAAAGCCGAAATTCTCAACTACGAAGAAATAGATGTCGGTGAAGCACTCAAAGAAATGACCGGCGGTCGGGGCCCTGACGCTTGTATTGATGCTGTAGGGATGGAAGCACATGGTACAGACGCGATGGCGGTGTACGACAAAGTGAAGCAAGCTGTACGTCTAGAAACAGACCGACCCACAGCTTTAAGACAAGCAATCGTCGCTTGTGGTAAAGGCGGTCACCTCTCTATCCCCGGAGTATATGGCGGCTTTTTGGACAAAATACCGATGGGTGCGGCGATGAACAAGGGTTTAACTTTCAAAATGGGACAGACTCATGTTCATAGATACGTAAAACCCTTACTAGAACATATCCAAAAGGGTGATATCGATCCCTCGTTTATCATCACCCACAGCCTACCTCTAGAACAAGCGCCTCACGGCTACGAAATTTTTAAACACAAAAAAGATAACTGTATCAAAGTTGTACTAAAACCATGAGTGACACCAGCGTTAAAAAAGTAGACTCTACCCATTCTCCTAAAGGTAAACTCGGTCAGAAGTATCTTGCATCTGGTAAAACCGTAGCAATGCGTCTTTGGGAAAATGAACAACCAAGCGAAGATAAACCGCCAACTTCCCGCGATTATGAAACCGTTGGTTATGTAATTAACGGTCGCGCTGAGTTACATCTTGAAGGACAAACAATTTTATTAGAACCAGGGGATTCTTGGGTAGTTCCTCAAGGTGCAAACCACACATATAAAATTCTCGAATCCTTTACCGCCGTTGAAGCGACGAGTCCGCCTGCGCAAGTGCATGGGCGTGATGAAAATTAAAGTTTAACTGTTCTACCTGTTTCTACTTCTGATAAAGGCAAATCAACACAGAAGTACACCGATAAATCTAGTCAATTTATCGGTGTTTTTGTGTTGGTATTTATAGTTCT
Source organism: Tolypothrix sp. FACHB-123 (assembly GCF_014697075.1). Classification (GTDB taxonomy): domain Bacteria; phylum Cyanobacteriota; class Cyanobacteriia; order Cyanobacteriales; family Nostocaceae; genus Aulosira. Next base: position 20,114 of record NZ_JACJRE010000093.1, on the reverse strand, counting down.
AAATATTCTTAATAAATTTCTCTACTTAAAACAACAACACCCAAATTTCTACTGGCTTAGTTTTCCTCTAATTTCTCATGAATATCTGGGGTTGTACCGATTACTTTTCTGTTAACAGAAAATTTAAAAATCAGTTACATTGCCCCCTTGGAGGCACTACTTTGAGGAAATGCAAGGTTTCACTTTGGGTGTTATCGTTAGTTGACGAGACAGATATAGAAACAGCGTTTTTACCTCTTAACTAAATTTAACTTTTAGACTTATGGCTGTTGGATCTGCCAGGAAAGCTTATCAGCTTCAATTAATAAGTTATCACTATAAGATTATGGGTAACTCTGATTGCAATTAAACTTTACTTTGTGAGAGAAATTTGTGATTGCTTCACCTCAAATTTAGGGAAATTATCGATAAATTATACAAAATCAGCTTATCCCTATGACCCTGTGACTAAACAGGTTTGGCTGTTGCGATTTTCGTCTATCGACCAAAAATCCGCAAATCTACCATACATTTTCCTTGGTACTTGAATTTATTCTGGTAGTGAATACACCAAAAAGTCGAGAGATGTGACCGTAAGGCCAAATTTTCCAATCATTCTAGTGAGTTGAGAAAACAGCTAGGATTCCCCTGGGAAGCCTTGGCTAAATAATTAGGCATATCGTTCCAGATAGCTCAATCCATTGTCAGGACTAGGCTATCCTCTCATAAATACCAATCAAGTCAATTGAGTGGCTTTATCTTTGAAGTAAAAACTCAAATTATTTGGATGAGTATTTTTCCAACGAAGACCCAAAATATGAGAATGTGAGAAAAAGGTATGCCAGAAGAAAATGAACGGGAAAAGATACGTCACCTTTTAGTTGTCAAAGACTTACAGGGACAACAAACTATCCCTCTTCAAGAAGCTACTTATTCTCTCGGTCGGGATTCAAGGAATGCTATTGTCCTGCGATCGCGTTCCGTGTCAAGACAACATGCCATTTTATTAAGGGTGACTATTCCAGAAACCGATCAATATGGCTTTAGGATTATTGATGGTGATTTTAAAGGCAAAAAAAGTACAAATGGCATATATGTAAATAGTAACAAATGCTACTCGCATAACCTCCAGCACGGAGATACGATCGCATTTGGTAATAACCAAGTTAGTGCGAAATACTACGCCATTTCCAATTTGTCAGAAAAAGCTTTTTCTGAGTCTTTTAATGTTGAAGACATATCCAGCTACTTATCAGAGCAAGCGCATCCTGTCAATCCTTTTGACACTCTCATCACTCCCGATACTAACTTTGAAGGTGCTAGTGAAACTGTACTCGCTCGCCTAGCATCTTTTCCTGAACTCATCCCTAATCCCATTATTGAAATGGATACAGACGGAAGTGTGATCTATCTCAACCCAGCTGCATCTTTGAAATTTCCCAAGCTGAGAGAATGTGGGGAGCGACACCCAGTATTAAAAGGATTGTTGAAAGCAATTAACAATCGCGAAGGTAATTCTTTTGTGCGCGAGGTGGAAGTTGGTGCAGAAATTTTTGAACAATCTATTCATTATCTGCCAGAAAGTGATTTAATTAGAACTTTTATTATTAGAGATATTACTGAGCAAAAGCGAGCTACAGCCGAATTGCGTCAGCGAGATAGATTACTCCAAGCAGTTGCAGAAGCTGCTAATTATTTACTGGTAGACATGAACTACGAGAGCAGTGTAGAAAAAGCTCTCGCTATACTAGGTGAGGCTGCTGAAGTAGACCGTACCTATCTGTTCAAAAACCATCTTCACCCAAATAAAGGGCAAATGGCAGTCAGTCTCTTATTTGAATGGACGCGATCGCATATTGAGCCTACACAACCCCACTGGCAAAATCTCGTCTATCAGTCTGTTGGCTTAGACCGTTGGTACACAGCCCTTTCCCAAGGACAATCTATTGTCGGGCTGACGCGCGAATTTCCTTTAGCTGAACAAAAAATTTTATTGCGAGATCGAATTCAATCTATCTTTTTAGTGCCTCTGTGTTTTGAGGACAAGTTTTGGGGTTACCTTGGCTTGGCAGATTGTTCCCAAGAACGTCAATGGTCAAGACATGAAGAGTCTACCTTATTGACAATGGCAGCTAGTATCAGTGGTGCTTGGCAACGTCAACAAGTAGAAGAAAAAATTCGCTACCAAGCACTTCACGATCTCCTGACAGGCTTACCTAACCGCTTACAATTTAATCATGCCCTGGATAAAGCTTTACCCAATGAAGGTATCAGCCCGGATAGCCTAGCTGTGATGTTTCTCGATCTAGATCGTTTCAAAGTAATCAACGATACCCTAGGGCACACTCTAGGAGACATTCTCTTAAAGTTTGTCGCTCAAAGAGTGAAAGACAGCCTCAGAAGCGGTGATACCGTTGCCCGCTGGGGAGGTGATGAATTTACCATTTTATTGCCACAAATAAAATCTCAAGAAGAAATCAAACAAATAGCGCAGAAAATCCTCAAAACTTTAACCGCAGCTTTTGACATTAAAGGGCACGAACTTTATATCAGTGCTAGTATCGGTATTGCTTTGTTTAATGACAACAGCCCAGATGCCGAAACCCTAATTCAACATGCGGATGCAGCTTTGTATCATGCCAAAGATGCGGGTAGAAATAACTATCAGTTTTACACTCCTTCTCTCAGTACAAGAACACCTGCATTTTTAACTTTAGAGAAGAGTTTACGCTATGCCTTAGAACGAGAAGAATTCATGCTGTATTATCAGCCACGGGTAAATATTATCACGGGACAAATTACTGGCATGGAGGCTCTACTACGTTGGCAACACCCAGAAATGGGACTGGTAGCGCCGAATATCTTTATTCCCCTAGCTGAGGAAAGCGGATTAATTGTCCCTATTGGCGAATGGGTGATCCGGACAGCTTGTAAGCAAAATAAAGCTTGGCAAGATGCAGGATTTCCCAAGATGACTATCGCTGTCAATCTCTCCCCGAAACAGTTCCGTCAACCAAATCTTGTGGATACCTTGACTAGTATCTTACAAGAGACAGATTTAGCTCCGCAGTATTTAGACTTAGAAATTACAGAATCAACTGCTATTGAAGATTTAGAGTTTACGAGAACAGTGCTGCAAAATTTAAAGCAGATGGGTGTTTATCTGTCTATTGATGACTTTGGTACAGGTCATTCTTCTTTATCGCGCTTACAGCTTTTACCGCTGCACCATCTCAAAATTGATAAGTCTTTTATTCAAGATTTAACAACAGATCAAAAAGTAGCGCATATTGTTAAAGCGATTGTCGTTCTCGGGCAGAGTCTAGGGTTAAAGTTAACTGCTGAAGGTGTAGAAAAACAAGAAGAACTAGATTTTTTAAGATCTATCAATTGTGAGGATGTACAAGGTTATTTATTCTACCGACCGCTTACTGCTCATAAAATTACAGAATTGCTGCAAAAAGAGCAATTAAAGCATTGAATAAGGCAGGCGCACAGGGCAGAAGAAAGCAATTTCGTTGGAGAATCTCTAGGTAAATTCACCGTAATATCTGTGAAACAAAAATCCCCGAATTTGAAATTCGGGGATTTTGAATGTTTTAAGGCAATTGTGTACTATCTGAGGCACCTGGAACAACTGGTGTATCGGGTTGTTTTTGTTGTCGTTGCAAATATTTGCTTAATACATAAGCCATATCTCCCCTGGTCATGGGGCGTAGGGGAAAAATGTTTCCTTGGGCATCTGTATTAATAAATCCTTCGGTAATTACTGTGGCGATCGCTTGTCTTGCCCAAGTCGGAATCGATCCTGCATCTGGATGAGAAGCGAGAATTTCTTTGACCGTTTCTTCAGGAAACTGAAATACACCATAGGCTTGGGCAAAAATTGCTAAGGCTTCGGCTTTGGTTACCCGTTGATTGGGAAAAAACAAATTACCCCGATAGCCTTTCATGATGTCAGTTTTTAAAACGATTTGAATATCATTAAATGCCCAATGAGACGATGGTACATCGTTAACCACTATATTCTCTTTGCTGACAGCCTGACGCTTATCCAGACCAAATACTTTTACCATTATCGCCGCTAATTCTGCTCGACTAATTAACCTTTCTGGATAAAAATTGCCATCAGCAGAGTTAGTCATCCATTTGGCAGCTACTACTTTTTGAATTGCTTCTGATGGTTCAATAGAAGCAGCTTGCGCCACTGACAATAAAGGAATTGCGCTGAAGTTTTGTAGTAAAAAAACTAAAGATAGAGTACTGATAAACTGACGCATAATTATATGTTATTGGTCAATGGTCAATGGTCACTTATTAATAGTCGTTAGTAGTCATTCTCCATGTTCCCCACAGCCCTGATCACCTTCATCTCCTCATTTCATTCTGTGAAAACTGAGAAGTAGGCGGAAAATGTATGTAACTTTGGGTTATGTTCTTCTTAGATAAGTTTTATGGAGCATTTTTGGGAATGACCGTAGCAGCAGACCCCGTGAAGTTGATGAAGCAAGAAGTTGGCAAAGCCGCCGCCGCTTTAGTCAAATCAGGTTCGATTGTCGGGTTGGGTACGGGTTCAACCACGGCGTATACTATTCAGTATCTGGGAGAACGCCTCCAGTCTGGTGAACTCAAAGATATTGTGGGCGTTCCTACTTCGTTTCAATCAGAAGTGCTAGCAAAGCAATACGGCGTTCCTCTGACTACCTTGGACGCTATCGATCATATTGATATTGCGATTGATGGGGCGGATGAAGTCGATCCGCAGAAAAATTTGATTAAGGGCGGTGGTGCAGCCCACACCCGCGAGAAAGTGGTAGATTACTTGGCGAATCAATTTATTGTCGTAGTTGATAGTGGAAAGTTGGTAGATCGTTTGGGTTCTAGCTTTGCTGTACCCGTAGAAGTGATCCCAATGGCGATCGCTCCCGTAACTGATGCTATCAAAAAACTCGGCGGTAAACCAGAACTCCGTATGGGTGTGAAAAAGGCAGGCCCAGTAATCACTGACCAAGGTAACTTCGTTTTAGATGTCAGATTTGACTCTATTGACGACCCTGTAAACCTCGAAAAAACCCTGAATAATCTTCCCGGTGTTCTCGAAAATGGTATTTTCGTCAATTGCGTCGATTTAGTCTTAGTTGGCGAAGTGAAAGATGGGCAACCAGTTGTTAGACAGTTTTAATTAGGGCATGGGGCATTGGGCATTGGGCATGGGGAGAGACTACCTGTAATTTTCCTCCTCTGCCTCTTCTGCTTCCTTGCCCCCTGCTCCTTTACAATTTTTCCAGGGCTAGTTGCATATCGGCATTTTTCCAGGCTGTGGCTAATTTGGTTTGAATTTGTTCTGCCTCTGCGGTTTTATCTAGTGCTTGTAAACTTGCTTGCAAGCCGAATAAAGAACGCCCATTGAGGGGATATTTTTGCAAATCTGCACGAAATACTTTTTCTGCGGCAGCATAATCACCTGTTGTTAATAGCACACCACCTAATGCTTCCCTTGTGGGTATATACCAGTCTGGTGGTTCCATGTAATTGAGGGCGTCTTCTAGGGCTACGGCTGTTTCTAAGGATTGGATTGCAGATTTATAGTCTTGTTTGGCTTTGGCAATTTTGCCGTCTAATTGGTTGATGGCTATGTCTAAAATACTACTGGCAGGACTCATGCCGATAGTTGCGTCGGCGGGAATTGTTTTTTGGGCGTTGAGTAAGGCAGTGCGATCGCTTGCGGCATCTTCTAGTTTACCTGTGGCGGCGTTAGCCATACCATGAGCAAAATACCACAAGGCTTTGGTAGTCACAAATTTGTCATCGGGAGCAGGAGATTTTAAAATATTATCCCAGTCACTAAAGCGCACTTGAATCAGAAGTTTAGTCCCTAAATAACCCTCAACCATTGGGATTTCTGCGACAAAGGGCGTAGCCATATTTACTAATTTATCTGCGGCTTGCAGTGCATCTTCATATCTACCTGCCATTGCGGCGGATACTGCCAAAAAATGCACGTTGTGACTATAATATGCTGCCGGATAAAAGCCCTGGATGTGATTTTTGCTGATGTAAGTTTCATCTTGGGCGATCGCTAGGGCATTTGACTGCATGGCTGCGGTATAATCTCCTACCAGGAAATATATATGGGAAGGCATGTGTACTAAATGTCCGGCTGCTGGCACTAGGGTTTCTAGGCGTTTGGCACTGGCTAAGGCGCGTTCTGGAGTTAGGGAAGCTTCTACCGCATGGATATAATAGTGATTGGCTCCAGGATGATTGGGGTCGCTTTTGAGTACGGATTCTAAAACAGATACAATCTCTTCAGTATCTTCCCCTGGTTTACCGTCTTTTGTCCAGAGTTGCCAAGGATGCAAATCCATTAAGCTTTCGGCGTACAAAGTCTTGGCGTCTAAGTCTTGGGGGTAACGCTTGACTAAATCTGCCATTGCGTTTTTATAATCAACGGCTAGCTTGTACAAATAAGCGTGGGAATCGTTAGAGTAGCGCTTGGCTAGGGCGTTAATATAATCCTGCTCTGGTTTTGAGACATGCTTAGACAAGGCTACAGCTTGTTGGATGGCTTGATATGCTGCTAATTCGCGATCGCTATCCACTTCTAAGTTAATATTCGGCCCTAAAGCTAAAGCTATACCCCAATATGCCATTGCTAATTGCGGATCGAGTTCCGCCGCATATTTAAAGGAACGCGCCGCTTCATCATGATTGAAGGCGTAAATTAAATTTAACCCTTGATCGAAAAACTGCTGTGCTTGGGGATTTTGGGTAGAAACCGGATGATGGTGCGTTCCTAATCCAGAAATTAAAGCATAGGGTTGTTGCGCTTGCGCGATCGCTTCAGTTGGAAAAACTAAGCTAAGTACAAGCACCCAAAGTAAGCACAAGTATTTCATTGTCTCAATTCCTATTTTTCAAGCTTTTTTCTTATTGATTTCTAAAAGCCACAATTTTTCTAAGGTGGTTACTTTTTGGCGTAGCGCAGTAGCACGGTACTTCTGACAGGCATTAAATGCTACAAATAATAAAACGTGAATAATAATGATATCGAGCCAAATAAAGGTATTAATATATACTGAGTTGTTTGTGGATTGTTCTAAATGAACTGAATCAATTATTAAGTAATTATGAAATTTTTCTGGCATGAGCACCTCTAGACATTTAAATATATGTCCTAATACAAGACTTCATAGTGAATCTTATAGTTTTCTGATTTTACTGGCTAAATTTTTAGCTTGTTTTATCAAATTGTTCTTGTTTGTGGACAATAGCCTGTAGGGTCTAGAGGCTACAACCAAACATGAAAATCTCTCTTGCTAGTCAACGGTCAACGGTCAACTCTAATTTTGACTACCGATGTAAATTTTACATATTCCTCGTATATTTACTGCATATCATGAATATTTGATGAATTGAGTTGCTACTATTCATTGACTATTGCGATAATTTACCAGAATCATATTTTACATTCTGCAATACAGAAGCAGCTAAATATAATTGCTGACATTCACCTGATGCAGACTATGGGATTTAAAGCAGTGTTTTTCCACTGTTTTGGTGGATAATTGCGCTACCGACCAACAACAACCCATGATAGCGTCATTTTTTCATGGGGAAGAATATTGCAATAATGTATAACCTTAAAAGAAATTTATGAACAAAAATTTGCTGCTGCAAGAGTTAGCGATCGCAATTGCGGCGAAGAATCTTAACCCAACAGTTCTCAATCCCGACTTTTTGAAATACACCGGGGTTGTTCCCAGTGATTGGGAACTGGGTAGACCACCAGTATATGCCAATGGTATTGCCCAGATAATTTTTAGCAATGGCTTGTCAATTGTCGCCCAATCTAACCGCATCGTTATATCTGAAGCTGTGGGAACTAAGGAATTGCAGGATATTCAAGTTTCCCAAATTGCTTGTCAGCTAATAGACAAGTTACCTAAAGTGGAATACCAAAGTGTGGGTATTAATCCTGTAGGGTTGTTTATGTTTGACTCAGATGAACAAAGCCACCAATATTTATGCCAAAATCTCCTGTCTCCTGGTTCATGGCAAGAATTTGGTGAAGAACCTATGCAGGCTGGGCTTCAGTTGGCTTACACTCTCAAGCGAGGTCAGCTAATTTTAGGTGTCAATCAAGCGAAAATTCAATATCCTGATAAATCAGCATCAGCAATAGTGTTTGCTGGTAACTTCAACTATCCTCTCACAGGTAATATGGATATTGAAAAGCTACAAAATCTCAAGCAATTGATTCAGAATTGGCAAGAAGATGTAAAAACTTTTCGCCAATTACTAGAAGATAAATTTTTACCTTCTGTAAATACAGTTCCGCAGCAAACTGCTAGTCTCTTCCCAAATTTGGCTGGTCTGTAAGCATCAATTCTGGTTTCTGGGGATAATAGCAATTCTTTGTGAGGCTACGTATTAATCAACACAGGCTAGAAGTTTGGATGTCAGCAAAAAAAGTTGCTAATTCCAGCAAATTTATTTAATTAAGTAGAGTCTAGTGTAAAATATAAAACTTTTTAGAGACCGTGTATTACGGTCTTTTTCTGTATTTAAGAAGACTCATGTTTAATTAATACTGATTTAAATCATGTTTGCGACACATCAATATCTTCTAGAGGGCATGGTATTGCCCATGCCCCTACTGTATAAATTTATGACTTATATTGTGCTAGGGAATCAAGAATCATGGCATTGTGAACTGTTAGCTCTGGTTGATGCGCTACAGTGAGTGAAAAATTGAGATTTCCAGAACTAATCTAAAGTGTATTAATGCTATACAGAAGATTTGGACGCACAGAATTACAGATGCCGGTGTTTTCCTGTGGTGGGATGAGATACCAGTTTAAATGGCAGGATGTTTCCCCTGGTGAAATTCCCCTAGATAATCAGGAAAATTTAGAAGCAACTATTCGGCGGGCGATGGAGTTAGGCATTAATCATATTGAGACAGCCCGTGGTTATGGCACTTCCGAAATGCAATTAGGGCGAATATTACCGAAATTTCAGCGCGAAAAGTTGATTGTGCAAACTAAAGTTAGCCCGGTTGCAGATCCTCAGGAATTCCGCGAAACATTTGAGCGATCGCTTAATTATCTCCAGCTAGATTACGTAGATTTACTAGGTCTACATGGCATTAATCATGACGAGAGTTTAGATTACAGCATCCGTCCTGGTGGTTGTGTAGAAGTGGCACAGCAGTTACAAGCTGAAGGAAAAGTGAGATTTATTGGCTTTTCTACTCACGGATCTACAGATACAATCGTGCAAGCCATTAATACCAATTTATTTGATTATGTTAACCTGCATTGGTATTACATTAATCAATGGAATTGGCCGGCAATTAGCGCCGCCACACAGCATGATATGGGCGTGTTTATTATTAGCCCATCGAATAAAGGTGGGATGCTGTATGAACCACCAGAAAAATTAGTCAATTTGTGTGCGCCTTTAAGCCCGATGGTGTTTAATAATTTATTTTGCCTGAGTCATCCCCAGGTGCATACTTTGAGTATAGGCGCAGCAAATCCCCAAGATTTTGATGAACATATCAAAACCTTGAACTTGCTAGAGCGGGCAGATGAAATTTTACCGCCAATTTTAGCTAGCTTAGAACAAGAAGCGATCGCTACTTTAGGAGAAGACTGGGCGAAAACCTGGCGCGTAAATTTACCCAGTTGGGAACAAACACCAGGGGAAGTGAATATCCCAGTGATTTTATGGCTGTGGAATTTAGCGATCGCCTACGACATGATAGACTACGCCAAAATGCGCTACAACCTCTTAGGTAATGCTAGTCATTGGTTTCCGGGTAACAAAGGCGATCGCATTTGGGAACTAGACTTAAGCAAATGTTTGGCTGCTAGTCCCCATGCAAATAAAATCCCCCAAATACTGACGCAAGCACATCAGCTTTTGGTGGGGGAAGAGGTGAAGCGATTGTCTCAGAGTTAGGGGCTAAGAATTTTAGATTTTAGATTTTGGATTTTAGATTCAAATACAATCGCAAATCCAAAATCTAAAATTGTTTCAATACCCAATGCCCAATGCCCTACCCTGCCGATTTATTGGGCTTGGGAATTACCAATACTTTATCGACTCGGTTACCGTCCATATCCATGACTTCGATGCGCATTCCTTCCCATTCAAAATGATCGGCGGCGGTGGGGATGCGTCCTAAGTGGGTAATTACGAACCCGCCTAAGGTTTGATAGCTACCGTGTTCATCTGATTCCCACTCTTCCATATCAAAGATTTCTAAAAATTCTTCGACAGGTAACATTCCATCTAACAACCAAGAACCATCTTCTCGTTGTACGGCTTGGGGTTGGTCTTGTCCTGGGTCGGCTGGTACATCCCCAACAATTTCACTCATAATATCGTTGAGGGTGACTAGTCCTTGAATGACTCCATATTCATCAACTACCAGCGCCATGTGTGTGACGGTTTGCTTAAATAATTCTAAAACTTTTAACCCACGGGTACTTTCTGGGACAAATACAGGTTGTCGCAAGCCTACTGTTAAGTCTAAAGATTCACCTTTAAAACTTCTGGCTAATAAATCTGTCACGGGGATCACACCCAAGACGTTATCTAATCCTTCTTGACAGACTGGGTAGCGGGAATAGGCGCTGTCAACCATTTTTTGACGGTTTTCTTCGGCGCTGTCCTCCAAATCGAGCCAGACAATATCCGGACGGGGCGTCATAAAAGAGCTGACGGGGCGATCGCCTAGGCGAAAAACTCGCTCTACCATATCCTGTTCGGCTTCCTCAAAGGTTCCCGCCTCTGTACCTTGCTCAATTAAGATTTTGATTTCTTCTTCTGTAACTTGCGGTTCTGTTGATGGTGTAATTCCTAACACCCTCAAGACCATTTCCGTAGAAGCACTTAAAAGAAAAACTGCGGGAGAAGCGATCGCTGCTACAGCTTGCATGGGAATCGCCACAAAGGCTGCAATCGCTTCCGGGTTGTTTAAAGCCAATCGCTTGGGGACTAATTCACCGACAATCAGCGATAAATAGGTGATGATTAAAACCACTAGCCCAAAGGAGAATGGTTGACTATAAGGTGCTAAAAACGGTACTGACTTGACATAAACCGCTAATTTTTCAGCAATCGTTGCGCCACCAAAAGCACCAGTTAGAATTCCAATGAGGGTAATACCAATTTGAATAGTAGAAAACAGTTGATTCGGAGATTCTGCCAGCTTTAATGCTTCTCTGGCTTTCAGGTCTCCTTGATTAGCCATTTGTTGTAATCTTACCTTCCGTGCCGAGACAATCGCCATCTCGGACATAGAAAACACCCCATTGGCAATAATTAATACCAAAATGATTAAAATTTCAAAAGTCATGGAGGACATCTTTATATTTGCCGCTATCAAGAGCGAACTTGGCTTAATTCTTAGTATCTAGTATTAAAGGTGCATCTATAAACGCTTTAATTGTACATAAAGTACTAGGTAATGGGCATGGGGCATTGGGCATTGAAACAATTTTGGATTTTGGATTTTAGATTTAGATTAGAATCCAAAATCGCAAATCGTTCGACTGAGCGCTCACGACGAAGTCTAAAATCTAAAATTCTTTGTCTTCCTTGTCCCTCCGAAGTTCTGATCGGAGGAAGTCTCCGCTCAGACTTCTCTCCTTGTCCTCCTTCCCTTGCGTTACCAAATTCTTTGAGCCAAAAGTTCAGGGGGCTGTTAACAGTATTTAAAATAAGTGACATCAGCTTCCTCACAACGACTTGCATTTACATTAAAATCTATGGCATTTTCTTCTATTGTGCGTGCTTTAGCGCGATCGCCTTTAACTACTGAACTACTTTCTAAACTTAATCGTCAACAAGATTTACGGTTAAATGGTATTCCCCGCCTTCCTAAGGGTTTGGTTGCTTCTGCACTGGCGCAAAGTTCGGAAAATAATTTATTTGTGGTATGTGCCACTTTGGAGGAAGCTGGACGCGCTTATGCACAATTAGAAGCGATGGGTTGGAAGAATGTTTATTTTTACCCGACTTCGGAAGCTTCGCCTTATGAACCCTTTGATCCAGAAACGGAAATGACTTGGGGTCAAATGCAGGTTTTGGCTGATTTGGTCAAAATTCAAGAGTCTAATAGTCAACAGTCAACAGTCAACGGTCAACAGTCAACAGTCAACAGTCAACAGTCAAAAATTGCGATTGTGGCGACTACAGGGGCGTTACAACCCCATTTACCACCACCTGAAGCTTTGATTCCTTTTTGCTTGACGTTAAAGAAGGGGATGGAATTTGATTTAAATACCTTCAGTACGAAAATTACTACTTTGGGTTATGAACGAGTTCCCCTAGTAGAAACAGAAGGACAATGGAGTCGTCGGGGGGATATTGTTGATATTTTTCCTGTAGCGTCAGAGTTACCTGTGCGTCTTGAATGGTTTGGCGATGAAATTGAGCAAATTCGGGAATTTGACCCCGCAACCCAACGTTCTGCACTAGATAAAGTTAACCAAATTATTCTCACTCCTACTAGTTTTGCGGCGATTGTCAGCGCTGAATTGAAGAATATTCCTGAAGTAACAGTACTGAGTGCGGAGTCGGAATTTGACACCGATAAACTTGAAGGTAGTCGTCGCTTTTTGGGGTTAGCTTTTGCGCAACCTGCTTCACTTTTAGACTATTTGAGCGAAAATACTTTAATTGCCATTGATGAGCCAGAACAATGTCACGCCCATAGCGATCGCTGGGTAGAAAATGCTGAGGAACAATGGTCTTTAGGAACTGGGGAAATTGGGCTTGGTGCTTTACAATTACCAAAAATTCATCGGTCTTTTGATGATTGTTTAGCTGCTGCGGCGAAGTTTAAACAAATATATTTGTCGGAATTAGCAGAAGAAAATACCGGGATTAATCTCGCTAGTAGACCGGTTCCGGTTACACCACATCAATTTGCGAAATTAGCTGACACATTACGCCAAGAACGCGATCGCAATTTCTCGACTTGGTTAATTTCGGCGCAACCTTCCCGTTCTGTTTCCCTACTCCAAGAACATGATTGTCCAGCGCAGTTTATCCCCAATCCCCGCGATTACCTAGCGATTGAAAAGCTACAAATTAACCATATCCCTGTAGCGCTGAAATATTCGGGTTTGGCGGAATTAGAAGGTTTTATTCTCCCGACATACCGCTTGGTAGTAGTTACAGATAGGGAATTTTACGGACAGCATTCTTTAGCGACTCCCAGCTATATCCGCAAGCGTCGTCAAGCTGCTTCAAAGCAAGTAGATCCAAATAAGCTGCGTCAGGGAGATTATGTAGTTCACAGAAGTCACGGGATCGGGAAATTCGTCAAGTTGGAAAGTCTGACAATTAACGATGAAACCCGCGATTATATTGTCGTCCAATATGCAGACGGTTTATTAAGAGTCGCCGCCGATCAAGTTGGTTCTTTATCGCGGTTTAGGACTAACGCCGATAAAGCGCCAGAATTGCATAAAATGACGGGTAAAGCTTGGGAGAATACCAAGAATAAAGTCCGCAAAGCGATTAAGAAATTAGCGGTAGACTTGCTGAAATTATATGCAGCGCGATCGCAACAACAAGGCTTTAGTTACCCTCAAGATATGCCTTGGCAAGAGGAAATGGAAGATTCTTTCCCTTATCAACCTACCACAGACCAGCTTAAAGCTACCCAAGATGTGAAAAGAGACATGGAAAGCGATCGCCCAATGGATCGTTTGGTTTGTGGTGATGTCGGTTTCGGGAAAACGGAAGTCGCAATTCGCGCCATTTTCAAAGCTGTCACCTCTGGTAAACAAGTCGCCTTACTTGCGCCAACAACCATCCTGACGCAGCAACATTACCACACCCTCAAGGAACGCTTTGCACCTTACCCGGTAAATGTCGGTTTACTCAACCGCTTCCGCACTGCTGAAGAACGGCGAGAAATTCAAAAGCGGTTATCAACGGGAGAATTAGATGTAGTTGTGGGTACTCATCAACTTTTAGGTAAAGGTGTCAGCTTCCGCGATTTGGGATTGTTGGTGGTTGATGAAGAACAACGCTTTGGCGTCAACCAAAAAGAGAAAATTAAAAGCCTGAAAACCCAGGTAGATGTACTAACACTTTCTGCTACACCCATTCCCCGTACCTTATATATGTCTTTATCGGGGATTCGGGAAATGAGCTTAATTACCACACCACCCCCATCCCGACGACCGATTAAAACTCATCTCGCCCAGATGAATTACGAAACCATCCGCACAGCTATTCGTCAAGAATTAGACAGAGGTGGTCAGGTATTTTACGTAGTTCCGAGAGTAGAGGGAATTGAAGAGACAACCACAAAATTGCGAGAGATCATACCCTCAGCCAGATTTGCCGTAGCTCACGGTCAAATGGACGAAGGACAGCTAGAATCAACCATGCTCACCTTTAACAATGGTGATGCAGATATTTTAGTTTGTACGACAATTATTGAATCTGGCTTAGATATTCCCAGAGTTAACACCATCTTAATTGAAGATGCTCACCGCTTTGGGTTATCGCAATTATACCAGCTACGGGGTCGGGTCGGACGAGCGGGAATTCAAGCTCATGCTTGGTTATTTTACCCCCAGCAACGCGCATTATCGGAAGCTGCAAGGCAGAGATTAAGAGCGATTCAGGAATTTACCCAATTGGGATCTGGCTATCAATTAGCCATGCGCGACATGGAAATTCGGGGTGTAGGTAACTTGCTAGGTGCAGAACAATCCGGTCAAATGGATGCGATTGGCTTTGATTTGTATATGGAAATGCTGGAAGAATCGATTCGGGAAATTCGCGGACAGGAAATTCCCCAAGTTGACGATACACAAATTGATCTCAACCTGACAGCATTTATTCCCGCCGATTATATTACCGATGTCGATCAGAAGATGAGTGCATATCGCGCAGTCGCCGCAGCGAAATCGAAAGAAGAATTAACCCAGATTGCAGGAGAATGGAGCGATCGCTATGGTGCAATTCCAGTCCCAGCAAGTCAATTATTGCGCGTTATGGAACTCAAGCAACTAGCCAAGAAATTAGGATTTAGCCGCATTAAACCAGAAAACAAACAGCATGTAATTTTAGAAACGCCAATGGAAGAACCTGCTTGGAATTTACTGGCGGCGAACTTACCAGATCATCTGAAAACGCGCTTTGTCTACTCTCCTGGGAAGGTGACAGTGCGGGGTTTAGCTGTGATGAAAGCAGATCTACAGTTGCAAAGTTTACTTGATGCTATGGGGAGAATGCAGGGTGCGATTTTGGAAGCGGCTGTAGTTTGATTGTTAAAAACGCTGATGCTGATTTGAATCAGGCTAGACAGGCGTTCTGCGACGAGAACCCACCATTGACTTTCAAACCCCCTACACTGCTGAGTTAGGAGGTTTGAAAGATGCTAAAGTATTGGCGATCGCAGCACAGCAGGGACGTGTTCTCGTTACCCACAATCGTAAAACGATGCCATTAAAATTTGCTGAGTTTATCACCAATAATCACATTGCGGGAATTATCATTGTTTCTCGAAAGCTATCATAACTCTTACAGCTTACTGTTAAGGACTTGTTTGCTTGGTTGTTGGATTGATGTTGGCGAAAACTTCTGCAATCATCTGTGCGCGGGAAGTAACTTCTAGCTTGCGAAACATCCGCTTTAAGGCTTGCTTGACTGAATTTTCGGTAATCCAAAGTTTAGCGCCAATTTCTGCGTTTGTGTATCCCTGAGCAACTAATTCCGCAATTTGCATTTCTCTGGGTGTGAGGCGATGAATCGCTAAAGGTTGCTGTTGAGAATGTACTGTTGCTACCCAAGCGGATAAATGCAAACACAGCGCACTCAAATCTAGCAAGTTTTGTGTGTCAAATGCAAAGCTTCCTTGCTCGCGGGTCAAGCCTACGCCACCTATTAATTTACCATTGGTAACAATTGGCCCTGCCATAACGTGCCAATGATCGCTGCGAGGACAAATTAATCTCCAGGTTTTTGGTGATACTACTAATGCTTCGTGAACGGGTGCGTGTCGCTCAACTATGTAGCGCAAAACTGGGTTGTGTTCAATAGATATGGCGAGTTGAAATGCTTTTTGCAGCTTGCTGTCAACTAGGGGAAGTCGATCGTAAAAGAATAAGCCGCACCGTTTGGCAGCAAAGTAATCTCTAAATTCTAGCAATACTTGCGATCGCAATTCTTGTTCATTTTTGGCTTGGGCGATCGCTGTAAATAATGCTTGTAAGTTCGCCATGATGGCAAGTTGTACTCTTTCGAGGACTAGGCGTAGTTAAGTAACTATTTTAATCTTAGCCTGTGTGCAAATGCAGGAAAAATCTTATGTCTCAGTATGCTCATCCTGAAGTTCTCGTTGATACTCAATGGCTGTTAGAAAATTTAAACAATCCTCAGGTGCGGATAGTAGAAGTTGATACCAGCCCCCAGCTATACAAAGATGCTCATATCCCCGGTGCAGTTTTCTGGAATATCTTTACTGATTTATTACTGCCTAATTTGCGAATCAATTTTGACCCAGAGGTAATGGCAAAACTACTTTCTCGCTCTGGTATAAATGATGATACAACTATTGTCGCTTACGGTAGCTATCCGGGAACTGGGGCTTGGATTTTTTGGTTGTTACAAGTTTTTGGACACAGGAATGTCCTGGTTCTCAATGGTGGACATCAAAAATGGATGGCGGAAAATCTTCCAGTAGCAACAGGTTTATCAGATTTTCCACCAAGTGAGTATTTTATCTCAGAAATTGATACAGAAAAGCGAATATTTTTGGAAGAAGTTCAAGCATCGATTGGTAACCCCAATCGGGTAATGTTAGATGTGCGATCGCTTGCAGAATATCGTGGTGAATTCTTTCTGACTCAGCCTCCAAGAGAAGGAGAACGCGCCGGACATATTCCCGGTGCGCTACATGTTGAGTATTTGCTGACTTTGAATGAGGATGGAACTTTTAAATCTTTTGCGGAATTACAAGCACTGTACGCTAGTCAGGGAATTACACCCGATAAAGAAATTATCCCTTACTGTGCCATTGGCGGGCGATCGGGTTATACATGGTTTGTTTTGAAATATTTACTTGGTTATCCCAATGTCAGAAATTATGATGGTTCGTGGAATGAATGGAGCCGAATTCCGGATATAGCCATTGAGACATTATATTAACGTTAAATTATTGTTGGAATAAGGCAGGGAGCAGGGAGCAGGGGGAGAAAGAGTTTTATTTTGGTTTTATTGCACTGACTTACCGTTTTCACTTACTCGATAAGCCGTTTCATCTTCTCGTTTTACTGTTTCACTTACTCGATAAGCCATTTCATCTTCTCATTTCGGTGTTTCACGCACTTGATAAGCCATTTCATCTTCTCGTTTCAGTGTTTCACGCACTTGATAAGCCATTTCATCTTCTCGTTTCAGTGTTTCACGCACTTGATAAGCGATTTCATCTTCTCATTTCAGTGTTTCACGCACTTGATAAGCCATTTCATCTTCTCATTTCGGTGTTTCACGCACTTGATAAGCTGTTTCATCTTCTAGGTAAAAATTGAGTTCCTAGAAGATTGGTTACTGGATTTAAACAAGGCTGTTAGCTCAATTAGCAAAAGAGAAGATTAACATAAAGAAAAGCCGCAACCCAATACGTAAAACTACATACTTAAAATGTATTTAATATCAGTTCTCGCCTTTGCTGTGAAGCCAAATGTACAACTATAATCCCGCTTCTTTTTCTCATTCCCCTTCGCTCTTTATTCAGCAGGGAAAATACTTCAACTATGTAGTGCCAAGTGGTTGGCGAGTTGTTGAGGATGGTCAATTTGCTGTTGTCTTATTTTCTCCAGACAATTCTGCCTTTACGATTATGGTGGGAAATTCTGGACTACCTGTAAACTACAATCCTTGGCAGTTTGTCTATGAGAAGCTATTAGCAATGCAGCCATATAACCTGCAAGTTAGTCAGCCTCGCCAAGCTCAACCAATTGCGGGATGTTCAGTAGCTTATGAGTTTGATTGTCTATACATTTACAATGGTATCCCCTGTCAAGGTATAGCTAAGTGCAGTGTAGCTTATAGTTACAATATCTGTACAATGGTCATGACTTGTGCTGGATCGCACCAATCCCAGTGGGCTAATTATGTTTCGTGGTTACCACAAGTTGCATCTGAGGTATCAGCAACTAATGGGGCGGCTTTTGGTATACAGGGAATTATGGCACAAAACCTAGATATTTCCATGACTGAAGGGCAAAAATACAGAGAATATCGTGAATGGTCGCAGCATACCTGGGACGAAGTCAACCGCCAACGAAGTGAGTCGATAGATCGTCAAAACTTCCAGTTTCGCGAGAACCTGGGTAATGTCACAACTTGGACAAATCCTTATGGTTATCCAACTGTTGAGCTACCAACAAACTACAACTATTATTGGATAAACCGTCAAGGACAAGTTTATGGTACAAATAACTTCGGCGAAAATCCAAATGTTGGCTCAACTCAAGATTGGGTAAGAATGAATCGGTATTCGCCGTAAATTGTCAACCGTCAACCGTCATCAGTCCCGATCCAATAACTGTTTAACGATACTTAACCCATTACTCCTAGTTTCAGTCAGCAATTTTGCATCGACATTTTTATCATTTGGGCTGTGATAATTCGGTTCATCACCCCGATGGAAAAACAGCACCGGCACTTTTTTGTTAGCAAATGATGCATGATCGCTGCCACCATAGCTATAGGAACCGGAAGTTTTGATATCTGGATCTACAGTTTGGGCGATCGCAGTTAATGCAGATGTCCCGCTAATCAATAGCTGCTGATTCACTCCCACCATATCAAAATTCAACATGGCTTTTAACCCAGAAAGAAACTCTGGTTTAGCTGTATCTACAAAAGCTTTGGAACCATGTAACCCGTCTTCCTCTCCATCGAAGGCGATAAACCAAACTTGACGGGCGAGTTTTGTGTTCGCTAAATCACGCGCTATCCCTAATACAACTGCTGTACCGGAAGCGTTATCGTTTGCCCCAGGAGACTCCTCTACAGAATCGTAATGTCCACCCAGTATCAATTTTGGCTGCGTTACTCCTGGTAAATGGGCAATAACATTCCTACCTGTAATCACTTGCTGTTGCGCATTCACATTTAGGGTGACATTCGCTGGTGTAGTTTGCTCAAGTAAGGGATTACCGCGATCGCCGGAAATTCCCAACACGGGAATGGTAACTTTCTCCCCCAACCCAGCACTAGTTAAATTCCCCGGTTCGTTGTTGACAACTACCAAGCCAATCGCCCCAGCTGCTACTGCATTTTTCGCTTTTTGCGAGAAGCGAATTTTACCACGCCGCACAATAGCGATCGCGCCTTTGACATTGACTTTGGCAAAGTCTTCCGGTTGTCCAAAGTTGGGAACTGCTACCATTGGTGCATTCAAGTTTCCCTTGATTGTTCCCTTCAGCGCCTTACCGGGGATAGTTGTATCATTGATAATTAAGTTAGAACCTAAGTCTACAAATTTTTCATAAGTAAAAGTCTGAATTTTGGCAACATAACCAGCCTGACGATATCTTTCCACAAGATAGGCGCTGGCTTTTTCCATGACTGGTGTACCTGCGACACGGGGGCCGAAATTTACCAAAGCTTGGACATCTGCATAAATTTGATCAGTTTGATGAGTGCGATCGCTTTCTTGTGCTTCAGCTTTGGGTAGAGATGCCACAATATTACTGATGCGAGTTGATGGGAAACTGCAACCAGTTGATATTGACACTAGAATAGCGACTAGTGCCATATTGAACCAAGAATTTGTCGGCTTTGGGGATAAAGGAAACATTTTCAGTAGATACCTGGAGTGAGAAGGAACAATACTTTCCCTATATTTACGAGTTCGCCTGTGATGTAAAAATGTTCCCACCTGGCTGGAAAAAGCAGGGGAGCAAGAAGCAGGGGGTAAGGGGGATTAATCACTTTTTTATGTGTTTTGATGTACACATTCTTTGTGAGGTTGTACTATACCTGACTTTTCACGGGATGTGGAAAAGAAAGAGTGGTTCGCGATAGATTATCGCGAACCACTTCCTATTCTTTATTATATTTGGAAGTTTCTTCGACTAAAT
>NZ_JACJRE010000092.1 GCF_014697075.1 Tolypothrix sp. FACHB-123 | reverse complement strand
CGCTCGGCTTATGGATTTAGAAACTTTGAAAACTTCCGAATTAGATGCTTGTTAAACTGGCATTTTGATTGTTAGTTTAGCATAACAAGTACTAAAGAACCCGAAAATTTACTTAAAATAGAAAGTATTAAGAAATAGGCTGTTGAAATTAACTGGTAAAAATCGGAAGCTAATGAGTAACCAAATAAATCCATTGATTCAAGATAAAATCAAGAATTGGAAGGATAAACTTGCTGATTCCAGTAACAGCAATCCGCTACTTGACTTCCGCAAAAATAAAAAACCAGTAGTTGATATTCTTACAACCTCTTCACTTTTATATAAAAAGCTTGTAGAAGAAGAATCCAGTTCATATCCTGTGAGTGAACTCAGAACTAAGCAGACTGATTCAGACTTGGTGAAACTGCTAGATGAGCTTCTTCAAGGTGCAAAATCAAGCATCGAAGAGAAGGGTTTTAATAGTCTATTTTTAGTCCTTGGTACTTTGACATGGTTTGACCCCGAAAAACCCCAAGAAAAGTATGTTTCTCCAATCCTACTAGTTCCAATTAGGCTAGAAAAAAAGGGGAGAAAAGCCCCTGAATTTACACTTTACCCTACAGATGAGGATATTTCTGTTAACTTTATTTTAGTCAACAAGTTACACGATGAATTTAATATTACGCTGCCTGATAGCGATCGCGATCAACAATTGAGTTATGAGAGTTTTTTTGATGAGGTTCGTAGTGCGATCGCTAAACAACCTAACTGGAAAATAGAAGAAACCGCATATTTAACTTTGTTCCAGGATGCAAAAGCCGCAATGATTCGAGATTTAGAACAAAATCAGGACAAAATAGCTAATCATCCCATACTGCAAAGGCTAGCTGTAAAAGGAATACCTGATAATATTGATCGGCACAATATTCTTCAAGAAAAAGAACTTGATCAAATCAATCCCTCGTTGATTTATCAAATATGCGATGCAGACTCCAGCCAGCAAGTAGTAATAGAAGCTGTAAAAAATGGAGTTAGCTGTGTAGTTCAGGGGCCTCCAGGTACAGGAAAAAGCCAAACAATTGTCAATATCATCGCTGAGTTAATTGGACAAAGGAAGAAAGTGCTTGTAGTTGCAGAGAAGCAAACTGCTCTAGAAGTTGTTTTTAAAAGGCTTAAAGAAAGTAAGTTAGAGGATGCTTGTCTAAATTTACACCACCAAGGAACAACAAAGACAAAAGATTTTCTTAATGAACTAGAACAAACTGCCACTCATCTTTTACAAAGGAATGAATCGCAGCAGCGAGATTGGGATATATTATTTAAACCTCTAAGTGACTGTCGGCAAATTCTCAATAATCATGTAGTAGGCTTACATAAACTTGAGCAACCATTAAATAAATCTGCTTTTGACCTCTATGGTGAAATACTCAAGCTGAACCGAGAAGAAATTCCTGACCTTAAGTTTCATCTATCTAATCTTCAAGATTGGTCAGAAATTAGATTGGATGAGGTAAAAAAATTACTAGAGAAACTTAGTCAATTTGAGGATTTTTTTCGAGAAAGACAAAAAACAATATGGTCAAGCAGTCCGCTACAATGTAAGTCTTGGTCGTCTAATCTTGAAAGAGATTTGATAACAAATCTTGACCATCTTGAAAATAGGGGAATTAAGGCTGCTCAAGATAGTGTAATTTCATTGAGACAACTGCTAAAAATAACAGAGGAACTGCAAACCTATTCCGATTTAGAGAAGTTACATCCAGCAGTAACTCATATTATAGAAGCTCCATCACGAGTTGAAAGTTGGTCAATTTCGACAGACTTATCTGAACTGCGAGATTTGTCTTATGATTTAGAAATAAATATTACAAAATACCAAGATATTAATTCTGAATTAAATAGGAATTATATTCGGGAATTTTTTAACATCAATTTTTCAGAAATTAGGAGACTTTTTTACAGAAAATTTACGGGTATTTTCTTCTTCCTTCAACCAGCTTATTGGCAATGGCGCAGAGCTAAGAGACGAGAATATAAACGCCTCATGAATCTTAGGCAAGATCAAAATCGGGTTTCAGAACAAGAAGTGATTGCAGATATTGAAAAAGCAATTGAGCGCCAGAACATTTTAAATATATTACAAGACGCACAAAACAAAGCTCGTCAAGCTTTTGGTTCTTCATTTAATGCAGAAATGACAGAGTTGGAAGAACTAAAGCGAGGTCTTGAATGGTTGGAAATACTTAATCAACAGCAGCAACTAGATAAAAATAAAGTAGCAGCAGTTATTGCCTCAAGAGAAAGTTATCACGAATTAAGAAGGCTATCAGAAAATTTGGAACCTTCTTTAAACCATATAAAAGAAGGTTTTCAATTTCTCAGAAAACACTTTCCTCAAGAACGCATGACAGCATCTGGTGAATTAGAAAAATCATCCTTAGATAAAGTTGAAAATTTCCGATACCAAGCTAGCAATGAACTTGCTTTACTCCAACAGTGGTTGGATTATCAGGAAATAATTCGTCAATTAGAAATTCTTGGAACCAAAGATTTTTTATCTAAGTTGCGTAATTCTAATATTCCACCAGATATGTGGTTTCCCGCTTTCAAAAAAGGCATTTATGATAATTTGCTACGGCAGATACATTCTGACAATTCAGAGTTGCGGAATTTTAATCATAAATTACATGAGAGGACAATAGCTGAATTTTCCGAAAAAGATAAACAACAGTATGAAGTTGCAATAAAACGTTTGAGACAACTTCATGCTGAATCTTGGCAAGAGTGGTCAACACAGCCGCAAGCATCTCAACAATTGGATTTACTAAAAAGAGAAAGAAAAAAGCTAACAAGACAACAAAAAATTCGTCAATTTATCAAACATGCTCCTCAACTTGTTACTACCCTCAAGCCTTGTTTGCTCATGAGTCCTTTAGCTGTTAGTCAATATGTAGATCCCGATGCAGTTGAGTTCGATGTTGTTATCTTTGACGAAGCTTCCCAAGTTCGTACTGAAGATGCAGTATCTTCTATAATGCGAGCAAAACAGCTAATTGTTGTCGGAGATGACCAGCAGTTACCACCAACCTCTTACTTCAAAAGTACAGCCTCTAATAATGACAATGAAGAAGAAGAAATTTATGAAAATTTGCTCGATGAATGTTCCAGTTTATCAATTATGAAAACCCGGACTTTGAGTTGGCATTATCGTAGCCAAGATGAAAACTTGATTTCCTTTTCCAACCGAAAATTTTACAATTCAAAACTCATTTCTTTCCCCAATCCTGTAAAAGATATTAGTCGAGGCGTACATTTTCATTACGTTGAAGACGGAATATACGATCGTGGTGGTCGCGGAGATAATATCCGTGAAGCGGAGGAAATTGCAAAACTGACAGTGCAGCATTTTCAGCAATACCCTCAGAAATCTTTGGGTATTATTACTTCAAGTAAACAACAGGCAAAAGCTATCCGCGAAAAACTCAATTTAATCAGTGTTCAGCATCCAGAAATAGAAGAATTTTGTCAAGATAACTCAGGTACTTTCTTGATCAAACCAATCGATGAAGTTCAAGGTGATGAACGAGATGTGATTTTTTTCAGCTTTGGCTTTGGTTTTGATAACGAAAAACGCGATAAATTAAATCACTCCTTTGGTTACCTTAGTAAAATTCAACAGGATTTAGGAAGAAGAAGATTAAACGTTGCAATAACTCGCGCTAAATGTAAATTTGTTTTAGTCGCCTCAATTAAAGCAGAAAATTTTGAGGCAGAAAAAAGTCCACAAGCTGCATTGCTTAAAGAGTATTTTGCATACACTCAAAGTGGCGGTCAAAAACTAGATGAAAAGCTTAATGATGAACTGGCTCATTCTGATTTACCCTTTGAAGAAGATATCTATCGGGTTTTAACAGAAAGGGGATATACAGTTAAGAAACGGGTGGGTCGTTCAGCTTACCCAATTGACCTAGCTGTGATAGATAACCGAAAGCCAGAAATAGAGGAATATCTTTTAGGCATTATGTGTGATGGAGGAACTTATCATAAATATCCCACAGCACGAGATCGTGATCGTCTCCGCCAAGAAGTTCTACAAAAATTAGGCTGGCGCATTTACAGAATTTGGTCTCGTGAGTGGAATCGGGATAGGGACAGCCAAATAAATAAGCTAATAGATAATATAGAGCATCTCCGCAATCAGAAATAAGCACAGTTACTTGTGTAGTTATCCAAACAGGGATTTGAATAAGATGTGGATTGTCTATGGTAGTAGAACTAATTGAAGAACTGTTAAACAAAATTCAACAATTGCAAATAATAATGATTGCAGTTTCTACGGGAGAATTGAAACTTCATCACAAACAGAAAGAATATACAGAAATTTACAATAATATTGCTGAACTTATAGAAGCTCTTGAAGAAGAAGGGGTCAATATAGGCAATCCTAATAAATTTAAATCTCTTTCCAATTGGCGTGATTACTGGTCAAGTTTAAAAAGTGGATACGCTTCAAAAGCAGGATATATTCATGACCTCTACGCCAGCGTTTTCAAACAAGTTGAAATTATTTCATGCCAGTATTATATCAAAGATAAATCTCAGCAAGAGTTAGTTGATGAGTGGCAAATATCACAATTTGAAAATCTGATAGCAAATATTAAACAGTTAAAGTTAATCATGCTTTCAGTAGCTACTCAAGGACAGCCTATTGAGCTAGTCAAGTCTGAAGATGATGGTTATAAAAAGATTTATCAGGAGGTTGCATTACAAATAAGCATCCTTATAGAAATAGGTATACCTGCTCCAAACCCCAATCCATTTCAGTCTCTTTGGCAATGGTATAATTACTGGTCATTTGAGTTAGCTAATTTAAAAGCTGTACGGGAAGAATATATCGATAATCTCTATGAAAGTCTACTTGAAACAATTGAAAAAGCCTTAAAGAAACACTGCCGCCAAAAAACTTCATTAGAAGAGTTTATTCAGGATTTGAAGCATCGATTTCATCAGCAGATATGCCTGCAAACAATTGCACCGACAATATTAACTTCAGAATTGAGCAGCGCATCGCAAGAATCTACTAACGATATAGAAGATTACCAACAGAAACAAGCACCAGAAAAGACTAATATTTTATTCTCTATTAACAGCAGTCCATCTCTTGATGATTCATTATTGAAACCTACAAATTCTTCTTTAACTTGGACAGATGAAAATATCATGAATCCGGAAATATTTTTAGATCAGAAAGATATCACACCACTAATTCTAGCGCTAAATCACTTTGCTTTAAAGGTTAGTGTAGCTAGTGATCGCCTAAATATTCTGGAAAGCGCTGGTATTGATTCTGCGTTTTTAAGTAATTTAAAATTTGACGCTCAACCTAATACATTTGCTCAGGCACTAGTTTCAGGATTTAAAAATTATCAAATATCTCAAAAAAACTTTAAGTATCATCCATTGGTCAATTTACTTGAGCTTCTACGGGATTTAGCATCCATTTATGGATTAAAAGACCAAGATTTAGAATTATTCAATCGGTTAGTCGAACAAGGTCAGGAAAACTTCAAAGCGTTAGCTGCTCGTAACACAGTTGGCAGAATCGAATCGCCTATAGGAAATCCTATAGGCACAGGAGTATTTATTACAAAAGATTTCTTACTAACTTGTAATCATATTTTCAGCAAGAGCCAAGTGCAAAAAGCATGGGTACGTCTTGGTTACAAAGCTGGAAGTTACCAATCCGACAAAGATGTATTGGAATTAGATGTTATTACTAATAATCGTCACTTTGATTATGCTCTACTTAAAATCAAGGCTCAAATACAACAAAAAACTATTTATATTAATGAAAGTTCTATCTTAGATAGTGGTCAAGATATTCGCATCATCCATCATCCACAGGGTAATCATGTGATAATTTCCGACTTGGGACAAATTATACAAGTAGCAGAAGAATATATTGATCATAATCTCAAAACTGATGACGGCTCCTCTGGGGCACCAATTTTTAATCGCCAATGGGAATTGATTGCAATTCATAAAGGAAATCCCGGTATAGAACGTTCTGTGAATCCAGGTTCAACAGGAGGTATTCCCATTCGCGCTATTTGGACTCAAATTTCACCGCATTTAGCTTGATGTGACAGAGGAATAATTTTATGGACTTTTTCCAGAGGTTATCTGAAACTTTCAGTCATGAGGCTCCAAAATATAAAACCCTTTTTCTACCGAAACATCGAGTTGATATAGACTACGATGAAAAACCCATTTTTGCAGGTGAAGCCTATTGTCGTATCTGGCTAGTAGAGATGCGTTTGGCTAAAGATGTGGAATGGTTTAAGCAACGATATCCAGTAGTTCATGCAGCTGTCCGCTTTAATCATGGTGGTGAATCCGTAACAATTCCCTATCTAGCTGCACCTGGACAATTAGAAAAATCAATATCAGATAATCTGGATAAAGTTATTCAATGCAACTATCCTCTGACATCCTTATTTCCTTTTAATAATGGATTAGTAGAGTTACAAGCAGGCTTATTTAGCATATCTACGAATGACTCCATCGGTAAATTTATTAAGACGATGGGTAGATTTTCTGAGTTGTTACCTGTGCCGGAACTTTCAAGTGTTATAAAGCTAGCAGAACCAATATATCGGGGTATTGAAGATTTACTCGACATTGGCGAGCGTCGTTTAGAACTAGGCTACCAACAAACATTTTCTGAAGCTAATGGAGGTGGTAGTAATTCCCTTAAAGCGGGTTATTTTGCTGCAATTTTGGCGCAGGATAACAAGATAAATAACGATAATCTTTGTATTGTAAATGATAGCCTCTGTGTTGTTTCACCTGGAGTAACGAAAACTTTTGTGCGTGACGGTAAACCCCTAGAAGGCTATAGTTATATGCTATTTCGTATAGAAAAGCGCACTGCTCAAGATTGGGAGTCATTAACCACCATTAAAGAACTGGTTGATAAAGCTCAAGAGGCTATATTTTCTGGAAAATATGAAGTGGTCAAAACAATACTTTTACCAGATATTAAAACAGCAATTTACCGCAGTGCTGATGTGACAAAAGCTGACCGCCCTAATATGGTATATAAGATTCAAGAACATTTACGCGAGTTAGGCTTACAAGCGACGAAAGTGCAAAAGCGATCGCTTTATTCAATTATGCAGCGTCCATTACCGGCATCCGATCCAGCGACAGAAGCTGAATTGGCAGTTTTAGAACAACTTTTTCAGCAAAATCGCCAGTAAACTAGCTGATATATTTCTTGTGTGGGAGTGTTTAGTTGCATGGGTGCAGAGTAATTAGAGCATAAAAGAAAGGGAAGATAAGAGTTGGGGGAAAAGAAGATTTTCTTCCTTTTCCCACTTCTTACTCTCTAATCACTATTAAATATGAATTCCACATTCAGTTTTGCCGGTTCCGCGCCAACGTCCAGCGCGTTCGTCTTCACCGTCAGCAACTCTGGTGGTGATGGGTTCATCGCCAATGCTGGGATAACCTTGGTCGTGCAAGGGGTTGTAAATTACTCCATGTTCAGCTACGTAAGCCCAGCTATCTTTGCGTGTCCAGTTAGCTAAGGGATTGACTTTCAAGCGACCTTGGCTATCTAGTTCTACGAAGGGCATGTTAGCACGGGTAACTGCTTGGTCGCGACGACGACCGGTAATCCAAGCGACGGTATTCAGTTCGTCTAAACCCCTCATCAATGGTTCAATTTTGGTAACGTGATGGAATTGGGTAATATCTTTGTCCCAAAGTGCTTCGCCGTATTTAGCAATAAAGGCTTCGCGGCTATCTAAGTCTGGAGTTTTGTAGGTTTGCAAATCCAGGTTATAGATTTCTTTGGTTTTAGCAACTAGTTCTAAGGTTTGGGGGAAGTGGAATAAGGTATCGAGGAAGATTACTGGGACTGGATGCTTCAGTTCAGTGTAAAGAATATGGGTAATTATCATGTCATCCACGTTAAAGGCGCTGGTTTGCACCAGTCCTGTGGGGATATTTTCTATAGACCAGGCCAGTATCTCTTTCGGAGTGGCAGTTTCAAATTGTTGATTTAACTGCTCTAAGTTAAATTCGCTTGTTTGGGTAGAGATCGTGGAAGCTGTCATGATAATTTTCTAGCTAAATAATTCTTGAACTTCAACAAAATTTATTTTATCCCATTAAGGTACACAAAAAGGCACATAAACCGCTAGGGAATGAGGGATTATTATTTTCGGTAACTAGTAGTAGTTTATACTCAATAACTATCTATCTGCTGAATGTCATCAAATCTGGATGTAGAAAGTTAAGCCAATTCTGCCTGGTGACTAAATTTCAGCAATTGAGCAAAGTTTGAAATAAGTAATTACTACAGTATTTACTAAGAAACTTTACGTAATCTTAACTTTTACCGTATTTATATGGATATAAAATACCATCCTGATATTCTTAAGGAATCCTTAACTTGCAGGGATCAAAAAAAAATGAACGATTCAAAAGCTTCTGGTTCTTTGGGTGTATCTCTACTTATGGGCGCTTTGATCATGTTGACAAGCGCTAGCATCATCACAATCATGAATGCATTTTAAATAAAACTAGCAATTTTTTAGCAAATAAAATTTTTCAGCCTTTCTGTCATATCGCGGAAGGGCTTTAAAATTTGGTAATTGGTCATATGTGATGAGTAATATATTGTCAATGAATTGACAAAAATCGGTGGTTTCTGAATTCGATGAATTACTATTTTGATGAGGAATGTATCCCCGCTATGTAAGGGTTTAGTAATGCTAAACCCTTACGATATTGTCAGCCAAAATCATACCTTTATTTAAAAATGCAATTGTCAACTGTCTTTTGTGAACTCAGGCGCGCGGATTTCTACTTGGTCAGAGAAGATATTTCTCATTTCCGAATTGTCTGATTGTTCGGCAATTTTCATGGCGACCACATCTTGGTAAGAAAAATTGCGTAAAGATAACATCATGGAGTTGATGCGCTCGGCTTGCAGTTTCATTGTTAACAGAATTTTCGGTAACTTATGAATGAGAAAATCCAAATTAATTGCTTCTGCGTGATAGTGAATTTCACCGTTGGGATGAGGATAGTTCAACTGATACAGGCGCAAAAGTTCGAGTAATTTTTGGATGCTGTCACCGATATCGGAAAGATGAGAGGAGATAAAGTTAACAGGGTTTTGGATTTGATGCGCGACACCCAAAGCCCACAGTCCAACGCTGGACATTTTTTCACTTTTAATTAGTTGTGCTTGGGTTTTTTGAATTTGCTCAAGAGCTTGCGCTAGCTGTTGTGCTTTTTCTGTGGCGCTGGATTCCGCAGCGCGACTGGTTTCGTATAGTTGTGCGTGCTGAATAGTTAGCACCGCCTCATCAGCTACATTTTGCAACAAATCAATTTCTTCATCTTGCCAATTTCTCGGTGCAAAACATTCATGGGCGATGATTAAACCCCATAAGCGATCGCCCATTTTTAGGGGTACGATTAAATTGGCGCGAATTTGGAGACTGAGTAAAAAGTCTCGATGGCAAGGTGTCAAATCTGCTGATAATGTATTGTTGATTGCCCTAACTCTACCGCGCAAGTAAAGTCGGGCTGATTCTTCGGGAAAACATTCCAATGGTGTTTTCATCCCTAAAATCGGACGCAAGTTACTGTCTGCATCTTCAAAAACTACTTCGCCTTCGCAGTTATTAAGCAGTTTATAAATCAATACTCGGTCTGTTTGCAGCAGTTTGCGCACTTCTTGCACGAGAGTTTGCAAGGTGATTTTATAGTCAAGATTGCTGCGGATTTGATCGGAAACTTGCTTAATGACTCTGGTGATATCTAAGGATTTTTGTAGTTGGGCTGTGCGCTGTGCTACTAATTGTTCTAAATTAGCATTCAGTGTTTCTACTTGGTGATACATTTGCTGTTGCTGAATGGCGATCGCAAATTGATCGGCTATGGCGCTTCCTAAGGAAATTTCTTCTGGCTTCCACTCAGGCGCTTGTCCTTTTTTCTCCTCTAGCCAAGCTGCAAATGACAGCCGAGGTAGTCTTTGTCTCTCATTAGTATCCCATTCCCCCGCCCACAAAATTTCCCGATCGCATTCCGGGCGAAAAATGGTTAAAACTCCCATAAAACTTTGACGGTAGTTTAGGGGAATTATTAACATCCCCCTAATTTTAGTTGATTGAAATAGGGGTGCTAGCTCTAACCAATTGCGTTCTTTATGCAGATCGGTAATTGCCCATATGTTACCGATTTTGCATTCAGCCATCCAGTCTTGCCATAGGGGATGCTGTTCTATGAGAGTATTTGCTTGTGCTTGTGGTATTGTTGGTTGTTCGCCCCAAGTATATAATTCAGCACCATCATCTATGTAAAGTCTTCCTCCGTTACCGCCAAAAGCAGCAATAGTAGCTTCTAGTGCTGTCTGACATTGAATAGTAGGTAAGGAATGTAACAGGGTGGTGACTTGATTAACGATCGCTTCTTGCTGCTTTTCTGCACGGACTTGCTTGAGGAGATCGCTTTGGGCGATCGCCACTGCTAGTTGATCGGCTGCTTGCTGGACTAATTGCAATTCCCTTTTTTCAACGGTTCTTGGTTGACTGTGGTGTGATACCAACAATCCCCACAGTTTGGGTTTTGCTAATTGGTCTTTGGGGTCGTGGTGTATAATGGGCACGACTAAGGAAGACTGCACCCCCATTGCCGTCAGGTAATCAATATGGCATTGGTCTACTGTACGATAGTAGAGATTTTCACTACTCAGAGATTTGCCAGTATCCGGACTATCTAGTGGTGATAGTCCAATCCGCCCATTGGCTACATTGACAATTGAACGTTGTCGCGCCCGCAGAAACATATCTCGCGCTTCTTGAGGAATGTCTGTAGCGGGAAAGTGTAACCCCACCAGCGATGGTAGTTGTTGTTGATGTATAGATTCAGCAACGACTTCTCCACTACCATCGCTGTCAAATCGATAGACCATCACCCGATCTGTCTGCAAAAATGACCGAATTTCCGTGACGCTGGTTTTTAATATCTCTTTAAGTTCGAGAGATTGCCTAATTCTGCTTGTTATGCGGTGTAACAAACTTTCTTCAGCAATTCTTGTATCTAAATCATATGGATAGTCAGGATGAATCATTCGGTATTTATACCTTGATTTGAAGTATTAAAAGGTAGATGCACCGAAACCTGGATGACTGGTAAAGCTGTTGAATCTCTTCAATTGAAATTAAATACTTACGTATTTGCACACATTATAAAATTTTATAGTCATTTACCGCTAGGGTTAATTAGTAAGATATATATCAAAAATATAGTTGAATCTGCTCATGTGGAAAGTGTGTTAACTTGAGAAGTCTTAGCAGCAAACGTCATGTAGGCAGTGCATGAATTTCATCAATGAGCAAAATAGAAAATTGTTATCGTTTGCTAAGGTAGCTCGGTGTCATTTGTAATTGCTTTAGTTGCATTAAGCAAAAATTAATTCGCTTTCACAGAAGAGGTAGGGGGTAGGGAGCAGAGGAAGCAGAAGAGAAATAACTATGCCCAATGCCCAATGCCCAATGCCCAATGCCCTAATTTAAAATAAGTGCGTGATTTACCGAAATGAGTAGGTGTTAAGGCATTTCATCTGCGGAAAACACCAAAATGAGTGCGTGATTTACCGAAATGAGTAAGTGTTAAGGCTTAACGAGAAGGTGAAATGGTATTTCATCTGCGGAAAACACCGAAATGAGTGCGTGATTTACCAAAATGAGTAAGTGTTAAGGCTTAACGAGAAGGTGAAATGGTATTTCATCTGCGGAAAACACCAAAATGAGAACTTGTTAAGGCTTAACAAGAAGGTGAAATGGCTTTTTGCTTACTAAAAACCTGTAAATGAGTACTTGTTCCTCTTCTTTGACGGTGATGGAGCGACTATCCCTAACACTTGTTAAAAGATTCGATTTCTCGCCACCTTTGATGATTTTTGTGAGAAATTGGGAGTGCAACTCAGGATGACAGCAAATGCGATTAATTTTGTATAGCAAACCGGGATGTCATTTATGTGAAGGTTTGCAAGAAAAGCTAGAAAAAATTGAAAATCTCACCTTTGAGTTAGAAATTCGCGATATTAATACGCGAGAGGATTGGTTTTTGGCATATCAGTATGAAATACCCGTATTATATCTATCCAATCCCCAAGGTGAAGATGTGCGCGAGCAACCTTTACCCCGTCCTTCGCCCCGTGCTAGCGTGCAGCAGTTAGAGCAAATGCTGCGTAAGTATTTCCCCAATGATTAAAATAATGCAGAATAAGCGCAAGAAAAGCGTGTGGCGAGGTTCACAAAATGAAACTGCGGGAATTACTAGCAGCGATAGACTCTGTAGAGCAATTACCTAACCATCCAGCTTTGGCGGATGTAGAAGTACAAGGCTTAAAGACAAATTCCCATGCTTGTGGGGTGGGGGATTTGTTTATTGGGATGCCAGGAACTAGGGTAGATGGTGGGGAATTTTGGCCAAGTGCGATCGCATCGGGTGCAGTAGCAGCGGTTGTTTCTCCCCAAGCTGTAGAAAAAAATCCGCCTAATAATCAGGCTGTTGTCATTAGTGCTCATGATATGACTCAAGCCTGTGCCCAATTAGCCGGTGCTTTTTATGATTATCCGGGAAAAAAACTGAAATTAGTCGGTGTTACTGGTACTAATGGCAAAACCACAACTACCCACCTGATTGAATTTCTTTTAGGTAAAGCCAATCTTCCCACTGCTTTGATGGGAACTCTTTACACGCGCTGGCCTGGTTTTAGCGAAACTGCTGTGCATACTACGCCCTTTGCGGTGGAATTGCAACAACAGCTAGCCCAAGCTGTGGATGCTGGGTGTGAGTATGGCGTGATGGAAGTTAGTTCCCATGCTTTAGCCCAAGGTAGAGTATTAGGTTGTGAGTTTGAGGTGGGAGTATTTAGCAATCTCACCCAAGATCACTTGGATTATCACCGGGATATGGAAGATTATTTTGGGGCGAAAGCATTATTGTTTAGTCCCAATTATCTTAAAGGTCGGGCGATAATTAATGCTGATGACTCCTACGGTCAAAGATTAATTGCTTCCTTGAGTCCAGATAAAGTTTGGAGTTACAGTGTTAGCGATCGCGCTGATTTTTGGATGAGCGATCTCAATTATGAGCCGAATGGTGTGAGTGGTACATTACACACACCCAAGGGAGATGTAGCTTTCCGTTCGCCTTTAGTAGGTCAATATAATTTAGAAAATCTCTTAGCAGCCGTCGCCGCAGTTTTACACTTAGGTTTAGATTTGCAGCTAATTGCCGCTAGCATACCGGAATTTCCTGGTGTACCGGGAAGAATGGAACGGGTACAGGTGACTGACAACCAAGATATCAGTGTCATTGTGGATTATGCCCACACGCCAGATAGTTTGGAGAATTTACTCAAAGCAGCGCGTCCATTTATCCCCGGTAAGATGATTTGCGTATTTGGTTGTGGAGGCGATCGCGATCGCACTAAGCGCCCAAAAATGGGAAAAATCGCGGCGGAATTAGCCGATGTGGCGGTGGTAACTTCAGATAATCCCCGCACTGAAGACCCCGAAAGGATTTTACAAGATATTTTGGCGGGTATTCCCGAAACGCTAAATCCCACCGTAATTAGCGATCGCGCTACCGCTATTGAAACGGCAATTTTACAAGCCCAACCGGGAGATGGGGTGTTACTTGCTGGCAAAGGTCACGAAGATTACCAAATTCTCGGTACAGAAAAAATTCACTTTGATGACCGAGAACAAGCAAGAGCCGCTTTACAAACCAGGCTAAAAATCTAAAATCGATGGTGGGCATTGCCCACCATCCGGTGATTAAGAATGTTGCAATATTTGAGCCTAGAGACTTTATTAATGAAAAAATAATTTCCAGCAGAGTGTAAAGATATCAATAAACTTCAATCGTCAATTGTTAATTCTAAATTTATTTCCACTAAGCGATGCTTGCAGCATCATCAGGTAGATGATACACTCCATTAGTTTTATATTTCATATTCCAGAATTGATAATTAATATTAATTTTCTTAGCTTTCTGGTAAACAAACTAAACATCAGGGTGAAAAGCTAAAGACAGAATGATCTTTTCCTCTCTCCTTCTCTATCCCTCCTGGTTGTGCTTGACTCATGAATGATTCTCTGGCTCAGGATCTGTCGATTTATCAGTTGGCTTTGTCAATGCAAGCGCCTCCTCCACCATTACCCCTTAGTCCTGCTACTGTGCTATCACTATTGAGGTCACAAATCGACCTCTTGATTGAGCAGAAAATTGTCGCGACTTTATGGGTGAAGCTACCCCCAGGAAAAATTTGGCAAGCAGAATTATTGCGTTATCAGTCCGCAATCGATCAATCTATTGTCATTTACCATTGTCAGCTAGAAGAACGGCGCAGAAATGACGCAAAAGCGATCGCACATTTTAACTCATCACCGGAAAAGTTGGTGGTTAAGTTATTACCAAATAGATATTTACAAAGGGAATATTTCTTTATAGTCTTGTCGCCAGAGTTTTGCAGTTTAATTTTGGCTCATCGCCCACTCAAAAGACGTAAAACTCCAATCCATAAGAAGAGAAATCAAAAAACTCTGTCTTTAGTCGCCATGACTACTGTTGAAGGTAGGGTAATTCAGCGAGTGCTAGATGGTATTAAACAAGCGATAACACCAGAATCAGCAGCTATCGTCCCGGTTGATTCTATTTTTCCTCATTTACCTGAATCTATGCTGATCAATCAGCTGTTAGTCAAACAAGTCCAGCGACAAAATGAAATTAATCAACAATTGATGACAAAGCGGCTCACTAAGTTGCAGCAGCAAAATCAAAAACTGGCGAACAAAGGACAAACCAAGAATGAATACTTAAGCAATGCTTGTCAGGAGTTGCGGACTCCCCTCACCCACATGAAAACAGCACTGTCGTTATTAAATTCGCCAACGCTCAAACCGCCCCAACGACAACGTTATTTACAAATGTTAAATAACCAGTGCGATCGCCAAAATTCTTTAATTAACGGTTTATTGGATTTAGTACATCTAGAACGCAATTTGCAAGAGTCACCCTTAGAACCTGTATTTTTAGCCGATTTGGTTCCAGGGATAGTTAGTACTTATCAGCCAGTAGCCCAAGAAAAAGGAATTATGCTAGCCTACACCATACCCACTGACCTACCATCTGTGTGGTGTATCAATGGTGGATTGAAGCTGATTGTGATTAATTTATTACATAACAGTATAAAATTTACACCCAATGGCGGACAGGTGTGGGTGCGATCGCGCGTCAATGGCGATTATGTACAGCTAGAAGTTCGCGACACAGGTATTGGGATTGGGGAAACAGATATTACGAAAATCTTTGACAGCTTTTACCGCGTGCGTTCCATGACAATGGATGAATCTAGCGGCCCTGGATTGGGGCTAACAGTGGTACAACAGTTACTTTGGCGTTGTGGTGGTTTTATTAATGTTAGAAGTAAGCCTAATGAAGGTACGACTTTTATTGTTAATTTACCGCGGGTGCGCGATCGCTAAACTTCACCACTGTTTAGCATTGACTTGAGCATTGACTTCCAAGGGTAAGAAAATAGTCAACACTTCCCCATATTGCGGACGCTGGCGCACAATCAACTTACCACCAATAGCTTGAAATAAATGCTTAGTCGCCGCAATGTTGAGACTAATTGTACCGGTTTCCGGCTGGAACATCAGCAATTGACCCAAAGCTTTGCGAATCGGCGGAGTTGGTGTAGTAGCTTTATTGTGATCTATACATTGGGGCTGAGGTGATAATTGTAACTTCAATTGATCGCCCGCCGGAATCACATGTACTTGAATATGGCTACCAGCAGGTAAGCTGCGGGTAAAATTGTCAATTAAATTAGTCAGTACCCGGTCTAACATTGTCGGATTACTTACCACCGTTGGTAGTTGTTGGGGTAAAACCACATCCAAAGTTAAATCGCGGCGATTTGCAGCTTGTTGCCAACGGGGAATACTCTGCTGCAAAACTTGATCGAGAGACATTGCTGTTAGTTGGGTGTGCGCAGATTTTGCGGAGTTAGATGTTTCTAATTCTGCGGCGTTAAATAGCAACTCCATGCGATCGATTTGCTCGGTACATTCGCGATCGATAACTTCCAAACGAGCGATCGCATTAGCAGGTAAATCTCGTCGTTTCAGCAGTAAGCGAGTCATAGTGCGAATAGTCGTCAACGGAGTCCGCACTTCATGGGCAAAAGCCTGGAGTAATTCCACATCTGGGCGGGAAGTAGGAGTTGCAGGCGTGGAAACAGGCGCAACCGCAGGAATACTTTCCTTATCTGGTTCTGGCGCTACTTGCAGCAACAACTGGCTAAACTGCATCACAGTGCGGTAATCTGGAGCCGCTGGCGCATACTTTTTCACTAACGCATCCAAATCAGCAAAATAATCGGGATTAGTCAGCATGACTCGCGCCCCTAAAGCACGCCAAGCCTGTTCCACCACCTCTGGCTCAAAGGAAAATAAAAACGATGTTTGGCTATTATGTTCTGCTAAAATCAGTACTAATCTAAATTTATCTGTAAAAACTAAGCAAAATTTCTCTTTACCTAAAGGATCGGCAGGGAGTAAAGGCAGAACTGATTCATGGGGAGTAACCTCATCAGCACTTTCCGTAGCTGTAGGCATTTCAAAAGGCATCAACGCCAACGGGTTGAATGGTTTGGCTGTGAAGGTTACAGTCTGCAAGCTTTGAGTTAGTGATGCTAGGCTAAACAAGGGTGCTGGTGCAGCTAAAACTAATCCTTGATTAGCATCAGCTGTCGCCGTTGCTAAAGTATTGATAAGCAATTGTTCAGTTGCTGCTAGGCTAATACGCCACTGCCACTCTGCTTTTGCTGGCGAACATTCAGCCACGGTTGACTGATTTTCAGCTAAAATCTCCCTCAGACTTGGCAATATCCATTCGTACACAGGTTTTCACCCCTAGATTCAAAGCAGCTTACAACAACTAAGTAAGGCAATTTCACTACCTACTTACGAGGTTATAGTCATTTGTGTGCTAGCGACAGTCGTATAACCGAACAATATAGCCGCAATTCCCCTGCGATCGCGAAAATGAAACTTTTGGGGGTTGACGGTTGATGGTTAACTGTTGTGAAGGCGGGTTCACAGATATCCTCGTGGATCAACAATGATCTAAATAAACCCGCCCCTACAGACTGTTGCCCAATGCCCAATGACGCCAGTTCGCTCAAGTCGGGAAACCCGCCCACGCGACTGGCTCCCCAATGCCCAATGCCCAATGCCCAATTATTAAATTTTGCGCGATGATGTGCAAGTTTTATTTAAACCTGTTAGAATCTATTTTCTGTTGAGAAGACTGAAATAGACTAGCTTGAAAAAACTACTTAGTGGCTGCTTTCAGCTAATAAGAAATTATCAAGTTTTGCCACAGTCTGACTCGTCAGTATACCTACTGAAATTAAACTGGTGCTTCTTAAATTGGCTGCAATATTCTAGCCTTCAGAAGTTACCTGAATTTCAAGTTTTAATCACCTGTGTGCTGATTTTCGCACTTGGTAATTTTAATTGTTTTTTAACATTTGCTCCTCTACATGACACACACATAAATGAATCGCTTCAAGTAATCATTTTGGAGATTGATATGAAAAAGCTCATCCCATTTTTAGTCAGCAGTATTCTTGTAGTTGGTGCTGTTGGTTGCCAAGATGCCAGCAAAAATGCTTCGGAAACTCCTAGCACCACCAATGAAGCTAGCCAACCAGCAAAAGAAGCATCAGCAAAAACTAAAACTACTGCTAAAAGCCCTATTCTCAGCAAATTAGAAGAAAAGATTCCTGGTAGCAAGTTAGTAGTGGCAGAAAAAGATGGTGTAGTTACAGTTACAGGAACAGTTCCTACTGAAGCTGACATCAAGAAAATTGAACCCTTAGTTAAAGAACAAAAAGGTGTCAAGACAGTGAAAGTAGAAGCCAAAGCTGCATCAACAAAAGCTAAATAACAGCATCAAGAATCTCCGATTCAACATTGAATCACTTTCAACAGGACTAGCTTAGTGTCAGTCCTGTTTTTTTATTGTTTATAAATAATGAAAATTGAAACAGTAATTAGAATTATATCGCCGAGGATTTTGGCTGCGGAATCACATTCTATGCATGGCTGTGTGCATTCCGCTGTTGCTATTACTGTTAAATATGGAATATGTCACGACAATAAGAAAAGTAAATACTAGCCAAAATGGCCAGACAGATTGGCTAGGCAGCTGTTTAATTAAATTTAGTTGATGAAATTAGTCAAAAAATATAGTAATCTCTAATCATTTTGGCGAAAAACCAGAGATAACAATCCTGATTTCACAGTAATTTCAGCTTTGATTTATTTTTAGATAGAATTTTTCCTATTTCAATTTTCTGCAATTAACTCTGGCTACAGTCTATCCCTGGAAGGAAGCGAATTAAAAATAAAAAATTATTATGGGCTATTAGCTTGGTGGGGATGAAGTTTTAGGATTTTGACTTTTATATATGCACTCTGAGTTTTAATACCGTCACATTAAGTGAGCGGTAGAACCTTAATTGCGACCAATATCAGGAGGGAATCAATCATGGCGTCTACCAATCTACCCGATTTATCTCTAGAAGACCAACAATTAGTTTTATCATTCGCAAATCAGTTAACTGATAAGTCTTCTCCAATTCAGCTTCAGTCTAACCAAGATATCAAAAAACTACTTCCCGAACCATTACCATCATCAGAAAAAATATCATTAACGGTTCAAAATGATTCAGGCTCAGTATTTACAAGTAGTTCCATAACCATAAATACAACTGCATCCAAATACCCTTATTTTCCCCCCTCATACCTAATTGAAGGTACTCCTAAGTCTGACTATCTGACTGATACTAGCAATAACGATTTAATTTTAGCCGGAAGCGGAAATGACTGGGCGATCGCCTGGCGTGGTGGTTCCGATATCATATACGGTGAAGCGGGAAATGATTTTCTCTATGCTGGTGCTGAAGATGACTATGTATATGGTGGTAACGGTAACGACAGCATACATGGTAGTGGGGGGAATGACTTTCTTTACGGTGATTCTACTTCCTATTCATATCAGGTATATATCAGAG
Source organism: Tolypothrix sp. FACHB-123 (assembly GCF_014697075.1). Taxonomy (GTDB): domain Bacteria; phylum Cyanobacteriota; class Cyanobacteriia; order Cyanobacteriales; family Nostocaceae; genus Aulosira. The sequence goes on along the minus strand of NZ_JACJRE010000092.1, from coordinate 2,754 downwards.
AAAATACTGCTACAGATAGTGAAACATCTTTACTTAGTAGTTGGGGCGACGATCGCATTAATGGAGGCACTGGTAACGACTATATAGATGGTGGCGGTGGCAATGATAAAATTGATGGTAGTGATGGTGACGATACTATTGTCGGTAGTAATCAAAGATTAGTTTTGCGGTCTTTAGATACACCAAGTTTTGAGACAGTAGCTCAAGTAGCAAATATCAGGGATGCTGTAAGGGAAAAAGTTAATTTAACCGCAGAAAGATTCACCATAGATAATCTGAAACTTTCAACTGATTCTACAAAAATTACACCTGATATTGTCACTGACCAATCAATTGCTGAGAGCGATCGCGATACTCTGACCGGAGGTAACGGAGCAGATACATTTGTCTTCTACAATCAGGATAACGGAATTGATACGATCGCAGACTTTAATGCCGATGAAGGCGATCGCATTCAAGTTTCCCGTTCTGGTTTTGGTGATGGTCTTTTTTATCCGGTTGGGGGTGAATTTATTGATGACTCTGGTGAACTGACCAAAAATACTGTTAGCGGGCTGAGTCTCGGTCTGCTTAAACCAGAGCAATTCATTCTCGGTACATCAGCAGCTCATGCTAACGACCGATTTATTTATAACGATAAAACAGGCGATTTGTTCTTTGATATTGATGGTACTGGCAGTCAAAAGCAAGTACAGTTTGCTCAACTATCTGGTGCGCCAAATCTTACCTATCAAGACATTTTCATCATTTAATATTCACAGTTTGGATGTGAATTCCAGCTTACCAATTCCCCAGGCGATCGCAGAGGTTTTACTGAGTAAAAAATAATATCCAATTCATGAGTTGCTAGATCCCCGAATTCTTCAAGAATTCGGGGATCTAATCGCTAATTTCTGCCAACTAATAAGGCAAAGTACTAAGCAACCAAACTAAAATTGCTACTAGCCAGAGTAATATCAGGATTGCCTAAACGAGCAAATTCAAACACTTTGTCTGTACCTAAAAGATTGCCGTCCTGATTGTAGAATAGGCTACCACTACTTTGACTAAAGACAATCCGTGCATTACTAGCATTAACAAACTCATCATCAGTAACAACCGCAAAATCGCTTAAAGCTTGTCCTGCACTATTAGTTACAGCAGTAAAAGTAGCTTTACTCAGAACAATTAAGTCTTGTCCCGCTTCAAAGTTGCTAATGTAATCAACGCCTAAAGTACTAGTAAAGGCTCCACTACCTTGGAACAAATACTTATCTTTACCAGTTCCCCCAGTCAGAATATCATCGCCCAGTCCGCCCCAGAGGGTATCATCTCCGGCTAATCCTTGCAGTTGGTCGTTGCCACTACCGCCAGTGAGGTTATTATTTAAAGCATTACCTGTGAGACGGTCATTACCTGAACCACCTCTGGCATTTTCAATCACATTGTTGGCAGAGAGAATTAATTTGAGATTACTATTCACCGTTTGCGCTGTGGTAACACCCAAATTCACCCGCACACCTACAGTACTACCATTGAAATCAATGGTATCAATACCACCTGTAGCTGTTTCGGTAATAGTATCAGTCCCTAAAGCTGTATTAGCTACAAAAGCATAGGTGTCATTTCCTGTACCACCAGCTAAAGTATTATTGGCACTATTACCCTTGAGGATATTATTGCCAGCATTCCCTGTAGCATTAATGGCAGCTGTTCCTGTGAGGGTGAGGTTTTCTACATTAGTTGGCAATGTAGTAGTGACGGCAGCACTGAGGGTATCCGTGATAGTGGTGGTGACAGTACTGGTTGTACCCAGGCTCGCATTGGTAGGAGATGTCAGCTTCAGGGTAAAGGTTTCATCTGCTTCACTAATGGAATCATTGAGAATGGGGATATTGATCACCTTACTGGTTTGTCCTGGAGCAAAAGTCAGAGTTCCAGTAGTGCTTGTGTAGTCTGAACCTGCTGTAGCTGTACCGTTAGCAGTAGCATAGTTAACAGTGATAGTTTGGCTGCTAGCTTGGGAGAGACTAACGGTATATGCAGCGTTTTGCGGACTGATTAAGCCTTCAACTATTGTCTGGCTAGGATTAAGATTAATGGTGATACCAGAAGGATCGTCATTGGTAATCGTGCCGGTGACGGCTGTTGTCGTGCCGATGGTGTAACCTGTTCCTGTGGCGAGAGTTAAAGCGACGGTTTCATTAGCTTCAAAGGTGGTGTCTACAGTGGGGTTAACGGTGAGAGTGGCTGTACTTGCACCTGCTGCAAAGGTAATGGTTCCTGTGGTAGCTGTGAAACTGGCTGCACCGCTTTGGGTGTAGTCTGTGTTGAGGGTGGCTGTACCAGCAACGTTATAGTTAACAGTTAAAGCATTAGTTGTACTTCCAGTTCTGGTGAAGGTGTAAACCAAATTGGCTGTCCCATCTTCTAGAACGCTACTTGGAGATACAGCTAGGGTAATGCTAGAAGGGACATCTAGGGTGAGAGTTTGATCGGAAAACTGGATTCTTTCGAGATCGTATAGTTTATCGATGCCATCACGACCAGCCACTGAATCGGTAACTGTATAGACACCTCCACTACTAGTGACTTGATATTGGGCACGAGTACCTGAGTAAACAGCGATATCATTACCTGTGCCACCGTAGAGAGTATCATTGCCTGCACCCCCCTGTAAACGGTCATCACCTTGTTCACCAAACAGGACATCATTACCAGCTAAGGCGTTGATGGTATCATTACCTAAACCACCGAATAATTGATCGGGGGAAC
>NZ_JACJRE010000091.1 GCF_014697075.1 Tolypothrix sp. FACHB-123 | reverse complement strand
TGAGATAATCGCCAGCGTTCAACACGATTCACCTGTGACCCATTTCTATCGGCGGTGTAGTACAAATAGAAAAATCTGTTCTCAGCAAAATTGGGATGAGTTGCAATTCCCAGTAACCCATCTTCACCAGTCTAGGTGACTTTGATAGTAGCTACTGGTTTAGGAATCAGTTTACCACCCCGCACAAGGCGAACTCTTCCCGGTCTTTCCGTAACTAACATATCTTGATTGGGTAAAAAAGCAATTCCCCAAGGAACTTCTAAACCTGTTACAACTTCTTCTGCCTTTAGCTTTACCTGTCCCTGGGAACCGAAGCCACTATCTACTAGAGTGCAGGTTTGATTGTTAGTTCCAGTTTGTTGGCTAACTGGTTGGGCTGTTTGTGCTTCCTGATTATTATTATTTGCAGACTCAGTTGTAGGTAAGTTACAAGCTGAAAGTCCTAATAAGACCATGCCGAAAATTAATTTTCTTGTAAGAGTATTTGTCAATTTCATAATTTATTTTCTGCCAAAAATCGCCCTTTACATGGTTGAGAAAATTGTTAATTAATTAATTAATTAATTAATTAATTGAATTGAATTGAATTGAGTTTATAATTCGTTGTGAATTTAATATTAATTATAATTAACAAATTTAATTTTTCGCCACGCCACAATTAACACCATGATATATAGTTTGTCTGTAGATAAATTTTCTTACATCTATCCGCAGACCGAATTAGAAAAATTTGAGTATAATATTCCTGAACAATATTTTGAGTATGAGCGATAAATATGAAGAGAAAGTGACTGCTTTATCCGGCAATGAAATATGCTGTTATTCAAGCAAACTTGATATAGGTTGTGGATTAAATTAACAAATTTCGCAGTTTATTTAATTGGTGATTTATGTTTCAAAGAGTTTTGATTTGCACAGATTTTGCCGATGGTTTACAGCGTCTCACAAATTTTGTTTCTAGTCTGGCGCTGGCTGGAATGAAACAAATTGTGTTTCTACACGTTGTTCCATTGTGGGAGAAAGGGATTATTCCCCAAGTCGATACAGAGAAAATAGAACAAGCCCAAACCCAATTAGCAGAAACCCTTGATGCCGGTTCGACTGATGTCGAAGTTAACATAGAAGTTCAATCAGGTAAGCCTGTTGATATCATTCTCAAAGTTGCCCAAAGCTATCAATCTCAATTGATTATACTGGGTTCTCAAAGTCGCAACTTACTCACAGAAAAATTAGTGGGTAGTACAATGGCTGATTTATCTCACAAAACAACTATTCCGCTTTTGGTACTGCGTCCGCAGTTAATTTCTACTTATACTGCTGAAGAATTAAAACTCCGTTGTCAGCACCTTTTCCGCTCTTTACTAGTTCCCTATAATGGGACTCCAGCAGCGAATTATCTGGTGCAACAGGTGAAGCAATTAGCGCAACAACAATCCGAGCTATATATCCGAGATTGTACCCTATGTTGGGTATTAGAAGAAGCTCGCCGTCGAGAGTTACCCCAAAAAATTTCACCCCAGCAGGCGCAAGAAAGCTTATCTAAAATCAAAGCTGATTTGCAGGAGGTAAATTTACAAGTGGAGACAGAAGTTCGCCAAGGATACTCTATCAACCAGATTTTAGAGGCAGCAACAATGGTTGATATTAGCGCGATCGCACTTTCTTCAGCAACAATCGGTACAGTCCAAGAATGGCTAGTTTCCAGCTTTGCAGCAGAATTACTGCGCTATAGCTGGTATCCCGTACTCTTTTTTCCACCCCAACGGCGCTAAACCTGATATCGATACCAGAAAAAAGATAAACGCAATTTAGGGTAACCTGATTTTGCCGCGTTATGCGATCGCTACTTCTTAGAAGCTTTTACTATCAAATAAATAAAGATACGTTGAGGACATAAGCTTGGAAACTTCCAAATAAAAAATATCGGCGTTGCTGAATGAAGGGATGAATCGATATGTTACAGGGATGCGTTTATACGCCTTCGGGGAATGTAGTGGGGATTGGGGAAATCACGGAGAGGTATCCTAATTGTGGGCTTGGTTTGCGAGTCTCAGGCGATCGCATCAAAAATGACTAGCGAAACACATTACCCACCATCCCTTTTTAGCGACGCGATACATCGCCTATTACAAAAAAAGCAGCATTATCTCAGTTGCGATCGCACATTTGATAAACTGGTTTTGATAATGGCGTACACCTAAGGGCGATAGCGTTGGCGCAGCTTTAAATTTTGGATTTTGAATATTCAATCCAAAATTTAAAATCTAAAATCTAAAATTCGGTCAAAAACTCTATTCTGCTTCTGCTCCCAATACAACCCCTTCATAGAGATGTGCGATCGCACATTCAAATTCGATGCTGGATAGGGTAATAATATCTCCCTCAGTATAGGGATAGTAAAGCCACATTCGTCCTTCTCCCCGACAGTAGCGTTCAACGGAGATTTTTTCTGAATCTATCAATAAATATTCTTGTAAAGAAGGAATTTGGAGGTAATTAGTAAATTTTTCGCCCCTATCTTTGCTGCTTGTACCAGGAGAGAGAACTTCGGCAATTATTTTTGGGTTTTGAATAAATTTCCGAGCATTGATGTCTTGAGGATCGCAACTGACGATAACATCAGGATAATAGTAAGCACTTGTAGGCGTAACTTGCACTTTCACATCCGAAACATTGACTCGGCAACCTCTAGCACGTAAATGTGGGCGTAAGGCTGTGTATAAATTAAGTGCAATGTCATTATGGGGAATTGTACCACCTGTCATGCCAAAAACTTCGCCGTTAACATATTCGTAGCGAAGGTCTTGCAGGGGTTCCCATGCAAAATATTCCTCGATGGTCATTTTTTGCGGTTCTTGGGAGGCTACCATAGCAAGATTTTTCCAGTTTGTTTTGATTTTAGCTTGGAGATGAGGGAGACAATGCTATCGATATTTCTGAAGTTTGTCCCTATAAAACTTATAGGTCATAAAGATACAAAAATTTATGCATTGAGGACAGTCCATTGCAAACCATTTTCAGTTCACCTTTTCCATATTTTGTGAAAAGTCAGTTCGGTAACTTATTATTCAGTGAATATACAGAAGTAAAATTGTTTTTTTCTCTCTACAATCAATCTTGTATGTTGGTATAGAATTGGCATAAATATCCCTAGTTAATAAAAAGAGTTGGTATTGCTGATTGATAGGATGATTTTTGTTTCACGCATACCGTTAAAGCAGAACCGCTTGCGGTAAATGCAAAGGCGCAAAGAATCTACTTTCAGCTTTGTCTAAAACTCTAAATTCATGCTGCAAATCTGCAACGCCAGAGAGTTATTTGAGTTGCGCTTCTACCTAACCCTGTTTTATCACTTTCGGAAAATAATAATCGAACCCAAATTTTGAGACTTTGATTAAATCAAGGTTTGAAGCTTTATTTTCTCACAAAAACTAAAATTTATAGGCAAAAAGTGTAAATTTTAGCCCCCTAAATGTTTGAGCGATTTAATGATCCCAAATTGACAAAAGCGGGCTAATTATTTCGTTAAATATATTTACAGAGTGTTTTCTACTTTTCGGAAAGCAATAATTTTGCCATTAATTAACTAGTAAAAATCTCTAAATAATTACAATTCAATGATTTATTCATCTCAACAAAAATCTGCTAATTCCAACAAAATTACCTTATTATTTATTGATACAAAGGTTGAAGCTTGCCACAGTTTTATTCGTGGTATTAAATCAGGTGTAGAACCCTTTCTTCTACATCAACAAGAAGATGGAATAAAGCAAATTACTGAAGTTATATCTCGATACAAAAATGTAGACAGTATTCATATAGTTTCTCACGGTGACCCTGGAACCCTTTATCTAGGCAATAATAAATTAAGTATTGATACCCTTAAAAACTATGCTGGGGAACTGCAAACCTGGTTTAATTCCATATCTGATGATATAACCCCTGCACTTGTTCTCTACGGTTGTAATGTAGCCGCAGGAGATGCAGGAAGTGAGTTTCTAGAAAAGCTGCACCAACTAACTCAAGCCACCGTCTACGCTTCTAAAACTCTTGTAGGTAATTCTCATAGAGGTGGCAGTTGGAACTTGGAAGCTTCTAGTGGTAAAGTACAAGACTCGTTATCTTTAGCATTTAAACCCCAGGTGTTAGAAACATATAGCGGTGTTTTGGCAACTGGGACTGATGGTAATTACACATTTTATGATTCCCAGGAAGGTAATAAAGGTACAGTTGCTTTCACTGATATCACTGGTTCTAGTAATAACATTGGAAAAACAGAATTAGACTGGCAAGAAAAAGATATTTATCTGGGCTTTCAATTCACATTCTATGACCAAATTTTTGACAAAATTACTGTCTTAGACAATGGGTACATGACATTTGTTTCCACAAATCCTGTCAATAGTCAAAATGGAAATCTTCCTAGGAATGGACAAACTTATAGTATTTTCCCATATTGGGATAATTTTGAGGCAAAAGAAGTTTTTTATAAACAAGAGAATAACCGCTTCATAGTCCAGTGGAATAAAGTTAAACATTCCGATAACGATGAAAATTCTCCTGAAAATGCTACTTTTCAAGTTATTCTGTATAAAGACAGCAACAACATCGAATTCGTTTATAAAGATGTAGACCTCGGCAATGATGAACTAAACAATGGCGCATCAGCTACCATTGGAATTAACAAAAACGATCAAGTCGCCCTTAAGTATTTATATGACGGTACAGCAAGTCCTGGTAATCCCAGAACTTTAGCTGGTGTTACATCCATTCGGTTTGTAACTGAACCTAAGTTAGTTAACAGCAAAATTACGTTGAAGGAAAACGACTCCACACTTCCTGGAACGGAAAAAATCATCACACTCACCCAAGATAACTTTCTGGCTCAAGATGTTGATAACACTAGCACACCAGCTAACATCAAATTTCAGATTGCTAATCTTCAGTATGGAGAGTTTTGGCTAAATGGTAATTCTGTAACTGAATTTACTCAGAACGATATTAATAACGGTAAAGTTACATTTATTCATAACCGTGGTGAAAATCCTCCATCCTTTGATGTTGTAGTTACTGATGGTTACAATTCAACTTCTCCTAAGTCTGTAAACATCAATTCTGGTATTAGCTTTAGTAATATTAACGATACTCCCCAACTATCTGGGTTAGCATCTGAAGTTACCTTATTAGAAAATACTCTCAACCAAGCTGCGGATACTATCTATAAAAACAGCACCATTACCCTTACTGATGATGATTCTTCACAGTTTAATGGTGGGAATCTGACAGTTGCTTATAATGGTACTTCAGAAGTTACAGACAAACTTGCTATTGGAAGTAATGCTAATATCAGCCTCAGTGGTAATATTGTTAAGTATAACGGCACAGATATTGGTACGATTGATGGCACAAAGAATGGTAGCAATGGTAAGGATTTAGTCGTTAATTTTATTAACACTAATGCTACTTTAGCAGCAGTAAAAGCTCTCATTGCCAGCCTCACCTATCAGACTACTTCTGATACACCCAAGGCTAGTCGCACCATTACTGTTACAGTCAATGATAATGGTAGCCCAAACGACCCTACACCCAAAACCAGCACCGCAGTTACTACGGAAATTAAGGTTACGGCTGAAAATGACTCACCTGTTAATAGCATTCCCCAACCGATAACTATTGATGAAGACACTCCCTTCACCTTTAGCAACAATCAAATCTCCCTGAGTGACCCTGATGCTGGTAATGTTCCTGTACAACTTAAGCTAACGGCTAACAATGGCACTCTCAAATTCAATGGCAATACTACGGGGTTAACCTTTTCTGATGATAACGGTACAGACGGCACTCTGCAATTAACAGGTAGCATTGCAGATATCAATAGCGCCTTAAATGGTCTGACCTTTACACCTAATGCTGACTTTAATAATAATTTGGGTAGTGCTTACCTGAAGATCCAAACGGATGACACAGGTATTAATCAAGGTATTGGTGGTAATCTAATTGATGATAACGATACCATACAAATAAGTGTTACGCCAGTCAACGATGCACCTGTAAATACTGTTCCTAATTCTCAAGTTGTTAATGAAGACACAGAAATTAACATCACAGGTCTGAGTATTAAAGATGTTGATGTTAATGAAAACGGTAGCAGTAATTTACAAGTTACCCTGGCTGTTACTAAAGGTTTACTCAAGCTCCAGAGTACATCTGGCATTACCTTTGCTAATGGTAATAATAATGGCAATGCTGCAATTAGCTTTACAGGTACATTAGATGCAATTAATGCCGTTTTAGCAGCAGGTGTAATTTATCAGGGTAGTCAAAATTTTAACGGTAATGACATCCTAACTATTACTACCAATGACCTTGGTAATACTGGTAAAAGCACCCCATTGCAAGATGTTGATACAGTCGCCATTACTGTTAATGTAGTCAATGATACACCAGTAAATACTTTTCCTGGCGCTCAACAAGCAGTTGATGAAGATACCCAATTAATCTTTAATGCTGCTAACAATAATAGGCTTAGTATTAGTGATGTTGACTTTGATCCTAATATCAACAACCAACCATTTATTAATCAAGTAAAAGTCACTCTTCAGGTTAGTAAAGGTACTCTCAAATTAGGTTCAATAGCCAATAATTTAGCAGTTGAAAACAATGAGACTGCCACCGTAACTATCACGGGTGCAGTTGCAGATATTAACAATGCTTTAGATAATTTAATTTATCAAGGTATTGTCAATTACAATGGCTTAGATACCCTGACCATTACTACTAATGATTTAGGTCATTCTGGTTCTGGTGGTGTTAAAGAAAAGGTTGATACCGTTGCTATTAAAATCAACCCAATCAACGATCCTCCTGTTAATGCAGATGTACCTACTCGTCAAACTATTGATGAAGATACAGAATTAGTCTTTAATGTAGCAAACAATAATTTCATCAGTATTTCTGATATTGATGTTGATAATGAATTAAATTTTCAACCTGTTGATGAGGTACAAGTAACCCTTTCAGTTAACAGGGGTAAACTAACTCTAAGTACAACCACTAATTTAATAGTTGAAAAAAATCAAACTGCTAATGTAATTGTTAAGGGTAAGGTAGCAGATATTAACATCGCTTTGAGTGGTCTGCGTTATTTAGGTAATGACAATTACAACGGTGAAGATACTCTAAAGATAGAGATTAATGACTTAAATAATGGTTCCGTTCTGGGTGAAAGATTTGCAACTGCTGAAGTCCCAATCGCAGTTAATGCAGTTAATGACATACCTGTCAACAACTTACCCACAACAGTAGAAGTTAACGAAGATGAAAATCTCATCTTTAGTAGCATCAATGGTAATGCAATTAGTATTAAGGATGTTGATGTTCTTCCAGACATAAACATCCAACCTTTTATCGATCGGCAACTTGTTACTCTTACTGTTACCAAAGGCAAACTGACTCTAGGCTCAACTGCTAATTTATCAGAGCTTACAGGTAATGGTACTAATACAATTAGCTTCAAAGGTACAGTAGCAGATATCAACCAAGGGTTAGAGGGATTAAATTATTTAGCTAATGTCAACTATAACGGTGATGATACTCTTACTATTACCACCAATGATTTAGGTAATTCAGGTAAAGGAGAAGCATTACAAGATACAGATAGCATCGCTATTAAGGTTAAACCTGTCAATGATGCGCCTATCAATAGCGTACCCCAAGCCCAAGAGGTAGATGAAGACGAAAAATTATTCTTCAACAACAAAAATGCTAATGTCCTGAGTTTGAGTGATGTTGATGTTGATGAAGGTACAGGAGAAGTCAAAGTCACCCTTGCAGTTAACAACGGTACTTTAACTTTAGGTAAACAGGATGGATTAACCTTTGGTACTGGAGATGGTGTTGCAGATGCAACGATGACTTTCACAGGTAAAGTAGCAAATGTCAACCAAGCTCTGCAAGGGATGTTCTATCTTGGTAATAAGGATTTTCACGGTGCTGAAACCCTCACATTTACTACTGATGACCTAAGTAACTTTGGGAAGGTTACTCAAATTGATCAGGATACCATTAACATCACTGTCATTCCCGATCCAGATGCTGATGGTATTAATAATCCCACTGAAATTAAAGTAGCAAAAGACCTCAAGCAATTATTTCCTACTAATGTTCTTATACAAAGTTTAAGTGACAGGGCAGTTAATAACGCTGATATTGTTGCCTTATTTGGTATTAATCACACAACTCAACCGATTATTATTGCGATTAAGGATGAAGATCAAAAAGAATTAAGCGGTGAGAGCAAAAATCCGGGTTTAGTCATTCATCATGTTGAAACTGAAAACCTCAAGGAAACTATTAACGATCCCCTTGCTGCTTTTGATAGTAAGGATCTGAAAAAATCTGCATTAAAGGGTATAGCACCAATCCTCGATGTGCTTAATTTTGAGGTAAAACCAGAACCAGAATTCATAGATGTCGCATTACAAAAACAAATTGCTGACAAGCTGAAACAAAAACCAATCCGTATAGAAGTTAAGTTACCTGATAGTGAAACAGATACTGCTGTTAGTACAATTTTATTGCGTCGAGCTGATGGTACTTTAGTTGACTTCCGACGACAGTTGAACCCACTGTTCGGTAAAATCGATGAGGAACTGCTTACTGGTGTGATACTTCAGGATCGTAACCTTAACGGTAAAGCAGACTGGGCAGTAATATCTTTACAAGATGGAGAATGGGGGGATTTAGACGATGCAGCTAACGGGACAATTTCTCAGTCTTTAGTAGCAGTAAACTGGAATTTAAGCACAAGTCGCTTAGAAGTTCGTTCGAGCCAAGATGGGTTAAACTTCTATGGAAACCGCAGCCACGTTCAGTTCACCCTCAACCGCTTCCGGGGGGACAATGCTTCTGAAATTGGGATGGCGCGTGTCCGTTTTGGGAATGATGGGCAAATTGTTGAGGTAAATGGTAAAGTTGTCAATTCCCTTGATGAAGCTAAACAAGTGATTATTCAACGGGGAGAGACTCTGTTTAGCTCTTTGAAAGATAAACGCAATCCCAACTTTGGCGCTCAAAATTGCACTGTCGCCTTTGAACAAGGGGAACAAGCAGTTTTCTTTGTCATTCAAGGCGGTACAAAGGATGAATTGCTATTTAATGGTTTAAACTCTAAACCCGTGCAGTTTTCTCTTTCTAGTCTGAATGGCGGAACCACAATCTTCCAAGCTAGTGGAGATGCAAGCGGACAAACTGCTAACTTCTCTTTAGCCGGGTTATTTGATATCAATGCTAAAATTCTCACTCCAGAGCAAGTAAAAGCGCAATTAGGAATACTTGCAGTCGATTCAAGTCAGTTTATAGTGAATAGGGCTAGCGAATTAATCGACCTCAATTCCTCTGCTGCATTTGATAATCAGCAAGTTACTTTAAAATTCTCCCTGCAGCGAGAAGCCACAAATAACAACTCCGTTTATTTCTACCGTGTTGATGATACTCAAGGCTCAATTAAAGACCCACTTACTGGTATGTTAATTGACCCAACATCTCAACTTAGTGCTGAACAGCAAAAGCGTTATTTACAATTAGCAACTAGCGATCGCTTAGTTCAAGGTGTTCAATTTCAAACTGGTAATTTCACTAATACAGAGGCTTCTGTGACCCTGAATGGCGGTGCATACTATTTGCCGTTCATGGTTGCTAATGGCACTTTATCAGAAATTGGTAACGATTTTAGCCGTGTCTTGACATCGTATATGAGTATAAACAGCGATCGCGTCGATCATGTACGCAGTTTAGGTAATGGGATGTTTGGCTTTGAGGACATAATTGGCGGTGGCGATTTTGACTACAACGACATGATTCTTTCTATTACCCAAGTCCAAGCTGTTTAGGAGTTATACCAACACATTAGTGAAAAGTAAAAAGTAAAAATTACTGATTACTTTTCACTGATTATTAATTTTTTATTTTGCTAGGCCATGGTCGGTTTCTGGTCAAATTCATTGCTTAATCTGCTTATACCAATCCAAATCCAGAAACCCTTACAAAATATGCATTTCTTAATTTTGAATTTTGAATTTTGAATTGGTATGACTAGTCCCATTACTCAAAAAAAGTGCAACTACCAACAATTATCAATAGTCAAATTGCCATTATATTAAGGTAAATAAGAATAAGATGTTTAACGACAATCTCCCGAATGAATCAACTCCTTTTGCTCCCGTCAGCGATTTGAATCATAATCTTAATTCTTATGGTTTAGACCTCAATCAGCCCCTTAGCCAAGCCATTCCTTACCTAAATATAGAATTAGCACCAAAATGGGATATCAAAGCGTCGTTATTTGATTATAACTTGGCTCAAAATTCGGTTTTATATCCTGATATCAATAAGCAGATTATCACTGGATTAGAAACCACTAGCTATCCAGATAGTTTATTGAATTCTGGAGTCAAAGAGATAGCTTTTGTTGATAGCAAATTAGATAATTATCAAAGTTTAATCCCGGGTTTATCTGAGCAAGCTCAGGTATTTGTATTAGATAGTAATCGTAATGAAATTCAACAAATAAGTCAAGTTTTAGGCAATTATCAAAATCTTGATGCCGTGCATTTATTTAGTCACGGTTTTGCGGGTGGAGTCCAATTAGGCAATACCAGTTTAAATTTAGGCAACTTAAATAATTATAGTAATGATTTTAGTATTTGGGGACAATCTTTAATTCCTACAGGTGATTTTTTATTATATGGTTGTAATGTCGCTGAAGGTATTCAAGGGCAAAACTTTGTGCAGCAGTTAAGTCAATTAACAAGTGCTGATATTGCTGCTTCTACCAATTTAACAGGTAACAATAATTTAGGAGGTGATTGGCAGTTAGAATATCAAACTAGCAAGATAGAAACAAGGAGTTTTAATGATATTACTTATCGTCATGTTTTAGGTGATATTTCCTTGACTAATGGTGAGTTAGTTTTACAGGAAGGTACTTATGACGTTGAAAATGTTGATGTTTCTGTTAACGGTAGCAATCAACTTGTAATTAAAGATACTGAAGAACAAATTAAAATAAATGGTAGTGGTATAACACAAGTTGATAATAATACCGTCACAGTTGATATTAACTCCATTAACAAATTTAAAATTATTACAGATAAAGATCCCTTAGATGGCGATCGCATTAACATTGACTTGAGTGGTTTAACTACTCCTCATAAATTTGATTTAGAAATTAAAGGCGATCGCTATGATGATGCTGTCACCTTTACGGGTAATGCTTCTACCTTTGGTGGTCAAATTGATATTGATATTAGAGAGATATATTTAAATGAAGGCGTAGTAATTTCGACTCGTCAAACTAACGGCAATTCAGGCAATATTCTCCTCAAAGGTAAAGAAATCTATATTAAAGATAATGCACAATTATTAGCAGATGTCTCTAGTGGTAGTTATCAAGCTGGAGATATTAATATTGAAGCGACTAAATTCTGGATTCCTAGCAGCGATCCGGCGGCATTTTTAACTGATTTAGGTTTATTTGGTAGTTTTGATGATTCCCGGATTATTGTGGGAAAAACCACAATTTTTAAAGGCAATAATATTAATTTTACTACCGATACAGGTGGCACAACTGAACAGGCAAATTTAGTTCAGGAATTTACAGCATCAGGGCTGAGAACCTTAGTAGATTTGATTGTCGGTATCCCTGTAATGCTCAAAGTCAAAAAAGCTGAATCCATTATCAATATTGGTGATAACTCCCAAATTATTGGTAGCGGCAATATTAACTTAGAATCCTATGCTAATGCAGACATTGATATTGCAGTAGTAGGAGGAGATTCTGAATCGGATCTTGGTCAATCTAATGATTCATTTTTGAAAAAATTTAGTTTTGGGTTAGGTGTTGGTATTACGAAAGCTGAAACTACTATCGGTGGAAATGTGATGATTAATGCTAATAAAAATGTTAGCATTTTATCTGATGCTTTTACAAATTCAAGTGTGGATAGTCGCACTAGCCAAAACTTAGGAATTAAACCTACAAGTAAAGATAATAAAGCATTAGCATTTGGTATTTCTTACTCAGAAGCTAACTCCTACACTAATGTTGCTCAAGGTGCAATAATTACTGCTGGTAGGAATGCCAACGTTTTAGCAATAGGTGAAAATTACAATAAATCAGCAGGAAGAGCTTATATTTATCAAGATGGAACAGCAGGTATAGCATTAGGATTAGAAATTTCTCAATCTGATATTAGAACCGAAGTAAACGGCACAATTAACGCTGGCGGTGCTACAGGAGATATTATTGTTAATTTAGATGATAATAATCTGATTAATAATGTTACTAGTCAAATTCAATTAATATCACCTCATAACTTTAAAAATGGAGATGCAGTAGTTTATAAAAATGGAGATGCCGATGGTAAAATTGGTGGTAATGATTCCATCGGTGGCTTGATTCATCAACAAGTTTACTATGTAATTGTTGATAGTCCTAATCAAATTAAATTAGCAGAATCTAGAGCCAAAGCATTAGCTAAACAGGCTATAGCCATTGACAAAGATGATAAAACTGGAACAGGACATCATCTCCATGCTTTAAAAGGGTTGGGAAGTATAGGAATAGGTGTAAAATCTTATTTAGAAAGTAGAGATATTGTCCAAGCAGATTCAGGTATTTTTAATAATACAGCCCTCAATAAAATTATTAACTTTGATAGTTCTGCTATCTCTTCAGGGGTAAGAACCACTATAGGTGATAAATTAAAAAATACTAGTGAAGCTCAAGCTGCCCAAAATCAAAAAGATTTAGATGCCAAAGTTAAAGCTGGCGATAAAGTAGAAAAACCAACAAAAACTCAAAAACTTAGTCAAAAAGCTTTTCCTGGAACAGATAGTAATAGCACAGGTGAAAGTTCAAAATGGGGATTGGCAGGTTCTTTAGCGGTAACTATTGCTAATCATGATGTAACTACTAAAATTGGTGCAACGGCAAAATTAGAATCTAAACAAGATTTAGAAGTTAATAGTTTTCATCAATCTATCACCCAAATTGAAGCAATTACCGACTTGCAAAAAGTTTCTGATGCTGACAAAGCCAAAGGAGTAGAAGGGCCGTCTAAAGAAACTGCCATTAGTGCATCTGTTAGTGCTGGTTTTTATGATAGTGATGTGAAAACCGAAATAGCAGATGGTGCTAAACTGGATGCTAGTAGAAATTTAAACATTCAATCAAAAATAGTTTATCCTTTCGCTTGGGAAAATGCAGATTTAACAGACATTAGTGTTGCTAGCAGTGCATCAGAATTATCACAATGGTGGGATAATTTCATTACTCGCAAAGAAAATGTATTAGACAGTATTGATTCCACAGTCAGCGTCCAAGCTCCCCATAAAGCTAAACCCTGGAGTTCCTGGACAAAAAGTGCTTCTCAAGCCGAAAAGAAAGGATTTTCTGGTTCAATTAATGTTTTAAGTTTTAATAATACTAATCAAACGATAGTTGGCTCTGGGGTAGAAATTAACCAAAACCAGGCATATCGTAACCTGAATCAAGCTGTAAATATTCAAGCCAACACAGATATCACCTTAATCAATATCACTGGCGATCCCCTCAGTTTAACCAAATCTATAGGCGGAAAAGGCGTTGGCGGTTCAGTCTTTTTCTTATTAGCAGATAATACCACCGAAGCAATTGTCAAAGATGGGGCAAAAATTTACACAGGCTCTAATCAAAAATTTAGCCTCAAAGCCAATACGGATGTTTTCAGTACAGTAATGGCAATCTCCGGTGGTGCAGCCGAAGAATTTGGGATTGCGGGAACAGTAGTAGTAAATCTGCAATATAACCGTACTATTGCCCAATTAGGTAGTGGGGCAATTGTGACTGGTGGTGGGCTAGATATTATTGCTCAAGACGATACAGATCACTGGAATTTTGTCGGTGGCATAATTAGAGGTAATAACACTGGCATTGGTATGTCTGTTGGTGTTCACAATATTGGTAGAGAAGTAGAGGCTTTAATTGGTAATAGTAGCGATTTAGCGCCTGGTAGTAATACCAATATTGATGTTAATGGTGATATTAATGTCAAGGCTTTATCAGAAGGGAATATTTATACCCTGTCTTTAGCTGCTGCGGTAATTACACAACCCACTCCAGAAAAGCCCAGTCCGGGCCCGACTCCCGATGCTACCCCCGGAATGTCTGCTTCAGATCCTAGTGCAGAGGTTGATGATCCTGTTGATATTAACCTGATCAAAAAATCAACGGAAACAGGCAGCCCCACAGACGGGATTGAAAAACGCCCCGAAACCCCAGAAGCTACATCAAAAGGTACTGGGGGCGGTGAGAATGTGGCTAATGACCAGGGAAAACAAGGTAAGTCAGGGATTGGTATTTCTGGAGATGTATCAATTCATCTGGTTAACGATAAGGTCTTAGCTTATGTTAATGATAGTGGACAAATAAAAACTCTGGGTAATATCTCGATTACAGCCAATAATGATACTGATTTATATACAATTTCTGGTTCGGCTTCCTTTGTCAATAAACCAAATGCTTCTTCTACAGGAATTGCTGGTTCTGTAGCAGTTAATCTGATTTCTGGCGATACTAAAGCCTATATTGCCGGAAAAAACACGACCACAGGTGAGCAACTTACCTTGTCAGCTAATTCCCTGAGTTTGGAAGCAACTCGCACTGGCGATATTTTCTCAATTTCGGCGGGAGGTTCAGGTGCTTTAGGCTCAAAAGGAATTGCGATCGCGGGTTCAGTATCAGTAAATAATATTACTAATACCACCGAAAGCTACATTGACGGGGGTGTATTAGTTTTACTCACCGATTTGTTAATTAAAGCTAAGGATGAGTCAGATATTTTTGCGATCGCTGGTGCTGTAGCTTTTGGTGGTAGGGCTGGAGTCGGTGCGGCAATTGGCGTAAATATTATTAACAACAATACCAAAGCGACTCTCAAAAATTCTAGCCTCAATTACACTGGCAAACTTGATATCACTGCTGAAAATAACACTGAAATTCAGGCTTTAAGTGGGGCGATCGGTGCTTCTAGCGGTAATTTAGGCGGCGCAGGAACTGTTTCTGTCAATATTATTAATGGTGAAACTACTGCATTTATCAGTAATATTAATAGTCAGCAAGCACTCAGCGTAATTAATCTCAAAGCTAATAATAATGCCAAAATCCAATCTTTATCCGGTGCGGTAGGTGCATCTAAAGGTATGGGTTTTGGTGCGGCTATTGCCTATAACGGCATTAATGACAGTACTAGCGCTTATATTACAGGTTCAAACCTAGGGACTAATAGTAGCTTAACGATTGCGGCTAACTCTAATCGCACCATTCAAACTATATCTTTAGGACTGGCAGGTGGTAAAGATTTAGGTTTAGCTGGCTCGGTATCCGTTAATATCATTGATGGCTCCTTAGCAGCTTATATTGCTGATTCTACTGTGACAGCTAACGGTAAAGTAGAAGTAACAGCGATCGCTAGTGATGATATAGAAGCTCTCGCAGGTGCTGTAGGCATATCTTTAGGTAATGGTGGAGTTGGCGCAGGTATTAGTATTAATCAAATTAGTAATGGCAATCGCGCTTATATTACTGGTTCTACCATTACCTCTCAAAATGACCTGTCTTTAACAGCACAAACTAGTTCCGAAATTTCCACTATTAGCATAGGTGCTGCCGGCGGTAAAACCTTTGCTCTAGGGGGTTCTATTGCTGTAAATACCATTAAAAACATCAGTAAAGCTAGTATAGAAGCTAACTCTAATATTCAGGCTGCCAAGGTTAATCTTACAGGTAAAGATAACTCTACGATTGAATCTTTAGCTGGTGCAGTGGGTTTATCTACAGGTTCAGCCGCGATCGCCGCTTCGGTCGCGGTTAATTATATTAGTAATGAAGCTCAGGCATATATTGATCGCAGTACAGTTAAAGCTACAAGCAACGTTGGGTTGACTGCTGATGCTGCTGCTAGCATTAAATCTCTATCTGCTAGTGGTGCAGTGACAACAGGCTCGGGGGCGGTGTCCGGCTCTTTTTCCATTAACATTATTGGTGGTGCGACTAAAGCTTACATCGCCAATGGTGCAAATGTTACAGGCACAGGTATAAGTTTATCTGCCAATAATAACTCAAAAATTCAATCCCTAGCTGGCAACATAGCCGGAGCAGGTACAGCCGCAGTCGGTATTTCTTTAGCCGTCAACGATTTAGACAATGGTATTTCTGCTTACATTGATAACAGTAATGTCACTGCCATTAATAATCAAATTAGTTTAAGTGCTACCTCAACAGGTGATATTGCATCAGCGTCCGTAGGCGGTGCAGGAGCAGGAACAGCAGCCGTAGGTGGTTCAGTGTCGATTAATAATATTGATACCGCTACTAAAGCCTATGTTGCCAATAATAGTCAGGTTAATGCTGCTCAATTAATTAGTATTAAAGCCAATGATGACTCAGAAATCTCATCTATTGCTGGTCAAGTCGCAGTCGGGGGAACTGCTGGCATAGGTGCTTCGGTTTCCACTAATTATATCAGTAATGCGGTAAACGCTTATATTAGTGGTTCTCAAGTTACCTCCTTGAATAACGGTCTGACCATTCAAGCCGATATTTCCCCCACAGTTGAGAATATCACCGCAGGAGGCGCAGGAGGAGGAACTTTTGCTGTTGGTGGTTCTGTCACAGTTAATCATATTAGTACACAAGTTCTAGCTTATATCGGTAATAATTCCACCATTCAAACTCAACAAAATATCAATATTTTAGCTACCAATAATGCCACTATTCGGTCTTTAGCAGGTCAAATTAGTGGCGCAGGAACGGCAGCTATTGGCGCTGCTGTAGCTATCAATAATTCTAGTGGTTTAACCTCTGCTTATATTGCCAACAGTAATGTTTCTACAGGGGGAGCAATTAAAATTGCAGCCACAGGAACTAGCAAAATTGAAAGTTTATCGGCTGGTGCTTCTGTTTCTGGACAGGTGGCTTTAACTGGTTCAGTTTCAGTTAATAACATGACTGATACCATTACGGCTTATGCCATCAACGGTAGTCTTTCTGGTAATAGTCTAGAAATTTCTGCTCAAGATCACAGTACAATTAAATCCCTAGCTGGACAACTCAGCGTTAGTTTAGGTGGTAGCGTTGGGGCGGCTGTAGCTTATAACAATATTGGTAATACCGTTAGAGCCTATAGCCAAGATGCAACCATTAATACCACTGGTAATGTTCTGATCAATGCAAATAACCAAGGCACAATTGAAACAGTTGCTGTGGGTGGTTCTTTTGGACTATATGTTGGGTTAGCTGGTTCGGTTGCTGTGAATGAAATGAGCAATACCACTTTTGCCTATATTCAAGGTGGTAATGTCACAGCTAGTGGTAGTGTTGGTGTTTTGGCTAATTCCATTAATAGTATGACAACTGGCGGTGGTGCGATCAGTGGAGGTTTAGCTGGTGTGGGTGCAACCATAGTTGTTAATAACCTCAACAATACTACCCAAGCTTATCTTATTGCTGCTAATGTCAATGCCTTGGGTAATAATAGTTTGACTGTACCTTTAGCTGATGGTAGTGGTAATACTCAGGTAATGTCCGGTTTAGCTGTAATTGCTACCAGCAAAGAAAATCTGAATACCACAATTGGTACTGTATCCGCAGGTGGACTCGGTTTAGCCGGAAGTATTGCCGTTAATTCCTTTCAAGACAACACTCAAGCTTATATTAATGGCGGTAACATTAACAAAAATAACACGGGTGCAAATAGTCAACAAAGCGTTTTAGTTAAGGCTGCT
Organism: Tolypothrix sp. FACHB-123; assembly: GCF_014697075.1. Lineage (GTDB taxonomy): Bacteria > Cyanobacteriota > Cyanobacteriia > Cyanobacteriales > Nostocaceae > Aulosira. Next base: position 5,195 of record NZ_JACJRE010000091.1, on the reverse strand, counting down.
AATGATAGTAATGTTGATATTAAGGCAGGTGCAGGCGCTTTTGGCGGTGCTGGAGTTGGTGCTACCATTGATGTCACAACAGTAAAAAATGGTACTTTTGCCTATATTAATAATGCCACAGTAAACACCCTCAAAGATATAGAAGTAGAAGCTAGAACCAAGAAAAATGTTAACTCCGTAGTTGTAGCTGCTGCTGGTGGTGTTGGACTAGGAATATCCGGTGCAATTTCTATTGTTAATGTGAGTGCGGGAATGTCAAGTGATGCCAATCAAGCCGCAAATAATACTAAATCTATAGTAGATGCTCGCTTAGTGGAAATGGACGGCATGGGTAAAGATAGTTCAGGTAATAGTAATATTAATACCAAGAAAGATATTACTAATGACCTGTCTACTATCCCGACGGGTATTCAAGGAACAACTGCTTTCATCGGTGGCACAATTAATGCAGGTGGCAATATTTATGTTTATAGCGATGAAACAACTAAACTTGGTGTGATTGCTGGTGCTGTAGCTTATGGTGGTTTCTTGGGTGCAGGTGGTTCTGTAGGTATTGCTAATGTCACCCATAATACCTCAGCTTACCTTGCTGCTAATGCGGTTTTAAGTGCAGGTGGTAATATTGGTGTTCAAGCAAATGGTTTAATTGATCAAAACAAAGTCCAGGCGATCGCAGGTACTGCTGGTTTAGTTGGTTTAGGCGCAGCAGTTGCTTATTTAACTTCCCACAATAATACTAATGCTTACATTGGTGCAGGGACAACTATTAACCAAGCTAATAATCTAAATGTGCTGGCTGGTTCATCTTCTAATTCTCAAGCAGAAGCTTGGGGTGCTTCTGCTGGTGCTGTTGCGGCGGGAGTAGTTATTGCTAATACGGAAGAAACTGGTACAACTCAAGCTTATCTCGGTAATAATGTCACGATTCAAAATACGAATAACTTAACTGTTAATGCTACCGCTAAGGAAGTTGTATCGGCGATCGCGCAAGCAGCTAGTGGCGGTATTGTTTCTGGTAATGGTTCAGTACCAGAAGCAAATATTTCACCAACCGTTAAAGCTTATATTGGCGATAATAGCAAGATTCAAGTTAATAATGATGTTCAAGTGATTTCTGATGCTACCGTTGATGGTGATGCGGAAGCTAAAGGTGTCAGCATTGGTGCATTAGCTGTAGGTGTTTCTCTGGCTGAAGTCAATGCGAAACCGAATATAGATACCTACATTGGTGCAGATGTTAACCTCAATGCTAATAATGTCACAGTTAAAAGTTTACTAGGTAAACCCTTAAGTTCTGGTGATAATAGTTTTAATCCTGCTAATACGGTTAATAATGGCTCAGATACAATTAATTTTGGTAAGGATCACGGTTTCCAAACAGGTGAGACGGTAGTTTATCTCAATGGTGGTGGTACTGATATCGGTGGTTTAACCAGTGGTTCGAGTTATCAAGTGATTAAAGTGGATAATCAAACTCTCAAATTAGGTAGTGAGTTTGACGCATCTCAAATTGATATTCCAGCCAATAAAATCACATTTAGTCGTAATCATGCTTTTACCAATGGACAAAAAGTTGTTTACGAAGCAGTAGGTGGTGCAGCTATTGGTGGTTTAACATCAGGCAATAGTTATTATGTTAAAGTCCTAGATAGCAAGACGATTAAATTAGTACCTGCTTGGCCTGATCCTTCCGTTACTCAAGGTACAACCCTGGCAAATATTGCTGCCAATCAAATTACGATTAATAGTCATGGTTTTAGTAATGGCGATCTAGTCACCTATCAAACTCGATCGGCACAGGTGGCGATCGTAAATACTATTCCTGCGGATGCTAAAGGTAAGGATAGTATTTTCAACTTAGAGGCTGATCTTACCAGTAGTGATACCTTTAATTCAGCTAAACACGGTTTTGATAATGGTGAAGAGATTGTTTACAGTACCACAGGCACAGCCATAGGTGGTTTAACTAGTGGACAAAAATATTTTGTCATTAAAGTAGATGACAATCACTTTAAACTCTCAGCTACTAAGAATGGTACTGCTATCAATCTTACCAGCGCTGCTCAAGCTAGTTTCCACAGTATTACCGCACTTAATGTTACCGGTTTAGAAACTGGAAAACCCTATTATGTGATTGGTGCGACTGCGAATAGTTTCCAACTAAGTGCAACTAAAGCAGGAGTAGCTTTAACCCTTGGTACAACTGGGTTAACGGGAACTGGTACAAATCACCTCTTTAGTAAAGATAGCGCTATTGACTTAACCAGTGCTTCTAGTGGACAACATAACCTCCATTTTGATTTAGATAATAGCACTGCCACCGGAGATAAACATTCCTTCTCTACTGGTGCGGTTGCTTCTGTACCCAGTCAAGGGGATAATCGGTTTTCTGTTTATGCTCAAGCTTCAGCAGGTGCTTTAATTGGTGGTACAGGTACAGAAGCAACCCTGAATATTACCCCAACGATGAACACCTATGTAGGCGATCGCACTTCGATTACAGCAAAGGGTAATGTTGCAGTCACAGGTTTAGCTAGTGTATCACTGACAGGTGGTACAGATGCAGATGTTGCTGGCGCGATCGCTGTTGGTGCTTCAGAAATTAATGTCACGATCGACAAAACTCATAACACCTATATTGGTACTTCTGCCAAGATTAAAGCTGATGGTAATATTCAAGTAACTAGCCAATCAGATCAAAATCTCACTATTAAGAGTTACGGTGGTGCCGGATCGGCTATTACCTTTGCTGATTCTGAAGCCCATGCTAATATTACTCACAATACGACAACTACCATTAAAGATAATGCTGAACTTATTTCTAACGATACGCTGTTATTAGGTTCATCTAGCAATACTGATACTAATGTTAAAGCAGCAGCCGATGGTGCTGGTATCTATGCGGATGCAGATGCAGATAGTAGTGTCAAATTTGATGGTAGCAATACTACTAATGTTAATGCTAATGTTCGTCTAGAAGGTCGTCATTTAAACGTTACAGCTATTGTTGATACTTTTAAAGTTGAATCTCGCGCTGAATCTGAAGGTGCTGGTTTAATTGGTAATATTGATGCCCATGCTAAGGTAGATATTACTGGATCTGATGCCGTCGTCAACATCGCTACAGGCGCTTATCTAAAGGGTGATGAAGTCAACCTCAATGCTGAGTATAAAAATGTAGTGAGTCGGGCGATCGCTGAAGCAGATTGTGATGGTTTAGGTGGTGATACCGATTCTGATGCGACTAATATTATGCCTCTAGTTGCTAAGGTTCAAACAGAGGTTGACTCTACCATTGAAGCAACTATTCTCAATGTTGAAAGTGATTTTGAAAGCTTCAATAAAACCACCAAAGCACATAGCGATTTAGCTTGGGAATTAGATTTAGGCTTATTTACAATTACAATGGACTTTGGTGAGGAAGACGACGACGACGAAGAATATACACCGACACCTTGGATTAATTTTAATTCTACTGTGATCATCAACCGACATGATGTTAATCCTATTCTCGTTATTGATTCTAACGGCAATATTATTCAGCAAAGCAACAATATAACTGCTAATATCACTGCTACAGAAGTAATTGTTGATGATGTAGAAAACATCCAAGTTGGCGGGATAAACTTTATTATTCCTCAACGTACAGATGAAATGTTTGATAACGGTAAGTTTACTGACAACGGTAAATATTCAGTAAATAATCCTGCTTACGATACAGTTCAAATCATTAATAATTCCAGCAAAGATTTAGTGATCAATGATATCTCAGTAATTAATATTGTCGGATTACCTGAGATTAAATACGATCAAGTCAACGTCAAAGAAGAAAATAAAAATATTGCTACTACCAATATTCCTCCAGAAGATCCTTTACCCGTTAACCCCACTGTTGTCACCATTGAAAATAACGGTAATTCTAACTTGGTTCTCCAAGGTATAATAGATAGTCCTCACGATCGCACTGACTTAGTTAGTACAGGTGGTATTATTGGTCGAGATGGACATAAAATTATTACCCGTGATTTAAGTTTGACGGCTGTTAATGGTAGTATTGGTACAGATAGCCAAAGAATTATTGCTCAACTGAATCAAGATTATCATCCGATTACTGATGATGTCCCATCTAGTCAGATTAATCTGCAAATAGAAGCACAAAATTCAGTTTTCCTCGACTTAACGGCAAAACAGTTAGATAGCAATCCTGTGACTGTTAATGTTGCCAAGATGACTGCTACTACAGGTGATATTAATTTGCTAATTAATCAAACTACTGATAGCACAACACCAGTTTCTGCAATTTACGAATTTACCAAGATTATTACCGGAAACGACATCATTATTGATGCAGGTATAACTAGCACTAATCTTCAAGGTAATACTGATTTTGTTGGTAATACTTCTTTCTTAGATCATCAAAATTTACTCGATATTGATGGTAATACAGGCAATATTAAGGGTACTCTTGATGTCGTCACAGGAGGTTATATTGAACTTACAGAAGTTGCTGGTGGTGTCAATATCAAACAACTTGTTAGCGACAAGGATTATATTCAGCTAACGGTTAATGAAAGTTCTAATTTGGATGAAAACCTGCTCTTAATTGATAACGCTAACATTAATGCAGCCAAAAATATCTCTTTCTTAGTTGGTGATAACTTCCAAATAAATACCACTGCTACAATCATCTCAGATCAAAAGGTAGTAATTAACGCAGATAAAAACAATCAAGATACCAACGGTAGTTTAGTTAATATTTTTGGTGCGATTTATTCTCAAGGGACAGAACTTTACACCGATAAAGATTCTGATATCTTTAATGTGCGGAGAATAGACAGTAAAACTTATCTCGGATCAAAATCAGGCGATGATGTTATTAATGTTGGTAGTAAATATCCAACTACTGGCGGACTTCTGGATAACATTGATGCTACCCTAACCATCAGTGGTGGTATAGGTAAGGATATCTTAAATGTAGATGATTCTGGAGATAGCAAAGATAATATCGCCATTGTCACAGACAACGAAATTCGCGGCTTGGGAATGGGTGGGAAAATTAACTACGGTAGCTTTGAGAAACTCAATCTGCAAACAGGTGATGGTGAGGATAACGTTTCTGTAGAAAGCACCCACAACGGTGAAACTAACCTGAATACTGCTGATGGTAATGACAACATTTATATCGAAAGTATTTA
>NZ_JACJRE010000090.1 GCF_014697075.1 Tolypothrix sp. FACHB-123 | reverse complement strand
ATGTCAATACATATAAGGCTTTTGGCAAAATAAAGATGCTTTTTTTGTGTTTATATGAGTGCTATAACTAATAATTTGGCATAATAGCTACTGAAGAACCATTTTTGTTAGGGTTAATTGCTATTTAATAAGTAAATTACGCAAAAAATAAAGCAATATCAGCTTTTTTTGCTGAATATACCGAAAACACAAAGCAAACCCCAGTTTGAGAAAACAATTCCCGTGATCAGAAAGCAATTTGCGTGATCAGAAAACAATTCCCGTGATCAGAAAGCAATTCGCAGTTTAATACCAATTGGAAAAAAGAATGCGACATATTGTAGGGGCACTGGCACTGCCATGCCCTCTAGAATATTTTGATGTTATGTTACGTTTGTAGTCTCCAGAGTGAAACTTCCAGCGTACTCTGTTATACTCTCAAATAATTTCACAGAACCTTGAAAACTTAATATGACGTTTCCAAGTGAAAGCAAAAGTATTTGTTTTGGCTAAACATACGTAAATTTTTAGCGGGGGTAGAGCAATATCCAAAACCCTGATTCTTTCGTTGACCCCCGCGAAAAGCTTACACAGTAACCTTTTGAGCATGGTCTACTAGCCTTCAATTATCAATAATTTGAGCTTATTGACAGTTAAGTTACACCCCCCGCGAAAATGGGTATCTGTAATCCTCTCTGGATAAGGCTTCTAAAAGGGTAGGGTTTTCAATTAATTCCCCTTCACGGGGACGGAAACCAGCAAGATTGCCAATGCAACTGTCAAAAACTTTTCAGTTTTCAATTAATTCCCCTTCACGGGGACGGAAACCAATAGTAGCGGCTCCGAACAAACCACTAACTGCTGTAGTTTTCAATTAATTCCCCTTCACGGGGACGGAAACTTGGAATGTGTTCTATCAATAGATCACGTAGAAAAAAGTAGTTTTCAATTAATTCCCCTTCACGGGGACGGAAACTTTTAAGAACGATCATCTCTGCTTATTTTAAGAAGAAAGTTTTCAATTAATTCCCCTTCACGGGGACGGAAACCTTCCAAGAAGCCCCTGATAAGCAGGGATTAATCCAGCGGTTTTCAATTAATTCCCCTTCACGGGGACGGAAACCGACCTAGTCTTTGACCAGGCTGTAATGCCAGCCATAGTTTTCAATTAATTCCCCTTCACGGGGACGGAAACTCTTTGTCAAGAGCCAGATGGAAGTAATGCTGGTAAACACTTTTCAATTAATTCCCCTTTACGGGGATGTAAACCGAAATTGTTTCCGCTAGGCTAACAACTCTAGCGTGTTTTCAATTAATTACCCCTCACGGGGATGGAAAAATTAAACCTAGCTAGCAGAGCGCATTTTGTGGCAGTGCTGGAATATATTCAATGAGAGTAGTTAGCAGCGCTGCAATTTCATGAAAACTATCTTTCACATTACCTCAGCACAACAATGGCAACAAGCAAAAATCCTCGGTAGCTATCGCGCTGATTCATTGGATAGTGAGGGTTTTATCCATTGTTCGGAATCTCAGCAATTAGTTAAAGTAGCAAATAGATTTTTTCGCAATCAAAAGAAATTGCTATTACTATTTATTGATACTGATAAAGTTACATCTAAAATTCGTTATGAGGAGGCGGAAGTAGGCGAGTTATTTCCCCATATTTATGGTGAGCTAAATATTGATGCTGTGTTTCAGGTTGTTGACTGGGAATCTGGGGAAGACGGTTTGTTTAATTTGCCGCCAGAAGTTATAAATTGAGAAGAAAAACCGCAAAGACGCAAAGGGCACGAAGGAAGATGGAGAGTCAGGGGTTTGACGTTGGTGAGTATGTAGATAAAATGGCGTTGTTGGTGGATTTGCAGTTGCGCGATGAATATCGTGATGGGGTAGTGGCAAATTTTGAGAGAATTAAAGCGATCGCTTCCCTTGTAACTGAATTCCCCATACCAGAAGAAGTTGAAGTTGCACCAGTGTTTGAACCATGAATGATGCTGTATCTATAGCTGCGGCTGTGCGTGAGGGTAAAGTTAGCGCGGTGGAGGTAACTCAAGAAGCGTTAGCTAAAATTGCGGCACGCGATCGCCAACTTAATTGTTTTACAGCGATAATTGCGGAAGCAGCTTTAAAAGATGCAAGCAAAATTGACAAAGAAATAGCCCAAGGTAATGATCCAGGGGTGTTGGCTGGTGTACCTTTTGCAGCGAAAAACCTCTACGATATCGCTGGATTGACAACTCTCGCCGGTGCGAAAATTAATGCCGAAAATCCCCCAGCTACCCAAGATGCAACAGCAGTCTCTAGATTAAAGCAAGCTGGTGCGGTGTTGGTTGGCGCTTTAAATATGGATGAGTACGCCTATGGATTTGTGACGGAAAATTCCCATTACAGTGCTACTCACAACCCCCATGATTTACAGCGCGTAGCTGGGGGTTCTTCTGGTGGTTCAGCAGCGGCGGTAGCGGCGGATTTGGTGCCTTTAACCCTAGGTTCGGATACTAACGGTTCAATTCGGGTTCCGGCGGCTTTTTGTGGAATCTTCGGTTTCAAACCCACTTATGGCAGATTGTCTCGTGCTGGGGTAGCTTTATTTTCTACCAGTCTGGATCATGTCGGCCCTTTTGCCCGTTCGGTGCGGGATATTGCCACAGTATTTGATATTCTCCAAGGATCGGACAATCGTGATCCGGTATGTACAAAACTACCGCCAGAATTATCTTTACCACAACTCGATGACAATCTATCTGGTATCAAAATTGCCATTGCCGATGATTATTTTGCTAAGGGTGCAGCCCCAGAAGCCTTAGCCGTAGTGGAACAGGTAGCCCAAGCTTTAGGTGTAAATGATTACGTAACCATACCAGAAGCAGAACGGGCGAGAGCAGCCGCTTTTATCATTACAGCCAGTGAAGGGGCAAATTTACATTTAACTAAATTGCGATCGCGTCCGCAAGACTTTGATATTGCCACACGCGATCGCTTTTTAGCTGGGGCGTTAATCCCCAATCAATGGTATCTACAAGCCCAGCGCTTTAGAAGATGGTATCGCGATCGTCTGCGGAGAATCTTTACCCATGTCGATCTCATTCTCGCCCCCACCACACCCATTGCTGCCCCGTTAATTGGTCAACAAACTATGATTTTAGATGGTGAGGAAATGTTAGTTCGTCCTCACCTCGGCTTATTTACCCAACCATTATCTTTTATTGGCTTACCTGTATTATCAGTACCAATTCAGCGCCCTAATTCTCTCCCCCTAGGCGTGCAATTAATCGCCGCACCTTACAACGAAGCCTTAATTTTAAAAGTTGCATCCATCCTCGAAGCCAAGGGTGTAGTATCAGCGCCGATCAAACCATAGGGGAAGCCTGGAAATAAGCTAATGCGCCTCTAAATTGCATAACTCCTAATCAGCGCCGTCAACCATCAGTAGGGGCGGGTTTATTGAGAATTATCGTTGATTCAGTGAGGATATTTGTGAACCCGCCCGTACAACAGTCAACAGTCAACAGTCAACAGTCAACCGTCAACAGCCATCACGATGAATTGTGCAACTTAAAAGCCGAATACCTTACCCATTTCCCCAATCAAAATTCCACAATCACTGGCGTATGGTCGCTAGGCTGGGTTAATTTTCTCGGCGCGACATCAATAATGCAGCTGGTAGCACGCTCGTAAAGAACTGGCGTTAGATAATGATGGTCAATTCGCCAGCCTAAATTGCGCTGAAAGGATGCGGCGCGATAGTCCCACCAACTGTAGTTTCCACCTTCCAAGTTAAATTTACGAAAAGCATCAGCAAATCCCAATGAAAGCACATCCCTAAGCGCTTGGCGTTCGGCTTCGGATGACATGATATGAGTTTCGGCTTTGACTTTATCGTGAATATCTTGAGCTTCTAAGGCAATATTAAAGTCGCCACAAACACAAATTGCCTCATGGGATTTTAATAATAGTTGCAAATACTGCCGTAATACTGTTAACCAGCGCAGCTTATATTCGTATTTTTCGCTACCTATAGATGAACCATTAGGAACATATAAGTTCACAATCCTCACATTATCAATAATTCCCGTAATTACTCGTTTTTGTTCGTCCCATTCTGGTTGTAAATTGGGCACAATTGGTGTGAACCCCATACTGACATCTAACAGCGGTTGACGACTAATTAAAGCTACGCCGTTGTATGATTTCTGCCCAGAAAAATAAACATGGTAGCCTAATTGTTCAAAAGGCGATCGCGGAAAATCTCGATCTACAACTTTTGTCTCTTGCAAGCAAAGCACATCAACCAAATTTTGGTTTAACCAATCAGTGACATGTTCTAGGCGAGTGCGAATTGAATTAACATTCCAAGTGGCGATTTTCATTTAACCTTTATTTACATAAATTCATTAATTAATTATTAATTAAAGGGTTTTTATTTTTTTTTAATATTTGTCTCTTACCTATGATTCTAGCCATTTTCCCCTAAATCATTCCTAAGAAGAATTGATCCCAAGGTAAATTTTAGTATTTTGAGCTACAAAATTTTTAAATCAGTAGGTTAAGTTACAGAATAGGCAATTGTTTAATTGATCCCCAAGATAGATGAAAGGAGTTACAGTTGATTGTATCTTTGTATTGTAGTCGTCTGAGGCAATCACTGATTATCTGAAATTTATTGGTGCTGTTTCAATGGTACGGTTAACCGATATTGCACTTGCGGGCATGAATTTGGTTAATTTAAATTTCAGAAGATTAAGTATAAATTCTTTGCCCTCAAAAGTTAACTAAAGTTCTCATCTAGAGAACTATTAAATCGGCTGAACCAAGACATATGAAAATAGCTCAAGTTGCCCCCTTATGGGAAAGAGTTCCACCTCCAACATACGGAGGAATTGAACTGGTAGTGAGTCATTTGACCGATGAATTAGTTCGTCGCGGTCATGAAGTCACTTTATTCGCTTCTGGCGATTCCCAAACTTTGGCTAATTTAGAAGCAGTTTATCCACGAGCATTACGCTTAGATCCAAATGTCAAAGAGTATGCCGTGTATGAAATGTTGGAACTTAGCCAGGTTTACCAGCGATCGCCGGAATTTGACATTATTCACTCCCATGTAGGAATTTCGTCCCTATCCCTAGCGAGTCTAGTATCAACACCAACGATACATACTCTCCACGGCAGCTTTACCAAGGATAACCGCATCGCCTTTGGTCACCATAAAAAACAACCATACATCAGTATTAGTAATGCACAGCGGCAAATAGATTTAAACTATTTTGGCACTGTTTACAACGGCATTAACCCAGAAGATTACCCTTTTAAAAAACAACCTCAAGAACCAGAATATTTGGCATTCCTAGGGCGCTTTTCCCCCGAAAAGGGGCCGCACCATGCGATCGCCATTGCCAAGCAAAGTGGTTGGCGCTTGAAGATGGCAGGAAAGATTGATGACGTAGACTCGAAGTTTTTTAAACAAGAGATTGCCCCCCATATAGATGGTCAGCAAATTGAATATCTTGGTGAAGTTAACCACGCACAAAAAGCTGAACTATTAGGCAATGCTGCTATCACTCTTTTTCCCATTACCTGGCAAGAACCTTTTGGGTTAGTAATGATTGAATCAATGGCAACTGGGACGCCAGTAATTGCAATGAATCTCGGTTCAGTACCAGAAGTTATTGCTCAGGGGGAAACAGGTTTTATCTGTCAAAGTTATGACCAGATGGCACAGATGATTCCCCAAGCTTTAAAACTCAATCGCCAAGCCTGTCGCCAACACGTAGAAAACAAATTTAGCGTTACCCAAATGGTTAACGGCTATGAAGCAATCTACGAAAAAATTATTCAACAGCGCGTAGATTTGAATGGGCACATTCATGCTGCCAAAATTCAGTTTTAATCAAACAAAATTTTTTGTGTATATTACATCAACATCTTTTTAAAGGAGGACATCGGTATGAGTATGAGAACCAACACCTGCCCATGTTGTGGTGGTTCCCTCCTGCGCCATATTCGGCATAGTGAAGTTTATTGGTTTTGTCTATCTTGTCGGCAAGAAGTACCATTATTAACGTTGGGTCGCTTGTCGAATGCAGAAACCCGAAATACAGGCGTAATTCCTCAGCCGACAGTCAATTCATAATCTCAAAAAGCAGAGGGCAGAGGGCAGGAGGCAGAAGGAATATTGCTGAGATTTATCAGTTTTTCCTTCTTTGCGTCTCTTGTCTGCCTTTTGTTAATTTGTGAGGTTTCAAAAATTTCAGTACTGACAACTGACAACTGACAACTGACACGCGAAGCGTTATAAAATCAGGTGAAGTCAGTAATTTTAGGTCAAAAGTTGTGTTGGCAGCCTTGCTTTATGGTCAAGAAGATTTACGCTTAGAGGAAGTAGCCGATCCGACTCCCGCTGCTGGTGAAGTAGTAATTCAAGTAGAAGCGGCGACAACTTGCGGCACAGATTTAAAAGTATGGCGGCGTGGTGGTCATGCCAAAATGCTGAAACCACCGACTTTATTTGGTCATGAAGCAGCTGGGCAAATTGTCGCTTTAGGTGCAGGTGTTACAGGTTGGCAAATAGGCGATCGCGTCGTCGCGAATAATTCCGCCCCATGCATGAATTGCTTTTTCTGTCAACGCCAAGAATATTCTTTATGCCCCAATTTGACCTGGAATAATGGGACTTTTGCTCAGTATCTGAAAATTCCTGCGCCCATAGTCCAGCATAATTTATTACCTATTCCCGATGACTTGCCCTATGAATTAGCAGCCATGACCGAACCCTTAGCTTGTGTATTGCATGGGTTAGGGCGTACCCCAATCAAACCAGCAGACAGGATTGTAGTGCTGGGAGATGGGGCGATCGGGCTGATGTTTGTCGCCGCCCTAGCAGAGAAACAGACAGCCGAGATTTGGCTGTGGGGCGGTAGCGATCGCAGACTAGAAATTGGTAAAAAATTAGGTGCAACCCAGACATTTAACTATCATCAAATTCCCGATATCCCCGAAGTAGTCAAAGAACTTACCCAAGGATGGGGCGCAGATATCGTGATTGAAGCCACTGGTGTACCCAGCGTTTGGGAAACTGCGATCGCCTCTGCTCGTCCCGGCGCAACCGTCAACTTATTTGGTGGTTGTCCCAGAGACACCACTATTACAGTCAACACAGAACAATTACACTACAGCGAATTAACCTTAAAAGGCGTATTTCACAACACTCCTGAATATGTCCGCGCCGCCCTCGCCGCGATCGCTAGTCGTCAACATCCTTTAGAACTACTAATTAGCGAACATCGCCCCTTAAAGGATTTAGCACAAGTATTTAATGACATGAAAGCCCGCAAAGTCATCAAAGTAGCGCTGAAAGCATGAAGCGAGGTACAGGGTATTAGGGACACAAACAGGAGAATTGCCCAATGCCCAATGCCCAATGCCCAATGCCCAATGCCCAATGCCCATTCATCAGTAAAATAACGTACTGGCATAGCAATCTTTTTTAAATTTATATGAAATAATTTGGCAGCAAAACGGGAAAACTATGATTACCTCGCGATATAGTACCCGATTTTGAAAATGCTAAAAAAACCTCTGCTTACTTTTTTGATACCTGTTTCTTTCTTTTCTTGGTTAGCTGTGGGAATGCTTGCTGATTCCCAAGCCAACGCTTTACCAGGACAACCAACAGAAGAAGTAACTACTTGGATTCAAGCACATCCTACGCTACGCCCTAGAAGTGGAGAGCGCTTATTTATACAAAAGAGTGATACAGCAGCTCAACGATTTACCTTTTTAGCATCGGTGTTACCGCCTGGTAAAGTAGCTTTTACTAAAGACCGCAGCATGATTCGTAATGAGCGCATTACTATGTATGATGCAGTTAACGGCATGACATCCGATCGCTTGCAAGAGGCTTTACGAGTAATTTATGGAATAGATATCTATCAAGACTTTAAGCGCGGGCAGGTACTTTATCAATATCCTAATCAAAGTGCAATTAACTCAGCCCGGTTGGCTAAAACTCCTATTAGAGAAGCTTTAAAGGGAGAATTACGAGTAGGCGATCGCTTTGCTTATTGGGTAGAAGTTGCCCAGCCTAAAACAGGCAAAGCTTTCACCGGTCAAATGACAGTTTTACTCAAAAGCGATTTAGACAAATTAGAAGCAGAATTGCGCAATCGTTGATGAAGGCAGAACATAGGAGGCAGAAGACAGAAGGAATTCCCATAAATAATTTTAGTGACTCTAAACTAATACCAGATAGCAAAATACAGTTTCTCGCTTCTCTTCTGCTCTCTGCCATCTGCCCTCTGCCTTTGTTCCCTAATATCAGCGATTACCCTCCGAACCCTGTATTAGGTGAGGTATGCCATTGACCAGAAAAAATACTTTCAGCTGCTAGAGAAATTCGTAGCAAATCTTCCTTTAATAATGGCGGCCATTCAACACCAACTTTCCGCCCAGCAGCAAAAAGCTGTTGAGTCTTAATACTTAACTCAAACAGCGCGTAGGCTAAGTCTCTATCGAGAGTAGAGGCTTCTTTGAGAGCTTCAAATACCACTTTCAACGCCAACAAAATCGAAGTAATTTGACCGGGAACTGGCGGTTTTCCCTGTTTCATCCGCGTTAACAAGGAATCTGAGCGATCTTCGGTTGTTAATGTTTGGTCTATCAGGATTTTGCGAGCTGTTTCGTAATTCATTTATTCAGCTTACAGCAGATTATGTCTCAGTAATACTTAGTTATAAATTATCACCCTTAATCGGGATTGTGATGAATTTTAACTCAAATACTTTGACATTTATATGTTTCTTATCTAATTTTTATTTGATTTTTTAACAAAACTCATTACACTTTTATTCCCTCGTTTCTTCCTCTATTGCCTCTTCTTTATTTTCTTCCTTGGCAAGTAATTTACAAAATCAACCCAGATTTCTATATATCCGGGATTTAGATTAATTTTTAGTTAAGTCTTTTTTATAAGCTGAATATTATGAAATTACCAAGCTCTTAACAGGCTGTTAATTGATTATTTTTTCTAGATTTAAATAATCAAGTTTGTAGTTTGAACAAAATTGGGATCAATAATTAGCATTCACATAAGCAACTGCAAAGCGTTCAATTCCCTCTAAATCAGAGTGAATTTGAATATTGTAGTAGCTACCTTGATTTTGCAATAGTTCCTGCACTATTTTCGCTTGTCCTGCCATCATTTCAATCAGCCACACTCCACCAGGACGTAAATAACTAGGAGAGATTTCAATTAAATGACGAATGCAATCTAAACCATCAGCACCGCCATCTAAAGCTAAATGTGGTTCATGGAGCATTACTTCTGGTTGTAATGTCGGTAAAGTACTTGTAGGGATATAGGGTGGATTTGATACCATACCACTAAACTGACCTTTTAAATGTGTGAGTGGCTGCCACCAAGAACCTTGATAAAATTGTATGCGTTCGCTCAGTCCCAAATTTTCGGCATTTGCTGTGGCGATCGCTAAAGCATCCAGGCTGTAATCAACGGCGTGAATGGTGGCTTTGGGAAACACATGAGCTAATCCTAGTGCGATCGCTCCACTCCCAGTCCCCAAATCTGCCCAATGTCCTTGTTGTAACGCTGGAGTAATTTGGCTATCATTAGCCGCAGCTACAGCTAAATCAATCAAGCATTCTGTTTCTGGACGGGGAATCAAAACTGCACTCGATACAGCAATTTTAAACTGTCGCCAAGGTGTCACCCCGGCAATATACTGTACAGGAAAGCGATCGCATAACCGCCTTTGCCACAACAGTTCTAAATCCGCTAAAGGTAACTCTAATTGAATCTGCGGCCAGTTTTTGAAAGATTCTAAACGCAGCGCTAACCGATCTAAGCTAGCTACCTCTTGGAGTAACCAATCAACTTCTGCGACTGGTACATCATGAGCGATCGCCGCTTGAATTGCATTCTGACGCCACTGCCAAAGTTCTAACCCAGAAACTGCTTTTGGCTGTGTATTCTTAAACTTCATAGGACTTACGCATTGACCTGCACCAAATAAAAAATTTAAGTTGTCGGGTGCGTTAGGAGAGCAACAACTTTCACTGACGCAGCCGACAATTCCTAAATTTTAGGATAATTTAGTTTTTGGTCTATTCCAATGCGATCGCTTGTTACCTACCTAAATACTAGTCCAACAGTCCAAACAACTCTTCCAGCATACATCCTGGACTATTTATACATTACGTAAGTCCTAGATTGACTATTTTTTCGGCGCAGGTGCAGCAGGTCTAGCATTTGGCGATTGATTTCCTTTAGGGGAGTTAGGTGCTAGTGAGCGAATAAAATTGATTGACTCCTGCGATGGATACAGGACAATTTTATTCATCCCAGGATCGTTGCTGCTGCTGAGTGCTTCAATCACGCCATACAAATCTACTACTTGAATTTCTGTATTCGCTCCCTCTTGTGGCGCAGCTTTTTTAAATTGGTCTAACAAACTGACTGCTTGCTCTTTTTCAAAAAAGAAGGGAATGTAGCGCTCATTACCTTGTGCCAAAGGGATGGTCAGATAGCTATTATCTTTCTTAAATTTGGGTACAAACAAGGGAATACCATTAAATTGCTGTCCTTGTTGACCGCTTTGATTTAATAAAGTTCTGGCTGATTCTACCTGTTGTTGGGTTGGTACTAAAGTATAAAAAACAGAATCAGATTTCTTCTTACCTTCTAGCACTATTTTATAGTAGTCTGCTAAAGATAAAGGTCTGACCTGCAAGGTGCTTGCTAACTGTGGATTTTCTTTCTTGAGGCGATTGTCTAAAAATTTCTGCGCATCTTGCTTGCTAATAAAAAATCCTACTTGAGAGATCTGCTTACCCTGATTGTTTCTAGAAATAACGATGAATTCACCTTTAGCATTGGTCAGGGTAAATACAGGTACTTCTTGGAGTTTTTTCTCTACCTGATCTTGTGGTAAAGCCATTGCTTGGAGATTGCCGATTACTGGCAACGCCCCTGATAATACACTACCAGCAATAGCTAATGTTGCGCCCCAGCGAACCAATGATTTCATGACTACTCCTTGTGTCAACAATTCAATTACCTCAGATAAATAGTTGGATTTCCGCAGCACCAACTTTTTTTAGTTATATAGCAATCTCTTAGAAATGTGAAAAATTTGTGGTGGCTATTAAATGAATAGACAACGCTCAAAGATTGATATTCCCCGATAATTTAGGATTGCTATATTATGGTCTTCAGCCTTAAATGGTGCTGTTTTTCAATGTTGCTCTGCCTATACTTGCTCTGCATCACCAAACGTAGTACGTACTTTTTAGATAGGGCGACACAGTAACTACAAATTGCTCAAATTATTTCCGCCTTAAATGTCATTTGATTTTCTTTACCCAGCTATAAATGACGCCATTATATAGTGAATCGTTCCAATTGCCTTGCATGTAATATTGGCTCAAATCTTGAACAATGTATATAAATCTATTTAGTAGATTAGTAGCTGCTAGGGAGCAAATTTGTCTTATGATAGCTTACCCAATAGCTTACGACCAGAATAGGCATATTAAATTACTCCGCAAAAATATCTAATTGGGTAGCACAGCTATTTACCAGCGAGAAACTTAGGCTAACTATTGTTTTTTCTTATTACAAATTGCAAAAAACCGCAGTTACACTAATGAAACTACGGTTTTAATTTTAAATCGGGATGACAGGATTTGAACCTGCGGCATCCTGCTCCCAAAGCAGGCGCGCTACCAAGCTGCGCTACATCCCGGTTAATTCATCTACTTCAGTAGAGCGATTGACTCTTAATCCAAAAGTTTGAGAGTTTCGCAGCTACACAGCAACTACTTCTACCTTGATGCTTTTCACAAAGCGTTAATCTGATTATATCAGAAGTGGTAGATATTTACTAACTTTTTTTTGCGTCTGCTAACACATATTCAGATCGGGAATGCTGTGTTAGCTTCACAATCAAGGTGGTCGCTGAATTATAGGCTGAACCCTGACATTAATTTTTTAGTAGATTTCGGCAATTATAACTAAAATTTTGGGTGGGAAGGTGTTTTATTTCTATAAAGGATTTAGTGAGGATACCAAAACATGCCCTTGATGCCTTCGGGATCGGGCATAAAACCCATAGTCCGGTAGAAATCGACAACATGAGGATCGGCAAAGAGAGTAACATTGCTAATCTCTTCGCTGCGCAGTTTTTTGAGAACGTATTTCATCAATGCTTTACCCATTCCTTTACCTTGAAAGTCAGGGTGGACGACTACATCCCAGATAGTCGCATTAAATGCATGATCGGAAGTAGCACGCGCAAAGCCAATGAGCCGCCTTTGGTTTCCTCGCACTTGCCACATAGAGGCGACGAGAAAACTATGCTCAATGGCTTTTTTCACTTTTCTCAGGGGACGACGAGACCAACCAACAGCGTCACAGAGTTCTTCGAGTTCATACAAATCGATATCTCGCTCTGTGCTGAAGACGATGCGATCGCTATTCGGACTATTGCCCGTAAATTCCGCGCTCGTCTCTTCCAAGGGAGCTGTTTTACTAGTCGCTGTAGATTCAGAAGTACTAAACCAAGTTTTCCAAAAACCCATGCCAACGTGGTTCGGGTAGTATAACTGAATTGGCTGCCACTCATAAAAAGTGGAGATTCACGTTTAACACAGCTAGATCCACCTAATCTCCCGCACAGACAAAATTATTTGCTGTGGTTTGGGTTTTCAATGGTGACAGCTGACTAGAGCGTGTTTCACACCAATCATTTTCAACTTTAGCATTTTGTTGTAAAGCTAGGAGAAATTCACCAAAAGGGAAAAATAAGAGAGTCAATTGTATATAGGGATGAAAAATTGGGTATAGGGTATTAAGTATAAGAAAACTCTTTCCCTGTACCCAGTCCTCAGTCCCCTGGTGACACATCTCGCGAGTCTACCCCCAAAGATGGCTTCTGGTTTAAAATCTTCGACTCTGGAACTACTAAAGCGCTTTAATCGAGCGTTTCCCCAGTTTTATGAACAATTTGTTAGCAGTGAGATTCAACTGCAAAATTTACGCTTAGCCTACCGTCTGTATAAAACTAGACGAGCTGTGATTGAGCTGAAGCCGGAAGGAAGCAAAAGCGCCTTGCACTTTGCCTACCGCAATCAGTCTTTTCTCCTCAGCGATATTTTTGGCGTACTAGCTGCTTACGGGCTAACTATCCACGGTCTGAGCTTATACGGTCAGATCCGATCGCCAATGTTAGTGTTTATTAAGCTTTTAGTATCTCGTGGCAGTAAAGCCTTGACGGAGAAAACCGCAGACAATGTCTGTCGGGCAATCCGCGAGGCTTTAGGCGGACGCTTTGAAGTAGAAGAAATGCTGGCTGTAGAATTCAACCTTGATGCTGGCTTAGAGCAAGTGCAAACAGAATTCTATGTCGATCCGGTGTTTCATCTGCCAGCTTTAGTGATTGAAGCCGATAATCAACCGGGATTATTTTACAAAGTGATGTATGCCATCTGGCAGGAGGACTTACTAGTAGTTAATGCCAACCTACTAGTTTGGCGCGGACGCACCAGGCTAATTCTTTACTTGTTGGGGCCTAATGAAAGTCTCATTCCCGAATATTTGGGACACAAAATTGCTGAAGGGGTGCGACAGAGATTACTAGGAAAATAACGGCAGCTATACAGTATGAAGGAAAAAAGTTTTCTAGCTGAAACCTTTTTCCTTTTACACTCCATATTTAGTCGCACCCGCCCTTAAAGGTACGATATAAAGTATGGCAACCATTGAAATCCTCGGCGTTCCCCACTCCTACGAGCTAACGGCTCCCACCTCCTGTCCCCATGCTTTAGTTTTTGTTCACGGTTGGCTCAATAGCCGTGGATACTGGCAGCCTGTGATTTCCCGACTGTCAGTAGATTTCCAGTGCCTATCTTATGATTTGCGTGGTTTTGGTGAGTCCCAATCCCAGCCTGACAATGAATGGAGTCGGACACAAGTTTCTCTAAGTTTTGCTGCTAACTCCACTAATGCAGTGGATTCATCTTTTGAATCTATGTATACGCCAGCAGCCTACGCCCATGATTTAGTAGTGCTATTACAGCAGCTACATATCACCAGCGCTTGGTTAATTGGTCACTCTTTGGGTGGGACAATTGCTCTGTGGGCAGCAAATCAGATGAGCGATCGCGTTAAAGGGGTAATCTGTATTAATGCCGGTGGGGGAATTTATCTCAAAGAAGCCTTTGAGCAGTTCCGGACTATGGGACAGCGATTTTTACAAGTCCGTCCGCGCTGGTTATCTCAAATACCTTTGATTGATTTACTGTTTACCAGAGCTAGCGTAGCACGTCCTTTAGAGCGTTATTGGGCGCGTCAGCGAGTAATTGATTTTGTCGTTGCCGATCCAGAAGCTGCTTTAGGCACATTGTTAGATTCGACAACTGAAGAAGAAATCAACCGCTTACCCCAATTAGTCTCCCAACTCAAGCAGCCAGTTTATTTTTTGACTGGGAGTCACGATAAGGTAATGGAACCCAAATATGTACGCCATTTAGCCAGCTTTCATCCATTATTCCAATACTGTGGCGACAATGTGATTGAAATTCCTGATTGTGGGCACTTAGCAATGTTAGAGCAGCCGGATGCTGTGGCTAGTCATATTCAGGTGCTAGTCAATGGAACTGGGGCATAGGGCATAGGGCATAGGGCATAGGGCATTGGGCATTGGGCATGAGTACAACCGACAACTGACCACTGACCACTGACTAATTGCCTTGATACAACTTCATGACTTGAGTGAGAGATAGCCGAGATTCGACGCCTAAGGTGAGGGGAGATGTATGTCCCCGTGATAGGTGGTCGGCGCCGGCACAGGCAATCATGGCGGCGTTGTCTGTGCAAAATTTCATAGGGGGGAAGAGAACACGAAGGTTATGTTCGGCGGCGGCGGCTTGGAGGTTTTTTCTCAGTCCACTGTTAGCGGCGACACCTCCACCAACCGCAATTGTATTGAGGCCATAATCTAAGGCGCAGGCGATCGCTCTTTTGGTGAGCGATCGCGCTACTGTTTCTTGAAAACTAGCGGCTACATCAGCTACAGGAATCTCCGCGTTATTTTTCTCTAGTTGCTGCACTAACCGCAATACTGCTGTTTTTAAGCCGCTAAAACTGCCGTCATAGCGATGGTATCCCCCACCTGGTAAAGATACTTTCCCTTCTGGCAGGGCAAAGGCTTGGGGATCGCCTGTTTGCGCTAGCTTATCTACGATTGGCCCGCCAGGATAACCTAGCTTTAACAGCCGCGCTACTTTATCAAAAGCCTCGCCCGCCGCATCGTCACGGGTTTCCCCTAGGGTTTCGTAAATACCACAATCCTTGACATATATCAAGCTTGTATGTCCGCCGGAAACTAGTAAGCTAAGAAAAGGGGGATCTAAGCTTGGCTCGCTCAAGTAAGTTGCATAAATGTGCCCTTCGAGATGATGCACTCCCAAAAATGGTTTTTGTTGAATCATGGCCAAAGTTTTGGCAGCAGTTAACCCTACCAACAGTGCGCCAACGAGTCCAGGGGCACAGGTGGCTGCTATACCGTCAATTTGCGCCCAATTCATTTGGCTTTGCTCTAAAGCTTGGGCGATCGCCCAGTTGATTGTTTCTAAGTGTTGGCGGGATGCTACCTCAGGCACTACACCGCCATATTGCTGATGAATCGGGATTTGTGAAGCTATGATACTGCTACAAACTTGACGATTGTTGACAATTGCCACAGCAGTTTCATCACAGCTAGTTTCGATTGCTAAAACGGTTGCCATTGCTACAAGGGAGTAATGTGTGATCGGTTCTGACGCTCAGCTCTAGTTCATGAATTCTCTCAAATTATTACGAAATTTTGCTCACTATTTGAACTCAGAACTCAGAACGCAATGAGAACTTGGTTGAGAAGCTTTAACTTTTATTTACTTAAACTTTACTCGGTTCCCAGGCAAGAGTATGATGACTTGCTAGTTATCTAAATAAAGACTGTACAAGCCGCTTCGTTTTGTACAAAAAACTTTTTGTTTTGTAATAAAAGGAAACAACTCCATGCGACGATTGTTTGCTTTGATTTTAGCGATTGGTCTTTGGTTCAATTTCGCCCCGCCCGCCAAGGCGCTGGGTGCGGATTTGGCACCATGTGCAGACACTCCCGCTTTTCAAGAGCTAGCAAAAAATGCCCGTAATACCACCGCTGACCCAGAATCTGGTAAAAAGCGGTTTGAGCGTTACTCTCAAGCTCTTTGTGGCCCTGAGGGTTACCCCCATTTGATTGTTGACGGTCGTCTTGACCGTGCAGGCGATTTCTTAATTCCTAGCATTCTTTTCCTTTACATTACTGGTTGGATTGGTTGGGTAGGCCGTGCTTATCTCCAAGCCATCAAGAAGGGATCTGACTCTGAACAAAAAGAAATCCAAATCGATTTGGCTTTGGCTCTACCAATTATGGCCACAGGCTTTGCTTGGCCAGCAGCAGCTGTCAAAGAATTGCTTTCTGGTGAATTAACAGCCAAGGATACAGAAATCCCCATTTCTCCCCGCTAATTCATCAGTATCGATTAACTTGTTTAGGAGACTAAATTCATGGCAGACAAAGGCGACTCATCGTCCTACTTGGTTAAATTCATTTCTACTGCACCTGTAGCAGCCACTATTTGGTTGACCATCACAGCTGGAATTTTGATTGAATTTAACCGCTTTTTCCCCGATTTACTGTTCCACCCACTGCCATAGATAGAAGACTCTATTTTCACAACCTGAATATCTGGTCTTCCATCTGATATTTTGTAGCTATATTTTTCTTGAGTTAATCGGAAAAATATAGCTCAAATAGGTAGTACAAATAATTATTTAAAACTCGTAGGCCCTTGCAGCTTACGGGTTTTATGTCTTTTTAATTAAGTAAATTAATTTTTCTAAACTTCTCAGACAAAAAGCACCTTTAGCTACAATTATTATTAATAGAAAAATGCCACAATTCTAATTTAGAGGCGAACATAAAATATGGCGCAAGCAGTAGATGCATCCAAAAATCTAGCCAGCGACCCAAGAAATCGTGAGGTTGTTTTTCCCGCAGGTCGCGATCCACAAATAGGTAACCTGGAAACACCAATTAATTCTTCTCCCTTAGTTAAGTGGTTCATTAATAACTTACCTGCTTACCGTCCTGGTCTAACTCCTTTTAGACGTGGGCTAGAAGTTGGTATGGCTCATGGTTACTGGCTGTTTGGCCCCTTTGCCAAATTAGGCCCCCTGCGCAATACACCTAGTGCTAACTTAGCTGGATTGCTAGGAGCGATCGGCTTGGTTGTAATTTTGACCGCTGCCCTAGCCCTATATACTCACAGCAATCCTCCTAAAGCACTTAGCAGCGTTACTGCTACCCCTCCAGATGCTTTTACTACCAATGAAGGCTGGAATAATTTCTCCAGTGCTTTCTTAATCGGTGCTATTGGTGGAGCCTTAGTTGCTTACTTCTTGACAATCAACCTAGCACTCATCCAAGGTCTAGTAGGTTAAATATCTCTTCCAATCGCCATTATCTCTAAATTGCAAGAATCAAGCTGCATATCTTGCGATTTCTGGTTGGGTTGAATAGCCAAGGGTAGCTACTGCGTGAAGCAGTGTACCCTTGCCGCTTTTTGCCCAATAATCATTTATTGCTCCGTATTTAAGCAAAAAAAGACACATACAAAAAAGCTTGGCTTTTGAATATGTGTCCTTTTTTTATGAATAAAGGCAGAAGGCATAAGGGAAGAACTATCCCTTATGCATCTAACACTAATGCGCTTCTAACTTGCATAACTACTAATCAGGGCTGTCAACGGTCAACAGATCTCACAATAGATTGTGCAACTTAAAAGCAGAAATGCTTACTTATCAACGAAGGGAATAAAGCTCTAAAATTGCGTCTTATACAAGGCGCTGACTATCAACAGGGGTTGTAGTCTGCCTTGAATCAATTGTTTCTTCTGCCCTCTAACTTCGGAAATTTAATTGGTATTAGCCAAACAAATCAGCTTCTAGAGTTTTGACAGTAGTTTCAAAATCATCATTGACGATTTTAATGTCAAACTCATCAGCGGCTTTTACCTCTTCTTGAGCGCGTTGTAGACGACGTCCGATAGCGGCTTCTGAATCCTGGGCGCGACCCCGAATCCGCTTCTCTAACTCATCAAAGGAAGGTGGCAAGATAAAAATGCTATGGGCACCAGGAAAAGAAGTGCGGATTTGTCTTGCCCCTTCCAGCTCAATTTCTAGTACAACCAATTTTCCAGAACCAACTTGGTTAAGCACAGCTTCTCGGGGCGTACCGTAATAATTACCTGCAAATTCTGCCCATTCTAAGAATTCGCCTTGCGCAACCAATTGTTCAAACTTACTCCGGCTGACAAAGTAATAATGTTTGCCGTTGATTTCTCCTGGGCGAGGAGAACGGGTTGTCATCGAAACGGAATAGTAAAGTTCTGGATGACGTTGCAACAGGGCACGTAGCAAAGTGCCTTTGCCAACCCCACTAGGGCCAGTTAAAACAATCAGTCGCCCGGAAGGCGAAAACTCTTTAGTAGTAGCACCACTCTGAATGGGTAGAACTTGCATTATCAGCTAAACCTGTGAATTATCGATAGAGCTAGATTCATTAGTCTAGTATTTGTTAGCTGTGTAACTCTTGACTAAGGAATTTGCCACACGGGTGACATAAAAATCGTCTAATTCACATGGTACTGCTGATATGGCGCAAATAGGGTAGGGATATTAGCCCATCTCTACTAATTATCTACAACTTGATGCTCCCGAGAAATAACGAAGCGATTGGCTACAGTTTCTGGTTGAATCGCCGAGAGAATTACGTGGCTAGAATCGGTGATAATTACCGCCCTAGTCCGACGCCCATAAGTCGCGTCAACAAGTTGGCCTCTGTCCCGTGCATCGGTAATAATCCGCTTAATCGGTGCAGACTCTGGGCTAACAATGGCAACTACTCGATTGGCAGATACGATATTGCCAAAACCTATATTGATTAATTGTATTTCCATAGAAAAACGGATACCAAACCTGGTATGAGTCGTCAGTACACAATTATTACCATGTTATCCTTAAAAAATTCGAGTTACAACGCTTAAATGAAAGGAATCTTTAGTGTTTAAACCATAATTGGTTTTTTTTGCGATTTACCACCACTTATAGTTAAAATATTCCTTAAGATATATGTCAATATAGCTGAATAGAAGTTATGCATAATCACTTAGAAAACCAATCTATTTACTCACTGGCCTTACCTAGTTGGCATAGTAAATAAAAGTTAAGGTTTTCAAAAGTCAAAACTTTGGCAAGTTTAGCAGCCGCAGTTGGTATTTACAAGGGGCGCGTTGTGTCAGATTTTCACTCTAGAAAACACACATTGGGGTTAAACGCGCCGATACAAGAGTATACAATATATTATTTTTTGATAAATGACAAATAATTTATTGTCAAATTTAACATGTAAATCACAGTATTCCCCGTTTTCTGAGAATCTACCGAGCTACCTAGACTCAGCATTACCCTAAATTTATTGTGGCAAAAACAGAAAAGATACTTTTCCTGGTTTGATTCAGGTGAATAGATGAGAATGATTATCTCAGTGTGGGGTAGTCGAGGGATTAGTTATGGTGGTTTTTTACTGGTTAGATTACTTCAGGTCAGCTATTCACGACCTTCAATGGTGCTGTCACCAAACTTTTTTGACTAACTGTGGCTTGCACAAAAGCCTGAAAAATTCTTTGATGATTTGGATCGTTAGCCGAAAGCTCTGGATGCCATTGTACACCCAGCGCCCAAGGGTGATATTCGCATTCCACAGCTTCAATTACCTCATCTTCTAGAGCATGGGCGACAACGCGCCAACCAGCAGGTACTTTGTGTACTGCTTGATGATGCCAAGACACTACAGAAATTTGCGTATTTTGCACACAACTAGCTAAACGGCTTTCTAGATCAATCTTGACTATGTGTTCTGTTGGCAAACGCCGCCCAACTTCAGGTTCTAGACGATGTAAGACAGAGGTACCATATACTTCTGGTAGGTGGGGAATCAGCGTCCCACCACAAACAACGATGAGAATTTGTAAACCCCGGCATATACCCAACACAGGTAAATGATTTTCCAGCGCCAGCTTAGCTAGTTGTAGTTCAAAAGCATCGCGCTCACAATCTACAGAATAAATGCTGGGGTGGTCACAACCGTTATAGCAAACAGGGTTAATATCTCCACCACCAGAAATAATTAAACCATCCAGAGGCTCTAAAAGGATGCTGGGGTCAGTTTCTCCTGGGGGTAATAATATGGGAGTACCGCCTGCTGCACGGACTGCATCTAGGTAATCTCTGGCAACAGAAAATGGTAATGCTCCTTGTTGACCACAGGTAGTAATACCAATCAATGCTTTGTGAGATTTTCTACTCATCGTTATTCCTTTTTCACCAATTTAGTCGAAAAGTTTAATCAGTTTTACCCTCCTTTAACATTTGATCTAACAATTTTCTCGCAGGTTGTGCTTTAGTCAACGCTGCTTGATGATCGCTATAAGCACGAACAAGGCGCGTCAAACCGTTTACGCCTACCTTCAGTTGCTCTAAATCTTCACCAGTGACTAGTTCTCCATCCAGCATCCGCCCAATCAAAGGTTTGATGTCACCCACTTCCTGGCGTACTTTTTGCAGCTTTTCTAAAGCACTCAGTAAGCTTTTAAGCGAGTTAACAATCTCATCAATATTTTGGGAATCCTCCACTGGTGCAGCAGCATCTTCCACTGTCACCGCCGCTTCATCCTCTGAAACAGGAGGTAATTCCTGTGCGGAAGTTTCACTTTTAACTGCGTTTGTCTTTGCCATCAACGCTTCCTCAAGAAATTTCCCCCAGTGTATCGTGCTTATAGCTTTTCCATCACTCTTAGGCAAGATGAATTTGTTAATGGGCAATGGGGCATTGGGCAGGGCATGGGGCATTGGGCATGGGGCAAATAGGCGCGAAGAGTGTCAACCTTAACGCCCTATCTCTGGCATAGCTTCTCCTTCAATTGTATTGCTGGAAACATTAGATACAGAAACAAAACCATCTGCCGCATCTTTGATAAAACCAGCTATGGGTACTGCAATTAGCAAGCCCAACAACCCACCTACGTAAGTTCCTATGAGTAAGGAAACAATTACCCACACGGGTCTAAGTCCTGTAAATCGCCCTAACAGCCGGGGTGCGATCGCCTGATCGATTAACTGGTCGATTACAATAGCTACAGCAAAAACCTTCACGGCTAACCAAAAATCATGGGATGCGATGATTAAAGTCACCACAATTAGGCTGATAACATCGCCAAAGGGAATTAAGCTTAAAATTCCAATTCCTAACCCAAAAAGTAATGCAAACTGCACCTGGAAACCTAAAAACATTAAAGTTTCCGAAACTCCCATCAGCAGCCCTAAACTCACTTGACCAATTAAATAATTTTGAAAATTTTGTTGTACAGAATCTTTAATTTTGCGGGCAAAATCCCAAGGAAATTTTTGGAATATACCCTCCCAGATTCTTTGCCCATCTATTAATAAGTAAAAAGTTAATACAACTGTGACTATTGCTTCAGAAATACTATCAATTGTATCGATAATAATTCCAAAAAGATGTTTAAATAAATATTCTAATTCATCGGGCAAGTGATTATTTAATTGCGTTAATATTTGCCCTATATTAACTTTTAAATTTTCAGTTAAATTCCAAGTATTTAGACTTTGTAATTTTGCTTCATTTGCATCAATCCATTGGGGCAATAATTTGACCATTTCATTAAATTGCCCTAAGATAATTGGTACTAAGATAATGCCTAAAGCCATCAAAATAATCAAAGCTGGTATAAACACTAAACCTATGGCATAGTTACGTTGAACTCCTCTTTGCTCAAGGCTAGAAACAGGATAATTTAAAATAAAAGCAAACAAACTTGCTAATACCAAAATTGTTACTATTGGTTCAAAGTAATGGAAAAACTTAAATGCTAACCATACATTAAGAAAAATTAAAGGGAATAGCAGAGTAATAATTAATATTTTGATTATTTGATTGAGAGAAATATTCATAATAAGTGAGAATTAGTGAGGTGAAATTAAAGTACCGCATCATAAATAGTGAACAAGAACTTGAAAAATGTACAATTAATCTTGTTGCGGAACTGACACACTCCTCAATAATATAATGTAATGGATATGAAAAAATATAAAATGTTATGAGGGTGTGTTATACCGGAGACTAACACACCCTACTGTATTAATCTGGAATAATTCATGAGCTTCAGTACAAGTTTTGAATGAGTGAATTTTGAGTTACATCCAGTGCTAGTAGCTTTCTTTAAAAGCTAATAATTGTCCCTCATTAATACGTCCTGCTTGATACAGAGTTTCTGTAATTTCAGAAAGAGTTAAAACCGCATAACTGTTGTAACCATTTTGTCTTAACCTCTCTTTTACACCCTGTTCGTGGTCAATAAATACGACTATATCTTGAACATTTAGCTCCGCAGATTTTAATTTTTCTGCACCTTCCATTACACTTTTACCACTAATGAGAATATCATCCACAACCACAACAGTTTCACCAGGATGGAAGTTACCCTCAATTACCTTACGAGTTCCATGTGCTTTCACTTCCTTACGCGGAAAAATCATCGGACAATGAAGACGCAATGCTAAACCTGTAGCTGTAGGTAAAGAACCATAGGGAATACCTGCTATTCTATCAAAAGTCAGAGTTTGCAAAATATTTTCATAAGCACTCAATACTTGATTAAATACTTGCGGGTTGGAAATAATTTTACGTAAGTCGATGTAATAAGGAAAAGTCGCTCCTGAGGCTTGCACAAAGTTACCAAACATAATGCAGCCAATATCGTACAGTTGTAAAATTAAATCTTGTTGTGGGTGTATGTTTAAAACACCGACATCCGGTAACCAAACATTACAGGTAGAATTATCATCATTAAGATTAGTTTTGTATTGATTAATTTCTGCCCGTAAAGCTTGGATTTCTTGAGATAATTGGGGTCTACTTAGCATATCTTGAGGTGCAGGAATTATTAACCCCGTGCCATTATCATTCAAGCCGGCTGCTAGAATTTGATTTAGATTGCTACCCTCTGCCCAAATACTACGAGCCATAATCATTCTTTCCGGTGCAATTGCGCGAATTAACGCCAAAACTTCAGGATTGGTAGTACCTACTTCTAAACCTAATTGCTCTGGAGTTCCCCAATTTTTGGATTCTTTAACCACCTGCAAATATAAAGGTGTTTCGGTTACCGGATATTGTTGTAAACTTTCTGCACCGGGATTAGATGTACAACACAAAATAAATACTGCATTATTGGGATAAACTAAATATGGTGCTACATGATCTTGTCCGGTATAGGGGCTGAGTGTAATAGCATCAACGCCCCATTCGGTAAACACAGTCCGAGCAAAAATAGTACTAGTATTTAAGTCACTATGTTTAGCATCCAAAATAATAGGAATGTGTAAGGGTATAGCTTGTAAAGTTTTGTGTAATAGTTCTAAACCGGGAATACCTAAGGCTTCATAAAAGCCAAAAGTTGGCTTATAAGCACAGACATAATCGGCAGTTTCAGCAATAATAAATTGCAACCAATTCCACAACCCATCCATGATATTTGAAGATGTATAGCGTTCGGGCATCATCTCTGGATTTGGATCTAGTCCTACAAATAGCAGACTTTGATTGCGGGCAATATTATCATGTAGTTTATCAAAAAATTTCATAGAGAATTGGTAAGTTGTCAGTTGTCAGACGTTCGGCGAAGCTCAGTCGAGCCGTTGTCAGTTGTCAAGAAAGTAATATTTATTTCTCCTCCTTGTCTCCCTTGTCTCCATTGTCTATCTTTTCCCTTTTCCTTGTTATGAGATATTTGTCATTAGCGTGACTTTTTTACAGTCCTGCAAACCATTCATAACCTTGGTCTTCCCAATAGCCTTTAAAAGGTGATAAATAATTAGTGAATGTAATTTGAGTTACCCACTTACTTTGCTTATATCCTAATTTAATTGGTGAAGCTAAACGCAAAGGCGCACCATTATCAACTGGTAAAGGTTCACCATTTTTTTGATAAGCTAATAAAGTTTGGGGATGCAACACTGATGCTATATCCCAGCTTTCATAGTAGCCATCGGCTGATTTAAAATAAGCATACTTGACATTAGATTTAGGTTGGGCAAGAGCAATGATTTCTTGCAAACGGACACCACCCCACTGTACAATTGCAGCCCAGCCTTCTACACAAACATGGCGAATAATCATGGAAGTTAGAGGTAAAGCTAAAATTTCTTGCATACTCAGACTCAGAGGATTATTTACCTCGCCATCAACAATTAAACGATACTTCTGCCAATCGATAATTGGAGTACCTCTAAAAGTATTAACTATTAAAGCTTCTGGTTGAATTTGGCTAGGGGAAAATTCCGGTACAGGCTTTTGAGGATTAAATATCAACGTTTCCACCTTTTGATTTAGCGGTTCGGAAAGTTTACCTACTAAATCTTCAAAACTTGGTGTCCCACAACCACCAAGTAGAAAACTCACACCGGACAATCCAGAAATTTGGAAAAATTGACGCCTTGTCAATTGCAGAGGATGATTGTGAATTAAACCCATATGGAAAAAAATTACTTTCCTCAACAGCAAGAGCAGATAGTTTACCGAGATTTTGCACTATTCTCAATCATCGTATGGTATCTGCTGCACAGAATTTAATAATTAGGCAATGTTGAGTGTTGACTGTTGAGTGTTGACTGTGTTTACTGAAGCTACAAGAAGTGTTGACTACTGACAACTGACCACTAACAATAAAAAAAGGTTTGGTTGCGAGCCAAACCTCGATCATTGCTGTGCTTAACAACGTACTAAAATAATTTATACCTACTCTTATGACAGATCATCATCCTATAGGATGTATGCAAATATGTCACAACCTGGTATCAAAATACTTGCTTTAGATAGTAGCTATGCAAAAGTTTTTCTCGCTTAAGTAAAATATAAGTATATTTTTACACTTTTGTATAAAATATATAAAAAAGGCTTGGCTAGACCAAGCCTCCAGATATACCAGGTGTTTACCATATATATATAGATAATTTAGACTTACTCTTGTTAGATATCATCTTTCTATTTGTAGTGTACAAATATCTTCAAAGCTGATATGA
The DNA here is from genome assembly GCF_014697075.1 of Tolypothrix sp. FACHB-123. Lineage (GTDB taxonomy): Bacteria > Cyanobacteriota > Cyanobacteriia > Cyanobacteriales > Nostocaceae > Aulosira. The sequence continues at coordinate 119 of NZ_JACJRE010000090.1, read as the reverse complement.
GGGTAGGGATCACAAATAGGTTCTTCAGTAGCTATTATGCCAAATTATTAGTTATAGCACTCATATAAACACAAAAAAAGCATCTTTATTTTGCCAAAAGCCTTATATGTATTGACATC
>NZ_JACJRE010000009.1 GCF_014697075.1 Tolypothrix sp. FACHB-123 | reverse complement strand
TTTTATTTGTTTTATTTATCATTGCCGGAATTTTTACAATTATCAATGTCATTTTGAAATCTCTCTTAGTTTTTATTAGGAAATAAGATGCGTTTCCCCTAGCAGTTGTGCAGTTTCAAAAATTGTATCTGCTTTCTTAATGGCTGACAAAAGAGTTTTACTGCGTGTTATTTGATGGTAATCAGAAAACTTAACTTTTAAAGTCAAAGTGCGTCCCCCTGAGGAGTGCTGTTCCAAGCGTTGCTCCACAATTTGAGCAATTTGTTCGAGTTCCTGTAGCATCTGATGGCGCTCGCTTAAATCCCAAGTAAAAGAAGTTTCTGCACCAATCGACTTGCGAACTCGATTCGGCTCAACGGAGCGATCATCTTCTGCTCTGGCAATTTTGTAGTAATATTGCCCCACCTTACCAAAATGTTGTGTTAGTTCCCAAAGCGAACGCGCCTTTAAATCTGCACCAGTATGAATGCCCAAAGCGTGCATTTTCGCTGCCGTTACCTCTCCTATGCCGTGGAACTTCTCAATTGCTAACCCTTCTACAAAGGCGCTCGCATCATCTGGCAGAATCACTGTTAATCCGTTGGGTTTGTTTTGCCCCGATGCCATCTTTGCCAAAAATTTGTTAATTGATACACCTGCTGTCGCTGTTAAGTGAGTTTGCTCTAGTATTGCGGCTTTGATGTACCTAGCAATTGTCGAAGCGTAGGTGATGTTTTGCTTATTTTCGGTAACATCCAAGTAGGCTTCATCTAGTGCTACCCCTTCTACTAAATCGGTGTAGCGTTTAAATATGTCGTGGATTTGCTGTGAAATTTCTCGGTAAACTTCAAATCTTGGTTTAACAAAGATTAGTCCAGGACAAAGAGCGATCGCAACCACTGAAGGCATCGCTGAGTGAATGCCAAAAGCTCTAGCTTCGTAACTAGCGGCGGCTACCACACCGCGTTGATTGGGACTGCCACCAACTACTAATGGTTTTCCTCGGTAGCTGGGATGATCCCGTTGCTCTACTGATGCGTAAAAGGCATCCATGTCAACATGAATAATCTTCCTCATCCATTTACTGACTGCAAAAAGCTAGATTTACGGCTAAATATGCTTTTTTATTGAACAGAATTCAGGAGTCAGAAGTCAGAATACAGGAAAGGTATTCTGTGCGAGTGGCTGATGAATAACCGGGTTTAAGACCCCCACCAAATCTACGATTTGGTGGTTTTCTCCCAAGGGGAGACGCACTCGTGTTCAATCAGTCGCGGGTCTGAATCCCCGACTTATTGATTCTGACTCCTGAATTCTTCTTCAACCAAAATTTTGCTCCTCAAGCGCTTTGTGTTTTGCATACCTTGTTTGCAGAAGTTCAATCCTATGGTACTAACTTTATAGTACATAGGCACTATATCAGCCAGAAGAGATGCCTAAAATCATGTGCTAGGTATATTACATGTACTTTCACTTGGTTTTAAAATTAACTGGCAGTAGGGGAAGAGCCTCTGTGCCCTCAGAGATTGTATGCTCGCTGTGACTATTGTTCAAGATTTTATTAGTTCTGTAGATAGTATTTGACCGTAAACTGGGGGTGAGTGCCGCAAGGCGGCTTGTCGTAGACATCGCTGTTGCTCAAGAATGAGGGGGGTGTAGAGATGGAAACCGCAGATTTAATCGTCATTGGTAGCGGACAAGGTGGCATTCCTTTAGCCACAGATTTTGCCAAAGCGGGACACAAAGTTGTACTTTTTGAACGAGATGCGTTAGGTGGCAGTTGCGTTAACTATGGATGTACTCCTTCTAAAGCGTTTTTAGCAGCTGCCCATGCCGCAGGACGCGCCCGTCAGGCTGCTAAACTGGGGATTAACACTCAGGTTCAGGTTGACTTTCCTAGAGTGATGGAGCGAGTTAGAAGTATTCGCGCTCGCTTTAATCAAGGAGTTCGTCAGCGTTTAGAGAATGCCAGAGTGCAAGTAGTTTGCGCTGAAGCCTCGTTCACTGGAGAACGCATCGTCACAAGCAAAGATGTCACCGTTCAAGCACCACTGATTGTCATCAATACTGGTACATCTTCAGCGATCCCAGATATACCTGGTTTAGCCGGAACTCCCTATCTCACCAATCGCAACTTCTTTGATTTAAAGGAACTACCGAAGCGATTATTAGTGATAGGTGCAGGTTATATTGGGCTGGAATTAGGACAAGGTTTAGCTCGTTTAGGAAGTGAAACTCATCTGATTGTGCGCGGCGATCGCGTGTTGGCACAAGAAGAAGCAGATGTTAGTCAAACCTTGGCAGCAGCATTACAGCTTGATGGCATTTCTGTGCATTTTCAGGTCAATGTAGAACAAGTTGACTACAACAATAATATATTTACGCTCACCCTGAGTAACGGCGAAAGCCTTGCGGGTGAGGCTTTAATGGTGGTGATTGGGCGCAAACCCAACACGGATGCATTGAATGTTGCCGCCGCAGGGGTAGAACTGGATAAAAAAGGCTTTATCAAAATCAATGACCAATTTCAGACAACAACTCAAGGAATTTACGCCATCGGCGATGCTGCAGGACAACCAGCCTTTACCCATGTTTCTTGGGAAGATTACCGTCGCTTAAAAGCCATTTTATGTGGAGAACAACGCACCCGCAGCGATCGCGTTCTCGGTTATGCCGTGTACACAGAACCACAAGTCGGACGAGTTGGGATGACGCTAGAGCAAGCAACCAAGCAAGGCATTAACGCCCGTGCTGTTACCCTACCAATAGATCAAATTGCTCGTGGGATTGAATGGGGACATGACTTAGGGTTTTACCGGATGGTAATCGATCGCGATACCAACAAAATCTTAGGCGCAACCCTGGTTGGCTATGAAACAGCAGAACTAGTGCATGTATTTTTATCACTGATGGAAGCGGATGCAACTTGGCAGGTGTTAGAACAATCGGTGCATATCCATCCAACCTACGGTGAGGCATTACCCAGTCTGGCACGACTCCTGATTGAAGACGATTGACCTCAAAACAGGTAATGGCATGATTGCTACAGATGAGGGTGGAGATGATGTGTTCTTCAACTTTACTGCCATTCCTGGAGAGGGATATCGCACCCTGGGTGCAGGTACGCTCGTACAGTTTGAAATTGTTTCCAATCCGTTTGGAATAACTGCTCGCAATGTCCAGCGTGTAAAATGAACTACTTACGCATATAAAATATTTAGCACATTAATCTGGGAGATATTGCTGAAGTTTGGCGACGGGTAGTTTAATTGCTTCGTGACTATTTGGATGTGACAGCGATCGCTGTCACAATCCATTACCGAGATAGTAGTAGTACATATTGCCCAGCTATGCCTGTAGATAAGTCGCTCCCAGTAAATCTTCATCTCCAGCTTAGTTTCGCTAGGTGGACAACGTAAGTGTTCAACCGCAGATTTTACAGATGACGTAATACTTGCGCGAGCACAGTTACAATCACTAACAGTACTCTATGAGCGTAATTGCACTCTGCTTTTGATCTGTTAATCATGAATTGCTCCCTTCAACAGACCGAACAGATTAGCTTGTTTTCACTACTTGTGAAGGAATGTCCAATCACTCACCATAGATGAGACGCACAATTTTTAGCTACATCTGTTTTTCTGCTATCAAGCTTTTGGCACCGAGATCAACATGAAACCTATCAAAAAACCGGAACTACTGATTGTCAAAAAGTCTGTTACTTCACAGCCAGCAATTGAGGAAGTTGCGCCTATCGAGACAGTCTCTGCTGATGAACCTATCATTGACCAGCAGCCAGATTTGGAGGTAGAAAGCCAATCAAGAGAATCTCTTCACATCTACGCTCCAGTGCAAAACTATCCAGTTCTCCAGTCTGTGGGCAATACTGGTTGGCAGGTTTCTGACATCTGGCGAGATTTACGTGTTGATAATTTTTGTGATTGATATCTTCTCTATGGTTACTTGCAACAACTATTGTACTTTTGTATAGTTGCAATATAGGACTAGTTTTGATTTCTAAAACAACTCCGTACATTTGAACAGACATACTAATCAAAATCCGCGTATTGAGGAGGGCTAACTCCAATGCGCTTGCTAATTCTGGGATATTTGCCCGCAGGGGCCTTGTCTAAGATTTTTGTGACGTTAATCTGGTGCCACCAATCATCTCCAAAATCGAACCAGTAACCAAAAGCCTCATCAATTGATAAGCCCACTTCAGCAATTGAAGTACTAGAAACATCGCCTGTAGGCGTTGGTGTCAAACCGGAACTGGAAAATACTTGTTTCAAACCGTACCTTCTGGCATTTGGATCTTGCGGGCCATTTCCGCCAATTTGAAATTCATACATATGCTCTTCTTCGCGGTCGAATGCCTTGAAGATGATTTTATGAAGCTCCTCCAAAGTATTGCTGCCTTTAATCTCAATGGTTCGAGACACCTCTGGATTATCAGCAATAAATTCTTCGGTCATTGGTCCGTCAATTATAAATACATCCAGCACATATAGCCCGTTCGCAGAAGAGTTAACCACTTTTTTGGAAACGTTTTCTGATTTCTTAGTTTTAGCCATAATCTCCTGAGTGATGCTGATGGGAGCATTTTTGTCAAGCAATCTTACTAGAGAGCCTCTCTAAATAATAGTTTTTAACAAGTACACTTAAACAAGTAGACTTTGCGTTGCTGCTAATAGGGGAAATGAGAGGATACTATCATTATTGAGCAAACTGCTGGGATTTTTCACTCTTTTACTGTATCCTAGTTAATCCGAGTTAAATTTTTCCCGCTATACCTCATAAAATATTCTTATGGATTTGTCTGAAGATTTTTAAATCACAACTTTAGTCGCTTTGTTAATCTATGTAAAAATTGTCATTGCCTAAAATTTAGAAAATCTAAATAGAGCCAGATGAGACTAATCAAAAAATCTGAAAAACTCCTCCTCAACAAGATAAAGGGTATGGAGGAAATAGAAGAAACAAACATTCAAGACGATATTATTGATGCGCCAGAATCGATAGCACTGGAAAACCAAATACTGGATGTAGAAAGTCGAGAACCTAATTATATCCCTTTGCGAGATAATCCTGTAGTCCAATCAGTTGGCAATACAGGCTGGCAGGTTTCTGAAATTTGGAAAGATATTAGATTGGATAATTTCTAGTGTTGGCTGTTCAGCATACGCTCAATCAGCCACTTTGACGCTTCAGGAAAATTTTCCCCAAGCGTCTACTATTGTATTAGTTTATAGAACTATTTCGACTACTGCAATCTGCCTTGAAGGTTGCTTGTGTTTTCGTCAATTTATTGATATTACATAAGTTAACTCAGCAATAATAGATTTTTTCATTTTTTACAGCAGTTTTCACCTATTTGAACCACAATCGTAGTAGGGGCACGGCACCAGTAAGATTATTGTATATCTGAGAAGATTGTGGATGCCGTGCCCCTACAGTGTGGTCGATTTACCTGAAAATTGCTGTAATATTTCAAATATTTAGGAAATAGTTCAATAATATCGAATAACATCAATAACCAATACACTTTGAGCATTTCTATTGTTTCTTCCAGCTTGGCAATTTCATTTTTTGGCTTACGCCTGAAGAGAACTGAAGGTATTCAGAAGCAATCAACTATGATTCAGGCAATAGATTTTGAACAAACATTTGTCACCCATCTCGAAAGCTTCATGGGTAAAGCAGATAAGTTCATCAAGGTTTATTATACAGGTATAAGTGAAGAAACTCATCTAAAAGAAATAATGCTGGCGGTGAAAAATCTCGCACTTGATGCAGACTTACAACAGCTAGAAGCTGAGTATCAAATGTGCAGCGAAAGAAAAGATTTCATTGCTGACTGCGATGATTCAGCTTGGTGGTAGCACGTTCCAATTGTGGGCTGAAATTCTTCACAAGATTAAGTTGAATTTAGTAAGTCGAAAGTCGGAATTCTCAAAACAGTTCTGACTTTCTATTTCCTAATTGTAAAAATGCATTGGCTTACGCCATTTGGTTAATGAAGTTTACGGAACAATTTATGCCGTCACGCAAATCTTCTACTCCTACCATTCAACCAATAGATGGTTCAATATTAGGTGAATATGCCGTGAGCAATTACTCCGAGCGTGTTTACTCAAAAGTTTACTATTCTATCCGTTCTCTTTGTGGACTTGTTGCCAAACGCTCTCTCAAAGAAACTTTTGATTGGGATGAATTTAAAGAACGTTTTACTACTGATTTTGGTAATGTTGAAGAAAAACGATACAATCTAGAGCAACTTCTTGAATATGCAAATCGCAAGTTTGGTAAAAGCCTTGAAGATTTGATAGTTCAAAATCAAATATCTTGGCAACGTAGACAAGAATATGCCGAGCAAATTGAAGAATCCAGAAGTCAGAATTCGGGAGTCAGCAATTAATTAGTGAAAGATTCAGACCCGCCAATAATGGTAGACGGCTAAACTGAAAATTTAGTGATGGTCTTAAACCCACTTATTCATACCACAGTTGGCACAGAATTCCAGTAGAGAATTCTGACTCCTGACTCCTGAATCCTGAATTCTGTTTTGATAATATGCATTACCAATCAGAGACGATTGAAGATAGCACTCACTACTAATCCCAACAATCTATAGTACTGATTTTCAAATCCTCCAGTAGTAAATCATGCTGGAGGATTTTTATTAGCAGCGATTTATCTCGTCAATTCAACGCTTTTAATAAGTAGACTTTTGTGGCTATTCGTCTACGAAATTACTCAATTCACAGCTTGCCAACTCATCAATATTCAACTATCTGCTGTTATCAATATGCTACAGAACAGCTATATTGTTTGGTCAGGAGCTTCTCTGATTGATGGTTCGGAGATAGCCCTGATTTTGACCGGATTTGTTTATCCTACATCCAATCGCAAAACTGGAAGATTAATTCAATCTTGGATTTTACAGCAAGAATTCGTGCCCACGGAAGCAGCGAAAAAAGGTTTAGATCAGGGAATTTGCGGTAATTGTCGCTTGAAATTGAGTCAGACAGGTAGCTGCTATGTTAATCTGTTACCTGTTAATAATATCTACCGCAAATACAAAGCTGGAACTTACCCAAAACTGGGTACAAATGAAATAGAAGTGTTGAAACGATATCGCTATCCCGTGAGAATTGGCTCTTATGGAGACCCAACAGCAGTACCCTTTGAGGTGTGGGAGCCAATCATTTTAGCATCGAGAAAATACACTGGTTACACGCACCAATGGCGAGTGTGCGATCGCCGTTGGCAGAAATATTTAATGGCTTCTGTGCAAAGCCAAGCTGAAGCGCAATTAGCCCAAATGCAGGGTTGGAGGACTTTCAGAATCATCGCTCCTGATGCTCCTTTGAGCCAAGGTGAAGTTCTGTGCCGTCATACTGAAGATGACAGAATTCAATGCGAGACTTGTTTATTGTGCGACGGTGCATCAAAAAAACCGAATGTAGCCGATCCCGTTCACGGGTTAAATTGGAAAGTCTCGAATTTTCTTAAATACACCGAATCAGTATCAATTTAATTGCAGGAACTCTTATCTGTTTTCTCAAAATTATCAGATTCAGAATTCAGGACACAGGAGCCAGGAGTCAGAAGAGTTTAAGAATTAGGAAAACATAAGTTACGAAATATACTGGATTCCTGATAAATTCTGACTTCTGACTCCTGAATGCTGAATCCTTATATCCAGCCTTACGGCAAGAGAATTTAGAACAGAATGTCAGGCACTACCGATGGCAGAAGTATTAGCAGAACCACAATTTCAAATATTCACTCACATAAAAACGGGAGCAAAAGTAGGAAGAATTTATTTTCCGGCTTTGTTTCTGACTGAGTTTCACGCAACTGTATACCAATGGTTGCAAAGGCAAGAAATTATTTTCGATGAAAAAGACATCAAACAATATGCTGATGGCTCATTCCGGCTGTATTTTAGAAGTGCTAATTCGCTAGAAACAGAATATTTCCGATTAGTAAAGCCTCTCATTGTTCACGGGTAAAAAACATCAGGGTTATTTTGAAAAAAACTTTCCTGATTAAATCTCGATATAAACAACGAAATAGGCTACTACGCAAATTCAGTAAACTCCAAAGCTAGGAGAGATATTCCATGCAATCAAACCATCAAAGCTTTCTATGTGATACTAATGACCAAGTTTTAACCATTCCTAATTTTCAGACCAATTCCCCAGCTAAACCAGAACGAGAAAAAATAAAGCATACGCTGATTGGCTCCAGTCAAGCTGTAATGGCAACAATTCGTGTTTTGCATCAACTTGGTTATGCAGATATAGGTGATTGGAGTCCCTTATTACCAACGAACAATTCTGGGGAAGTTATGAGCATTTTAATCCGCACCATCATCGTTCAGTAATTATTATTTGCTCTGAATAGTATGCCCCCTGTTGGGGGTATCTTTTTTCTTACTCATTCCACTGGGTTGTGCGTCTTATAGAGGTTTTTTCCTCAGAAAGAATTATAGTACGTATTAATTTTATTCGCGTAGTGAGTAATTTGCATTATTCCAACTTTGGCGGATGCTCTCCCAATTTAACCCACATTTTACGCACGCGAACCAATGGCGAACGATTCATTTTTAGAGCAGCAATGGTTGCTCTACCTATATCTGTGAATCCAACCATCATGCTGGCATCCTCATTCCAGGAAAAATGTTCTTTCCATACCTGAAGTTGGGGATGAAACAAAGGAACTACCTGCTCTGTAATTGGGTCAATAATATTTTGACGGTCGGCTTTGTAACGATTGCAGTTCGGACAAGCTAAACAGAGATTTTCCCAAACTGTTTCCCCTCCTGCCGAACGCGGTACAATATGTTCAAATTCAAAGGTTGTTGCTGTCAGTGCTTCCGCAGTCCGACAATAAGCGCAACAATCAGCAAAGCGGGTGCGAATTTTACGTTGTAACTCAACAGAAATATAAGCACTCATGATGCTACAGCTAACTGTTGTAGACGATCCAACGTGTACCTAGCACGAGTTTTTAAAATTGTTAATTGGTCAATTTGTGCCACAAGATGGTCTAATTCTGCAACCTCATCAGCAGAGAGTCGAGATTCAGTATTTTCTGACAACAACTCATCCAAACGTGCTTGAGAAGCAGGAGCAAGTTTACTGTCAGCTAATGCTTGTAGTTCATCTAAACTTAAACCATTTAAGCATTCGGAATCCAAAGTCAAGAAGTTAGCCAATTTTTGATAAGCTTCCATATCCAGCAAAACACCTACTCGCTCTCCTTGCTCATTAGTAATATATCGCACATGTTCTGACATGAGTTTTTTCTGTAAGCGACTTAGTTAAATCTTATCTCAAAAATCTCAGACCTCGGAATACTCTTATCGCTCGCGCTCTGGATGATTTATTGCAACAACAGCCTTTTGAACGGAAGGTAAATTATGCCGCTCAAACTGTCCAGTTTCCGGGATATATGCAGCGATCGCTTTTCGGTGGCTAGCTGCAAAGTCTATAATGCCAATAGTTGTTGGGCTGCGAATACCAACAACTATATCATCTGGCTGTGTCAGGAGTGCGATGCCTGCTCTGGGCGTAGCCATCGCATCTTCTAGCGATGCTGCACCTTTAAACTCAACCTTAATATTCTTCCGCTCTGTCGCCAGCATCTCAATAGTTTTGAGATTCTGTAAGGACTTATCTGAGTGTGACGAAACATCAACAAAGCGGACGGTATCATAACCCCTCTCCACTGCACGAGCAAGAGCGCGTTTAAGCATATTACACAAGACTTGCTCTGTTTTGGCTTGAAACTGACTGTCAACAGATGCGCTAAAAAATACGACAGTTGCAACTGCGGAATTATTTTCATGTTCTCCCAGTGTGATTTCTGGAAACTTAACACTGCTGCTATCAATCACAATATCCACATAACTAGCCGGAGCATTATTGAGCATACCAACAAAACTAAATCCGTGAATTTGTCTACCAACAGCAGCCAGTCTCCCTTGTAAAAAATTGACTGACTGCTTATTTACTACTCCCAATATTTGATTATCAAGATAAGCAAAAACAGTTGGTGCTTTTCGCTCTTGATTTTGACGCACATCCAAAGTAATATTTACTTGCTCACCCAGCCATTGACGAGTTGCAAAAGCATATTTATTAACGCTATCAATTTGCAATTTATGGTCAGGATTTTTCAAACTGGTAACAATAAAGCTCGTACTGGGAGCAGAAGTAATAGCTGCAATTGCCTCACACCCGGCTAGTAAATGAGGAGAATGAGCATCCAGTGTACCAAGCTTCTTCCCCTCTAAAATTACCCAACGAGCAGTTTTAGTCGGGTCACGAGGATGTACACCATCCTCAAATTTAATCGCCACTTTTTCACGCTGAAAATTTTTCAGAGCATACTCATTAAATTGAGTCCCGATGACCCTCATCTGGGTAAACTGTAACTGCTGGAGTTGACCTATAACTTCATCTGAAAAAATAGCAAACGCCACACCTGCTCTTTTGAGTCCCGGATAATTTTGACTTGATTCAGTATGACTGACATCGTGAATAGCGGCTGCAAGTTGTAATCTTTCCTCTGATGGTGTTTCTTGTCTAATTGACTCAACATATTCCCTAGTTTGCTGTTTTAAAGCATCAACCATCCCATCACTAATACCGAAATGAAATTCAACCTTACCTTGCTTGATTGACATTCCCTGCTTGAGGTCGTGTTCTTTCATTGATTTTATGCTAATTGTGCCGATAGCAATATCCACCTCCTGACCATCAGGGGTGATAAATTTCGCTTGAGCAAACAAGGTATGAGGCATTTTTTTAGTTGGATTTCTCGCACCAATCTTAATAGTGAGTTCCGAAGATTTCCAGAAATGAATATTTTTAGCAGCAGGAAACTTGATTAAATTAGTAACCTCTAATTGCTTGGTAGTAGATGGAGAAGTAATGACAAGATATGGACCGGATTCTATTTTTTGTCTATCTTCAAGTTCAATACTTTCTCTAACCTGAGAATTATATTCACCCTTAATTTTTTGAGCCTGTTGTCTCTGTTTATCAGTAAATTCCACCTCAGAATACAACTTTCTAAATTGTTCAATTGGTCGGGCAACAAGTTGATTATGCTCAAATATATCATTAGTTTGCTGAATCATTAAATCAATTGGACTGTAACCATTAGTTTTCATACCCCGCAAAGTAAATACTTCCTTATTTTTCTTATCAGCCAACCATTCCACTTCCTTATAACCAGTTATAGCCTGACAATATAGAATAATTGAATCATCGGGACGTAAAGCACTTTTAGGTCCATCAGCAGCAACTTGTAACTCATTACCCAATTCAGCTACACAATCTTTCAATAACTTTTTAACTAACTGTAAATTTTGTTCTATTTGAGAATTGTCTATATTTTTATTGATGAGCGATGCAATTGGATATATTTGCTGTAATATCTGCTCTGGTATCTGTAATTTACCTTGTTCATATCTCTTAAATATCAAACAAAAATGTGCTGAAACTGTCTGAAGATAATTAAATTTATCAGATTGAGGCAGCGCAATAATTTCACATTGCAGTGCAATATTTTTTTGAATTTCATTAGCAATAATGCCAATCTTATTGTGCATTGCCGAAACAGCAATCTCCTGAAAAGTTCCTTGATAGGGTACTTTAGCTTTTTTAACAATATCAGGATAACGATTTTCTGTCAGGTTCTTTTCTTTAACTTCCGTTGCTAACTTCGGAAACTCTCTACTGCTAGCAAAAGCCAGTAAATCCCCATCAAAATCGCATTGCATATTGTCCATTGCAGTTTGAGGATGGATATAGACACATCCGTCTAACATTTCTGGTAAATGTTTATTTTTTAAAGTAATTACACCATTTGAATTAATCAACGGTGAACGAGTTACTATAACTTCTTCCCCTTCATTTAAAAAAGGTATACTAATTTCATCTTTTTTTAATTTCAAACTAGGTTGAGCCAAACCAGATGTAAACTTTATCGAACGTCCCGTTGCTATCTCTACCCATTCCTTTCTAGCAAATTCCTGAAGTTCGGCAATAATTTTCGGATGCTCGATAATTTGACAGAAAGCAGATAAATCGGCTTTTAGTAGCGAATATAATAATAAATCTTTCTGTTGTTGTGTAGCGAAGTTATCATCCTGTTGATTGTCTTCACTTTCACCACCAGAATCTAAGCTATCAAATATAGAAAATTGTTCAATATCTGCTGGGGGTTTGGGTTCAATTTCCTGATTTTTAGCTAATATTGCTTTGCGTCGTTCGTAAGTTACAATATATCGCTGTGCTAACTTGATTGGGTGTTTTTGGTCTAAAGCTAACTTTTCTGCTTGCTGTTTAATTATAGGTAAAATTTCCTGTTTTACAGCTTGAGGATAATTAACTAAAACCTGGGTTCCCAAACTATGTTCTCTGTAGAAAGCAAGGTACTTCACACCCAAACCAATAGATAACATATATTCCCCAGGTTGAATTGCATCTTCTCCTTTCCTTCCCTTAAAAGAAGACGTTGCTAGCACCATATCATAACCAAACCTGGAACGCAGAGTAGCATCTCTGACACTACCACCCATACGAAAAAATGATTCTCCAAATTTATCCAATTGTGCAGGTGCAAGTGTACCTTTTGCAATGAGCATGACTGGACTTTCTGCTTGAGGTTTGATACCAAGTCGGAATTGAAAAGCACGGGAACTTATATTATTTGAGACAGCAAAATTGCTATCAATTAATCCTTTACAATCACCAACCAATTTTCTTGCATCATCCGCAGCAATTACACCACCATTTTCCCCAGTCACATCGTCAATAACCAAAATTCTGACATTTTGTAACTCATAAAAAGCTAGACAAGGAGTAAAAGGCAAAGGATAAGCAGCCGCATCCGAAGGGTTAGGATACAATAAATCACGAATATTTGGGTTATCTGCAAAAAACATCCGCTCACCCGATGAAAATTGCAAAGTCATGCCATTATATTCATCCAAATCTTCTGCTATAGTGGCATCAGGATAAGCAATACCAATGCTAAACTTAGTATTAGGAAATAAATATTCAGCCAGTGAATTTGTGAGCTTTTGTTCGACCAGAGTATCTTGTTTAGTTTTAGTGTCAAAATGATTGAGTTTTAAAGCCATATCTTTAAAACAGTTTGCAGTTAGATTTGTTGTCGGGATAAAAAGATGACTGAAAAACCAGAAATCAGTATTACCCAGCTATCCTATGGGATGACTCCAGAAGAACTTATTAGTGAAGGATATGTAGATACTGACTATTTCTACGATCCAGCGTCAGAAGAATGGAAAATAGAAGTTGAGAAAATAGAGCAAATAGTTAAGGAAAATCAAATTCCTGACTCTGAATGCATACCGTTTTGATTAGATATCAAATATTGACTCTCATTCTTAAAAATCAATATTTGACTGAATACATTTTCTTAATTCGTCAAGAGGAACCGGACGATTAAAAATATCCAACATGGCCTTGCCATCTTCAATACTTGTAATTATGAAAGGCTGCCATGAATAAAGATTAATCGGACACTTTTCCCATATAACCTTATCGTTGATCTGTGGAACTTTATCGAGATTTTCAAAATATTCTCTTTTCAATTCATAAAATCTCTTGCGAGTTTCAGTATTTAATAACTCCCAAATTTGAGACTTGATTGGTGGTTGATAATTATTGGTAATACTAATTACTTCTGACCAAGAATTTACTTGTGTCAATGACTCTGCTATTTGTGATAAATTTAATTGATGATTAGATACATCAATTTCGGAGGTATTTATTACAACAGATGATGAAGACCCTGTTGATTCTGCAACAAAAATTTCTGTTGAATTTGAGAAAGAATTAATGGATGTATTTAAATCTAATTTATGATGAGACTCTGACGGTTCGAGCAAATATTCTGATTCAAAATCATCAGTTGTTTCCTGGTAAAATTCCTCATTATTCAGGTGTACAACTAATTTCCCTGATTTTACACCTTGCCATAATGCAACTGCTTCCCTAATTAATGTTTGGGTAATTGTGCCATTTTCATCCATTTCTTTCTGGATAATATTCCCAGTCTGCATATCATCTTCCATAATGTCGGGAATCCGACATACTGGTTTACCATCTCTCCCTGCTTTCCAAATAGTGGGTTTATCTGGTTTTGGTTTCTTTGGTGTGCGATGAGCAGCAATAAATTCGCGGACTTTCTTCTGGGTAATTTGACCGCAATCTTTTAAATTCTCAATGACTTGCCTATATTTTTTGGCGTGTTTTGCCAAATCAAAAATGGTATGGGGTTCGATTTCTTGGAGGTCATCTGGTGAAAATGAGGAAAATGTACCTGCAACTTTCAAGTAAAGGGTACTTTCTTTTAAACTCCAACCAATTGATTCAAGTGACTGCTTGTATTTTTGATGGGAAAGTACTTGTCTTTTTGATGCCAATGAAAAAGCTTGCTCAACAATAGAAATAGTGGCATCGGACAGATTGGAAATATCAGGTTGGGTTGTTGGATAGATTGTCGCGGCAACCATATACAATGACCTATTTTAATACTTCTTTTTTCGGTGGGAATAATCCATTCAGTATGTGACAGTTAGTTTACGAGTTTACATCTGAGTTTAGAACTTAATTGTTTGCTTTCAAGGAACAAACTTACGCTGTGCTGGCGGAGTCACCCAAATAGTACAAAATCCTGACTTTGCTTTGCGATTATATTGGGACAATACCAAACCCAATTTTTGAGCATCCTTGATACATTCGCCATTTTCCAAATAACCACGATTCCAATTAATCAAATTCTTGGCAAATTTTCCTTCGCTAGATACAGCCCATTTCATTGCTTCTAATTCATCCCATGTCAGAGTATTGGCTTGAACTTTGGTGTATCCCCCAGACAAGACACCATTCAACCAAGGAGGAATCGACACACCTGCGATGAAACCGATTGCAAAGATGAAAAAGAAGACAACAGTAGCCGGAAAGACTGAATTAATAATGTTCCGACCCTCGCGTAATAAAGATTCATGAATTAGTTCTTGTGCCACGCGATTAATTGCAACCTTTTGACGGGCGATCGCAACTTGTTCAACTTGCTCTAAATTATGGGCTAAATCTTGGTTCCATGTTTGAAACAGCAGTTGTAAAGTCTGCGGTGCATCTGACAACATGACTTCCAATTGTCCGGTAGCAACCAAAACTAGAAATAATGGGTCATCCTGGGACAGTCCAGTTTTTGAAACAAAATCCAAAACCCGACGTTTAAAATCGTCGCTCTTTCCCCTCAAGGCTTCAGCCAACAAATCATCAGGGGTTTGAGGTTTACTCATTCAATTAAACCCGTTTTTGCGAAAGCTTTGTAGGCAAACTGGAGGAAATTTTTGACTCTCTGCTTCGATACGATTTTCAGTTCAGAACAGGAAACTGCATCCGTAAACGTAATTCCTAAACGGTCGATGGTGTTGCGTTCCCAAAAAGGGAATTTGGGAAAATCGATCGCATAAAAGTTATACTTACGAGCCGCATCGATAAATTCAGGCATTGTCTCCACGTATTCCCAGTTATCGCACAAGCCATAATTTTTAACAAATACATGGGTAATATCATTACCAAAGTCATCTAATGATTTGAGAAAAAAATTAACAGAATCTATGCCACCAGTAGAAACAAACCATTTGATAAAAATGATAGAATTATCCTTACCTAAATTGACTAAATCATTGCGTTGAATCCAGTTTTTGAAATTGCCATATACTTGAGCGGGTAAGTTTACCAATACAGACTTCTCAAAGGCAAAATCAAATATTTTATCTGCTTCATAAGCTTGTTTCTCATCATCACTAAAGAAAGCTATCTCCACATTCGGGTAAATTTTCTCGATATCTCGATTACTTGTATCCGCATCGATAATAATCATGTCACGATCAGTTGAATTACAGTATTCGATAAAAGCTCGACAAATAAAAGATTTACCGCATCCCCCTTTCTCCCCATCGATAATGTGGATTGTGGTTGCCTGTTTAGATTTATTCGTTTTGAAAACAGGGAAGTTATTTTCTAATCTTGCTTGCGAAAGTTGCTGATTTCCATTTATTTCACCTCCTTCTAATGCATCTTTTGGTAAAATAATTCCATCAATCTCTTGTTGCCAATTATCAATTGTTGGTTGTGTCATTGCTTCGCTAGATACTGTACTATTTGCTAATTGAGAATTAACTGCATTTCTATCTATTTCTTGTTGCCAATTTGTTATTTCCACATTTGTTGGTAATTTGTCTTTTCCTATATCAAGTTTATCCCGATCATCAATAACGGTATTCTGATTTATCTCTCTGCTATCCAATAAGGAGTTATTGTTCTTTTTATCTCTTCTCTTTCTCATCTGCTTTATCTCTTAAAGTTGAAACCTACAAAAAATTACTCAATCCGCCATCATCGTAAACGCAATTCTCTAAGCGATCACCTACTAATTTACCTGAGATATTAGGCAATATTCCCAATGTTTGTTTATTTGCACCAGGATGGGTTGTAAATATCCCGTAAGACTCTTCTAATCCTGCTAATTCTCCAATCTCTTGAGCCTGTCTTTTTAAGACTTGTATGGAACTTCTGGCTATGGATTGAATCTGTTTGTTATCACCTGAATTCGTGGTAATCGCATGGGGCAACCAAAAAGAACGAATTGCAACAAGTATAATTTCACTTTTGGCTCGAATCGGATTAGATTGGATATATTCCATCAACTTTATATCTGTTTCCTTGCGTGGCTGATAACGCCACCGAAAATCAATTTGTTCGCCCATAATTTACTTTTTCCCAAAAGTACAAAAACACACTGTAAACATCAGCCAATCGACTTCCTAAACCAAAGCGATCGACCTCTGAGGGGATATCTGCACCGACTCCCCACAAACAAGGTATTCCGGGATAATGAGAATTTAATTCCCTCTTCATATAATCTGCCGTTCCCCCACAAAATAGAATTTCTGTAATTTGATTGCGGGAAATTACTTGGTCTAACCAACTTGTGAGTACGGCAGCATATTCGTTTCTAGCAAGTTTTACAGCTTGTTGAATTTGCATTAACTCCTGTTGTTTATTTGCGTTGTTAGCGCTTCTGAGTAAGCGTAAAAATGGTGTACCAGAGATATCACTTCCAGCAGCAACTATCGCAGGAGCAAGCTGGGAAGTCGTTTGTCCCGAAGTTCTTGCTACAACTTTTTCTAACAGTCGAATCATTCCTAAATCAGAAGTTTTTCCATCTGCGGCAATGATTCCCCTTTCTGCAATCAACACCGATGCATTCCTGTAACCCACCATGACAAATGCGATCACGGAGTGACTCCTATGGAGTATCGCTTTTGTGGTGATGGTTTTTCCTTGCTGCTTTTGGTAAGCCAAATAAATTCCTGCACCTTCAGGTAAACATTTGAATTCAAATAATTCCACACGCATTCTCCCCGTGGGTGTGGTGAAGTCTGCGAGTGCGGCTTTTAGCTGTTGCTGAAAACTTTCCTTGTTCTCGAATTCCCCCGGTGGTAGTAAGCAGACCAATGCAACTCGAAATTTTGCGCCCAATTTCAGTTTTTGTGATGTCACCCAAATCGCAGCCAATGTTTTGGCTACTGCACGCTCGTATTTGAGTTCCTTCAATCCTTCGTTGCCATAATACTTAGTTTTTGCCAAATACCCCACAGCTAAGGTTTGACCCGTGTACCTTATCCATGCAGCATTTTCTGGGTCTGTTGCTCCTAGAGTTTCACCAGTTGTCGAATCTGGAGAAATTTTCACCACCTCCGGTTCCATCAGCAACGATTTGGTAATCATCATATCGAGGGTGGAATAAACTCCTTTGGTTGCACTTCCCCCAAAGTCCAAAGCTAAAATTAATTCTGGAGAGGATTTATTTCTGCGTTGAGTCATTTTACCCATGATGTTTATTCGGTAAATGTGGTGAAAATGGAAGATATTTAAAGTTAAATCCAGGAAACAGCAGGTTGGTTATTAGCAAAATTTATTGAAGTTTCAGTGATTTGATGTTGAATTTTCCTGCTAATTCCTTTTATAGATCGATAAAGTGTAAATGCTTCTAATGCTTATGGTGACTTGGTTGTAAGAGTTGGAGTTAGTTTTAAATAGAAAAAGTTGCTATCAGTTCCTGCAAATCTTCAACATCACCCAAAAAATCTCGCATAAAAATTTCAGGTTATATGTTAATTCATCGGTGAAACACACTACACCTTTTTCCTATATTCATGGCTGAAAATATAAAAATAGCCGAGTAATAATTTGAATTTCGAGATAGTTCTTGATTCTCGAATAATAGTTTTTGTAGGGCTATTTTTCTGATAAGCACACTTGATGCGTGAAACATCTTTCCTACTCCTTTTCATTCGATTTACTTCATGAGTTAAAGCATTTACTCATTTATTAGCAAATAAGCAGGAGTAATTTCAATAGCTCAAACTTGAGTCACAACCAGCTTGAACGATGGATGCAAACATTTGTATAAAAAGATAGAGTAAGAATATGTAACAAATAAGTACAAAACAATAGACGATAACCCATACTACCACCTATACAAGCATTTCAAGACTAGAAGAATAAAGTTGATTTACTACAAACACCTTATTGAGTAAACTTTTAGACTTATTATCTGCGAGTGTTTTCAGCCTTTATACACAAAGGCATGATTCATAGAATACTTATCTAAACTTCAGTAAAAAGATAGATTTATTGGGTATTTTTAGGTATTTTTAGAAATCCATTTTTTTTCATCAATAAAAATATATGATAGTAACGGATAAAACGAATTACTTTTTTCAATAGAACAACTCTAAAAAAATTCTATTTTGCCCAAGATTCGCTCTTATTAGTAACAGAATGTAAAGCAAAATAATAGAATGGGTTATTGGGAAGAGAAGATATAGCTACTTTTTAACTACTACCAACAGCTTCAAAAATCATCAATCATGGCTTTTGCAATTTGTCGCATCCAGAAAATAAAATCCTGGGGAACTCTGAGTCGTAGCCAAGCGCATACACTTCGACTGGTTGATACACCTAATGCCAACCCGGAAATCAAAAATTTAGAATTAATTGGAAATAATACAAATCTTGGCTTAGAAACTTTAGTGCGGGAAAAAATCGGCTCGCAGAAAATTCGCTCTGACGCAGTGTTAGCAGTGGAAATGTTGTTGAGTGCGAGTCCAGAATATTTTCGTCCCAATGCACCGCACGAAGGCGGGATTTATGAGCAACAGCGTTTAGATGATTTTGTTAATGCGGTTGTGAAATGGTTGAAAAAGTCTTGGGGCGATCGCATAGTTCAAGCAGAGTTACATCTAGATGAAATTACACCCCATATCCACGCTTATCTCGTACCTTTGGATGAACGGGGAAAACTCAATTGCAAAGCTCTGTTTGGGACTAGAGTGAAAATGTACGAGTTGCAGGATAGTTTTACTGCTGCTGTTGCACATTTGGGAATTGTCCGTGGTGTGAAGGGAAGTGTGGCAACCCATGAGAAAGTCAGAAAGTATTATTCTGCCGTTAACCAAAGCTCTCGGATACTCGACTGGGAACAGTTGATTCCCCAACCTGAACCGCAAGAAAGCAGTGATAAATATAGACAAAGAGTAATTGAGCTATTGAATCCCCAGTTGGAGATCATAAATTGTCAACTTTCGGAGCGCGATCGCATCCTCCAACAAAGAACGGAGTGGAAAGAAACAGCGTCCAGAAGCGAAGAGTTACGGCAGAGACTAGAAAAGGAATTGAGGGTACTAAAGCTCGAACAGCAAGATTTACCATTGGAAGCGATCGCTTATGAACTTGGAATCAATCCCAACGAGCAATTTCATGGTGATGCGCTTGACTTGGTGATGGGAATAAACCAGTTGAATTTCAAGGATGCGGTGATTTGGTTGCGCGATCACTTCGACGAAACACCGGTTTTGCAAACTGTCCATAATCATGCAATTACCCAAGCAGCAAACATCATTCGGCAGAAGTTACCGCAACCATTTGTTCCACCTTCCAGTTGTCCTTCCCATTGGCAAGAATTAGAAAATTATTTGAGGCAACAATATTTAATTCCATCTCAACTTTCACAGACCTTACGAAAAAGAGATTTGATATATGCAGATGATGCTGGGAACGGAGTATTTATCGCTCGCAACCTAGATGGAGAAAGCACAGGGGCTTATTTATTAGTCGCAAAAGACAAAAAGCAATTTCAGATGTACCCAGAAAGCAGACGTTCAAAGGGTTGGTTCCATTTGACCGTGGGACGTGGGAATACAAAATCACCACAAATCGCTATTTTAGTTTCTTCTCCCATCGATGCACTGCACGCAATCTCCCAAAACACACCCCACCAGCTGCGAACCATGTATCTCGTCTGGGATGACAACCGCGCACCGTTACCCTTGGAACTGCTCAAAACCATACCCAAAGTCATCATTGCAATTCCATCCGAACAAAGCTTTACTAAAGCCAAACAACTTCTACCCCACGCAACCAAACAAGTTGTAGTATCTCCGCTCGATGCAAAGCAGTTTTCTGGAAGATGACAAAACGAATATGGCTTTTTTCAAGCTTAAATGCAGTGACTTGCTTGATAATTGCTATCTCGTAACCAAAAACTTGGAAATTTAGCAAAATTCAGTATGTAAAGTCAATAAATTGACCATCTACCGATTTCTGTTCTTGGATGAAAATCTTATTAAAACTGGTGAAAAGTAGTGACTATAGGGAAATAAAGACAGTTAAGTTGGTTTTTGCCTAGCTTTTTACACTTTAAATAGACGTTTCTAGGTAGCAACTAACAGCATATTTGCTGTAATAGAATGAATAATATCCAAATATTATGCAATTTTTATCAGTATATACTTTTAAGTAATAGAAAAATTAATGTAAATAAAGCTTCTCGTATTTATCGCAATTTATTTTAATTTCCAGGGATAAATTAATCTTGCTCTACGGCAGTTGATACGTAAATTGATTTTTAAGCTAGGATGAACTAGCTTAAAGCAATTTTAATGTTTGTATAAAGTTTGTCTGCTGATTCATTATCATTGCAGCAATTTTTGGGTGTCATCTATCACTTCATTATTCTGGTGTCCGTTCCCTATTGTTGACCGGAAGAGGCAGGGAGAATTCATGAGCAGGGAGCGGGGCGAGCAAGCCCTTCCCCCATGTTCCCTGCCCCCTGTCTTGAAAAGTTTTGTGGACGGAAACCGTCCCCACAAACTTTTCGCTGCCCCTTTTCCTCTTCTTTACTCAAGTTGTAAGTTGGTGCTTTATGAAGCAATCAAAAAACATAAAAACCGACCCAAAACCCATTAGATATCCCAAAGTTACCTATTCCCATTGGCAGTTTTCCGGCAAGATTTGGAGGACTTACCAATTACCAGATGGACAAAAATTGATGAGCGATCGCCAAATGGCATTGTTAGTTGGTCGGTCAAAGAAAGCTGTGCAAAAATTTATTGAATCGCGTCGGCTGGAAACCCATATTGTTCGAGTTGGAAATGGGAGATTAATGCGAGTTTATCCTCTCTCAGTTGCAGCAATCTACCTATCTACTCTTTTGAGAGAAGGTCATTTGGAGAAGCATCACTTCAACATTTCTCGTGATAATTGGTATTGCATAATTAAAGCTTTATCTGATAATGAATCCGAATCAAATCCTATTCTCAATTGCTATTTTTTTACTGGTAATTATCTGGTCGAATCTGGCGAACCGCTTCAGGTTAGATTTGATGCAAATATTAGTTTACAGGTTTTAGTTTTGCATTCTGGAGAATATCGTATCGATTATCGGGAAGGAATCAGGTGTATCAACCGAAGTGCAGATTGGTTTATTCATGAATCACCGAAGAAGGCAAAATCTTTGGCGAATTTAAGACTTTCTAGGGATATTGTTGAGTGTAGAATCAGAATCCAGGAAGAATTTCAAAGCATGTACGCACTGTCACTACAAGATTGGTTGTCGATATGGGGATATTTTGCCAAAAAGGGAAATCGAAAAGCGATCGCGATTCTCAATGCTTGTGCGAGGGAAGGGATTGAAGCACTGATTGCTAGGGCTATAGAAGAGGGGGCAACCTAATTTATGGGCTAAATGGGCGATACTGTTTCAGAGGGGAGCAAAGCGATCGCCCTTGATTTTTAGTAGTTGCGATCAAATATTCAATCAACTTGATTTAGCTGTTGTTTGAGTAATTATATCGATAAGTTCTCGTGGAGATTTTTCTTCGAGTGCTGCTAGTAAATTTATGGCTTTTTTAAGTATGCGATCGCTATCATCAAAGCTGTTTTGGCTGGGTAAAACAAGCTGGATGGGATTTCCTGTATCATCTTTCTCACCTTGAAATACCAGTAAACGCGGATTGGGGTGGTTTACTACTTGCCATCCTTGTTGGTGAAGGTAAGATACAACATCGGTAATTTTGAAAGGGTGGGTTTGTAATTCCTCTGTTGAAATTTGTTGCGTCATCACCACTCTCCTGTTTTGACCTTATCTATTAAATCGACCATTTCAATCAGTATACTTACACTATATGCTACGATACTCAGTAAGTAAGTGGCGTATTTAACTTAGCTCGTTGGAGCAGATAACCGAAGCGGGATTTTGCAGGTGAGCAGAACCGCATCGCGGTTACTGCTCAACTCGGTTTTATGTCGCTTAAGTTTCGCAAGGAAAGTGATTAGTAGATTACGAAATTGATTTTATTGATCTAAAGCAATACTTTTAGAAAAATAAGTCCGGTTAGTCCGTCAACTTACAGTAGTTTTATTCTTGCCGTTTTTTGCTAAGTGTGCCATACTCATAATTAAAATACGTTAATTCGACCGATTTGCTGTAGTTTAAATTGACCAACACCTTAATAAATTTGGGTGTAAGGAATTAATCATGCTTAAAGATGCACAAGGACTAATAGTTACAACAGATTCAGCCAAAGCGATCGCAGCTATTAACCAATTCACAGAGCAAATGCTTGCTTATGGTAAAGATGCAGAAACAGCAATTTTACAAGCAATTGTTGCCGATCCGACTTGTGCATTAGCTCATGCTTATGCTGCCGCTTATTATCTTACCCAAGAAAATCGCAAAGCTTGGCAGCAAGCGCAACCATATCTGCAATCAGCACAACAGCATATAGCCCAAATTACAGAAAGAGAAAAGTTATATGTGCAGGCGATTTCCGCTTGGGCAGATCAAGAGATTGATGTAGCGATCGCCTTGCATGAACAGATTACCAACAAATTTCACCATGATTTAATTTCCGTACAGCAAGGACAGTATCATTATTTTTACATAGGTGATAAAGAGAGATTGCGGCAAATAGCCCAGAAAGTCTTAGTTAGCAATCCTGGAAATCATTATTTATACGGTATGGTGGCGTTTGGTTTAGAACAATGCCATCAACTTAAAGCGGCAGAAAAAATGGCACGTCAGGCGATCGCATTAAATAGATACGATCCTTGGGCACATCATGCAATTAGTCATATCATGGAAACTCAGGGAAGAGTCGATGAGGGTATAGCTTGGATGGAGAGTTTTGCAGACACCTGGGAACACTGCAATTCTATGCTCTATACCCATAACTGGTGGCACATTGCCCTATATTATTTGCAATTAGAAAACTATCAAAAAGTCCTGCAACTATACGATACGCACATTTGGAAACGTGCTAACAAACAATCTCCCAAAGACCAAGTAGGAGCTATTTCATTATTATTAAGGCTAGAATTGCGCGGTGTAGATGTGGGGAACCGTTGGCAAGAAATCAGTCCTTATCTTTACAGCCGGATTGAAGAACACGCCTTACCATTCCAAGACTTGCATTATGTCTATGCCCTTACCAAAGCCGGACACCATGATTGGGTAAATCAGATGCTTGTAAGTATACAGTATCACACTTTGAGAATCAATCCTTTTTTGCGACAGCGTTGGATAGAGGTAGCAATTCCCGCCGCTAGAGGAATGGTAGCTCATGCCAAAGGCGATTTCCATAAAGCGATCGCAGAACTCCAATTTATTTTACCACGCTTGCATGAAATTGGTGGGAGTCATGCACAGCGAGTATTATTTGAGCAAATTTACCACAATGCTGTGTTGTCGGTTCAACAACAAAGTTGGAATTATGCTGTTTCTTAAAAACTGGTGAAGAATAATATTATTCTTCACTTACTCTTATTATAACACGAAGCCATCCTTTAAAACAGTGAACAGTTATCAGGTTTCACATGGGGATTTAGACAAACTCAGGGATTAATTATGTAATAATCTGCCAACTTCACTGGGGCAAAACGTCTGACTCCAAATTGTTTCATCTCTCTTAGCATCTGGGTATCTGGTTGGAGTAACGCTAACTGCATTTGCTGAATTAAAGATATACCCAAATGCTGTGCTACTACTAAAGGTGGCATCGGCGAAGGCCCCAATACTTCCACCACACGCAAATGTTGTAATAATTCGGGAAAATTCTTTAATTCCTGTTCTAATACCACACTATCAATCGTCGCACAATCTGCCAATCCTTCAACTACCCAGCGAATTGAACGCTGATGTGAGCCTGATTGTAAGGTCTTACTAAAAAAAATTTGCCCAGATGTTTCTTTAATTAACCTATGGCAGAGTAAATTGTAACCACTATTAGAACCAGGGTCGTTATAACAAAATTTTTTGCCTGCTAAATCTGCAAATTTTTGGATATTACTATTAGCATTGACAATAACATCTGCATAGTAAATAGGATGGTTGCTATAGCGTGGTGATTCCATCACAGGCGCAACCAATGTCTGCAATTGATTTAAGACTATTTGACTATAGCGAATTAGTGGTAAACCACAAATAAAAGCTAAGTCTATCTGGTCTTGAAATAATAGGGGGTCTTCTAAAGGGTCGCATTCACCTTGTTTGAGTTGGAATTCTACTCGCAAAACCCGACTTAAATAAGTTGCGATCGCTTGATAGAATTCAAACCAATTGGGAGCTAGATAAGATATAACTCGCAATCTTTTATATATACTCATTTTTGTTCTACAACAGTGCGATTTTGGAAGACTTGAGTTAACTTCTTCCCAGACCAATGAATATATAAAAATCCGAAACTAATAAAGGTCAATAACATAACACCAAAAACGGTTGTATATCCTTTAGTGTGAAAATGCAGCCGCTTGATCAAAGCTGTAAACAGTTGTGATACCTTCCACAAGAAATGATGATTTACTTTTTGAGTGTCTGCGATGTCTTGGATATTGATATTTTGGGCTAGTGCCATTTCTATTTTTACCTTCAATTTCATAAATAACGGTAATTCGATTAACTTACTGTAGATTATAAAACATAGAATCTGATTTCGTCAAAGATAAAAGTATTTAGAAGCATAGACAAGCCTTGAAAATAGGGGCTAGGGATTAGGCAATAAGGGCTAGAAAAGATGGATTTTTATTATTTCTTGTGAATTATGTTCATGGAGTCTCTTACAAAAGTCCTAAATAGAATCTGACAGATGGGTAGAGACACAAAAACCTTGTGCGCTTAAGAATCATTGATGTGTTACAAACATTCTGTAAAGTCATGACATTTTGACATTAGGCGATTATAAGAAAATATACTCATTGATTTTGGCAAATTAATCACTTATTGAATCAGCAATATAGCTGGAAGTTTTACGAAATAAAAACTTCACAGTTAAGGGATCAGGAAAAGAAACTAGTACCGCAAGGCGGAATTCAAAATTTAAAATTCAAAATTAAGACAGAGTAAGCGTTTTGTTGATTTTGAATGGTATGTTTATTTACGCCGTGCTGTACTAGTGCTATCTTTTAAGGATTTTTTTATAAACGGATGAATAAATCAGGCTCATCAACATTTAAATTTGCGATCGCAACATCAAAGTTACGGCAAATCTATTAAGAATTAAAAGTTCAGTAAATGAAACTAAATTTTCTTGAATTGCCCTAGTTAAATAATTGCCGATCGCATAAAGATACATTAATAGTACTTTAAACTCTCTGGGTAGAGGGAAGAATTATTTTTATCTTCCCTCTCTATTTTTAGAGTTGAAAATTATATATCTAATTTTTATTTACCTGAGAAATTAAACCCATTTCTACATAAATTGAAGATACTATATTTCTCATTTGTGGTAATTTTTTAATAAAAGCAAAAGCTCCTATTAAGCAACAGATACCACCAAATAATAAAGCATTATTTACTCCTATTTGATTCGCTAATCCTCCAAAAAATAAATTACCAAATGGTAATATCCCTAAAAAGCCTGTTGTCAATATACTTGTAACTCTACCTCTTTTATTTTCATCAACAAGAATTAATTGTATAAAATTACTAATACCTGCCAAGGTGAGAGTATTACTCATGCCGACAATACAAATTAATACTAGGCAAACTTCTAGATTATGAGAGCGAGAAAAAAGTATTAAACCTAAACCCACAATCGTCGCAGAACACGCTATTAATTTTACTAATCCTGTGACTTGTTTTCTTAACATCAGATAAAGTCCGGCAACTATAGAACCAAGTGCGGAAGCTGTCATTAATAAACCCATTGTTTCGGCGTTACCATTTAAGACTTCTTTGACAAAAATAGGTATGAGATTAACATGGGTCATGACCATGAAACAAATTACAATTTGTAAACCCAAAATATATCTAATGGGGATAAAATTATAAGAAAAAACAAAACCCTCTTTTAAGTTTTGCCAAATATTGGTTTTTTGCGGTGAAGTATTATTAGTAATTGATTTAAATTCAGTAGTTAATATTGCTGAAATAAAGGGTACATAACTAATGCTATCTACCAAAAAACATGAAGCAGCGCCGAATCTAGCTAGTAATAATCCTCCGATCATCGGGCTGACAAATTTAGCTGTATTAATTAAGAATGAATGAATAGCATTGGCGCTATATCTATCTGCTTTATTCTCTACAAGCCTGGGAATACTAACTAGGCGTGCTGGGAGATCAAAAGCTTTGACAGTTCCTTGCATGATACCAATGATAATAATCCAAGTAACGGTGATCTGTCCGTTAATAGTGAGAACTGTGAGAGTACCAGATAACAAAATTGATACTAACTGAGTCGTTAGTAAAATATAACGGATATTCCAACGATCGAGTAATACACCTACTAACGGTGTAATAATCAATCCCATAAATTGATTTGTAAATCCCACTACGCCAACTAACATGGCTGAATCAGTAATTTGATAAACCATCCATACCAGAGCAATTTGAGTCATCCAAGAACCAAAAAAAGATACGCTCTCTCCAATCACAAAACAACAGACATTTGGAGATTTCAGAGCAGGTGGAATATGCAAAGAAGTAAACAAGCGATTGCTTGCTTCAGAGCTTTTTTTATGACTTGGTTGCATCAGTATTTTCTGTGAGGGAATTTGAGCTAATTTGGCATGAAAAGTCAAATTTTATTCATACCTGGCGATTAGAAATCGCAGCTACACAGGCAAAACCCGCTTATCGCGCTGGCGCTTCGCGCAGCGCACCACGCGAGTTATTGTATAAAGTCCACGCACCATCTGGACTTTGTTTGTGTAGTAGCGAATTATATATTCCGCGCATGATTTCTAAATTTCTCTTTACTTACTGCAATAATATTAGAAGTACTTAAATTTAGGTAGTCATAAATTTAGCATACTTAACATATTCTGACAAGGATACTGAGGTTATAGATTTGGGACTTTGCTGATAACGCACCCTAGAAAACGGGGTTTGGGAATGTGCGATCGCTCACCAACCACTCACGAGTAATTGAGCGACTTCATGCACAGGGCAATAACCGCAGTGATTCCTTCCAAACGCAACCGTACCAGACCTCGTGACTACGACAGAGATTGATACAAAGCCCGTCATCTCCGACAAAAACTTTTTTGCCAAACTCTGGCTTGTCTTCAGCGCGATCGCTTTTACTGGATTATTAGGGATGGGTATTTTTTACCCAAGATTTGAGCCTTGCTAAATAGGCTGCCAATTCCCCTAATTGCTGTGGCTGAGTTAGATGTAAAAAACTAGCTTCAACGGCACTCCAGTTAGGCATTACAATCCTCGTCTCAGTCTTGATAACAGCGTAAACGTTGCAGTAATTGTTCGCGTTCAGGCGATGGTGTGACATTCTGAGCAATGGCGATCGCAGTTTTAGTATCTCCTGTACGCACTAGATTTAAAGCGATCCGCCCCCAGAGACGGGAACGTTCTGCAATCGGTGGTAAGGAAGACTCTGGGGCATTGCGGAGGGTTTGTATGGGAATATTGAGGAGCGATCGCGCTTTTGTAAAATTACCTTGAGTCAGATTCAGTTCCACAACTCGTAAAGCAAAGTCAAACTTTTCGCTAGCATTTCTCCCGGCGTAACTAATAAAACGGGATGCTTCCTCTGGCTGACGATAGGCGATCGCTTGATTACCAGCTAAGGTAGCAAAGTCTACTTGCTGAAGTAACTTTAATTTTTCTGCCAGTGTAAAATAAGTTGATCGCGTTGCGTCAAATTCTGAACTGATTGATAGCAATAATTGTGCTTGTTGTGGCAATGCTTTTTCTGTTTGTATCAGTGTGACAATTCGATTCAATACTTGATCGGCTGGACGATTGGTGGAAATCAAAGCATTGGCGATCGCAGCATGAGTTGTGATGGCGGTAGGTAAAGCAGAAATGCTATTAGCTATTACTTGGCTACGAGTGAATAATTGATCGGCAACAGCAACATTACCACGACGATGGAAAGCTTGAGCAAACCGCAGCAATCGCCGCACATCGGTTTTTTCTCCAGCAATTCTAGCTTTTGCATCCTGGGTTTGTCCGGCTTCAAGGGTGGCTATGGCAATATTATCCAGCCAGCGATCGCTTTCATCGAAATAGCCTGCATCTATCTGTACGATCATCGGACGTGGTACCATTTGCCGCGCAGTTGTAAACTGCTTATTAGCAATCAAATCTTGCAAAACAATTCCCAAGACATTCACCGCACGCAGTTCAGCAATCAGGGCTTTGAGTTCTGGGTGATAGCCGCGAGTTTGAGATAAATTTGACATCTCGCCATACCATTCATTATCGAAGCGTCCACCAAACTGATCGCCTATTTTAGCGGCTTTGGCATCAGCAACTAAACGGGCGATCGCAGATTCGCGGATTTCTGGCTGGTTAAATTTGCGACTTTCTGCGGCGATTGTTAACCAACTTCTAGCCCGGAAAGAATTAGGGCGTTTCATTAGGGAAACAATTTGCTGCGATCGCCCTAAATCTCCACTGGGGGCATAGTGTAGCACCAAATTCATTAATTTAATTTCTCGTTGTTCCACATCTTTAATTGCTAGTGCTGCTTTGAGCAATGGATCGAGTAATTGCTTTGCTTTTACTGGGTCTTTAGCTTTAAAGTAGGTAGCAGCAATCTGAGTGACGGTAATATCAGGATCATAATCTTGAGGAGAAAGTTGCTTTAGCACCTCTAAAGCTTTTGTGGGTTGGTTAATTTGGAGATATAAATTAACCAGTTTTGACAAATATTCACGTCGTGCATAGATATCTTTCAGATTTTTGATAGTTTGCTCAAACCCATAGTTGAGGGAAGATGCAGCTTCCGCCGGTTGGTTGAGCGCAATCCACCCTTCTGCAAGGCGAATGTGAGCCGCAATTAAATCTTTAGGAGTATTGCGAATTCCTGATACCGACTCAGCCGCAAGCCGCAGGGTTTGTTTTCCTTTGATGGACTGGCCAATTTTTCCATAGGCGATCGCAGATTCCGTCAAGACATAAGTTTTACCCAGACTATACCCACTCGGTAAAGGTTTAGCTAAGACCACGATTTGATCGAGAATAGTAGCAAGTTTTG
Organism: Tolypothrix sp. FACHB-123; assembly: GCF_014697075.1. GTDB lineage: Bacteria > Cyanobacteriota > Cyanobacteriia > Cyanobacteriales > Nostocaceae > Aulosira. Next base: position 150,241 of record NZ_JACJRE010000009.1, on the reverse strand, counting down.
GATTATCCTTCTGTGTCAGTGATTGTATTTGAGTAGTAATTGTCTTGATAGCAAAATCTAATGTCTGGGTTGTGAAACTTGTATCTCCTCGCCGTTGAGCATTTTCTAGCTCTCTGGTGATTGAAGGGAGCGTATAAGTTAGGGACATTCCAGAAATTTCATTCCAGCGTCGGGTACTTTCACCAGTTAGCTCTACACGGCAAGCTTTAGAAATCGTTATTTTAGCATCTGCCGCATAAATAGGAACAGAGTAAATTAGTTGAGAAGCAATAATCAAAGCGAGCGATAGCTTCACTCGCCGCAGGTATTGTGTGAGCATCATAAGCTTATGTTGTATATTCGTATTTACTTAAATTAGGGCGTGTTAATTACTAAAAGCCTTGTATCTAATGGATTTATACTCAGCGCTCAAAACTCAGCACTCAGCTATTTTTTGCTAAGAATCTTGCCACTGAGATTAACCGTGTAAGTCAGTGATTTCTGAAAATTTGTCACCGTGACATTCCAACCGTCAAGGCGCTGCGTTGGTATGCAAGGTTCATTAGGTGCAGCAGTGGGACTGCGGAAACAATAGAATCTTGGTGCAACTTGGGTAATGCTAAGATTAGCAATGGGTTTTTTCAAGTCTGATTGGGCGGCGTTGAATACTGTGCGAGCGATCGCAGTTGGTAAGTCATCAGTGCGGTTGGGAAGTCCGGCGATCGCTTCGGTGCGAAGATAAACTTTATCATTGCTAATGCGGTATATTTGCCGTGCTTGGGACTTTCCCGCCACAGTCACCCGATAGCCCCGGATTGTTTGTTGAGCGCAGGATTCTGCTAAATTCCCTAATCCTAAACAGCTATCAGTAAAGGTTTGAGGCTCGATTTTAGTAATCAAAACAACTGAGGGTAAGATTTGCAAGTGTTTGCTGGCAATACTCTTGATTTCGTTAACCACCGGAATCGGTAAGCCCCGTTCAATCACAGGATTACTACGTGCAATCAATTGTAAATCATCGGCTGTTTCACCTCGAAATACCCAGCGTTGGCGTTGGTGGGGAATGGTAATTTTCCAGCCTTGATTAATAATCGGATCGCAAGCATAAGGAAAAGAAATATTTTCACAACCACTTGCCCAAGTTGTCTTTTCAGATGAAATATTAGTTAATAAGGGTTCTCCAGGATAGCCCCACTGTTTCGCCTGTTGAATCGCTGCTGTGATCATTGCCGTTGGCGGAATTTCTTCGGCAGGTTTTCCCAGAGAATGGGTGTTTTGTCCGTTCATTTGCATTAAGACTCTAAATTTACCATTATCAGTGGTGAAATAGACCAAACTTTTATGCTGATCAGCGATCGCAATTTTCCAGTAAGGTACAGGATTGTACATCCAGGTATCGCCCTTACCAATTCGAGCAATTTGAACGACTTTTGCAGTATTATCAAGTTTCTCTTTGGCGATCGCATCTTGAAGCACTTGTTGAGCGATCGTCTTTGCTTGTGGTGTAGTCAAAATTTGCGGATTAGCAACGGTAGATTGTAAGGGAATTAGGGAACTAGAAAAAAGCAGACATCCGATAATAGTTGATTTTAATAAGGCTTGGTGGGAAAAGTGTTGCAGCATAAAAAATTGATTGAAAAATATCAGTAAATCTTGCAGTCTCAAGTTAGCTAATAAATACTTAGACTCAGGATTGAGTTACAGATTTGGAAACAAAATAAGGCGTTGCATAATTGCGGGATGATTTATCTCACGCAGAGGCGCAGAGACGCAGAGAGAATAAGGAGTGGGAGGTTTCAATAGCTCAAAATTCATCCCCTAATTTAGCAATGCCCAAAATACATATTTCAGTAGTTGCAGTCATATTTGTATGATGCTTGACGGTTACTGTCATTGTCAGCCGGAGGAAATCCGGTTGTTTGAGGCGATAAATTCCGGTTTTTTCCGGAAAAATCCTGCTAACTATTCCTCATTGCTAAGTAATCACGGTTTGTTCTGGTTGTTTGGGTATTAGGGGGAATTATTGAGAAATCCTATGTTAGAAGATAAACATCGCTTTCTAATTTAGGGTTATGAGCTTAGACGCTGGATTTCAATGGAATGCTGCTCAACAACTCGTCGATCAGTTGATGCTACAGACTACGCAAAAGCATCTGAGTGATGTTGAAATCCAAGTTTTGCAGGGTGCATGGGAAGGTAAAACCTATGAAGCGATCGCGGCTGAGTCTTATCTTACCGTGAAGTATGTTAGTGAAGTCGGCGGGCGGTTGTGGCAATTGCTTTCAGAAGCACTCCAAGAAGAGGTGAAGAAAACCAATTTTCGCCAAGCCCTTCAGCGACGATGGCAAACCCATCAGCCCCAATCTTACCAGGGAATGAAGCAACCATCTCGATGGGAATTTTGCTGTGCAGAGATTGATAAACCAGGGGCTTTACTCCGCATTAAAGCACCAATTCAGTTTGGGAAAACCACACTTATGGCGCAAATTCTCAAGTATGCTCAACAACAAGGATATCGGGCGATCGCTATCAATTTGCGGGATGCGGTTGCTGATGATTTTGGCAGTTTAGATAGTTTCTTACAGTGGTTTATTGCTAGTGTCACTTATGCGCTGAATTTAACGGTGGATATAGAAACTCATTGGCGCAAAAGTTTAGGCAATAGCAAAATCAAATGTAGAACTTATTTACAAAAATATCTCTTAACTGATGATATCCCCTTAGTCATTGCCTTAGATGAAGTAGATCGCCTATTTACTCATCAATTAATTGCCGGTGAATTTCTGGGAATGCTGAGAACTTGGCATGAAGATGCTAAAACCAAATTGCTTTGGACTCAGCTACGTCTGATAGTTCTACACACTGAAGTTTACACCCAGATTGACATTAACCAATCGCCATTTAACGCAGGTACAGAAATTCAACTGACAGAACTAAATTCCACAGAAATCCTCACTTTACTAAATCAGTATCAATTGCACTGGAGTCAGCAAGAGATAAAAAAATTAACTGCAATTGTTGGCGGACATCCTTACCTTGTCACCTTGACTTTACAATTTCTGGCTCAAAACCCAACTTCCCTTGAACAATTGCTCAATACCGCAGCAACTCCCAATAGTATCTACCGCAGCCATCTAGAAAGACAATGGCATAAGCTACAAACGCATTCTCATTTACTTGCACCATTGAAAGCGATCGCCTCAGCTGATGCTGCTATTTCCATTCAACCACACTTCCATCTCGATGATGTGGTGAAACTCTATGACTTGGGATTAATCCAGCTACAGCAACACCAAGTATCTATACGCTACGAACTTTACCGTCAATATTTTCGTGAACGTTTAGGAATTCAAACATGAACAATTACAACCATTATCAAGTCGGTGGTAGTTTACGAGAAGGTACCGAAATTTACGTTCGTCGTCAAGCTGATAGTGATTTATATACAGGACTAAAAGCGGGAATATTTTGCTATGTTCTCAACTCTAGACAGATGGGAAAATCGAGTTTACGAGTGCGTACAATGTCGCGCTTACAGTCAGAAGGATTTGTTTGTGTTGCTTTTGAAATGCGTGAACTCTGTGTTTATCAAGTGAGTGCAGATGAGTTTTATGGAGGATTTGTCAGCCATTTTGCTAGTGAACTTAACATTGAAATTGATTTAGAATCTTGGTGGTCTCAAAATACTTTACTACATCCATTTTTGCGGCTGAGTAAATTTGTGGAAGAAGTTTTACTAGCAAATATCTCTCAGCAAATTATCGTTTTTGTAGATGAAATTGACAGTATTCTCAATCTAGAATTTAAGGATGATTTTTTTGCTTTTGTGAGAGCCTGCTACAACAAACGCGCTGATAAACCCCAATTTCAAAGGTTAACCTTTGCCCTATTTGGTGTGGCTACACCCACTGATTTAATCGCCGATAATAAATTTACACCACTAAATGTAGATAGTCGCGCCATCGAACTTACAGGTTTTCAATTGTCTGAAGCTAAACCCCTGGAACAAGGCTTAATTGAGGTGGCTGCAAATCCTACCAAGGTGATGGCAGAAATTTTGGCTTGGACTGGTGGACAACCATTTTTAACTCAATGGTTATGTCAACTAATTAATACATCAAATACTTTTATTGCATCGGGATGGGAAACTTCAGCAGTAGAAGCGATTGTGCGATCGCAAATGATCGAACATTGGTTAGCAAATGACAGACAGCAGCATTTTCAAACAATTCGCGATCGCATTCTCCACAATAAATCTTTGGCTTGTTGGTCATTAGGACTTTATCAGCAATTGCTCAATCAAGGGGAACTTTCGGCTGAAGATAGCTGGGAGTTGATGCAGTTGTGTCTTTCTGGTTTGGTTGTCAAACGTCAAGGCAAATTGAGTATCTATAACCGCATCTATGCCACTGTGTTTGATTATACCTGGACAGAACAAGCTTTACGGGCTATCCGTCCCTATGGTGCAGAACTCGCCGCTTGGGAAATTTCTCAAGATGCTCAATATTTACTGCAAAATGAAGCATTGCAGTGGGCGTTAGTTTGGGCAAAAGGATTGAGTTTGAGTCATAGTGATTATCAATTTTTATCCGCCAGCCAAGCCCAAGAATTAGCGATCGCCCAATCCAAAACCCAAACAGCAATACAACAAGAAACTCAAGCAATTCAGCGATTAAAAACCGTGCAACATCAAACCAAAAAACGATTGCAAATTGGAGCGATCGCGCTTTCTGCGGCTGTAATTAGCACCATCGGCACGTTTTTTTACTTCCAGCAATCAGAACAGCAACTCAGAACCAATGCAGATATCTTAAATCTAGAACGAGAAGGAAGCCGAATTTTGCAAGTGCGTGCAGATGGGAACCAACTGAAGGATTTGCTAGGGGCGATGAAATCAGCGCAAAGGCTTAAACAATTGACCAAACAGCATTCTTTTAAACATTTACCCACCCACACGCCCTTATTTGCCCTACAAGCTGTTCTGTCCACGATTAATGAGCAAAATCGTTGGCATTTAGAAAGCCCGGCGGTAGCGATCGCCTTTAGCCGTGATGGACAAAAACTAGCAACTGGAGGCGAAGACGGGGCGATAACTCTTTGGACACTACAGGGAAAGAAAATTCAGACGATTAAAACTCACAAAACTAAAACTCTCCAGGGCTTCCCAATTTCCATTTCTTCTCTGAGTTTTAGTCCCGATGGTCAGTATATTTTATCTGCTGACTCCGACTATGAAATCCAGGTTTGGCATCTCAAAACAGGTACTCTTGTCAATAAGCTAAAACTCGATCAAGAAACTCTTAGCGATGTCCAATTCACAAATGACAACAATATTGTGGTAGTCAACGCCTTTGGCAAAGTTGCAGTCTTGAATTTGCAATGGAAATTACTTTATACCAGGCAGATTGCTCCACCTCAACAGGGTATTGACCTTACTATTAGTTTAGAAGGTGATGCAATTGTGTTTATCAATGCCCAAGGAAAACCAGAAGTTAGAGACATTAAAACTGGTGCTTTAATCAAAACCTATCCTAACATCACCCATAATTTAGGCAATAACCTTTGGCACAGTTTCCGCCAAAAAGATGGTGCTTACATTTCCGCCAATCTCAACACCCTCAAATTATGGCATCCAGACGGAACTTTACAAGCAGAAATCAAAACTCATCAATTGCTGGTTTCTGGTTTTAGTTCTAGCTTTGATGGTTCTATCATCGCCACGAGTCACCCAGATGGGATGCTGAAACTCTGGAAAATCCATCCTCAAAAAATCTCCCCTGCATTAACACCACCAATACAAACGCCCCGTGTAGTTGTGGGAAATCAGCAACCCATCAACCGCATACAAATACCGGGTGAAAAACTAAAAATTGCTGGGGCAAAATCTGATGCTCAAAATAGAATTATGGATGCCACTCTGAGTCCTGATGGACAGACAATTGCTGCCACAAAATTCAATGGAGAAATGACATTATATCGGGCAGATGGCAGCGAACTCAGAACAATACAAACTAATCTCCCGGAAAGTGTGATTAAATTTAGTCCCGATGATTCGCGCTTAGTTTTGTTATCAATTCGTCAGCAAAAAATACAATTCAGGTTAGCAAATGGGGATCTAATTCAAGAGATGGATGCGGCTCATTATAAACCAGGAATCGAATTTAGTCCTGATGGCAAAGAGTTGGCAATTTCTGGTAATCAACCCGATAAAATTCAACTTTGGAGTAGTGAAGGTAAATTTTTAAAGACTATCAAAGATGCAGATTCCCTCTACTTTAGCCCCAACAATCAAACCTATATTACAGTAACTTCTGGTAATACCCCCACACGCACCCTGCGCTTGTGGAGAAGAGACGGAAAACTGCTCAAAACCCTATCAGGACAACCAAATGAAATCACAGCAATGGGATTTTCCCCCAGGGGACAGTTTATGGTTGGCGATCGCTTTGGTAAAATGGTAATCTGGTCGGCTGAGGGTAATCTCATACAAACCCTCAATCATGGCGCAGCAATCATTGATATCGCTCACCGTAACGATGGACAGCAGTTGGCGACGCTGGGAATTGATCAAAATATCAAAATTTGGCGTTCTGATGGTACGCTCATTCGTACACTCGAAACCAATCAAATTGGTCGCTTTCAATTTAGCCCAGACGGGCAATTGTTGATTGCTAAGACTATTGATAGCACAATCCATATTTGGCAAGCCGACGGCACACCCATCACTCGCATCCCTATGGGTGGTGCATTTAATTCATTCCTCAATTTTACCCCAGATGGCAACCGCTTGATTTCTAGCAGTGGGTCAATGCTCTATTCTTGGAACCTGAATCTTGACGATCTCCTCACCCAAGGTTGTAATTGGCTGGGCGACTATTTCCACAACCATCCCCAGGAGTTGCAGCAACTCCCATCTTGTCGTAAATAACCTGAGTTCGGGATAAGGAAAGAGACAAGTAGTAAGCTAAAAATAACGTCAAATCCAGCACCTATCTTATGTTTAGTTGAGATGCTTTATTTTTCTATGTAGATGATTTCTGTAAGGCGTTTGAAAGTCAATGGCACAAAAAGCTGTTGGTACATGGAGTCAGCAGACTGATTCCGGCGCTTAAGTCTGTGTTTGAGTGAAATCATGACGATACTGATTGCATTCCATCAAAATCACTACCGGAATTTTAAGCATTTTTATTTGAATCATGTTCAACAGCAATGGAGTTGTGCTTTAGTTGAGCAGTGGAAGCCAAAAGCATGGCGTGATGATTATTTTGAACTACCAATTTTGGAATCGCCAGGGCAAAGATGGTGGAATGCCGCAGCATCAATGTGGGGGTATGATGTGCGTAATCAACTTGTTGCTGATGTTTGCTATGAAGACAGCAGAGAATTCATCAAATTCACCAATGGCACAGAAATAAAGGTAGAGACTGCTTGGCGCTGGGAATGGGAACGAGTTTTGAAATATGCAACTAGTTGAAAGCTTTGACCCACTGCTTACTCTTTACGAGCAACAACGTAGTAAATTAATTCCTCATGCCATACGCCCTGCTCGGTTTCTAGGGTAGCTATCTCATCATCATAACTTGCTTTAATTTGGCTAATTTTTTCCGATTTTAATTCCCGTAGTGGATTATCGGTATGTAGCCAGAATTGACCATTCCATCTACTTTGAGCTGTTTCTAAGCTCAGATAAGTTCCCAGTTGTCGAGGATGAATTTCGATTTGAGTAAAATTGGCTTGAGTTAATAGTTGTTGAATTCGCTCTGGTGTTCCTAATGGTTTATGCAGATTGGGAAGTGTGACTCCATGTTTTGCACAAGCTTCTAGAATCGACAATGCTAAATATGAATCTTCAGACGAGCAGGTAAAAGCGATAAATCCGCCTTCTTTGAGAAAACGATACCAATTTTTGAGAACCTTAGGAATGTTGGGGAAAAGTACGATCGCGAAAGAACAATAGATCGCATCAAACTCATTCGATTCAGGCTGATAAGCTTCAGCATCAACTTCAATTAATTGAACATTAGATAAGTTTTCGGCTTGAATTTTCTGTTGAGCAATCTTCAGTAATTCTGTTGCAATGTCAATTCCAATCACAGAACCCCTGGTGCCGACTTTCTTAGCAGCTTCGAGCGCAATATTTCCCGTTCCCGTTGCTACATCTAAAACCTGTTGTCCAGGAAATAGAGTTGTATAGTCAAAAAGTGCGACTGCACGATTGCGAGTGACATCATTATCATAATTTGTCCTCGCATTGTAGAAATTGATAACTTCCTGTTTATACATCATCGTGCTTAATGTTTTTAACTGGGCGTTTAGCAAACACTTTTGGGAATTTAGCACAGGCAGTAAGGATAGGAATATTTAATTTTTGGAGCAAATTAATTTTGCTTTTCCTCCCCAACCGGAAACCGCCGTCTCAAGAGAAGGCGTTATCACGACTCCATCGCACAATCCTCTGCTTCTTCGCCCACTCAAAGGGAGCACTCACATCACTTGTTACACGGGTGAACGAAATTTTGTGTGGGATTTCTGGCTAAGTATCCAAAAAATGACCCTCCACACTCCCCAAACTCCCCACACCTTTTTTCGCTCACCCGATTTCCCATAACCAGGGGTGACAAAAAACTGGGGCTTATTCATGGTGTTCCTTGTGTAGTATGTTTGACTCTATCTCGCGTTGCTGAAACGAGTTTGTTTCGGCAGCATCCGATTTAGACACTAATGCTCAGAATTCACTTGCCATGTAATCACAATGAGTTCTACAAACGGTAAAACAACTATTAGCCGCCAAAACGCTCCTAAAATGGCTTCCATCGTCCAGTTCTGACTCTGAATCTCCCAGATCATCCAAACAATATAGAATCCAATCACCAACCAGGGTAGAATTACCGATGAATTCCGTCTGCGATAGAAGCGGATCGTCCTCTCGCGCCAAAATGGGAAGGTGCTGAGGAGACAAAAAATGTAGGAGGTTCCTGCACTGATGAACAAGCTTCTTTGAAGACCCGAAGACAGGTTTGGGTATCCAAGTGCGATCGCACTCAGGCAAACTCCGAGCGCGAGGTAAAGAAAAGTAAACAAGGTAAATCGTTTCATTGTTTCTTCTCCGGTGAAGCTTATTCTCTGTACCACACACGCACACATTGAAAGCAATTGACTGTAACGCCCTGGCTGATCATCACTGGGTAGAAACCATTACTGACCGTCACTCCGTAGACACCATCACTTGTGCCTTCTATCCGATCTGGTAAAACAACAGTTTCAACATTGATTACCTGTATTGTTTTACTTTCGATCCACTGATTGACAGCACTAACAACCTCAGAGAAGGATTCATACTCAGAAGGTCCGCCGAAAGGTCCCCGTTTAGTAATCCGAGGCGCAAAATCTTTGCACTTAATCATTTTATCTACCACTTAAAATTGTAAAATTGACCCTCACTTCAAGGAACCATTGTGATTTGATTTGTTGATGGCTTTTGGTTTCTAGATGGTCGATGACCGCTTTCCACGCAGAACCATCATGCCAGGAGCCATGAACTAAGACAAAAGTTGACATAGAATCTCTCCTTGAATTAACTCACTGTATATCCGCCATCGATCGCTAAGGATTGTCCCGTGATGTAGCTAGCAGCATCAGAGCAGAGAAACACAACCGCTTGAGCAATTTCTGCTGCCTGACCGATACGACCCATCGGAACCATAGACCCGAGATCATCAAACGTTATGCCCATCTGGTCAGCGCTACGAGCCATTAGGTCAGTCGCAATGGGACCAGGATTGACGGCATTAATCCGAATGCCCTGTTTGGCATAATCGAGGGCAGCCGATCGCGTCAGCCCCATCACCGCATGTTTGCTGGCAACGTAAGGAGAGATCCCTGGAAGCGCAACGAGACCATTCGTTGATGAATTGTTCACGATCGCGCCTGAGCCTTGAGTTAGCATCTGTTGAATTTCATATTTCATACAGAGGAATAGCCCTCGCGCATTGACCGACAGAATCTTGTCAAAATCCTCGATCAATTGTTCATGCAGCGGTTTAACAACCCGATCGATTCCAGCATTGTTAAAGGCACAGTCGAGTTTGCCGTAGGTTGCGATCGCTGTCTGCACCAATTCCCGAACATCTGCTTCACTCGATACATCTGATTTGACGAACAAGCATTCTGCCCCAGTCTCGCGAATCAAATCAGCAGTTTCTTCACTTTCTACACTGCGTATGTCTGAGAAGACAACTTTTGCTCCAGCAGCACCGAATGCGATCGCAGTTGCTCGACCAATTCCCGATGCGCCTCCAGTGACTAACGCCACTTTATCCTGAAGTATCATTCTATTTCTCCTAAAATCCAAGTTTGGTTGTTCTCTCTTGAAATAATCATGAAATCGCTTTAGAAAAAAGCTTAGACAAATCTTGCAAGCATTAGGCTAAGAGCAAAGGAAAAGGCATGAAAGCTGATATGGGCTAACATTGCAGCCTCAAGTGAATATTGCCAAAAGAGCCAGCCAAACGCAATCCCCGCAATCCCATTCAGTAACAACGCCCGAATAATCACAACTGGAGTGAGGGGAACGATCGCAGCAGTCGCTGGCAGGTGTAGTAGTCCAAATACCAAAGCGGCTAGAACGATCGCACCCTGGTAAATCCCTTGACTTGGCAACGTAACGCCTTGTTTTAGCCCTTTCCATGCAATCCAAACAAGCAGCGACATTAAACCCCAGCGCATCAAAATTTCCTCAGTGATGCCGCCATAGAACATTGCTGTGAGCAAATTCAACCAACTTGGCTCTGTATTATTTGCTGCCCGTAGCGCTTCCGGTAGGACAGGTTGCATCAACTGATCGAGCAACAAGAGAACGATCGCCGCCGCTGCACCCACACCCAAGCTCCACTTCATCTCAACGGCAAAAGATGGAGACTTAGCGGTGTGAAACACCCAATGATCAATCAAATGGGAGCTTAATCCAACACGATAGGCACAACCAATTCCGATAAGAATGCTGATTGCCAGTAGAATTGAATACTGTAGTCCTTGCAGAAGCATTAAAATCCCCAATGTTGGCACTTTTTCCAGTATTTCTGGAGACTGTTTCGCTAACTGTTGCTCGATTAAAGGAATAGACGTGATCGTGAACATGACAATTCCCACACTGCCCAATACAAATAAAATCCCGAATTGTTTCAGAATTGCCATTGGTTTAACCTCCAGATGATCCGTCCTATTAGCCCATGCCAACGAACACCATCACCGGAATTGTGGGCAGGTTGAAAACAATATGAACGACGAGACCGGGCCAGATCGATCCGCTGCGACGGAAGACCTCAGCGGTAGCAAGACCCGCCACAATGGCCGCAGGAAAAACGATATTGATACCGTGCATGAGGGCGAAGATCAAGGTGCTGCCCACGACCCCAACGAACAGACCGTAGCGCAGCAGCGCGTTGGTGACGATGCCCCGGTAGAGCAGTTCCTCGCCAAAGGGTGAGAAGACGCTGATGAACACCGTAGACAAAACCAGAGACAGTAACCCGCCACGACCACCCTCTGCGTAAACATCCTGGACATTGTCCGTGTCCCCGGTGATCTGGATCCAGACCATGATCGCCAGACCCTTGAGTACAAAGGCAACCAGCCCTACGCCAACACTGGTCAGAAGCCAGCGACTGGAGGTTCGGCGTACACCGAAGGCACTCAGGGAACGGATCCGCAGCCGCGCGGCTGCCGTGAACGCGATGAGGGTGGCGACGCCGGTCCATGCAGTCAAGATCAGTCCGTGGACCACGGGGTCAAGACCGAGTTGCTTGAACAGCGAAACGCCGCCGAACCCTATGATTAAATAGACGATGAGTCCGACGATAATCTCGGACCAGCCCGGACGGGAGGTATTGCTAGGCCGAACCGAGGACGCGGAAGGGGGCTTTCCCGACTCCCCCAGGTGATTTGAAGAAACACGAGGCATGATAATTGACTCCTTTTATCGGGTTGCTGACTTCAGTTGCTGATGGGTTCGGGATTTGCCGGGGTCACCAATGACCCTTCTGGTGGCTCTGGGAAAAGGATTGGGGCGACTCCTGCTTGAACACCCCGTAGGCGATCGCCAGGAACACGGGTACTGCAACCAGCATTGATAGTGCCCCGTAGGTCGCGTGGTACTTGCTGATTGTGAACAGAGCAGGTGAGGGCAAGGCACTTCCAGTGATGTCGAACAGGATTGCCCCGCTGATGTTGTTCGCGAAGTGTACGCCGATGGCGAGTTCAGTGGTTCCGTCAATCAACGAGACCACAGTCCACACCAGACCCGGAACGAGGAAGTAGTTGGAAAAGATCGTGAGCCAGCCGCCCACGCTTACCTCCGGGTTGAGGAGGTGCGGCAGCGTAAATATTACGGCTGGCACGAGCGCCAGAAAGACGCGGTTAGACCAAACAAGGCTCGCCCCCTGCACAATGTATCCGCGAAAGAAAAGCTCCTCGGTGGTAGTCTGGATCGCGGTAAGAACCAGTGCGATCGGGACGAAGAGAGCGAACGTTAAGAGGTCGGAGTTAAAGGAGAAGGTATTCGGGTAGAACAGATACTGCCCCAGCCCACCGATCAGGCAGTACGGCACGAACCAAGCTACGAATCCGTGACCGACCCGGTGCCAGTCTATCCGCTCCCGCGCCGTGACGAGCGTCCGGGGGTGGCGGCGGTGGACGAGGGAGACAGCGATCAGGACTCCCGCGAGGAAGAACAAGAAACTCGCCATGACAAACAGGTAGTATTCCACGGGACCGAGCACTGAGGGGTCTGCCTGTCCGCCGAGCGCGAACGCGACGAGTACGCTAGCACCACTACCCACAACCAACCACGCAAAGAGGATGATCATCAGCCCCAGAGGATACCGCCACCACCGATACTTACCCCACCCGGCAGCATCCACGTAAGTCGCGTCTTTCACTTCCGTTCCGCTTCCCTGATGTCCTTGGGTTGCTTTAATCCTCATCTGTGTCTCCTTGATTTGTGCGTGGATGTAGTGCTTGGATCTGACCGCCAGTTACCTGGGAGGACGTTTACATTTTCCAGGGGAGCGGCGATCGATAGGGATTCTCCCGCATATCCAGCACTTCCCAAGTCACAGGGTTAACCTGTCCTGTAACGGGGATGTTGTAGCGTCGTTGTAAATCTCTCACCGCAGATTCTGTAATCGCGCCAAATGCACCATCAATAACCGCACCCCTCGGATTTCCCAACCTGACTCCAGCAGCATTTAAGAACCCATTATCTAAGAGAATTTGCTGCAACATTTGCACTCTTCTACCGCGATCGCCCTGTCTCAAGGTTGGTAATGTGATATTCGTATAGGCAGTAGCGACCAGCATCGGAGAGGGTTGAGATGGAGGAGTGGCGATCGCCGGATGCATTCGCAAAACCCCACCTACTCCCGTTATAACGATGATTGATAGAGTGGTTTTAGCAAGCATCCCAGTGATTCTAGAAATTGAGCGTCGTGTTGTAGTTAATTTCATCATCTTTCTCCTGTTTGTCGCTATGAATAATTCGTATCGTGTTAGCGAACCTGTTTTGGGGTCATTCCAGTGAGGCGTTTAAGTTCAACAAAACAGGCAAAAGCTAGCCATCACGCATTCGATAGCTTACTAGCACTAACAAACAAGTCAGATATGAATAGAGCTTAGTGACTTGCAGCAACAATGGCTGTCATCAACTCTGCCATTTTCCAGCGCCCAGTATATCGAATGTTATTGATAAATAGGGCTGGAGTAGCCGTTATTCCACTCTTGCATCCACTTTCGATATCTTCATTGACACGATCGACATGCACTTGTTTAGACAACTCTTTAAGAAATTGAGGGATATCAAGCCCTAAATCATTGGCGTACTCTACAAGATAACCATTTTCTAACTTCTGTTGATGGGCAAACAAAGTGTCGTGCATTGACCAAAACTGTCCCTGAGCGGCGGCGGCAACGGCTGCTTGGGCTGCCCGTTGAGCTTGGGGATGAATCTGTGCTTGCGGAAAATGACGGAAGATAAAGCATAAATCATCTTCTCCAAAAGAAGTACTAAGTTCTCCTTTGAGCAATTTAATCAGCTTGTAAACATCCGCACTTTTAGAGCATTGATAGTCTCCATACATCACCAGCACGACCTTAGCACTCAGCACACCTCGCATCCAATCCTGGATTGAAGGGGTTACAAGTAAGGAACTGTGGCTATGATCGTCGTTCATTTTTATACATTTGCATCAAGCATGGAACCTGGCAATTTACTTACTCAATCCATTGATTGCGTAACTGTTTGCATAAATTCAATATAGGAGATCGCCTTCAAGCTGTCGTCTATAGCAAGTTAAAATTTTTACAGTATAAATTGATAGAGTAACCATGCCATCGTGGAGTAGAAAGCTGGTTCTAACTCAAGTTAGAATTCCAATTCTATCGAAAGTACGCCTCATAAATTAACAATGCCGCGTTTAACGGCAACAATTACAGCTTGGGTGCGTTCGTCCTTGACGTTGCCGTAGGCATCGCTCACATCTAACTAGCAATAAGAAGCACCTCCTACAACCAGGATAAGTACGATCCTGGTTGCAAAATGGCGGGTTTAAGCATTGATATTTGCTGGCTCCTACACTCAGTCGCGATCGCTGGCACGATCGATCAGTGCGTTTGAGGGCAAGCTCGGATCAAGTACCTTGCGCGCACTGTCAACCCCTACAACGGGCAGTGTACCCGGATCAAGCATACCGAGTTGAACCAATACACTCGCCTGATCCCAGTAGAGGTGTTCGTGGGCTAGTTTGTCGTCACGAAACTGAACAATTACTACCAATGCCACTTCAACCCGTTTAAGAGTCGGAGCAATGCCAGGTAGCATCCAGTCCATCTGGATGGTATGAGTGAACTTAACTAGCATTTCATCGACGAGTTGATTGGTCCCGATTGTGCGCGAGACCGGAGTCAGCTCCATGTCCGGCGGCATCTGTGGAATGAAGTACTTGGAATAAAACTCGCGCAGTGCCGGTTTCCCTACTCCCCCAATCATTACCGGAATGCCGTTAACGTAAGCATCCTCAACCATCGTGGCGAGGGTATCTTCAGTGTTGTGAGCGTCAAACTCAAGCCGCAGATGCTCATCCCAGAGTTCTTGCAAAAACTCCTGGGCTGGTGTCAAGTTGCTAGTTACCTTTTTATTTGCTTGTTCGTCTACAAATTGCTGTTTGACCATGATTGGATTCTCCTAGTTCTATTTATTTCAAAAGCTGGGATTGACAATTAGCTTTGGGGTATTTTGTAGCTCCATTACCGCCTCGTCCTTTTTTCCGAAATTTTGAAGACTTTAAATTCTTTCAAGGTGTGATGACACCTGACTCCTGAGAAAGCTAATGGGTTTCCTTTTAGCGTCTACTCTTCCCGGCGGAAAACTTCGGATATCAACCGTGTAAAGGCACCAGATTGGTCGTATGAATCAGGATTTGAGCGTTTGCGATCGCCCGCTTCCGTCCCCTTTACATTTCTTTAGAGACAGCCTCTTACCGCTCTCAAGGAGCATGATTTGCCTGATTGGATGCACTATTTGCATAAACTCAATATAGGAGATCGCCTTCAAGCTGTCGTCTATAGCAAGTTAAAATTTTTACAGTATAAATTGATAGAGCAACCATGCCATCGTGGAGTAGAAGGCTGGTTCTAACTCAAGTTAGAATCCCAATTCTATCGAAAGTACGCCTCATAAATTAACAATGCCGCGTTTAACAGCAACAATTACAGCTTGGGTGCGATCGCTCACATCCAATTTATTCAAAATCCGATTGACATGAGATTTGACAGTGCCTTCACCAATACTCAAAGCAGCTGCAATATCGGCATTGCTCATTCCCTGAGCCAGTGAGCGGAGTACTTCTAGTTCTCGTTCACTCAGTTCTGGATTACTGAGGCGCTGTGCCAACTTTGCTCCTACATCCGGCGGAATATACTGCTGACCCCGATGAACGGTGCGAATCGCATTCAGAAGCTCGTCAGGTTCAGTTTCTTTCAACAGATATCCTTTTGCGCCTGCCTGCAATCCCCGATAGATATCTTCGTCACTATCATACGTGGTCAGTACAATAATCCGAGCAGATTTAGCAGTAGCACAAATTGCACCGATGGCGGCAACTCCTTCCACTTCAGGCATTCGCAGATCCATGAGCGTGACATCCGGTTGGTGTTCCCCAAATAGAGCGATCGCTTGTTCCCCATTTTCGGCTTGGGCAATCACCTGCATATCTGGGTCACGGTTAATAATGGTGGCTAATCCTTGCCGAAAAATAGCATGATCGTCTGCAATGAGAACCCGAATGGCTTGGCTCATTGTGATGCCTCCCGATCGACGGTAACAATCATCTCTGTTCCTTCTCCAGGTTGACTCCGAATCGTGAGTTGTGCGCCGATGCGCTCTGCCCGTTCGCTCATGCCTAGTAAGCCAAAACCAAGAGAGGCTGGAATACTCCCAACTCCAAAGCCCTGTCCATTGTCTCTCACGCGCAAGCAAAACTGATCGTGATCGTAGATTAGCTCCACTCGAATTTCATCAGCATTGGCGTGTCGAATCGCATTGGTTAAGGCTTCCTGCCCAATCCGCAGTAGATTACTCTCGACTTCAGTCGGCAGAGAATATACTGCACCCTCAATCTCATAATATAAAGTGGTATCCATTGCGGCAGTTCTGAGTTGAGCAACGAGACGATGTAGAGCGCTCTGTAGACTGCCTTCCTCCAAAAGCTGAGGACGGAGCGCTACTACCGATCGCCGCGCTTCAACCAGTCCAGTTCGCGCCAATTCTTTGATCAGGTCTAGGTGTGCCTCAGTTGCTTCTACATCATCCGTTAGCACCTGTTTTGCCGCTCCCACCTGAGCCAGAATGCCTGTAAACGCCTGAGCGAGTGTGTCGTGAATTTCACGCGCCATGCGGTTGCGTTCTTCCAAAATTGAGGCTGCTTCTGCTCGCTTTTGCAGCGTAATATCTCGCGCTATCCAAATCACCTGTTCGTGCCGAATCGGTGCAATGCGAGCCGAAAACCAGATTTCTCGTCCAGCTATCCACTGGCTGTATTCAACTGTGAGTACTTGTTGGGTTCTCAGCACCTGCTGAATGTAACTCAGGAATTCATCGGCTTGTTCCGTATCATAGAGTTGATGCAGTGTTTTACCAATATACTCCTCCCTATGCAACTCTCCATATGACGGATTTCCTTTGATTGCGCCGATCACTTGCCCTTTAGCATTGAAAACACACAGCGGATCAGGAATGGCTGAAAAGAGCGCCCGTAGCTCTGCTTCAGAGGCTTGCAATGCTACTTCTGCCTGTTTGCGATCACTAATATCCGCAAGCACCCCTTCGATGTAGTCATCGTCTGCATTCAGATAAGAAGAGAAAAGCCCCCAAAACACTGTCCCATCTCGTTTTCGCATCTGTGCTTCAAAGCTTCGCACTTCCCCATCCCGCTTCATCACCTCAATGCCTTGTTGGCGATCGCTGGGATTGACCCAATAGCCTATAGTGTGTTCAATTCCAATAATCTCTTGGGGTGAATCAAAACCAAACAGATCGGCAAAGCGTTGATTGGCATTGAGAATTAAGCCATCATCGGTGCGGGTTCGGTAGATACCAACCTGTGAGTTTTCAAAAATAGTTCGGAACTTGGCTTCACTGCGTTGTAATGCCTCTTCTGCTTGTCTACGCTGGGTGGTGTCATTGCCAACCGATAAGATTTCAACGACATCTCCCTGTTCATTGAAGATGGCTTGATTTGACCAAACAACCCAAACTCGCCGACCGTCTCGACACAGGTTTTCACCCTCGCCTTGCGGGTACGATTGAGGATTACGAAGTAAATCATGGACAAAGGGTCTCACATCGCGTCCAGAGATTTCGATGTCTGGAATGATTGTTTCAAATAAGGTTCGCCCTAAAATCTGATGTTCTTCATAGCCAAGAAGTTTTACCCCATAATCATTGATGTAGCGAATCCGTCCTTGCGGATCATAGCGAATGATCACGGAATTCGCGGTTTGTAGCAGGTTGCGATAATTTGCTTCACTTTGTCTCAATGCGGCTTCGGTTTGTTGCCGTTCCGCGATCTCCTGCTGCAAAGCTTGAGTTTGCTCTTCTACATTCCTTTCCAGTGTTTCAGAATAATCCGATAACCGTTCATATAACCGAGCATTCTCCAGTGAAATTGCTACCTGAGCAATCAACAGTTTAAGGACTTGTAAGCGATCGCTAGTAAACACTCCGGTACTGAGATTGTTCTCCAGATAAAGTATGCCAATCAGCTGATTTTGCTTAAGAATGGGCATACACAGGAGCGATCGCGTCTGTTGGTTTTGAATATACCGATCAGTCAAAAAAGACGGTTCGCTGATTGCATCATCAAACACCAGAGTTTCAGATGTGCGTTCTACTGATTGGATGACGGAGACAGGAATTGTTGCACAGCCAGCAACAGCGATCTTTTCCAGGTTACACTGTCTACTCCCACTGCACTGAGCCACAACAGTGAGCCGATCATCTTCCAGGAGAACCAGAGCGCCAGTTTCGGCTCCGGCATTTTCTATCACTACCTGCATCAACGTTGCAGTTAATTGATCGAGATGGATCATTTCTGAGATGGCTTGAGCCGCTTTCATCGCCGCAGCCAAATCTATCGCCGCAGTCGGATGACGGATCGTTTCATCGGTCACGATTGAATGTGATTGCCGAACTAGGTTGGTGTTGAGGAGTTGTGGATAGCGTTTTTCTAAATCTTTAACTTTAGCAGTTGCGCCCCAGCGATCATAGCAATAGTGCGCCTCTTTCATGTAGGTTTGGGCAATTTTTGACCGACCTCGCGCCAGATAATGTTTTGCTGCTAATTCATAGGCGAGTGCTTCTTCCTGGATCAACTCATTTTCAGCAGCACCTGCGATCGCTCGCTCGTAAAACTCTTCAGCCTCAAAAAATTGCCCTAAGACTCGCGCTTTTTCTGCCTCGACTAGATGAAATTTATGTAGATAATTCATGGGAGTGTGTTCTGCCCATTTCTGCATCTTTTCTTGGTTGATGTTAACACAATTGAACCAAGCTACTTTTTGGGAGTTTGAAGCATCGAGCGGTAGGCTCAAAAGCGCCAGAGAGTGATACAAACAGAATACAGGTAAAACTGTTATTGCTGTCACCTCTTCAAAATGTTGCCTTGCCACAACATCGGTTTGTACAGCTTGATTATATTCTCCACATAGATAACACAGTATAACTTTGTCTAGATACAGCATTTGAATTGCAGTTCCGTCTTTAATTGCAATAGCGTGTGTTAAAGCCTGCTCTTCATTACCCGGATTTCTCACAAGTTAGAAAAAATATTGATATACTCAAGATTCAGACTAATCGAATTTATACATAAATAACTCAGACTTAAAAAAATAGATATTCCTCAATATTAATACTGAGCATACTAGATAATTAAATACTCTAAACATTGAAACAATCAAATAAAAAACCTCTGGAGATAAAATCTAGACACGGTAAAATTAGAATTGAATAAATCCAACTCTAAGTGTAAGTTAATAATTCAGGTTTAAATCAGGTTAAATCAACTAAAATCAAGTGAAATTAGGCAACATACTCAAATACTTGTAAGCAATTGCAAAAGTCTCTTGGTAAGGGCAAGCATTAGTAATCGCAATCAAAATTTGTTGGGTGCTAAAAGTGATAGTTGCACCTAACTTCAATAATTTTGTCCGAATAGTACCAATTTGGGCATTTCGTAGTTCTGTTTTAGCTAAACTTGTAAGCACCCAATGAGATTTATTGCACTTGAGCTAATTGATTGTATGTCCTGAGTTCTACTTAGTTTTGGTTTTAGTAGTTATACACTGGAGTAGGGTTTTAGGGCTAAAGTTTTCGTTCCTTCAGCAACAAGAAAGCGATCGCAGAGGTTAAACAGTTCTGCCTCGGTCTGCGCCTGTCGCATCAGCCGCAGGAAATACCTGTTTACCCAATTTAGGGGCTAAGGGCTAGGGAAAGAAGACAAGGAAGACAAATAAATGCCCAATGCCCCCCAGCCCAATACTTCTCTTCTCCCAAGGGGAGACGCTGCGCGCTAAGCGAATCTATGCCGTTGGCGCAGCGTCTCGTAGAGAAGGCTTTACGAGACGCTCCGCGTAGCTTGCTTAAGAGAAGGGGTACGACTTCGCGGTAAGTTGAGCGTAGTCGAAACTCAGTACAAGTGCCCAATGCTTAATGCCCAATGCCCAATTATGATCAAAATTCTCCTAGTTGAAGATGATGAATTGTTTCGCTTAGGTTTGCGGGTGCGATTGCAACAAGAACCGGGGTTAGAGATTGTCGCGGAAGCTGAAGATGGGGAAACAGCTATTGAGTTAGTTAAGCAAACTCTTATCGATGTGGTGCTGTTAGATGTGGGTTTACCGGGAGTTGGCGGAATTGAAGCTTGCAGACAAATTAAACAGCAAAATCCTCTTTTACCAATTTTAGTCCTGACTTCCCATTCCCAAAAACCCTTAATTACACGCCTAATTGAAGCCGGCGCGCAAGGCTACTGTCTCAAAGGAATTGCGGCGGAAAAATTAGTTTTAGCGCTGCGTTCTGTAGCGACTGGTGCTTCTTGGTGGGATGCAACTGCAACTCAAGAAATTCGTTCTTCTTTGAGTTCGGAACCATCGCCATCGGAGATAGCAGAACAAACAAAGCCTGTTGTAAATCCCCTAACTGTACGCGAACAAGAAATTCTCTCACTGTTAGCCACAGGTAAAACTAATCAAGAAATAGCCCATGAATTGTATATTGCACCGGGAACAGTGCGGGTACATATTCATGCCATTTTACAGAAATTAGAAGTAAGCGATCGCACTCAAGCCGTCGTCGTCGCCTTCCAAAAACGTTTAATTAAAAATGGTTAGTTGTTAGTTGTTAGTAGGGGCGGGTTTATTAAGATCATCATTGATCGGTGAAGATATCCGTGAACCCGCCCGTACAGTTGTCATTTGTTCCCCTGCTCCCTAGCCCCTAGCCCCTTCACCACCCCAAAGCTGTGGCAATTTGCCCTGCTAATTCTAGCGGATTGAAGGGTTTCGCGATCGCAGTTGCCATTCCCATCTGTGCGTAGCGGCGACGATCTGCGGCTTGGATTTTAGCGGTTAATAAAATTACGGGAATGTTTTTTGTCGCTGGATTTGCTTGTAATTTCTCAAAGGTGGCGATTCCATCCATGTCGGGCATCATCACATCTAATAGAATTACATCTGGTTGCCAAGCTTCGGCTTTGATGATGCCTTCTTTGCCGGAACTGACTGTCATCACTTCCCAAGCGGCGACGGTTTCTAGGCAAATTTTGGCAACTTCTTGAATATATTCTTCGTTATCAACCACGAGAATTCGCTTTTGTGTCATTGCCATCACCTTCTTGTTGATTTTGTGTCATCCTTTGAATTAGCTCCATGACGCGGTGTTCAAATTCTTGGGTTGTCACTCGTCCTTTGGTTAAAAATTCTGTATGTCCTAATTTCAGTCGATTGCGTTCTGATTCGTCTAAATCTTTGGCTGAATAAACTACTACAGGTGTGCTACAGAGTTGATTGTGCTGTTTTAACCAATCTACCACTGCAAAGCCATCGCTTTCTGGCAAAATTAAGTCGAGAATTAATAAATCGGGATTTACTTGTTGGCTGAGGTGAATGGCTTCTCTGCCGGTTTGGGCGAGGAAGGTTTCGATGTCGTGTCTCTCAAATAAGGTAATTAGTAGTTGCGCTAAATCGCGATCGTCTTCGACAATTAATATTCGCGCTCGTTTGGATGATTTCGCTACTACCTGTCTGAGCGATTGTAATAAGTAATTTTCGGGGACTGGTTTGCTTACCCAATCAGCAAAGTCTACGTTGGGTTGACTGTTAACGCTGGGTTTGTAGACGCTACAAATCACAATGGGAATATCTTTGGTATCTGGTCGTTCTTTTAATACTGCCATTGTTTCCCAACCATTCATTCCCGGCATTAATAAATCTAGTAAAATCACATCTGGATGAAGGCTGGCGGCTAGGGCGATCGCTTCCTCACCGATAGTAACTGTTACTACGCGATAACCGCCTGTTTCTAGTAAGTTTTGCAGTTCTTTACTAATTAAGGGATCGTCATCGCACACTAAAACCAGGGGTGCGTGCTGATTTATGATTTCTGGTTGCTGGGGTGTGGGGGGAATTTCGACTGTCTGGGGCGATCGCACTATGGGAATTGTAAAGTAAAAAGTACTACCTTGCTCTAAAGTACTTTCCACCCAAATTTTCCCGCCATGCTGTTGCACAATACTTTGACAAATGGCTAAACCTAAACCCGTACCGTCATGGTTGCGGGAATCTGAGGAGTCAACTTGTTGAAAACGCTCAAAGATACTATCTAGTTTATCTTCTGGTATGCCGCGTCCGGTATCTTTGACGGTGAAGATAATTTCATCTTCTTCTTGGCTAGCCACTAACCACACGGTTGCGCCTGGGGTGGAAAATTTAATTGCATTACTGAGTAAATTTGTGAGGGTTTGCACAATCCTGTCTGAATCGATCCACAACTCCAGGGAGATGCTGGAAATTGATAATTTTACTCCGGCTTTGTCGGCTAAAGGCTGCATAATATTGACTGCTGATTCAATCAATTCAGTCACATTGCAGGTTTCCCGTTCCATTTTTACCCTACCCGATTCGATGCGCTCGATATCTAAGATGTCGTTAATCAAGCGGACTAAGCGATCGGTGCTGTCGGTAGCAATTTGCAGCAGGCGTTTTCCCTGTTCTGATGTGGGTGGTAGTAACCCACTAGCGAGCATTCCTAGAGAACCGTGAATTGAAGTTAAAGGCGTGCGCAGTTCGTGGCTGACAACGGAGACAAACTCATCTTTCATCCGTTCGATTTGCTTGCGTTCTGTAATATCACGCAGAATCACCGTATAATAAATTTCGTGACCGTGGTCTACTTTGGAAATCGAAGCCTCCGCCGGAAATTCTGTGCCATCCCGCCGCCTGCCAAAGATTTCTCGCCGTTCTCCCATTCGCCGCGCTAGGTTAGGAGATGTGCCAAAGTCTGCGACATGGTGACGGTGGGCTTGAGCAAAGCGTAAGGGTAAAAGTAAATCTAGGGATTTACCGATCGCTTCTTGAGCAGAATAGCCAAAAATTTTTTCGGCTCCTTGGTTAAATAAGGTAATTTTTTGCTCAGCATCGATGGAAATAATCGCATCATCAGCAATATCTAAAATCCGGGCAAATTTGGCTTGCGAAATCCGCAGTTGTTCTTGAATTTTTTGGCGTTCGTCCAATTCTGACTGTAATTTGCGATTTAAGCTAATTAACTCAGCGGTGCGTTCGGCGACGCGCAATTCTAATTCACTATTAGCTTTATGTAAAAAGGCTTCGGTTTGCTTGCGTTTGGTAATGTCGCGGATGATAAATTGCGAAGAGAGTTGATTTTGGTAACTACAAGGAGCAGCGGCGATTTCTAGAGCGATCGCATTTCCATCTAACTGCACAAATTGCGCTTCATGTAAAGGAATTTCCTGTTTATATTCCTTCAAGAGGCGGAAACTTTCCCCCATCGCTTCTTGGGAATAAGGATGAACAAAATCCAGAATTGATTTACCAACTAATTCTGTGGGTGCTTTAGCGCCAAATAGCTTCACTGCGGCACTATTGGCAAAGACAAAATAACCATCCCGTTCAATAAAAATTGCTTCCGGACACAATTCTACTAGCTGTTGATAGCTGCGCTGACTTTGTTCCAAGGCAATTTGGGCGAGTTGGCGATCGCGTTGGTTGCGCAATGCCATAATCCCATAGGCTAAATCTGCGGCTAATGCTTCGAGTAATTGTACTTCATCGCTATCAAAGGCATCGGGTGCGGTGGCGTAAATATTCAATGCCCCAAATACTTGATTATCTGCAATTAAAGGTAAGGCGATAGATGCTGCATAACCTTGCTTAATCGCCTGACACCGCCAAATTTCATAATTGGGATCGGTTTGGATATTTTGAATAATTGCCCTTTGTCCGCTGCGAATCGCTGTACCTGAAGGGCCTCTGCCATTAATTGTATCTGCCCAAGTTAAATTGAGAGATTGCAAATATCCATCTTCATAACCAGCTTGGGCGACAGGACGAATAGTTTTTTGGGCATCATCTTCGGCAAAACCAACCCAAGCTAAGCGATAGCCGCCCACCTCCACAATCATTTGGCAAATTCTATGCAGTAAATCTAACTCATCTTTGGCACGCACCAGCACTTGTGAGCAATTTGTCAATGCTTGCAGGGTGCGATTTACCCGACGAATTTCTGTTTCTGCCCTTCTGGATGCTGTAATATCGCGGGTAATTGCCAAATGTACTATTTTCCCCGCAGTTTCACTGGGTAATGGTACGCCGTGAGTTTCCATCCAGCGACGATTACCTTTAAAAGTAATTAGTTCAAACTGGAAAGTTCCCTGATTTCCTTGACAAACACTGGTGTGGAATTGGCGAAATCCGGCTTGATATTCTGGGGCAATTAAAGAATACACTGATTTACCAATTACGGCTTCGTTGCTATCAGCCTCCAGCAGCATCATCCCTACTGGGTTAATTTCCAACAAAGTCCCATCAGCGGCAAGAATTTTCACACAATCTGGCTCAGCATTAAAAATCGTCAGCCAGCGATTCTCTGGTTGAGGAGTTAATAAGGCAGGGGGCACGCTGAGCGAAGTCGAAGCGTGCGGGGATACCGCAGGAATATCTTCTACCCCACTCAAACTACTGTTAACTGCGTACCCTGAGCGAAGTCGAAGGGTACTCCGGCTATTTGTGACCCGCCGCAATAATTTAATCCGCTCTAAGCGGTTGATAATTCGCGTCACGAGTTCTGGCCCGACAATGGGCTTACTGATAAAATCGTCAGCACCAACGCTAAATACTTGGTTGACTATTTCCGCATCACTGTGAACTGTGAGAAATAATATTGGTAACTCGCTCCATTGCTGATCGTTGCGCACTACTTTGCAGATTTCAATGCCATTGGTATGGGGCATTTCTACGTCCAGAATCAGCAAATCGGGAGAGACTGTTTGTAAAGTTGTCCAAAATTGGCGCGGATCTTCTAAACCGATAACTTTCAATCCCCACGGACTGAGTAAGGTTTGTAATAATGCCAGAATTTTGGGATCGTCGTCTACAGCTAATATTTTGGCTTCGGCATGGGGTGCTTGTTGCAGTACTTGAGTAATTGCTTCTAATACCTGTGCCGTTGGCATGGGCTTTTGCAAAAAGGTATGTCCGCCGTTTCGCGCTAGTTGCAGACGGTTGGTAAAATCGGTCTGCTCGGTTAAAACTAGCACTGGTATTGGCGGCTGATTGCGGGTAAGTTCTGCTAATAAACTCCAGCTTTCCTCTTGATTAACAGAAACGCTAGGGTCGAGCAGCACCACGCTGGGATGTTCGCGGTAAATTATATGTCTGGCGTTTTCAATACTGTTAGCAATTTTTACTTGCAAATTGCTGTTAGCAGATTCTTGTTTGAGATTGGCTGCTAAGGATTGTTCTCTATCCACCACTAACACCAAAGGCTGTTCATCGGGTGTTTGTGCTGGGGATTCTGATTGATTTTGTTTGCTGTCAATTTCTTGACGTAATTGCTCCACCCAAGTTTTTAATTTACTAAAATCTGATTGGGTCAAGGTTTTATCAGATTTCAGCAGTTGTTCAATTTTCCGCGCTACTTTGGAACCTAGGGGTAAGCCAAAGGTAGCCAAGGAACCGGCTAAGGTATGGGCTTCTTGGGTGGCTTGCGATCGCAATTGCGGGCTTAAAGATTTATAGTTAACTGTTGCAGCTTGCTCTAGCACTCCCACCTGTTCTTGCACTCGCCCTTGGAATCGCTGCCAAATTCCTGCCACGGCTGCTAGTGTTTGTTGCTGTGTTTTTTGATTACCATTGACAGATTTGGGGCGTTCTGATTCGCCTTTATTTCCCGATTCTTCTCCTATCTGCGGTTTGAGGCGATAGCCAATTCCATAAACTGTTTCGATTAAATCGCTAGGCGCTCCCACATTGCGCAGTTTCATACGCAATCCCTTAATATGGGTACGTACAGCTTCTTCCCCTGGTGTATCTTCATAAGACCAGAGATGTTCTAAAATCATGCCGCAACTAAATACCCGGCGGCTATTGCGTAAAAATAGTTCTAACAGAGCGTATTCTTTCGGCGTTAGAGATAGCAATTCGCGATCGTAAATCACCTCACAACTACTCGGATCGAGGCGTAAATTTCCCCATTCCAGCACTGGTTGGGTTGTTTTCCCACCGCGACGTAATAAGGCGCGGACGCGAGCTACTAATTCTTCTTGGTCAAAGGGTTTAACTACATAATCATCTGCGCCAGCATCTAAGCCAATTGCCTTTTCATGACTGCTATCGCATCCTGTTAATAACAGAACTGGCATTTGCAAACCGCGAGAGCGGATATAACGGCAAAGACTGATACCATCTAGCTTGGGCAACAGCACATCTAATAAAACTAAATCATAGTCGTAAGTTTCGATTAAATCCTTGCCACCCTTGCCATCACTCGCTAGTTCAACTGCATAGTTTTGGGTAGTGAGAATTTCTTTGAGTACTTCTGCCAGTAACTCGTCATCCTCGACAACTAAAATTTTCATATCTAAACAATTGCTGAATATTTGCTGATGTTATAGATAACGAGCTATTAACGCTTAAGTAAAAATAAAAACTACTAATAATAATTTGTGACTTAAATGCATATTAAATTATAAATCTTTAAATTTTGACTGGCAATTAACAAATATCAATATTTTACCCGGCAACCTCGTAGGGGCGGGGTGACCCTAACCCTACAATTGGGGATAATTTATTTTTTGCAGTTCACTAAGCAAACGTGGTTGTTGAGGTGCAGAGGAATAGGCGATCGCTAAAAAATTTCAGATTTTCTTAATCTGAAATCCCTTGACTAAAATTCTTATATCTGTAATTTATTGCCCAGTCACCAACTGATTAATTTGCATTTGTAATTTTGCTCGCAATTGTTGCGCTCTTTGATATACATTTGTCCGCTTTTGACGGGAATTATTAAAGCTGGCTGCCGTAGAGAAATGTTCCACAGGTTGAATATAATAACGCAAGCGCGTTTTCATTGCCCAAACACCCATTGAGGGAAATAGAATTAACGGCAGCATCAACGGTGATAAGGGTAAAAAGGGTAATTTAAATAATCGTTGCAATTTCTGAAAATTTATTGTCCAAGGATGCAAATACTCATTACCAACGCAAATTACTGGGAGAATGGGTACTTGATAGCGATCGCTTAATTGCATAAAACTTACATCAAATTTCTGCAATTGATAGCGTCTGCGCCAACCTTTCAATGGCCCCCGCAAACCTTCCGGTGCATACAATAGAATTTTTCGTTGCTGTATCCCTGCTTCAAAAGCAGAGAATTCAGCACGAACACCGCCTAAAACCTTTGACCATCCGGCTGGTAACCACCAAACCATCCAAGGATGCTCAAATAAGGATGTGCCGGCTAGGGGTTGTACTGTCCATCCTCGTGCTTGAGTTAATAATTCAGCTAAAGTCAAAAAGTCCCAAGGAAAACTCATTCCCGCATGGTTCATTGTGACAATTAACGGCCCTGTTTGTGGTAAGTTTTCCAGTTGGTTTAATTCCCCTTGAAAATAATATTTCACAATGGGAGCAAGCAATTCTTTACTAAAGGCTTTTTGATATTGAGGATCGAATTCATCAATTTGTTGTTTTGGCGCGCGACAGCCCAACCGCAGCCAACGGATTAGCAGCGCTAAATAAAATCCCCCAGGTAATAAGAACAAAATATATTCTAGCCAATTCCAGCCTTCTGGGTCTTGATGGTAATGTTGCCAGTGGCGGTTAAATAATATTAGCCAACCGGGAGGATACCATAAGCAAAACCAATCAAACCAGTTAAATTTATAGCCTTTATCTGGGGCTATTTCTAACGGTAATTTCAGTACATTTTCAGAGCTTTGATTGGTCACAATAACTATATGTTTTATATATTAATTTACTTATTTATCTATTATATAACACCAATTTTTTTGGTCAGAATATCAGCACTAAGCTAGAGATTTAAATATTGGGTATTGGGCATTGGGCATGGGGTGCTGAGAACGTATCTGCAAAAACACTGAGAGTATCCCCAGTTAATTGCTCAATCGGCATTATCGCAAATTGTACATTTGCGAGCTTGTTGATACCGCAGGTTGGCTACAGCCGAATTTCTCCTAGGGATAAAATGTATAGTAAACATAAGCTTTAGGTCGTGGGCATGAGCCAGCGCGCGAGTTAATCATATAGATCAGGAAATTTATTCAAATTACCTTGTTTATCAATTGTGATCCTTTTACATGATTCGTATACTTGATTTACGATTCGTATGGTTGATTTGCGAATGAGAAAACTTGATTTACGATTCGTATAGTTGATTTACGAATGAGAAAACTTGATTTGCGATTCGTATAGTTGATTTACGAATGAGAAAACTTGATTTACGATTCGTATACTTGATTCACGAGTCGCGAAACTAAATTTGCAGTGCGATCGCAACTTATTTTTTACCTTACTTCACATCTGTCATCAAAGTATTAATACTGAATTTTTTGTCTTTCAGTAAACATACATTTTTTTCAATTACACCTATAAATCATCAGTTTTAACCTACGTAGAGATACTGAGATTGTATAACATGCTTTTTTGGTTTCTAGTTGCGACATAGTAGCCAGGGAAATTTTTGCATAACCTTTGCCACTCCAGAGATATATAGGGGTGAACGCAGCAAATTAATTTTGGAACTAGTTAAAACTGAGTATTTTAGGAGAAATAGCAATGAAAGGGTTGAAATTTGCCGTAGCCATTATCGCATTAGCAACATTGACTCATACCCCCAAAGCTGAAGCCAAAAGCTTGTTTAATAATCAACCAATACTAGCAGCAAAGCTGACTGCACAAGTTCCTAACTCAAATACTGAAAAAAATGCTGACGCTTACCTGCAAAGAGGAATTGAGCGTTTAGAAAAAGAAGACTATCAGGGAGCCATAGATGAATTTAACAGCCTTTTGCAGGTTGAACCTAATAATATTTATGCTTACGTTGGCAGAGGTGCTGCCAAGATGTACTTAAAACAATATCAATCAGCAAAATCAGATTTTGACTCAGCTTTAGGAATTACTCCCAATATTTCTTTAGCTTACTATTTTCGCGGTTTTACCAATTATGCCTTACAAGACAAAGCCGCTGCCCTCGCAGATTTGCGCAAAGCATCTACTCTGTTTAAACAAGAAAATAAACTAGAGTTGGCACAGAAAGCTGATAACGCTATTAAAGAGATGGAAGCTAGCTAAAAAATTGCATAATGCTGATGTCTGAAATCACAACCGGGTTGTTCAGCGTTGATAACAAACCCGGTTTCTTTTATGCTTTAAAAGCTGCTGGAGAACTTACCCATGAATTGCTACCGGAAATATATTTTTGTTGCGACTGTAGTTTTTTCCCTAGTTTCATTACCTGTTTTTCTGCCTCTGTCTGGTTCTGTTTTTCTAGCGCAAGCACAAACAACACAAAAAGAAATTGCCGAGCAAATATTGCAACTTTACCAAAAAGCTACACAACTTTACGAGCAAGGCCAATTTAAAGAAGCATTAAAAATCTTACAGCAGGTTTTAGCTTTGATGAAAGAACTTGGCTTGGAAAAGGAACAAGGGACAATTCTTAATAATATTGGTGTCATTTATAGCAATTTGGGGCAGTACAACCAAGCTCTCGCAGCTTATGAGCAAGCTTTAAATATTGCTAAAAAAAATGGTAACACAGCCGCACAAGCGCCAATTTTTAATAATATTGGAGATATTTACCGCCAGCAAGGACAGTATACCAAAGCTTTAGAATTCTATCAGCAAGCTTTAGCAATTCACAAACAATTTAATAATCTAGTTGGGCAAGGAATCAGTCTGAATAATATTGGTGTGGTTTATCGCAACTTAGGAAAGTATGCGCAAGCACTGGAATTTTATCAACAAGCTTTAGCTATTTACCAACAAGCTAATAACCAAGCCCAAACAGGAACAACTCTCAACAATATTGGTTTAGTTTATGAGAGTATGGGACAGTATACTAAAGCCTTAGAATTTTATCAGCAAGCCTTAACTATTCACAAAAAGATTGGTAATAAAGTTGGCGAAAGTTCAGTTCTGAATAATCTTGGTTTAGTTTATGGCAATTTGGGTAAGTATGCCGAAGCCTTGGAATTTTATCAGCAAGCTTTAGCGATTAACGAAAAAATCGGTGACAAAGCGGGAGAAGCATTAACTTACAACAATATTGGTGCAGTTTATCGAAGTTTAGGACAGTATGCCAAAGCTTTAAAATTTTATCAGCAATCTCTAGCGATCGCCAAAAATATTGGTGATAAACCAGCACAAGGGAGAACTATTGATAATATGGGGGCGATTTACCGCCTTTTAAAGCAGTATCCTCAAGCTTTAACAGCCTATCAACAAGCTTTAGCTATTCGCAGAGAAATCGGCGATAAGCAAGGGGAAGGAACAACTTTGCATAATACTGGTTTAGTGTATGAGAATCTCGGACAATATCCCCAAGCATTGGAGTTATATCAAAAATCTCTAGTAATTGCCAAAGAAGTAGGCGATAAAGCAGGTGAGGGGGTAACTACTGACAATATAGGCTCAATTTACTATAAATTAGCAAAATATCCCCAAGCATTACAATTTTTTCAGCAAGGTTTAGCCATTCGTCAACAAGTTGGCGATAAACCAGGACAAGGAATTAGTCTGAATAATATTGGCGCACTTTACCTCAAATTAGGCGAGTATGCCAATGCAGAAAAGAGTCTATTTGCTGCAATTGAGATTTTAGAGTCGTTACGCCCTGGTTTAACTGATGCGGATAAAGTATCGCTGTTTGAACAACAAGCTTTTACTTACCGCTTTCTACAACAAGCACTGATTGCCCAGAATAAAATTAATTCTGCCTTAGAAGTGAGCGATCGCGCAAGAGCTAGAGCCTTTGTTGAGTTACTCGCTTCCAAACAATCCAATAAATCAAACCTACAATCAGATATTAAACCCCTGACAATCCAGCAAATTCAAAACATCGCTAAAGTTGAGAATGCAACTCTCATCCAATATTCAACCATCGATGATAAATTACTCTATATTTGGCTAATAAAACCTACAGGTGAAATTACTTTTAAGCAAGTTAATTTGCCAAAAGTTGCAGATATTCCCCTCAAGGATTTAGTTACTCTCAGTCGGAAATCGATAAATGTTGTAGAACGTGGTGGGATTACAGTCAAGCCTAACCCAAAAATCAATCATACCCAACAGTTACAAAAACTCTACCAAATATTAATTAAACCAATTGCCGAACATTTACCAACAGATGCTAACGCTCGTGTCATCTTCGTTCCGCAAGAATCCCTTTTTCTAGTACCTTTCCCCGCACTGCAAGATGAACAAGGCAAGTATTTAATCGATAAGCATACTATTTTAACTGCACCAGCTATTCAAGTTTTAGAATTAACCCGCAAGCAGAAACAAAACCTGAATACATCTCTCAAAGATGTGCTGGTGGTTGGGAATCCGATTATGCCAAAAATTCCGATTACAGAGGAAAAATTAGCACCACTTCCTGGTGCAGAAAAAGAAGCAAAGCAAATTGCTGAGTTATTGAAAACCCAAGCGATTACTGGAAGCCAAGCGACAGAAACAGCCATTATTAGCAAGATGAGCCAAGCCAAAATAATTCATTTTGCCACTCACGGCTTACTCGATGATTTTAAAGGATTAGGCGTACCTGGTGCGATCGCTCTAACTTCCAGCAAACAGGACGACGGCTTTCTCACAGCCAGCGAAATCCTCGATATGAAACTCAGCGCCGAACTTGTAGTTCTCAGCGCTTGTAACACTGGCGGTGGAAATATTACAGGCGATGGTGTCATCGGTTTATCCCGTTCTTTAATTACCGCTGGCGTACCCAGTGTCATTGTTTCCCTGTGGGCTGTAAATGATGATTCCACTGCTTTTTTAATGAGCGAATTTTATCGCCAACTCCAGAAAAATCCTGATAAAGCTGTGGCGTTACGTCAAGCAATACTGACTACCAAAAAACAATATTCCCATCCTTTAGATTGGGCTGCATTTACCCTGATTGGCGCAGCTGATTAAAACACAAATATTTTTAGGGATTATGCCAGCTACACATCAATATATTCTAGAGGGCATGGCACTGCCATGCCCCTACTAATAAATTATTGTAACAGTGGCAATTATTGCGATCGCTAAAAATCAAAAATCGCTCCAAAATGCAATTTTATTCCAGCTTAGAATTATACCAAGTCTGATACCATTGCTCCATTTGCTGAATTTCAGTAGTTTGAGTTTTAATTATCGACTCAGCCAAATTCTTAATTTCTAGTTTGGTAGATTTTTTACTAGCCATTTGTGCCATTTTCACAGCCATGCGATGATGGGGAACCATTTGCTGAATAAATTCTTTGTCAAAATCTGGTGCATTTTTTAATGCTGTCAAATCCACCTGCATACCCATCATATTGCAGTTCATTGACTGTGTATTTTGACCTCTACCCCCATGCATTGCCATCATATTTTGATGATTCATCCCTGTAGCAGGTACATCTTGACCGTACCATGCTTTATACCAAGATTTCATTTGTAAAACTTCGCGATTTTGGTCTTGTTTAATTGCTAATGCTAACTTTTTAATTTCTGGATGTTTCGCCAGACTAAATGCCAAATCTGCCATTTCTACAGCTTGATTGTGATGGGGAATCATCATTTCTATAAAATGTTGATCTATTTGCCCCATCATCCCTTTAGGCGGATTAACTTCTGTAGATGGTTGATGATTATTATGTTCCGAGTTGGAAACTTGCGCTTGTGCGTTATTGAAAACTACTAATCCAGAGATAGCACTGCTAGCCAATAAACCAGCTAAGCTATAAAATAATTTGTTTGTCTTCATAAATCCTCCTAATTGCAGGAGTTAACCACAATTTATATTCAGTAAACTATCAAAATATTGTGAGGAAGTTGTGAGATAAAGTTTTTATCAGTAAACTTAATCAAAATACTCAGTAATTAAGCAGAAATATAGGATTGTTTGACCGCTTAAATTTTAAGAAAATAATTAAATTATATATTTTCATCTGCGAGAACATCCTACACTTTCAGCTTGACATTTAGAGATGAAATCAAGATGAAATATTTTTTTGTACAAGTTTCTTTACCTTTTTATCAACTCCAAGAACTTGAACAGAAATTTCTCCTCAGTTCAGTTACTCTATGCTAAATAGCTGTCAAGCTAGTCAATCCAGGAATTTCACTCTAGTTGTTTTTGCTGCAATCCCTCATAGGGATTATCGGTAATTATCACCAGCATCACCCAAGCTTCTAAGCCTTTTCTTCCGGTGTTTCAATCCCTCATAGGGATTATGGGTGATTGTTACCCGTGACATAAGGAAAACTAAAAGGTTTTCAAAGATTTCAATCCTTGATAGGTTTAACTAACTCCCTAAACAACAATTTAACAGCTTTGGAAGCAACACGCGATCGCACTAATCGAATTGGCTTGCCTAAAGTTTTTTCGGTATCTAGAAATTCACATAAAGTTGTGTAAATTTCATTGTTAAGCCTACTGCGTTTCACCTCTAAGCGAGTAAAAACCCACTGCCAAAAAGCTTTGCGGCAAAGCTTGGAACCACTATTGACTTTAGATTGGTGCTTATCACCTGATGATTCTAGTGAAGGTGCAAGCCCCAAGCATTTCTGAAATTTTCTCAGGGATATGTATCGTTTGGTAGGCTTCCCGGATTTCCTGCCTTTGCGAATTTGTACTTCTGGTTTGCCATCCTTGAGGAAAAATTCAACCGGGTAAATTTGGCTCATGATCATTGCTTGCAGTCGCAGCCCAAAGCCAAATTTATTAAAAGCTTCTGTGTAAACAGTAAACCGGGTATCGCTCAATAACTGCTGCAACTCCGATTCAATCAACCGTTCCTCACGTTGCAGGCTGCAAAGCCTTTGAGCGTGAAATCTTACCTCATCACCAATTCCTAAGCCAATGCTGTTTTGGTACATAGCATTGTATCTTACGGATTGGGTTTCACCGGCTAACCACAGCCACAAAGGAGCTACCCCTAACTTTCCCGGCTGGGACTTTGATAAAGCTACCTCTGGAAACTGCCAAGCTAAATCTTGTCTGAGTCGGTTAACAATTGGCGACTGCACCCGGTTGAGATGTCCCAATCGCAAGATTAACCGCCTAATATGGCGAATTATCCCGCAACGGTTATCAACAAATCGTGTAGTATCCCCGCAATAGTCAAACCAATAACAAGCCAGTGCAAGAGCATCCGCATCATCATCTTTATCTGGTAAAGCTAAATGATTAGCCCGGTAATTTCTTAATTCCTTGTGACCAACTGACAAGACATCAACACCAGCACGGCGCAAATGTTCAGCCCAAATTAAACTATAGTTTGTACCTGTGGGTTCAATTACTGCAATATCAGCATTTAACGCCAGCATTGCGGTAATTCCTGCACGGTTGGCGTTAAATTTCAAAAATTGATATTCATAATAAAATTGACGTACTTGAGCCGGTTTACTTTCAAGCAAACAAGCGGAAACTGAGGACTTGCTGACATCAAGCCCCAAAATTTTGATTTTGTTTTGCATGGGGTGGTGTTTTTAAAATTCCCGTTGTTGTCTAAGAATCACCCAAAGGCCGTAAGCCTGCTTCACTCTCAAGACATTGGGATTTAAACAGCATCCCCCAGTAACCGAGCTTGCGAAATTCCAAAAGCTAAAAGCCTTCTTCTGCTTCAAAGCCCTAAGTTACATCTAGGAATGCTGGCGACTGATTTGGACTCAGACCGCGACGCGATCGCAATTTGGATCGCGTTTCGCCAGTGAGTCAAGCTGGCTCATCAGGCTAAAAAAACTCTTCTAAATCCTTGTCAATAATTTCCTCTAGTTCGTTTGAAGCTGGCTCTAATATTTCGATCAGCTTTTCATCGGTTTCATTGTCTGCCTGTTCAGCTTTGGCTATAAAATTTAATGCCGTATCTATCCGGCTTTTGATAGCAACTAGTGAATTCCAGATTTCGTAGTAGTCCCAAGATGGATCGGGTTGAGGGATGTTTTCTAAATTAGTCATGGTGTTAAAAGTTATTTGGATTGATATTGATTATTTAAGTTCAAAAAAACAAATGCCATCCCAGCAACAACAAAACCAGCCCCAGGGATTAAACCAACGATTTTCGTCTCTGTGAGCGAAGCTATCAACTCGAAGCTTCCCTAATCGAAAAAATAAACAACCATTGCGGGTTAACTTAAATTCCATATCAATTTTTGTGATAATTTTTACCTTGTAAACGTTTCAAGTCTTTGGGTCAAAAAATGCGATCGCGTTTCCTTCCTTCTCAACGCGATCGCAATTTCACCACCCATTGGCTGCACCCTCATCTAAAATTTGCTGTAACATCTGCTCACCCTTAGCCCACCTAACGCGAAGTACTTTTTCAATTACATAAGTCTTCCCCTCACTTTCAAGCAAAGCTTTCACCGCTAAATACAAAGCTTTTTTCTGGGAAGTGGAAGCCGTAAGCTCATCTGGATGATTTGCGCTAGGCTCACCATACAAGTGTTCTAGTGATTGGGTTAATTCCTCCCGAACTTCCGGCGGGTAAGTTGGCTCGGAAGCTCCATAAATTTCTTGCAATGCAATTTCTTGTTGCTGGGTGTGGAGTGCAATCTCCACATCTTCTAATTCTTCATTCATCGCTAGCAGTACAAGCCGGCGTGAATCATCGACCATCAGCCGCTTAGATTCCTGCACCAGTTGCACACTGGCGACAATTGCCAAGCCGTAGCTGATGCCCTTACCAATTGGGGGAAGTGGTGACAAAGCACTCAGCCAGAATGCAGCTGTAGCCGATGCCAAGCAATTAGTTTTCAACCACCGAGAAGCCATGAAAGCACCCCCCCCAGGAAAATTGAAAACGCGATCGCAATTAATAAAGCATAGTAATCATGCTCACTGAGCTTGAGGAAGGGGCGAACCGCATCATCCGTAAGTAATGCAACGACCAACGCCGCAGCACACATGATGTAAATTACCCACATCACCCGAAATAATGCCGGATGTAACGCCCCTAGCCAAGCTACAGAACTAGAGGCGATACAGCCAAGTAAAAACCAAGCCCCCAGGTGTACCGCCTTAGACATTACTTAGCCGCCTTGATTTTTGCTTTTAGTTCTTCAATCCGTTGATTGGCTCGGTTTTCGGAGTTGTCCAAGCCAACCCCCAAACGAGCATACTCCGGACGTTGGCGGTGCAGATGACGAGCTGTTGCAACGTCGGCGCGTTTTTTGGTAAGTTCGCTGTCAGCCACGCCGCGAACATAATTTCTATGATGTTTGTGTACCTCAGCATCAGCAGTTTCTATCTTTCTAAGTGAGCGATAGGCACGTTTTGACTGTCTTGCGCCTTCGGTGCATTGCTTGGCAAGTTCTTTAAGTGCTGTAGCTTCTTCCTTGGTAAAATAGCGTGGAATGTCGTTAATTGGTGCGGTTCTGACTGTTTGCCATGTCCCAGCGTTCATGGGATTAATGGCTGTTACGTCAGTTGGGGCTAGCACCACATCTTTATTAATCGCGTGTCCGCCAGTGGCTAGCGATGAATTAGCATTGCTGGATTTACCAGCGCTCGTAATACGTGCAAGGAATCCCATAAGTTTAAGTTACCTACAAACTTGAGTTTTAACTTTTTCGAGTTGTTGGGCATCAGCTTTCATCTGGCGTAATTGCACTTGATCCGAACTTTGATAAGTGCTAATTGCCCCAAGTGCCAATCCTGCAACCAGTGCAGATGCAATCATGATCGCGTAAGGTGCGTTACTGGCTGCAACTGGTGCAGATGGCTGAGGCTGAACGTAAAATTCCCCGGTAAAGGGAACTACTTTGTTAGTCGTTTGTTGTTGGTTGTTCATCTCCCCCCAGCAGAATTGGTTGATATGTGGGCAAGAGTAGATGCTCAGTACCTGCATTAATTGCGGCGCGAACTGAGGTTTGGATAACTTGACGCTGTTGCTGTGTTGGGTTTTGCTGCATTTGCTTAATTCTGTGCAGCACTCGACCGGGTAACAGTCGCCAATATTCAAGCGCTAGAGTTTCGGCGGAATGGTCTAGCAACGATTCCAGTAAATCGCCTGCATCATTTTCCGCAACGTCATCTGCTGCATTTTTCGATGCACGACGGGAACGCAATAAGTCAATTCCGGCTTCAGTCCAAAGTTTTTGGCCGTGTTCGTCCGCAATTAGATGAACATCGATTTGGAATACCCCAGGGTGTCGGCTTAACCAGCTGCGAATTGTTCCTTCCGGTATTCCCGTTATCTGTGAGGCTTGCGGTGTGGTGTATAAATTATCCATCGCATAAGATTTGATAAATCACTAGTAATTGACTTACTCACATAACGCGATCGCACTTTGGTAGATAGTGCAGTCGCTTTTTTATTGGTCATTGGTTATTGGTCATTCACTCACTAGCAGGTCTTTCTCTAGCTCAGGCTGCTATCTCTGGCGGGTTTGGAGTGAAAGCCAGCACACATCACATGCTGGCTGATTGGTGTAATTTCTGCTGGTAACGTGCATTAATCAGGTTTTTTTGGTCTAAAGTCTTTCTCCTAGCTAAGGTTTACGGTTTTTCCCCAACTCACTAGCAGGTCTTTCTCTAGCACAGGCTGCTATCTCTGGCGGGTTTGGTGTTGGGCATTGGGCATCAGGTACATGCAACGTGCAAGAACGTTGCATTAATGGATTTTTAGATTTCCATTAATAGTATAATATTGCATATCCAGATACCTTGGTCAATAATAGATTTCTGGATATGCAATAATTGAGTGGTTCATTATGACAGTGCAACATGGCCAGCAGAGGTCGTCCGAAATCAGGGCGAGAAGTGAAGGGTGTAAGCCTGAAAGTCAATCCCGAAGCATGGGAGCTTTTCGACCAGCTAGCGAAGAGCATGGGACTTACCAGGTCGGAACTAGTGGAGAAAATAGCGGAGAATCAAATCCTATTAGCACCGGGCAACAGTCAGGTGAAGCAGTCGCTGGGAAAGTCCTTAGTCAGCTAATTGACGAAACAGAAAAGCAGTTGGCGTACCACGAACAGCAAGCAGAGATTCTCCGCGAACGTCGGAACGAGTTAAAAGCAATAGAAATAAAAGAATAAAACCGTCATTGCATCTAGTAATGACGGTTTTCTAATGGGTATTAATGAGTGGTTAATAGCCTGATTTCCAATACCTAAAAAGTTAAAAAGCCAACCAAAACTTGTCAGAGATTGGAAGGCTTTTGGCAAAGAAATGCTTTAAAAACTGCAAGTATTATGACACAAAATAGCAACCTTGTAACACTTCCCTGGACTGAAGAACACGAATCATTTTGCTACAAAAACAAGATACCTAATGCTGCTAAAGTCCTATGGCAGTGGCTAATGAGACAAGGCTCAATCAGTGAAGAAGTAGAGCCAGATTTATCAGAATTCAATGCATGGGTAGCAAAAAATAGGGGTAAACCTTATGCCCACAATTATCTTAAAAAAATATTCGAGATACTTTGCGAACATCGGGTAATTCAAGTAGTAAAACAGTACAGTTGGAAGATTTTTAAGTTACTTGTTAGACCGCTTGATTGGTTGAAGCCACCGAGAAAGAAGCGAGAAAAAAATTTACAAAACAGTAACTCGACTTACAATTTACCCACACCAAACAATAACTCTTCCGTTCAGGCTGATATACAGCAGCAGCATTCTAATATTATTAGCAACCAAGCGACTCTCTCAGAAGTTGGTATACATTTTGACGAAAGCGAGAAAGAGGTTTTAGACCGTCCCTACAGCGAAATTCAAGTAGCTATTATTCTCTTTAATCTACGAGGTGGAATTGAGAAAATACAGAATCCTCCAGGCTGGATACGTAGCTGTTTAAGACATCGATACTGGGAACAGCCACACAGTCAAAATCAGCTTATTCAAGTTATTGGGAATACAACGATATGGGATGAATTAGCGGGGGGAAGTATAAGTCATGAATGAACAACTTTCTCTATTCACAATTCATCCTGTACAAGTTGCTAAACCAAAATCTGACCCCTACTGGGATGAAATTACTAGACAACCCCAAACTGAGGGTGATAGCGTTTCTTCATCTGTAGGTAAGTATGGGGAATTAGAACTTCCACCAAAAGGGTTGGGTAACTCGGTGGTTCCCAACCTTTTCACTACGGAAAATGTTCGTCCGCAAGTTACACAACCTACACCTAAACAATTTGCGGACGAACAAACTCACTGGGTGCAAGAGTACTGGGTAAAGCGTAACGGTGAAAAATATTATTACTACCGCTACTGCTGGATGGTAGGCAGAAAGAAAAATTGTATTCACATTGGCAGTGTGACCAACCCAATCGCTAAAGCCAAAAAAGAAGATGTAGAAATTGCGATCGCGGATGGAGAATCGCCAGAATACATCAGGCAATT
Source organism: Tolypothrix sp. FACHB-123 (assembly GCF_014697075.1). Classification (GTDB taxonomy): domain Bacteria; phylum Cyanobacteriota; class Cyanobacteriia; order Cyanobacteriales; family Nostocaceae; genus Aulosira. The sequence continues at coordinate 110,587 of NZ_JACJRE010000009.1, read as the reverse complement.
ACTCAAGCCCCAAAGCTGATGGGTTGTCTTTGAGCAGTTGGCGAAACTTCCGCAACTCGTCCCAAGCACGGGTGTTAATGTCGAGTTCCCTTGAGTGCTGGTTTGGGTGGTGTTTAGTGCGTTTGTACTGTATATACGCTTCTATCGCCTGAAGAACCAAGGAAGCATCCCCCACGCGCTGGGAGACGGAACGGAAATCACTATCAATCGCTCTAGCATATCTTTTGACTTCTGGTACTAGCGCAATTGGTACACGAATTGTAGTAGTTTCGCCGTGGTTCCAAGTGCTACCAGATTCCCAAGTGGTTTGATTTCTCATATCGCCTCAATTGCCGTGTAACACGGCAAGTTTAGCAATAAAGCACTTACAAAAAATGCGATCGCGTTTCTGGGAATCAGGGTGTTCAGAAGTGCGATCGCGTTAAGCAAAACAATGAGGTGATACACCTTTTATGGGTCAATCCTAAACGATGGCTGGTAAAGTTCCTCAACTTCATCCCAGGCCATGTCAGCTAAATTTTCCAATGCTTTAGCCAAATCAAAGGGGTGGTCATATTCTCCCTTCTGCAACCTTAGATAGAAAATTTCAACTTGTAGAAACACAGGGTTATTCATAAACTAGCTATTGCTTCCTTGACATCATCGTCACTAACCTCGATGTAGCGAGATAAAACCTTTAAATCCGTGTGACCAGTGGCTTTTTTGATAGTCGCCAAACCTACCCCACGTTTAGCCAGCTTGGTTATAAAAGTGCGGCGGGTGGAATGAGTGCTGATACCTTTAGCCGATAATCCGGCCTTATCCACAGCTGATCGCAAAATCATGTCAGCCCAGCGTAGAGTAATTGGTTCATTGCCTTCCCGGTCAGGGAATAACCAAACAGAATCATTTTCGGGTTTGTAACTAGCTAAAGTTTCCCTAAGAATTGGATGCACCGGGACTTGGCGCGTTTTGCGCTTACCGTCCGGAGTAGCCTTGCGAGTCCTGGCGCGAAAGTTGATAAACTCTCTCGGTTTACCGTCATCATCAAAAACATCACAAATTTGCAACTGCACCAAAGCACCCCAGCGTTCGCCAGTGTACCAACCTAAATCTAAAAGTAATTTGTACTTACGGCTTTTTATCTGCTTGCGGATTTTAGAATAATCACTGTCGGTGATAATAGCCGATTGTCCATTTCGGTTGTTTTTCATTGATAAATAATTGTTTGTTCAAGCTTCCGGTTTTACCTGTCGCAGAGGTAAAACCGGAATATTTCACCAATTAACTATTAGTAATAAGTCGCTCAATCCTAACTCTGACAAGACTTACACGTAATCAGTGATTATTCTGCTTTTACATAAAAGTGGAAGATTGCATATATTTTGATAGCTGAATAAAACGGAGAAAAGTAATTAAAAATTCTCCCCATGACAGCATTAAATATTGCTACCCAAATTCCTAGCCAAATCAACACTTTAGAAAAATTGGCAGTGTGGGCCGGGTTGACTTTGGCAAACATCAACCCTGATTTGACCGCTATCGAAGGAGTAGGGTACACCGAGCGTGTAAGCCAAGCAGGAATTTTTTACGTACAAGCCGATAACAAATATCGAGCGCTGATCAGAAATTCAATTCAAATGTCACCTGATTATCTCGCTGGCGGATCTAAGTTGTGGACTTATGCCCAAGATTTAAGCAATACAGCCATTCCTAGTATCTTCACATCAAACTAATGGCTGAGTTTGATAGTCCAGCATTTAGATCCAATAACTGGTCACAAGCTGACCTTGCTGAAAGCTTGGCGACACAGCGACCAGTATCAGCCCAGCCGATTAATATTCCCTTGGGAGAACTCAAGCCAAATCCGCCTAATTCCCCTAGGCGAATGAGTAGCCTTGAACGCTCAGTAGCACTCCAGGAGCAAGCTGCACGAGATGCCGAATTTAAGGCGCAGCGCCAGCGAGAGCAAGCCAGAATGGAGGAAGTTTACAAGCGTGAGCAAGCTCAACGGGATGCACTAAGAAACCGCACCCCAACGGCTGAACCGCCTACACCAAGAATCACTGATCGTAATCCAGCCTGGGAACAACCAACACCAACAAGCAAAAGCCCAACCCAGCCAGGAACACCAAATTCAGCCAAGCTACCACCAACACCAAACAGCAGTGGTGCTAGACCATCAGCGAAAATTAACGCCACTGCTCACCCAGCGCCGGGGGTACTCGTCCAAGAGTTACCGCCGCCAATTACCAAGCCGGCGACGATGCCCCCAAGCTCGCTACCCAAGCCAGCAGCCGGAATTTATGGCGGTGCGGCGATAGGTGCGGGAATCGATGCAGGATTTAGGATTATTGCTGGTCAACCTCCGGCACAAGTTGGATTTGGTGCAGCTGGTAACTTCGCTGGCTCGGTTGCCGGTGCGGTAGTCGGTAGCTCGTTTGGCCCGGCTGGTACTTTTATTGGCGGTGCAATTGGTGGATTTTTGGGGGGAATGCTAGCAGATGCCATTTACCGCACTGCATTCCCTCCGTCTGCTACACCACCGTCACAAGGATATACAGGAAAACTCCAACCTTCGGGAAGATATGCCAAACCTTACAAAGTTCAAATGAGAATTGTGGGGGAAGGGGCGAATGTTTTAGTAGTTGATTATTTTATTCTGTGGGGCCCAATTGGTGAAATTACAATTACCCCAAATCTAGTAACAATCGAGTGTCACGGCGAATATCTTTATGGAAATATTGAAGAATACAAAACAGACCCCATCCAGTTTGTACTTTTAAATAGTCCAACCCAATCTTTTAATGTTCAGCGCATAGAAGATGTAAAAATCACTCCTTTAGACGGTGTATTTGAACCGAGTACAGGAACTCCAGAGCAAATACCGTCAGACAATCGCGCTTCAAATTCATACTTCCACCCAGGCAATCAAAGCTACGCACCGCCAAGGGGAGAGCCACAAGCCAAGCCAAACCCAGCCCCAAATAATTATGGTGTAGGTGGCATTGCTCCAGGCGGTTCACCTCGCGGTGATAAATATGATTGGATGCCTCACGGATTCCCCGCACCACGACAAACCCCAAACCCCAATACCAACCCAGGCAACTTAGGCGGCGAACTGCCAGGAACTAGCCCAAGTCCAGCACCCAGCCCAAGTGGCAACCCAGGAATTAACCCCAATCCAGCGCCAAGCCCATCCCCAACACCTAGCCCCAATGGTGGTGATCAATCATTCCCAGCACCGGTAACATTTTCAACTGATATTGGCCCATCCCCAAAACCACCAAACTTTGGCGACACCAACGCCCAACCCGTGCCACTCGGAAGCGGTGGAAGCGTCACAATTAGCGGGCCAAGTACCAAACCACCAAACGGGCTACCAGGAACAAACAAGAAAGAGCCAACACCCGATGCAACTAGCCCAACGCCTAAAAACCAAGACCCCACAAAACCATTACCCAGCATTCCACCGCTTTTCATTCCAGCAACTACACCAAAATCACCAACGGTAGAAGAGATAAAAACTGGAGTTTGTGAATTAACCGCACCAGACAAATGCTTAGGTCAACCACTAGATAATATTCAAAATCAAGGCAACCAAAACAGTAATAAGCTTGACCAATTAAACGCTTTATTAAATGGTTTAGATTTAGCTGGTATTGCTGCATTAAATAGCAAGTTAGACACAGTAAACACTAAATTAGGCGAACAATTACCAGGCGGATTATCAGGAAAGCTAACAAGGTTTAGTAAGTGGTTACAGCTAGATAGAGCATTAAATTTAATGACCTTTGCTGTTACCGTCCATAATGCAATGATGTTATCCAATGAAATTGGGCAGACATTGCTAGTTGCAATTAATAACGTTTTGTCATTGATTGGATTAAAAGATGATGACGGACAGGCATTTAATTTAGGTGAATTTATAAGTAATGGAATCGAGAACTTAATAAAGGGAATTATTGGTGAAGAAAATTACACCGTATTAAGTGCGGCATTCCAAAAAGCTAACCGCATCTATCAAGCGACTACCAATGTTCTTAATCAGTTAATGAATGTAAACTCTGTAATTACCAATGCTTTAGAAGTAATTGGTAGCTACACCGGGAAGATTGGAAATGCCCTAAGAATTTGGGGCGTTGTAGGCGAAAAGGCTTATAACTGGATGAATCCGCAGCCATCATTTGATAATAAATGGATGACTAAATTGCAGCAATTACAGGAAGGGGCAAACACCGTTGCAATGGTCACACAAATTCCTGTAGATGGCGTTAATGCCGTAACAGAACTTACTAATTCAACGACTGAATTAGTAAAAGCAGTCAAACAAGAACCAGATACAAAAGATGGTTTAGATGTGGGTGAGGCAGCTAAGGTTAAAGCTGATGTAGAAGCCGGAAAAGCTGTAAGCGCTCCTCCATCATTTGACATTACAGATTTATTTGATGGTGAGGATTGATTATGTCTTTACCCGAAAATTTTAATTCATGGGAACACTTGCAAAAAACATACATGCTTGAATATAACAGGCGTGTAGATAAATTTTTTAGTGATATTCAAGGTAACGGGGATTTATCTAGCGTTCGCTCAAGTTTAAAGTTAGCTTGCAGATTAGTAGACGGTGATAATGAGGCTACTTGGGACTTACGCACTTCTCTATTTTTTGATGTTATTGGTTATTCTCGTAAAAATTTATCTATTTTCTACGGTAGTACTACAGATACTAGTACAGATGTTTCGGCGCATCCTAAATTATGTTTGTACTTCTCCCAAGATGCCCAAGCAGTACCAGCCGACGGGAAACGCATCGACCATGAAAAAACATGCAGATTGACTAAATTTGCATCTAAAGCTGGGCAAGCATTACCTGCAATTACTAAAGCCAATTTAATAGAACTTGCCAATGAGGTAAAAGCTCAGTTTGTTAATGCTAACAAAGGAACTATTTACACTTGTGGAAAAGTTTTAGTAAGTTACACCGACCCAATCAACGGATTTCCTAAGGGTAATTATTGGTTAGTAAATTCCAAAAGTGAAGGCATCGAGTTGTATCAAAAGTTATGTAACGTTATAGATTCACCGTTTGATATCAATAAATTAAACGTTTCCACACCAGAAAAAGACAGCACAACTAATCAAAATACTGGTAATGACACAATATTAGGAAAGCAGTATAAACGCAGAGCATACCGACCAGTAGCAAACTTACGCTTTCGGTATGCTTACGTTAGTTTTGGAAACACTGCACCCCCAATCTTTTTAATAGATACTACTTATCGCAATACTGCATTAATTACTTAAATGCTCTAAAAATTAAAAATTATTCCACAACATAGGGAAACCTATTAGGTTTCCAAGTGCCGGAACGCTGTTAATGCTGTGTTATTCCTTTGGAATATCAGATAGTTTCGCATCAAAAAACTAACTCAGCTTATGGCTACAAGAGTATCAGGTGTTGAAAATGTTCCTCACGTTGTTGGAACAGGTGAAAATAGAGTTTTATTAGTACTGCCAGATATCTATTCTTCTTTTGGCGCTGCTATTGGAGTTGTTAAATTAGTTGGTGATCCTCCTGCTGGCGTACCATCTACCACCGTTGGACGTGCAGTTGCAGAAGGTTTAGTACGCCGAATCAAGATATCTTATATTGGCGCAAATACCAAGCGCAAAACATCAACCTTGGTAGTGGCTTCTGAAAAAGGAATGCAAGCGAGAGCTACTCTAATTGGCGGTACATATAACAGTTTTAAAATTAAAACCGCTTACTACCCAACACGTATCAGACTTGGGTAATATGCCCAGACTTCAGAAGTACTACATTAGTAATGTTGATTTTGACAAAATCTATTTCAAATCAACAGCCGGACTATATCAGAGCATTGGTAGCGCGATTACAGGTATTTATCCTGCGGCTGACAATGAACAAGATAATCCAGAAGTCACAGTTAAAAGCTTGTTGCTAAAAGGCTTATTAATTCGTCTTAATGCAATTGTCGTAATTGACAGTAAAAGACGTTCGCTTGATTTGCTTTGTAATCGGCTGGTTTTCCCTGCGGTGCTTGACTCAGGACTAAGTAAAACTTTTGCGATTACTGGCGGTGCTTCTGGTCAAATCAAATCTTTAAACCAACGCAGAAAACAAATTTCCAGAGGATAAAATGCCGAAGTTAGATAAATATGTTGCGACTGTTTCAACCGTCAAATATGCGTTTCGTGCGCCTGCTGGGCTTTATGCTGGCGCAATTGCTACCGCTACAGGTGTAGCTGTGGCTGGAGACACTGATCAAGATTTACCAGAATTTGCAGTTAAAGAACTGCTCAAAAAAGGTATTTTGCGCCGTGTAACTGCAATTACTACAACTTCCGCCGGTCGTCGCAGTCGATTAGGTTTATTGTGCGGAAAGGATAAATTAGCCACAATCCTTGATGCATTGGTAGATGATACCTACACAATCACCGGTGGTGGAAGTGGAACCATCAAGTCAATTGGCTTTAGTCGTCGTGTTGTAAGTCGTGGCTAGTTGGCAGTCTTTGGGGGAGTTGACTGTCAGTAATGACTGGCAGTCATTTTCTAGCTCAGTTATTGCTGAAACATTCCGAATTACTACCACAATTGTCAATCAGGATGATTGGGATAAATGGAAATTTAGAAGCGCTGCTTACTTGCGGTTTATTTACATAGATAACAGTGCATCTGTTCGTTATTACATCCGAGTTTTAGATACTCCCACAGTTTACCGCTTTGAAATTCCCCAGGAATTAAAAAGCCAGTTGTTTGTTCTGCGAACTCCGCAAATTATCAGGGCATCTCGATACTTACCATTGACCCCTGACGGTAATTTTGCTCAGTGGTCATTTAAATTAGAAGCGCTTCAGGGTTGAAAATGGCAATAAATAATGTATTAATTGGGGAATCCAATAACAAATTTGATACTTGCACTAATGATGATAAAAATCTAGTCGCAAATATCAAAACGGAAATTTTAAAAGCTAATGCAGAAAGAAAATATGCTGCTTTTATTAATAATAGCTCAGTGGATATCACCTTAATCTTAGGGACTGCTGATAGAGGAGCTATTAATAAAGGCATTATCTTAAAACCTCGCGGTAGCTATGAGGTAAATTCTCAAAACCTTTACTTGGGTGCAGTGTTCGCTGTATCTGCTTTTGCAGCAAAATTAACTTTTGTGGAGTGCGTTGAGTAATGGCTTTATACAATCCTGCATCAGTTACCGTTACCCCTTCCACTGCTAGCACTTCTACACCTAGCACCGTTAACTCTAGCGCTACAAGTGTTACTATCCTGGCTTTAAATTCCAACCGCAAAGGCGCGACAATTTGGAACAACAGCACGGCTGATTTATATATTGATTTTGACTCAACTGCATCTACCAGCGATTTTGCCGTGAAATTATCGGCAGGTGGATACTTTGAATTACCTTTTGATTACACTGGCGTAATTAGTGGCATTTGGTCAACCGCTAATGGTAGTGCTTTAGTACGGGAATTAACTTAAAAAAATCTTGCAGCCTATGACCACTCAAACAATTATTTCGGCGGCTGCTTTTACCTTGGCTTTTGGCAGCAATATTGTGTGGCTTTTTATTACTTATGGTAATTTTGAAAAACGCAAACTATCCGCAGAGCGTGACTTTAATCATTTGAGAAATAATCAACAAAATATTTCTCAGGGTATAGCTCACGGATTTGACGAGATAGAAGCCAAGCTTAATACTATGGCGCGTGATTTATTAGAGATTAAAATTTGGATTATGCGCGCTAAAAAGCAAATAGAGGAGTAATGCCTTTATACAATTTGCAATCCGTAGTAACTCTTCCTACCAGCTTTACCCATTGGCACGATGAAAGCATGGTAGTAACCGGGAATCCTCTTAGGTCAGATATCAATACGTCATTCCTTTACGGTGTAGAGATTTATCAAAATCCCCCGGCTATCAATGACAGCTTTAAGTTTTCGAGAGTGCTACAAGCTGGTAACTATAGGCTTAGATTGCTAACGCTCAATAGTAGTATTCTCGGTAAACTCAAGCTAGAAGTTAATAACGTTTTAGCTTTTGATGATCTCGATTGCTACAACCCCAGCCCTAACCTAAATGTTTACATGCAACGTGACATTGTAATCGCTTCGGATGGTTTGCAGGAGTTTAAGTTTACCGTTTTTGACAAGCACCCCAGCGCTACCAACTACTATTTTTCTGGTCGTAAGATTTGGGGTTACAGACTGTAACAGTCCTCTGGGGATTCTGCTTAGTTCCAATTTTCTTCTTTACCCCCCTTGACACTCCAGTTCACTGGAGGATTCAAGATGTAATTAATCTTGAACATGACTTAATAATTGGAGCTTGCAAATGGAAAATGCCACATTAAAGTTACGCGGTATGAGTTGCGCTTCCTGCGCTAAAAGTGTAGAAGATGCAATTCGTTCTGTCCCTGGTGTGAATGAATGTAGCGTCAATTTTGGGGCGGAACAAGCAACTGTAGATTATGACCCCAAAACCACAGATTTACAAGCTATCCAAGATGCGGTGGATGCAGCCGGTTATGCTGCTTATCCTCTACAAGCACAAAACTTGCTGGCGGGAGACGATGATGAAGAAAAACGATATCGTCTGCAAGAATCCCGTGAATTACAGCGAAAAGTGACGATAGGCGGCGTTATTAGCATTGTGTTGGTAATTGGTTCCCTCCCGATGATGACAGGCTTAAATCTGCCTTTCATCCCCATGTGGTTGCATAACCCTTGGTTGCAATTAATCCTAACTACTCCCGTACAGTTTTGGTGTGGTTACTCGTTTTACATTAATACCTGGAAAGCTTTAAAGCGTCATGCGGCGACAATGGATACCCTAATTGCCTTAGGTACAAGTGCCGCATATTTCTATTCCCTATTTGCCACATTGGTTCCCGGCTTTTTTATTGCCCAGGGATTGATGCCAGATGTATATTATGAAACGGCGGCGATTGTAATTACCTTAATTTTATTAGGGCGATTGTTTGAAAATCGCGCCAAAGGGCAAACTTCGGAAGCAATTCGCAAGTTAATCGGTTTACAGGCGAAAACTGCGCGGTTGATTCGCAACGGCAAAGAAATAGATGTACCCATTGAGCAAGTAGCCATTGGTGATGTAGTATTGGTGCGTCCTGGTGAGAAAATTCCTGTGGATGGCGAAGTAGTTGCGGGGACATCTACAGTTGATGAAGCGATGGTAACCGGGGAAAGCGTACCTGTGAAAAAGCAAGCAGGGGATGAAGTTATCGGCGCAACTATCAACAAAACGGGAAGTTTCCAATTTCGCGCTACCAGGGTAGGGAAAGATACTGTATTGGCGCAGATTGTCCAATTAGTCCAGCAAGCCCAAGGCTCAAAAGCGCCGATTCAAAGATTAGCAGACCAAGTTACCGGGTGGTTTGTGCCTGCGGTAATTGCGATCGCTATTTTTACCTTTATAATTTGGTACAACATCATGGGTAATGTCACCCTAGCGTTGATTACTACAGTTGGGGTGTTAATTATCGCTTGTCCTTGTGCTTTAGGTTTAGCTACACCCACATCGGTGATGGTAGGAACGGGGAAAGGTGCAGAAAACGGGATTTTAATTAAAGGTGCAGAAAGCTTAGAACTAGCACATCAAATTCAAACCATTGTCCTAGATAAAACCGGCACAATTACCCAAGGTAAACCGACAGTTACAGATTTTCTCACAGTTAACGGCACAGCTAACGGCAACGAAATCAAGTTAATTCAATTAGCTGCATCCTTAGAACGCAATTCCGAACATCCTTTAGCAGAAGCAGTTGTCAGATATGCTCAATCTCAGGAAGTACCATTAACAGAAGTGAGAGATTTTGAGGCAATTTCTGGGAGTGGCGTACAAGGTAATATTTCTCATAGGCTGGTGCAAATTGGTACCCAACGCTGGATGGAAGAATTAGCAATTAACACTCAAGCCTTGCAACAGGACAAAGAACGCTTAGAATATTTGGGGAAAACCGCCGTATGGTTAGCAGTTGACGGCGAAATTCAAGGATTAATGGGAATTGCGGATGCAATTAAACCCACTTCCACCCAAGCGATAAAAGCATTACAAAAACTCGGTTTAGAAGTTGTCATGTTGACAGGTGACAACCGCCGCACCGCCGAAAGCATCGCGCGAGAAGTCGGGATTAAACGGGTTTTAGCCGAAGTGCGTCCCGATCAAAAAGCGGCTACAGTCCAAGCAATCCAAGCAGAAGGTAAAATTGTGGCAATGGTTGGGGATGGAATTAATGATGCACCAGCTTTAGCTCAAGCCGATGTAGGTATAGCCATTGGTACGGGTACAGATATTGCGATCGCAGCGAGTGACATCACCTTAATTTCTGGCGATTTACAAGGTATAGTCACAGCAATTCAACTCAGCCGCGCCACAATTCGCAATATCCGCCAAAATCTCTTCTTTGCTTTCATTTACAACGTCGCCGGGATTCCCATCGCCGCCGGAATTCTCTTCCCCTTCTTTGGTTGGTTGCTAAATCCCATCATCGCCGGTGCAGCAATGGCTTTTAGTTCAGTTTCTGTAGTAACTAACGCTCTGCGTTTGCGTAACTTTCAACCTAAAGGGGTTAGGGGCTAGGGAGCAGGGGAGAGAAACAGTTGTATTGAATTCAGACATGGGAATAATTTATTTTTTGGACATCCCTAACCAATGACAACTGACAACTGTACGGGCGGGTTCACGGATATCTTCGCCGATCAATGATGATCTTAATAAACCAGCCCCTACTAACAACTGACTACTGACTTTTAACACGCAAAGCCCAATAAAATAGGAGGTTCTTTCATGGTGAAGAAAACAGCATTGATTGGTAGTATAGTTAGTTTTGGGATATTATTCGGGATTGCGTCTAGTAAAGTGGTTGCGCAAACATCCCACGAAGCGCATTCATCGCCAACAGTCCAAACCAATCAATTTCAAAGAATTGAACAACCAATAGGAAATAAAATAGCCGTCACTCTTGGCGGGTTGGGATTAATGGGCTTAGAAATTTGGTGGTTTTTGCTGAGTAAACCCAAATCTCAGAAAGCAGTTGCTACAGAGAACGTTACCGATATTATTTAAACTTGAATTGCTCCCAATGCTTTGAGGTTCATTTTTTGCCCCTCAGAAATTCCCGTCACCCCGGTAATATTCACGCCTTCATAGGGAAGATGTCTGCTGAAAGTTTGCACAGTTTTAGCTGTTTGCACATCGTAAATTTGAATTGGTTGTTCTAAAAATGCGAGCCTTCTTAATTTTGGGGTGCGATCGCCTAAGCTTGAGATAGTTGTAAGCGATCGCGAAATTTTTGAGACTAGTGCGATCGCCAATTTTGTAGGATGCGCAATTCGGGTAGAGTACGGCATCACCGAATTGCAGAATTAGCGATCGCCTAAGCTTGAGATAGTTGTAAGCGATCGCGGAATTTTTGAGACTAGTGCGATCGCCAATCTTGTAGGATGCGCAATTCGGCGAGAGTACGGTATCACCGAATTGCAGAATTAGCGATCGCATTCTGATTTTGGAGAGCGATCGCAGGCAGAAGCTACTATGATTAAATTAGCCTGACTAACCTAATTTGCGTCAACAATTACCGCCATATCGAACTGTGGCAAATTTTGTTGAAAGTGTCTGAACAGGAACTCTAGTACCAGCAAAAACTGGAGTATCACCCATAACTTCAGGGGATAAACTAATTATCAGATGGCTAAAATACCTTTGTTTTTAAGGAATACTTGGTACTATGCATTACCGAGTAAGCAGCTAAAACCTGGACAAATACTTTCAAAAACCCTCTTAAACGAGCAAATCGTTTTTAGTCGCGATCGCTCAGGTACAGTCTTTGCTAAAAAAAGTGAAACGAAAGATTACCCCATAAAGGAGGCACAAGGCAATATATGGATTTATATGTCAAATGATGAGACTTCTTTAGTACTAGAAGACATTCCACAAATCCCTGAATTTGCCAATCAAACTCACCAAGCTGTTGAATCGATCCGCTTTCCTTGTAATGTCGATCATGCTGTATTCGGATTGATCGATCCTGCTCATATTGCTTTCGTTCATCAGGCGTGGTGGTGGCGTTCTCCACAAACGCTCAAGGAAGTAATCAAAACTTTTGAACCATCTTTGTACGGCTTTACTATGCGGAAGCATCCACTAGAACAACAAACCTTTTTCTATCGGTTGCTTGGAGAAAATCCACAGATCGAAATCTCATTTCGTTTGCCAGGAATTCGGATTGAGAAGGTGTCTACCGAGAAACATTTAGTCTGTAACTTAACAGCAATTACTCCCATTTCCGAAACTGAAACCGAGGAAACAACTATGTTTTACACAACTTTATCTTGGTTTCCTATTCTTCAACCATTGTTGCTGTGGTTCACGCGCAGTTTTCTCAATCAAGATAAAAAAATTTTGCTTAAACAACAAATAGGCTTGAAATATAATCCGCCCTTAACTTTAGTTGGAGATGCTGATGCTCAAGCCCGTTGGTACTATAGATTGAAAGCAGAATTTGCTCGCTCTCAAATGCAGGGGGCTTCTTTTGTTCATCCAATTAAAGAAAAGACACTTCGATGGCGTAGTTAGTTCGGTGAATTACTCAGGATTTTGCTACGCAAAACCCTGAGCTTCTGTACTCAAAGGAGAGTACCTTAGTTTAGACTTTCGCCCTAACTTTGGTCTTTATTCTACTTTTACTGAACAAACGACCTACTTTTTCCAAAATAGCCCAGCCGACTGTTACCCATCGCGCTATTGAATAAGGTAGCATTTCTAAGTAAGTCTCTACTCCATACTCATTCATCAGCCGAAACTGCACCACTTCAAATTGAAGTTGACCGCGTCTGGGTGTGAGATGATGGCAAAGTTCCGCCGATGTTCTATTTCTTGGGGAGCGATCGCTTTCCTGCTTGACTCTCCAGTCAGATGGAGAGTCTATTATATGATCCGTAATCATATCACAATCAGGGTTTGGTAAGTATGTTAGCCCAAGCAGAAGGAAAACAGATTGGTGTAGTTGCCAAAGAAAGCGGCGTACCCATTAAAACAATTCGTTACTATGAAGAACTTGGCTTACTCAAATCATCAGGAAGAACTGAGGGTGGATTTAGATTATTTAACTCTGATGTTTTAGAGCGACTGCACTTTATTAAACGCGCGCAAAGCTTAGGATTAAGTTTATCGGAAATTAAAGAATTTTTAAACGTTCATGATAGCGGCGAATTACCTTGCGAACATATCAAGATTAGGCTAGAAGATAAGGTAAAAGCTATTGATGAACAAATTCAGCAATTGATGATTTTAAGACAAGAATTATCCGGCTTACTCTCTGGCTGGGAAATTAAGCCAGATAATTCTCATGCAACTATTTGCCCAATTATTGAAAATGATTGAGGCTTATGCTTTTTAAGCAGCAATTTTTACCAAACTAGAACTGTCTTCCAGAATATCAATAAAAATCTCCGAGAGTATTAACGGTTTCATTTGTTCTAGTTCGCGTAACACATTCTTAGCCTCCTGAATCTTAAATTTGTAATATTCAGTTAAACTACCAATGAGATAGTTAAACTCTTGATAGCGGTGTTTGAAATACTTTTCTACATTCCCTCGGTGTTCCCAAGTTCCTAGAACTTTGATATTCACTTTTTCTGGGTAATGTGCAATTAAATCTAGTTTGATTTCTGCTAGACGTTCTTGCATATTTCTTGTGGTAACTCCAATTTTGTAGAAAATTCCTTTCTGAGTTTCAATTTCCAAAAAATAGAGTTGACAAGCTAAGACACGTTTGAGTTGAGCGCGGTACAGCTTCAAATCAGTCAGCCGATATGCCAAATCAGGAGAGTTTTTATGTTTAGCATGTTCAAAATCCAACTCTAATTTCAGCAGCTTTTTGAGTAATAACGGCTCCTGTACGTCATTAAATCGAGTTAATTCCAGCGTGCCTACAGGAATTTTACCCAAATCGCTCAATTCATATTCAGGTGGTATGAAATATACATTTTTTTTCAACATTCCTGCTTTGAGCAACCCAGGCGTAACTAAGTAGGAACTTATGGGATAATTTTTGGCTCCGTACTCCTGCCACAGCAATTTTAACTGTGCTAAATCCTTTCCTGATAGCTGAATGTTAAAATTGTCATACAGAGGTAATGTCGGAAATTGTCGATTAGCTACAGGGCGACAAGTTTCATGCTCGTGAGCAAAATGATGTTCTTTTACCTTGCCTTTTTTAGCAATTAAGCTACCCTGGCAATAAGGGCACTTAAGTGAAGTCTTTCCTCTAGGGATATCTTCAATACATATTAATTTATCCTCTCGATCTACACCATATTTGAGCCACATTTTCACACCATGATTTAAGCTGAAAGTTGCTCTTACCAGTGTGCTGTAACTTTTTTAAAATGTCTCTATCTTTAGGGCGAAAATGTGATTATCATATAAAATTTTTTCAGGACACAAAAATTTTTGCACCGCTCTATCTGTCACGTTATTTTGGTTAATTTGTATAATTAAGTTTAATTTTAGTTTGATAAATTTAAGCGTAATTAAATAGATATATTATGACACATGTGGCACGGTATACCTTAATAAGTCGGCAAATACTGTAGATAAATAAATATATAAATTGTTAGTTAATACTAATGATTTTTTATTAATAAATAAATAAATAAATAAATATATAAATAAATAAAGCAAGCTAGTAATTTACTTCAACTCAACAATCAGCTTTTTCTCTGTTGATAAAAGTCTTTATGCAGCAGCTTCATCTTGGTTTAATCGCTGTAACCATTGCACAATTCGTTGACGTTGTACAGCATTTACCTTGATACTGGCGCAGCGTAGCGCTACCCTAGGGAAGATAGCGCGTAAATCCGCTAACATTTCCAGTGTTTCGCAAGCTTCTAAGCACTCAGCAATGTAATCGATGGATTCGAGGGTGAGCCATTCGGGTGTCGCTTCTTTGTCGCAAATATGATACTTCATAATATTTTCAGATTAAGCTATCGCATTTTCCGTTCCCCAACCGGGGATAAGTTCTTGAGAATACAAGTCTAATTAGTATAACTTACTACCATACAATTTCTTAGAGGAAAGTCGAGTTCTTGAGTTTTCCTCAGCTACCTGCTGATGATGCTTTATTATAGCCCTCACATCACTCAGCTAGTAGATAAGAGTATTTAGTAATGTGCCAATATACTTTGAAGCGCTGCAACTCTCTCATTTTAGATATTAGTAATGAATAATGTATAGTAATTTATATTCGAGTTTACCGAACCGTAAAATTAGCGTAAACCGTAATATTATTACTTTTCTAATTTAGTGCGGTAATCATCACGAGTGCGGTGATAAAAACCGAATTTACACAACTTTTCATCATGCTTAATATAAGAATCAAAGCAACGAATTAAATTCTAATTCCAGTAAATAAACAGTTAGAGGTTAGAAATAATATGGCTATTCTACGCTACAATCCCCTTGCTGAAATGACTACAGTGCAACGTCAAATTGAAAAAATGTTTGAAGATTTACAAGGACAAACATTTAAAACTCCAGCAGCAGAATTGACAGAAACTGAAGATACATTGTATCTTAGACTCGAACTACCTGGAGTTTCAGCAAAAGATGTAGATATTGAAGTCACAGAAAATGCTGTTAAGGTGATAGCAGAACGCAAATTTGAAAATCAAGAGGGTACTCGTTCAGAATTTTATTACGGTAAGTTTCAGCGTGTAATTCCGCTCAAAGCCAGAATTCAAAATACCAATGTCACCGCAGATTATAAAGATGGTATTTTGACTCTGACATTACCCAAATCTGAGCAAGAAAAGAACAAGGTTGTCAAAGTTAATCTAGAACAACCTACTGCTTAGTTTAAAGCTTTTTCCTCCAATGATTGATTGAGATAACTTAGAGCTTGGTGATATTATTACCAAGCTCTTTTTTCTATCACAGCAAAGGGTTTCGGTTGGTATTACAAATTATTCTGCTTTATTTTTACTCTGAGATTGCTCTTGAATAGTAGCTATCCCATGTATACCAAGCCCAGTAATTACGCCACCAATTAAACCCCAAGTACCATCAGCAAATACATTAATCCGATGAGCTAATGTGCGATGATAGGCATAATCTAATTGTCTATCATTCGCTTGCTTATCTTTTGCCAACTTTTCTATATAATTTTCTGCTTTTCCTAGGGCTGCATAATCTAAAATAAACCAATAAAGCGATACCCCTACCACTGCTAAACCAGGGATCACCAAAGTAATTAAAAGAATGATTTTACGTATATTCATTTAACTGGAAAACTTACTCAGCACTAGGTTTATCAAAAATCAAAACTTCTTGAAGCTCTCAGTAACCACAATCAACAGTCAACAGTCAACAGTCAACAATTTTTAACTATTGACCATTGACTATTGACCATTGACTATTAACTATGCTTCACCAAAATAAGCTGCTAAGGCTTCGGAACCACCAATAAGTTGTCCATCGATAAATACTTGGGGTACTGTTGTCGCACCTGTAACTGCTTTTAAAGAATGAGTAGTTACATCTTTACCTAAGACAATTTCTTCATAATTTAAGCCATGTTCTTTGAGTAAAGCTTTAGCGCGCGCGCAGTAAGGACAACCTACTTTGGCGAATAAAGACACTAGTTTCGGCTTCACAGCTTGGGGATTGATATATCTGAGCATTGTTTCAGCATCAGATACCTTAAAGGGATCTCCTGGCTCTTCTGGTTCGATAAACATGTTATCAATTACACCGTCTTTAACCAGCATGGAATAACGCCAAGAGCGTTTACCAAAGCCCAGGTCTGATTTATCTACGAGCATTCCCATACCTTCAGTAAATTCACCGTTACCATCAGGTATTAAAGTGATATTACTGGCTTCTTGGTCTTTTGCCCATTCATTCATGACAAAGGCGTCATTGACAGAAATACAGACAATGTCATCAACACCATTTTCTTTAAACACATTCGCCAACTGGTTATAACCAGGTAGGTGAGTAGAAGAACAAGTTGGAGTAAAAGCACCTGGTAAGGAGAAAACAACCACTGTTTTGTCAGCAAATAGCTCGTCAGTGGTGATATTTACCCACTGATTGTTTTGACGAGTACGGAATGTCACATTGGGGACTCTTTGTCCTCGGCGATTTGACAGCATAATACCTCCGAAATTTATCAATCAATGGATAGTATGAGGCGATCGCTAGTCGAAATGTCAATAAGTGTACAATTTTACCAGCTAGGAGCAGCCGCCAGCAGGTTCGGCGATAAATGGTGCGATCGCGACTACAAATTCAGTCCGTCGATTCATATGGTAGAACATTACGCCCAGTTAGTTTGATTCCTTCACTCAGCAAGGATGCCTTATTTATGTGAAAACTGGGTATCTCAACATCATGTAATTAGCTAAAAAATCATCTGGGGCTGGATTAATTTATATCCAGCATCTTTGATTTTTTGATTCGATACCCAAACATTATATTGGCGGTTACTTTGTTGGGAAGCATCCCAAACAATTGGCGGTAAATTATGTTTTGTAAATAACCGATTAAAAAGCTCTCTATTAGTTAGATGGGCATCATCGACTACATTATAAATACCTTGCCAATGATGTTCGCAAGCCCAGTTAATCACACCGACAATATCATCCAGATGAACCCAGTTAGCGATATCATTACCAGTACCAGGACGAGATGTCCCTGCAACGCGCCCAAATATTTTGATCAGTTCCCTACCAGGGCCATAAATACCGCCTAAACGCAAAATACAGACGCGGAAATTATCATTAGCTGCTGATAGTAATAATTCTTCAGTTTGCCTCAGTATTATGCCATTAGGAGTGGTAGGATTCACCGTTGTTTCTTCATCTACAACCTCACCATTTCTATTACCATATACAGAATAAGTGCCTGTATATATCAATTGCCGAAGCTTAGGCATTTCTGGTAAGATGGAAACTAAAGTTTTGGCAGTTTGTAAATAGACTGGTTCATACTCGCCCCCTTTTGCAGATATGCTTAACAGCACTACATCTTGATTTTCTAATGCTGCTTTTAGACCTTCAGGATCGTTACCTTTTGTGACTAGAACTTTTTGAGCTACGGTTTCTAGTTCTGAAACCCGTGCAGGCGTAGTAGTGGTTGCAGTCACCACAAAGTTATTTTTCTGTTGCCAATATTTAGCAACGGCACAACCAACATAACCACAACCAATAATTGCAATATTCATATTTAGATATAGGAGCTAGGGGCTAGGGGCTAGGGGTTAGGGATTAGAGAAGAGAGATTTTTATGAGTTTATTATGATTTTTTTGCGATCGGCTATATTGAGAATTATAAAATTTTAGGATGAAGTGTAAAGTTCAATCTCCATACTTTAGCCTTCATCCTTAAGTTGATTATTTTGCTAATTCACTTTCGATAGTTGCAATTAACTCTGGTGAATATGGCTTAACACTACTTTTAAAACGTGCTACAACTTCACCTTGCTTGTTAACTAAGAATTTTTCAAAATTCCAAGCTACAGGCCCTGTTGGTTCAACTGCATTTGTAAGTCGAGCATAAAGTGGGTGTTCGTGCGGGCCTTTGGTTTGAATTTTATCGAATAGTTCAAAGCTGACTCCATACTTACTAGTACAGAATTGGACAATTTCTTCGTTACTACCTGGTTCCTGCGCACCAAAATCATTGCAAGGAAAGGCAAGAATGCTTAATCCTGCATCTTTATATTCTTGATTCAATTTTTCTAATCCCTCATATTGAGGAGTATAACCGCAGTAGGATGCGACATTGACAATTAAGAGTACTTTGCCCTGGTACTCACTAAGTTGCTTATCCGTACCATTGATGGTTGTGACTGTAATGTCAGAAATGTTAGCGCTCATGTTAAATTTTTGCTTGTGAATTCTTTCTAAATTCTGTCAGAAATTGGTGTGTAATTTTCCGCTGCAAACTCCTTTTCAATTTGCAGATATTGCGGAACACCAACCAGTGCCTGAAAATCTTGAAAGTTCACTAATTCAGAAAAATTCGCTGTGTTTCCCTGGGTTTTAAGGTGTTGAAAGCAAGCAGTCATGACTTTGGTGACAGCCAACAAAGCAGTCAGAGGAAAAAATACTATTTTAAAACCTAATTGCTGTAATTCGGCGCTAGAAATCTGTGGAGTTTTACCACCTTCAACAATATTAGCCACTAGTGGCACATCAGGAAAAGCGGCGGCGATCGCTTTTAATTCTTCAACAGACTGGGGTGCTTCGACAAATAGTATATCTGCACCTGCTGCTATATAAGCGCGACCACGAGCGATCGCTTCTTCTAAACCCAGTGGCGCACGGGCATCTGTACGGGCAATAATTACCAAACTACTATCACCTCTGGCTTCTACAGCGGCACGGATTTTGCCAGCATGTTCTGCAAGGGGAACAACGCGCTTACCCTCAAAGTGACCGCACTTTTTTGGCCATTCCTGATCTTCTAACAATACCCCAGCTAAACCCAACTGTGCAGCATCCTTGATCGTGCGCATCACATTCAAGGCATTACCATAGCCAGTATCTAAATCAGCAATCAATGGCACATCAATTGATTGCGCAATCCGCCCTACACTGTAGAGCATTTCTGTAGCCGTGAGAAAACCGTAGTCTGGTAAGCCCAAGGTAGAAGCAGCAATACCAAAACCACTTGTAGCCACTACTTCAAAACCTGACTGTTGGGCTAGTTTAGCACCTAGGCAGTCATAAACTCCAGGAATGACAATAATTTCAGGACGCGCCAATAACTGACGCAGTTTTTGTCCAGCTGACATAGCGTAATTTCAAATCCAAAATTCCCCTATTTGAGAATACAGCCTTGGATGGCAAATTTGATTCGCTTCGCGTGTCAGTTGTTAGTAGGGGCTGGTTTCTTTAGATCATCGTTGATCGGCGAAGATATCCGTGAACCCGCCCGTACAGTTGTTAGTAGTCAGTTGTTCTCAAGAAAGGCTCTAGCTGCTCAATACCGAGAATCTCCCCATCGCCGACAATATCTTTGCGGGTGTGAAATGTGAAATGTCGCTGCTGTCCCAATTGTTGCCATTCTTGTTGCAATGCTGTGTGAGGATAATTACCACTGTTGAGCATCTCCAAGATTTCCGGCCAAACTAGTTTAATACTGCTGACATCACCAACGAAAACTTTAAATCGACCAATGTTAGCGATCGCATAAATTCCAGTAGCCATAAGCAATTGAAAATTCATCAGTCACTTTTCAAATACAATCAAGACACAGAAAAATGATCCCCAATGTCTTATGCCCAAAACTAAAGTTTAACCTTCTAGCGATCGCTTATAAACTGGTCTTCCTTGAGAATCATAGATCGCCAAGGACATGTTCGCATTGTCACTAATGACTCCTAGGGCTTGCTGTAAAATTTCTAAGTGTTGATTGCCGTTAGTAATCATATTTGGATTGCCAGAATTATTGGCAGGTATATTACTTTGCCTTGCTTGGTCATATTCACGGCTCAACTGCACAGTAATTTCTTGATTGTTGATCGTAAAAGTACATATCCGCATTCCCTGAGTACAAACTTTATTCAGATCTGTGCGGGTTTTTTGCAAATTATTAGCAACTTCTAGTTTGACTTTTGCTTGCTTAAGGGTGGCAGAATAGGGTTCAATTAAAGCTTGCGCCTGACGATACTGAAAGCTATTATCACTAATTTGCTTGGCAGACTGTAACGCCAGTTCCCATTGGGCTACTGCTGCTTGCCATTGTTGCTTTTGCTCAAAAGCTTTAGCTTGCTTGGCGGCGTTAATAGCTTGTTGATAAGTTTTCGCTGCTAATTGTTCTTTAGTGGTGCGATTACGGGCTGCTGCTAGTTTGGGTTTGTATTCTTTTAATAGTTCTTGGGCTTGTTGATATTCTGAGCTACTGGGCGGAATGATATTTAAGGCATTAACTGCTACCTGCCAGGTAGACTGAACTTTTTGCAGATCCTTTAAGGATTTAATGGCTGTTTCTTGTTGGGTGGCAGCATTGGCTACAGCTTGAGCAGCATTGAGTTTTTTTAGCCATTTTTCTGCTACTAGTAATTGCTGATTAACACCGTTTAAACCAGCACGGTAGCTCAGTAATTTTACTTGTGCTAAAGTGTACAATTCGCTATTAGCAGCGATCGCTTCTAATGGTGCGATCGCCCGTCGCCACAGTTTTTGTCTACCTTGCAATTCTTCTAAATTACCACTAGGCGTTTGCGTTTTCCGCGTTGCCAACTCTCCTGCTTGCAAAGCTTTGACTACCTGATCGATTTTCTCCGCTGAGCCAGATAAACTGGCACGTAGTTCCTCGATTTTGGCATTATTCACAGACCAAAAAGGTATCTGTGCTAATTCTGCGCTTGATGCATTGAGTTGATGTTGTAATGTGACTAATTGCTGTTCTGATTTAGCCTGACGCATCAATCGTCTAGATTCTGTCTTTAATTGATCGGCTGTCTGAATTGCTTGACACTCCGAAAGAATACAGGGATTGGTGAGGAAGTAAATTCCGCTACCTAAAACCAAAGTTCCGACACAAGCTACACCCAACAAGATTAATTTGATTGGTTTTTTTGGCTTTTCCGGTAACAGATTTGGTGCGCCTGCGAAGGGATCAAACGGTTCTTCCTCAACTTCATCGCTGAAAGCACTTGTCGAGCTATAAGGTACGAAGGTTGAATCTATTTCATTATTGAAAGAACTTGTTGAAGTAGGGGGCGCAAATGCAGAATCCATCTCATCACTAAAAGAAGGAGGTGAGACAGGCGGTGCAAAAGGTGAATCACCCTCATCACCAAAGGTCGCTTTTGAGACAGACGCTGCAAAAGGTGAATCACCCTCATCCTTGAATGAATTTGTCGAGACAGGCGGTGTCAAAGGTGAATCAGCCCGATCGTTTGTAGCACCTGGGATGGAATCGCCAAAGGAAGGAAAGATTAATTTATTATCAAAAGAGTTATCGCCAGACTCTTGGCCAACACTTGCTGGTGGTGGAGAGTAAGAATTTATATCTTCGATTTCTACCCTCTGATTAATGTAGAGGGCACGTTTAGTATAAGGACGTTTTTCACCTAATACTCGCAGAAAGCATTGTACATGTTCGTGCCGATGACTTAATAATGATTGGATGGCATCCTCAAGCACTTGAAAAACTGTTTGAGTGTCAACCGTCAAGCCTGCTGGATGTTGAATGAGAATCATTAGTTCGTCATTATTGACAGCACACTTAACTTGGAAGGCTCCACCAAATGGAACTTCGGCTAGGAATAGTTCCTGCAAAGTTTTGGTTAGTAGCTGTAAGTCATCTTGCTGAACTGCTACTTTCATAGAGGGTTCTTCTATATAGTGTTTCTTATCTTCGAGGGTAGGAAAGTTAGGACTTTCGTTTGTTGAATGCAGATGCACAGTTTAAGCAACCAGAGCCAGAGAATCAGATTGACCAACTTTCTAACACAAATTCTGAGTTTTCAGCAAAAATCTACAGAGTAGGAATTATCTGTGTCAACAACTTGGCCCCTAGTTTAAGTAATATTTGACAATCTTACTGAAAGTAGAAATTACAGCTAAAAAATGGGCATAATAAAGTCTTTGGGCATTTCACCTAACTTACAGAGGAAAAAGAAATGCACACCTGCTACTGCCCTTGATTTGAACATTTACAGTACACTAAGAATTGTAAAAAGCTGAATATACATTATTTAAGGGTTGTTCATGAATATGGTGATTCACTGACAACCTAGGAAATTTACTGAGGAGATTAATTACCTATTGTGGAACCACCGCCTGATTTTTAGGAGCAAAGTTTAATTTACCTAAGTTACTGAATTCGATAAAATTGATCGATGAAAAATAAATTTTTATAACCGTGTAAAGCTAATTTTCTAATGAGGGTACGGAGAAAGATTCAAGAGCAATAGTTAAAGAAATACTCTGCAAATGTCGCTACCAGGTGCGTGTTCATGGATTTATTGGAGTATCAAGTTAAAGAATGGTTTGGGAAAATAGGCATTCCTGTATTGCCCTCTCAACGAATTGACCATCCCACAGATCTCAAGCGGTTAAAAATTCGCTATCCCGTTGTGCTGAAATCCCAAGTCCATGCAGCTGAACGGGCGAAAGCTGGTGGAGTCAGAATTGTAGAAACAACCATCGATGCGATCGCCGCCGCCCAAACAATCTTCAATTTACCAATTTGGGGCGAGTTACCAGAAGTCGTACTGGCAGAATCGAAATACGATGCCAAGCAAGAATTATATTTAGCAGTAGTATTAGATACCGCTGTTTGCCGACCTGTGCTTTTAGGCTGCAAGGAAGCTGATATTGATTGGGAAACAGCAGGGCAAAAAATGCAGTATGTGGTTGTAGAACAGGAATTTTCTCCCTTTTATGCCCGCCGACTGGCTTTAAAACTAGGTCTAGAAGGGACGCTGATGCAGTCGATTAGTCATGTAATCGAGAAAATGTATCAGTTATTTATTCAAAAAGACCTAGACTTAGTAGAAATTAATCCCTTAGGTGTTAGCGCTTCCGGTCAAGTCATGGCTTTAAATGGCAAAGTCAGAGTCAATGAACGAGCGATTGGGAGACATCCAGATATTTCGGAAATGGCCGCAAAAATAGTCAAAACTCACGGTCATGGTGAGACTAATGGCCATTTAGGCAAATGGGATAGTGCAGAGCATGGTAAAATTGGCATTCTCGGTAATGGTACTGGTTCGGTATTGGCAACTTTAGATTTAGTCGCCAATGCTGGGGGTAAGCCTGGTTTGTGCTTAAATTTACGTCATGCTTTCTTAAGCGATACAGCCCAAACCACATTTTGCGATCGCCTAGATACAAGTTTAAAAATATTGACTGCTGATAAAGCTGTACAAGTGATTTTGATCAATCTCTTGGGTAGCATCCCCCAAGCTGCGGAATTTGCTGAAGTTATTAGCAAATTTACCCAACAAGATAAAAGTGAAGGTAAAACGCAGACTGTACGCAATAACCCTCAAAGAACCCGCCGTGACAGCACTTTTCCCCAATTAGTCATCCGTCTTGCTGGTTCGGAATTTAACACAGCCAGAAAATATTTAGCTGGTCTGAAAACCCAAGGCGATAGCCTCATTTTAGTGGAAAATTTAGATGAAGCAGTAGCAGAATCTATTCGTCTAGCTAGGTCAACTGTATCTAAAAGATAGTCTGCAATTACTAATGCCTGCCATCAATCTAGGCATAAGGATGTTGAATAAGTATTGCAATTAACAACTGACTTTTGTCACCTTCCCCAATTTATGAGAAATTGGGGAGCAGTAGCAATAAGTTATTGTGTTAGACAATACTTGTTTAACATTTTTGCGGCATAACCTAGAATTAATCAGTTGTTTCCCACAATATTTGTAAAATATAGTCAAAATTGCCCGTTCTCATACTGTGTAAGCTAAAACACTTATTTATCAACAGGCGTCGGGAGAACTCATTCCTGATGAGGATGGGATAAAAGACGCTGCAAGACTGTTAACAGTTAATGGTCAACAAAAAATCTCTTCCCTGTAACTTATGGTGCTGGGATACTAAAAATTACCGTAATTTTCTTATGAACTTAACGCCAGACAGTAAAGTCATAATTCAAGGGTTCAGTGAATTTATCTCAGCAACTCATATTACGCAAATGAAAGCTTATGGTACTAATTTAGTTGCTGGTGTAAATCCTGGATTTGGCGGACAACAACTATACGATCTTCCTGTCTTCGATTTGGTTGAGGAAGTAGTCAAACAGTTTGGGCCAGTTGACACCACGATTATATGTGTTAATCCTTACCAAGTTTTAGATGCCGCTTTGGAAGCGATCGCCGCTAATATTCGCCAAATTATCATCATCTCTGCTGGCGTGCCACCTTTAGATATGGTTCAATTACTGCGTAAAGCCGAAGCCTGCGAAACTTTGGTAGTTGGGCCTAATAGTCCGGGGATCATTGTTCCGGGGAAAATCCTTCTAGGAACTCACCCTAGTGAATTTTATACCCCTGGTAATATAGGGATTGTCAGCCGCAGCAGTACTCTTACCTACGAAGTTGCTTGGGAATTAACCAAAGCAGGTTTAGGGCAATCGATTAGCGTCAGTATTGGTAGCGACACCATAGTTGGTTCCTCATTTCTCCAATGGCTGCAAATTCTGGATGAAGATGAAACCACACAAGCAATTGTTTTAGTCGGTCAACCAGGCGGCGGTAGTGAAGAAGCCGCAGCCCGTTACATTGCCGAAGCCATTGATAAACCAGTAATTGCCTATATTGCAGGTAAACACGCACCCCCAGGCAAACATTGGCGGCAAACTGGTACTTTAGCCACAATTATCGGTCGCGATGCCAACTTTGGCACAGCACAACATAAATTAGGTGCTTTCCAAGAAGCACAAGTTCCCGTAGCCGAGCGTCCTTCCCAAATTCCTGAATTAGTGAGGAAGGTAATTAAGTGATGGGCATTGGGCATTGGGCATTGGGCATTGGGCATTGCTGATTACCCTGTATATGCCTACACCTAATTCCCAACTATTGACCATTGACTATTGACTATTGGCACAAAGGGCGGGAAAACCCCGCCCCTACTCGTTAATTTGACCAACGCGACGAATATTGAGAATGTCGCTCATTTTTTTAATTTGCACAAACACTTGTTCTAGTTGCGGGCGATCGCGTATATCTATACCCAAGTCCATTAAAGCTGGTTGTCCAATGGCGGTTTTGACTTGTGCATAACGAACGTTGATGCCTTGGTCGCTTAACCGCGATAAAATGTCCTTTAAAACGCCCACTCGGTCAAGGGCTTCAATTTGAATATTCACCGGGTAAGTATAGGGACGAGAACTATGTTCGGCGGCTGGGTTCCAACAAACTGGTACTAAGCGTTCGTACTCCACACATTCCAAATTATGACAGCCTTGGCGGTGAATGGAAATTCCTTTACCTCTGGTAACTACACCAATAATTGGTTCCCCAGGAATTGGCGTACAACACCCAGCCAGATGATATACCAAACCTTCTACCCCAACAATTGGCGAATCACTGGCACGGGAGGTTGCAGGCGCATCGCGTAAAGCTTTGTTAGCTGCGGCTGATTCTTTGGGGAGAAATGGCTGGACAACAGCAAGGGGTTGTTGGGCTTTGACTACTTCACGCCAACGGTTTAGTACTAAATTTAGGGTGATTTCACCGTAACCTAAACCGGCAAGTAAATCTTCTACGCTGTGGTAATTACATTTTTCGGCGACACTCTGCATTGCATCTGATTTCAGCAGGCTATCAAAACCAGTTTTACCTAGTTCTTTTTCTAGTAATTCCCGACCACGAGCTACATTTTCTTCCCGGCGCGATCGCTTGTACCATTGTTTAATCCGATATTTAGCGGCGGAGGTTCTGGCAAAGTTCAACCAATCCAAGCTAGGGTGGCTGTTCTTTTGGGTCATTATTTCCACAATATCCCCATTTTGTAACCGGGTTGATAGAGGAACCATCCGCCCGTTCACTTTTGCCCCAGCACAGTGGTTGCCAACTTCTGTATGAATATGATAGGCAAAATCTATACTAGTAGAACCAGGACTTAAGGGTATGACATCACCTTTCGGCGTGAAAACATAAACATCATCTTCAAATAAATTATCTTTGACGCTATCTAAATACTCTTGGGCATCTTTTAAATCGCTTTGCCATTCGAGTAACTGGCGCAACCAAGTAAACTTTTCATCGGTTGCACTTAAATGGCTATTGTTAGAATTACCCGTTTCTTTATATTTCCAATGGGCAGCAATTCCGTACTCCGCAATATGGTGCATTTCCATTGTGCGAATTTGTACTTCTAAAGGACGACCTGTCAGCCCAATTACACCAGTATGCAATGACTGGTAACGGTTAGGTTTTGGTAGCCCAATGTAATCTTTAAATCTACCAGGAATTGGGCGAAAGGCATCATGAACTACTGCTAATGCACGGTAACATTCTTCGTTAGTTTCAACAATTATCCGCAACGCAGCTAAATCATAAATCTCATGAAATTCTTTTTGCTGTCGTTGCATCTTTTGGTAGATACTATAAAGGTGCTTGGGACGACCGCTAATATCGAGGCATTTAATTCCAGCTTGTTGTAAGCGATCGCGTAAAATAGCCGTAGCCTTGGCTAATTTTTCTTCTCGCGATGTGCGTTTCTCGGAAACGTGCTGTTGAATTTGCCGGAAAGCTTCTGGCTCTAAATATTTAAAAGATAAATCTTCTAGTTCCCATTTAAAATGCCAGATCCCTAAACGATTGGCTAAGGGAGCAAAAATATCTCTGGTTTCTTGGGCAATGCGACGGCGTTTTTCATCTGGCATTACTTGTAAAGTTCGCATATTATGCAAACGGTCTGCTAACTTCACAACAATCACCCGAATATCTTGAGCCATTGCTAAAAACATGCGGCGAAAGTTTTCTGCTTGACTTTCTGTTTTACTTTTGAAATTAATTTTAGAAAGTTTAGTAACGCCTTCAACTAATTGTCTAACTTCTGCTCCAAATAGCTCTCCTATTTGTTCAATTGTGATATCTGTATCCTCCACTACATCATGGAGAAATCCAGCTGCTATCATAGCAGGACTACCGCCTAAATCATGTAGTAATCCAGCTACCGCGACGGGATGACAAATGTATGGTTCGCCGGATTTGCGATACTGTCCTTGATGCAGTTGATGGGCAAATTCAAATGCCCGACAGATTAAATTGGCATCACTAAACTTGCGGTCATTGTCCGCATTACCATTACTGGCTGATGAATGGACTATGCATTTCTTAAGCCAATCCGGAAGGGGAATATTAACTGAAGAATTAAGAACTATAGTGCTCATACAAAGGGGACTAGAGGTGATCTGTGGATAAGTTCAGATAGGGATAAAAACTACAGCATTGTCGATAGCAAATGCTGTTGCCCAGAGGCTAGTTAATCAAGTCATATGAATTTGATACCTTTATTGCCTATGGTAATCATCCAGTGCGGGTTTCTCGATTCATAATCCCAAACATATGTTGCTGGCAAATGAAGCCTCAAAGCATAATTTGAGGCTTCTAGTTCTAAAAAGAGCTTAAGAAAGTTTATTGTAGAAAAAAAATTACTTGACATTAATACTATCTTAACTAGCACTGGATGTCTCTAAATACAGATAAATATCAGGTATTGGCTAGCTTTCTAGAGGAATTCCGCTCAGATGCTACAAACACCCAACTCAATGCGAATCAACTGCGACAGCGTTTAGCCTCCTTAAAACAATTGTTTGTACAGCAGATTGTACCTTTAACTGAGGAAGACTCGAAAGAGCAGTCTTATCGGACAGAGATGAGTAAGCAGCTGCGGTTGTTGGAAATTGACATTATGTTTTTCCAAGGTGCAAGGCAGGTGTCAACTGCACAAGCAAGGCTGCAAACAATTAGCGATCGCTTGACAACTCTCATCCGATATTGCGATGCTATCCTGCGACCAGAGGAAACAGAGGAAAAATAATTATTAATGCCTGCTTTCTCTGTTAGTTTATCATCCCATCTTAAACTGATTGTTGACAGCTATTTTCGCAACAAGTTTTCTAATCAGTTATCTACCGCCTGAACTTGTGCGATCCCCAGGCAGACTCATCTTCACAACTATGGCAAAAATTCGCAAAAACTTTGATCCCCAAACATACAATTTTCTGATGGTCAAAATCTGAAATTCTGATGTGTAAAGGTTTTAATCATTCTCAGCCTTGCGCAAAAAAATTCTTTTCGCAGATAATATTTTTCTCTAGCAGGAGTATATAAAACTAAATTTTTCGCTCACAATATTAATATCTCCCGAAAAACTTTCTCGATTGGGGATCGCTAAATCCACCCTGAGATTTACAATTGCATCTATTGAAGTTTTGCTAACCCCAGTACTACCGAGTTATGAATGGGATGAATAAGCGGATTTAGCCAAATTATAAAAATCAAAATTTTTCAGCATTTCTAAAAACATAAATACTGCTGGAATTTGCAGACCATTTGTTAAAATAGCCACACCCATAACTCTTTCCAGCGGTGTTGGCAAACTATACACTTGGACATTATGGGGAATTGGTAGAGCGGCTAATTGGGGAATAATAGCGGCTCTTAGTCCTTGATTTACCAAGCTGACAATCGTAGAGTCCTCCTGAATATCACTAATAGTATTAATGCAATTTGCTACTACCTTCATGTGGTGGTGGAGATTGCGTCCGCAGGGTAAACAAGACAGTAAAACTGGTGAATAGACAGCAATATCTTCCCAAGTAATTTTTGGACTGCTAACTTTGGCGTTTGGCGGTAGCAAAGCCACATATTGATCGCGGATAATTTCCCATGTTGTAAACTCATCGCTAGTGGGTAAATAAGTCACGCCAATATCAGCGCGTCCTTCCCGCAAACAATGTTCTACTTCCAGGTAGGAAAGACACTCAATGATCGTTACAGCCACTTCTGGGAATTGATCGTGAAACAGTGCGATCGCTTTTGGTAGTAAATGAGTAGCAACACTGCGAAAAGCTGCAATCCGCACATGTCCGCCGTGTAACCCTTTATGCAGATTCGCTTCTTGTTGCATCATCTCCAGATGTTGCAATGACTGACGAGCATGATATACAATCCGCTCTCCCGCAGGTGTAAGTACCGCACCATGACGACCCCTAGCAAATAAAGGTACGCCCAATTCTGCTTCTAAGGTAGCGATCGCATGACTAATTGCCGGTTGGGAAAGTTGTAATTCTAAAGCAGCCTCACTAAAGTTACCACAATCTGCTACAGCAACTACGGCTCGAAGTTGGGAGAGTTTCATGGCGAATTGATCAAGGGGCTAGGGGCTAGGGGCTAGGGGCTAGGGGTTAGGTATGAGGGATGAGATATTTTGATACTTAGTTATTCTAAAACACAGCGTAAATAGCTGACTTAATTTTGCCAAAAATATTATATTCGTGTTTTTTATATCTATAAATGGCATTTATAGCAACTATACAAGCCATGTTTTGATTATTTAGTCAAGTGTTGTTAGAGTTTTGTTGTCACGAGCATCTATCAGGAATAATGTTATGAGGAATGAATTGAGATGCCTGCAACCAGAAGAAATAAAAATAACTTCTAAAAC
Source organism: Tolypothrix sp. FACHB-123 (assembly GCF_014697075.1). Classification (GTDB taxonomy): domain Bacteria; phylum Cyanobacteriota; class Cyanobacteriia; order Cyanobacteriales; family Nostocaceae; genus Aulosira. Next base: position 80,397 of record NZ_JACJRE010000009.1, on the reverse strand, counting down.
TAGTAATATCCTCAGTTTTATCCAAGAGTTACTGCATAATTTCTGGCAAAATACCGTAAAAATACTATCATCAGATTATCAAGAATTAGAGGTTATACAAAAGGTTGATCGCAAAGGTAATATTTATTGGCAAGCTTACGATCCTATAAGCGGAAAGTCCTATTCTTCCGGTTCTGAAGTTGATGTGTGTATGTGGATTGAGCAGTTGTATAGATGATAAGAATTAACATGACGCAACTTAGATTAGTAATTGGCAATAAAAATTATTCATCTTGGTCATTACGTCCTTGGTTAGCTTTAAAGCAATTTGGGGTGCAATTTGAGGAAATTCGCATCCCTCTCTACACTCCAGAAACTGCATCTAAACTTCAGGAATATTCACCTTCAAGAAAAGTACCAGTACTGTTACATAATCATCAAATTATCTGGGACTCTCTAGCAATTTGCGAATACTTAGCCGAAGAATTTCCCCATCTGCATTGGTGGCCAGCAGATAAGACAAATCGAGCCTTAGCTCGTTCTATTAGTGCAGAAATGCACTCAGGATTTCAAAATCTGCGGCAGAATATGCCCATGAATTGTCGTAAAAAGTTACCTGGGAAAGGATTAACACCGGAAGTACAAAAAGATATTGACCGCATTACTAGTATTTGGCAGGAATTTCGCCAAAAATTTGCCACAGAAGGTGATATGTTACTTGGCAAATTCACAATTGCTGATGCTATGTATGCACCAGTTGTATTGCGCTTTATCACTTACGATGTGCAATTAGATAGTATTTCTAAGAAATATGCAGAGGCAATTTTAGAACTACCTGCTATCCAAGAATGGATACAAGCAGCTAAAAACGAAACAGAAGTGCTTTCTCAATATGAATTTTAGGGGCATTGGGTATTGGGTATTGAGTATTTATTATTCTGTCCTTTTTGTCTTCCTTCTCGATTTCTCTTCAATCCCCAGGTAAATTGCTCAATGGCGTTGGTAAACCATCAAGACTGACAAGATTTTTTTGCTGTTGATATTCTCTAACACCCTCTGTACCTTTTTTATTTGCCCAATCAATTAAACTTTCACGTTGACCTTGGTATTCATAAAGTGGTACGCCAAAGCCACAAGAAGTTTGCACAATTTCAATATCAGCTATGATGATTTGGCGACATCCAGGAAGCGTGGGAAACAGAGGAGAAAGTAAGTTCCATTCTGGGGAACCTGCTAAAACTGTATATCCTCGACCGTAAAGGCGTAAAATCCGAGCAGCACCTTGAAAAGCACAAAACATAAATGTAATCCGTCCATTTTCTTGCAAATGGGCGGATGTTTCATTACCGCTACCTGTTAAGTCCAAATAGGCTACGCGGTTGGGAGAGAGAATGCGAAAACTATCTAATCCTTTGGGAGATAGGTTAACGTGACCTGTAGGACTTAAGGGTGCGCTACCCACAAAAAAAATGTGCTGGGTAGTAATAAATTGTTGTAATTCCTCTGTGATAGAGTCAAAAAGTTTAGCCATTTCTACATGGTGATGAACAATTTTTCTTTAGGACTACCTCCCACCATACAGCCAATTGATAGCCCCATTGCCCAACAGGCTGGAGTTGAGTTGTCTGTGCTTCGTCTCGATGCTATGCACCCTTGGGTTAATGGTAATAAGTGGTTCAAACTCAAGTACAACCTCTTAGAGGCTAAACAGAGAAATTTGACAACACTGCTGACCTTTGGTGGTGCTTATTCTAACCATATATTTGCTACCGCTGCGGCCGGAAAGCTCTTTGGATTCCGCACTATTGGCATGATTAGGGGAGAGGAGAGATTGCCACTCAACTCTACACTGAGGTTTGCAGTAGAACAAGGTATGCAAATTTTCTACCTTGATAGACAAAAATACCGAGAACGCCACACAACAGCATTACAAGCACAATTACAGCAACGCTTCGGTGATGTGTTTATCGTTCCCGAAGGTGGAAGTAATCTTAACGGGGTGCGTGGGTGCATGGAGATACTGAATAATCAAGCATTTGATACTGTATGCGTGGCTTGCGGTACAGGTACTACTTTAGCTGGAATTATCCTTTCGTTACACAAAGACCAACGCGCCATCGGTTTTCCCGTGCTTAAAAATGGGGGATTTCTCGCGTCGGAAGTAGATAGTTGGCTGAATAATTACCTCGTCTCTGATTTACCCCTGGCTGATGAAGCGATGTCCAAATCTTGGGAATTAATCTGTGATTACCATATGGGTGGTTACGCTAAAGTCAACGACGAATTATTACAGTTTCAGCAGCAGTTCACCCAAGAACACGGCGTACCTTTAGATTATGTATACACTGCCAAAATGTTTTATGGTGTGATGGATTTGTTGAAGCAGGGGTTTTTTCCAAAAGGCGATCGCTTGTTATTAATACACACTGGCGGCTTACAAGGCAATATTAGTTATTAGTCAGTTGTTAAGGTTAATTTCTCTGGACTATTGACTATTAACTATGGACTATGGACTATTGACTATGGAATAAATTAATATTTATACCTTATGCAGCGTGCAAACCGCTTGTCTGGGCTAGGAGCGATCGCATTAGTAGTGCTAATTTTAATTAGCTTGTTCGCGGCTCCTAGAAATAGCATTCTTAATAGTGGTTCTACCTATAACCGTGCTGCCGATGGCTATGGTGCTTGGTATGCTTTTATGCAAGAACAGGGAACTTCTATCCAGCGCTGGCAAAAGCCGTGGGATGCTATTAAAGCAGAGAAAAGTCCCGTTACCCTGTTACAGGTATACAGCCGTCTGAGTTTTCCAGTTATTACTTCGCAAGAACGCGCATGGATAGAAAAAGGTAATACTTGGGTAATCTTAGGCGCACAGCATCCAGTAACAGCCGCAAAATTTCACACTATGCAACAATCGTCTTTTGGTGATGTCAAAATCGCTACACGCAGACGCTATGCTAAAGGCGAGGGCAAAGAAGTCTTGTTAGGCGATCGCTTCGGTGCTATTATTTGGCAAAAGAATTATGGCAAAGGAAAAGTTATCTTTTGCACAACGCCTTATTTAGCAGCTAATGCTTATCAAGATTATTTAAGTAATTTTAAATTTCTTGCCGATTTAGTCAGCAACCAAAATAACGCCATATTTGTTGATGAATATATTCATGGCTATAAAGATGCTGATGTGCGCAATCAAGAAAGTAAAGGCGATTTATTAAGTTATTTTGCTAATCAACCCTTAATTGTTGCTTTATTACAAACAGGTGTATTTTTATTAGTGCTAATTTGGGCACAAAATCGCCGTTTTGGTAAGCCAATAGCTTTAGAAACACCAGTTTTAGATAACAGCGAAGCATATATCCAAGCTTTAGCAGGAGTCTTACAAAAAGCTGAATCTACCGATTTTGTTGTCGAGATGGTAGGTAAAGAAGAACAACTACAATTACAAAAAGCTTTAGGATTAGGAGAAATGCTCCTAGAACCTCAAGCTTTAATTGATATTTGGGTAGAAAAAACAGGTAAAAGTTCAACAGAATTAGCTACAGTATTAAAGCTCAAGTCGCAAAAACGACCCATGAGCGAACGAGAACTGTTAAGCTGGCTAGGAAAATGGCAAAGCATCAGAAATAATTCGTAATTCGTAATTGATTATCTGGCAACCACTATTGATATTTGTTCTCTTTATAAAAAATGACAAATATGAACGATACTCACTCTATTGTAAGTCGCCTTGAACAAGGAATTAACAGTATAATTGTTGGACAATCCAGCTTGGTACAGCAGCTAATAGTAGGACTACTAGCGGGTGGACACATAATTTTAGAAGGAGTACCGGGAACGGGTAAAACATTGTTGGTAAAAGTGTTGGCGCAGTTAATTAAAGCAGATTTTCGGCGCATTCAATTAACACCAGACGTACTCCCATCAGATATTACAGGCACAAATATATTTGATTTAAATAGCCGCAATTTTACTCTCAAGAAAGGCCCGGTTTTTACTGAAGTATTACTAGCAGATGAAATTAATCGCACTCCCCCTAAAACCCAAGCGGCGCTGTTAGAAGCAATGGAAGAGATGCAGGTAACACTCGATGGCGAAAGTTTACCTTTGCCAGAATTATTTTGGGTAATTGCCACACAAAATCCTCTAGAATTTGAGGGTACTTATCCGTTACCAGAAGCGCAGTTAGATAGGTTTTTATTCAAATTAGCAGTAGATTACCCAGAACCAGCCGCAGAAAAGCAAATGTTACTCAATCGTCAAGCGGGTTTTGCGGCGCGACGTGGGGATATCGCTCGTCTTCAACCTGTAGCAACAGTCAGCGAAATTTTACAGGCGCGACAAGCAGTCAAAGAAATTACAGTCGATGATAAAATTATTGATTATTTACTAAATTTAGTCAAAACATCACGCCAACATCCAGAATTAGCTTTAGGCGCATCACCTCGCGCTGCTGGTGCTTGGTTACAAACATCTCAAGCAGCAGCTTGGTTAGCTGGAAGAAAATTTGTCAAGCCAGATGATGTTAAAGCTGTTGCATCACCATTATTGCGTCATCGTTTGATTCTCAAACCAGAAGCAATGCTAGATGGTTTACAAATTGATGGGGTAATTGCATCGGTAATTAATCAAGTACCAGTTCCTCGCTAAGACAAATCTGTAATTAGATGTAGTCAGGCGAATGTTATCTCTGTACGAAGATAGGTAATGAAAACAGATAAATTTGATAGCGTGGTGATAGTGTAGGTTAACAATCACCAGCTACGCTTGTTTAAGAATTGCTATGAATTATCAAAAGCTAGATGCAGCCCTATCAACAGCAATAAATGAGGTACAAAACTCAGAAACACCGACTTTAACTGTGTTTATCCATACTGAACCTGTTTTAGACGCAAATGCTATTGCTGTTCTCGAAAATTTAGGTGTCAGCAATGTCACCCCAGGAAAAGATATTTTTACAGCTACTCTTTCTGCAAATTCTATTGCCCAATTATCTGAGCAACCTTGGGTGCAGCATCTCAAGTTATCACAGAAATTACATTTAGTTAATGCCAGGTTAAATTTCAAGAAATTAAGTGTTTAATTTATAAGCGATCGCACTTAATTTCCTAACCTCAATCTCAAATTCTCCTACACTAAATTTATGGAGTTTACTTGAGAATTATTCTTATTTATTTAAGTGCAGCAAGTGTAAAATTTGTGACTTCAAAAGGTGTATTTTGCACTTAAAGCAAAATTAAATTTCTTGAGAAAAAACGGTGATTTAAGATTTATTTACCTATCTTAGTAGTGAAAACTCTGTAGCGATCGCCTCAAATAGTTACGAGCCAAATTATACACAAATCTTAATGCTGTATTTGTTGGCAGCGACATTGATTACCGACAGGATTCTGTAAAATTCACGCTTCAGAATCTGCGATCCCCCCTTACCAGCTGCTACATACAGTCATAAACTGAAGGTGAGAGTTGAAAGGCAGTCGGGAGACATGTTGTGAAAAAAGTTTTAGCAATCATACTCGGTGGTGGTGCAGGTACTCGCCTTTATCCGTTAACAAAATTACGTGCAAAACCAGCCGTACCAGTTGCAGGGAAATACCGCTTAATCGATATCCCTGTCAGCAACTGCATCAATTCAGAAATATTTAAAATCTACGTCCTGACACAATTCAACTCAGCATCCCTGAATCGCCACATTGCGCGTGCCTACAATTTTAGTGGCTTCAGCGAAGGCTTTGTCGAAGTGTTGGCAGCACAGCAAACCCCAGAAAACCCCAACTGGTTCCAAGGTACAGCGGATGCTGTGCGTCAGTACATCTGGTTGCTGGAAGAATGGGATGCAGAAGAATACCTGATTCTCTCAGGCGATCATCTCTATCGCATGGATTACCGCGAATTTGTCCAGCGTCATAGAGAAACAGGTGCGGATATTACATTATCTGTAATTCCCATCGACGATCGCCGCGCTTCTGACTTTGGCTTGATGAAAATTGATCAGTCCGGTAGAGTAATTGACTTTAGCGAAAAACCCAAAGGTGACGCTTTAGCCCAAATGCGCGTCGATACCACCGTACTGGGATTGAGTCCAGAACAAGCCCAACTCCAACCCTACATCGCTTCGATGGGGATTTACGTCTTTAAAAAAGAAGTTTTGATCAAATTATTGCGCGAATCTTTAGAAAGTACCGATTTTGGTAAAGAAATCATTCCTGATGCGGCTGCTAAAGATTACAACGTCCAAGCCTACTTATTCAATGGGTACTGGGAAGATATCGGAACCATTGAAGCTTTTTATGATGCCAACTTAGCTCTCACCGAGCAACCCCAACCACCTTTTAGCTTCTATGATGAACAAGCGCCGATTTACACCCGCGCACGTTACTTGCCACCCACAAAGATGTTAGATTGTACAATCACCCAATCATTGATTGGTGAAGGTTGTATTTTGAAAAACTGCCGCATTGAACATTCAGTTTTAGGAGTGCGATCGCGAGTTGAATCTGGTAGCATCATCGAAGATTCCCTAATTATGGGTGCCGACTTTTACCAAGCTGCTGTAGAAAGACAATGTAACTTGTTCAGCGATGAGGTTTCCGTCGGTATTTGTGCAGATACAATTATTCGCCGAGCCATTGTTGATAAAAACGCCCGCATTGGTAGAAATGTCAAAATTATCAATAAAGACAACGTACAAGAAGCCGATCGCGAAAGTCAGGGCTTTTATATCCGTAGTGGAATTGTGGTTGTGTTAAAAAATGCTGTTATTGCTGATGGCACAATCATCTAACACCCCCAGGAGACTCCCGCCACAACGCAGTTTGGCGGTGAGAGGAATGGGGACGAGCGAGAAGCTTCACCCCTGAGTCGAGTTCTGGAGTGCGAACGACAGACGACGACGGGGTGAGTAAATGAACTTTGGTACATAGCGGGTTTTAGGTATTTCACAGATTTAATAGTAAAATGTGAGGCAGTGTGGTCTTGGGGGTTTCCCCCATGAACAACTGCCGAACCCGGAGGGGTGAAGTATGGAAAAACCCTACCGCTACCGTTTTTACCCAACTACCGAGCAAGAACAGATACTGCGCCGGACAATTGGTTGTGTGCGGTTGGTATTTAACAAAGCTTTGGCGGCGAGAACCGAAGCTTGGTATGAGAGACAACAGAAGGTTGATTACGTTCAGTCTTCTGCTATGCTGACGCAGTGGAAAAAAGTTGAAGACCTCCAGTTTTTGAATGAGGTTAGTTGTGTACCACTGCAACAAGGATTGAGACATCTGCAAACTGCTTTCACTAATTTCTTTGCTCTTAGGGCGAAATATCCCAACTTCAAAAAGAAACGTAGTGGTGGTAGCGCAGAGTTTACCAAGTCTGCTTTCCGGTGGAAAGATGGACAAGTCTACTTGGCAAAGTGTTCTGAACCATTGCCAATTAAATGGTCTAGACAACTTCCCAAGGAGTGTGAACCTAGTACCATCACAGTTAGGCTTGAACCCTCTGGACGCTGGTTTGTCAGTTTGCGAATCAATGATCCGACTGACCAAACCATGCAGCTGCTTGATAGTGCCGTGGGACTGGATGTTGGGATTAGCAGTCTCGTTACCCTGAGTACAGGTGAAAAGATTGCTAATCCCAAAGCCTTTGACAAGCACTATCAAAAGTTGAGGAAAGCACAAAAATCTTTGAGTCGCAAACAAAAAGCTTCTCGAAATCGGGATAAAGCTAGGCTCAAAGTTGCTCGTCTTCAAGCTAAAATCTCTGATTCCAGAAAAGACCATACCCACAAACTGACAACTCGACTGATTCGTGAAAACCAAACGATAGTGGTTGAGGATTTGGCAGTTAAGAATATGGTCAAGAATCCCAAACTTGCTCGTGCTATCAGTGATGCTGCATGGGGCGAGTTGGTGAGGCAACTGGAATACAAAGCCAAGTGGTATGGTCGAAACTTGGTAAAAATTGACCGATGGTTTCCCAGTTCTAAACGCTGTGGCAACTGCGGACATATTGTTGATAAACTGCCGTTGAATATCAGAGAGTGGGACTGTCCCAACTGCGGTAACACACCACGACAGGGATATCAACGCGGCCAAGAATATTTTGGCGGTGGGACACACCGTTACAGTCTGTGGAGCGAACATAAGACCTGATCGGCATAAGTCTAAAGGGCAGTTGCGAAAAACCAGTAATGGTGAGTCTGGTGCGGTCTTGGGGTTTCCCCAAGTAGAGCAACCAGCGAACCCGAAGGGGAAGAAACAGAAACCTAAGTCGTGAGTCTTAGGAATCCCCCGCTACACCCGCAAGGGTTAGCGGTGGGAGGATGTCAATACTGAGAATTTTCTGACAACTGACAACTGACAACTGACAACTGACAACTGACCATTGACAATCAATCCTACACAGCTTGATTACTGAAGGTACAAATCACCATAAGATTATTAGCGCGGTGATTCAAAATATATTTCATGGAACTCTTGAGTGAGAATTTACAAAAATTGCAGGGACAGGTTGCAATTGTTACAGGTGCTTCACGAGGAATTGGTAGAGCGATCGCTCTGGAATTAGCTAGCTACGGCGCTAATGTAGTCGTTAATTATGCTAGTTCTAGTGGTGCGGCTGATAGCTTAGTTGCAGAAATTACAGATGCAGGTGGTCAAGCCATCGCTATACAAGCTGATGTTTCTAAAAGCGATCAAGTAGACTCCCTATTTAACACCGTCATCGATAAATTTAAGCGTATCGATATCCTCGTTAATAATGCTGGTATTACTCGCGACACTTTACTGTTACGCATGAAGCCAGAAGATTGGCAAGCTGTAATTGACCTCAATCTTACTGGTGTATTTCTCTGCACCCGGGCTGCTAGTAAAGTCATGCTCAAGCAACGTTCTGGGCGGATTATTAATATTGCCTCAGTTGCGGGGCAAATGGGTAACCCCGGTCAAGCTAACTACAGCGCCGCTAAAGCAGGTGTTATCGGCTTTACCAAAACTGTAGCTAAAGAACTAGCTTCTCGCGGCATTACCGTTAACGCTGTCGCCCCTGGTTTCATCACCACAGACATGACCAGCAATCTCAGCAACACCGAAGAAATTCTCAAATTCATTCCCCTCGGTCGCTATGGTCAACCAGAAGAAATTGCTGGTATGGTGCGCTTCCTCTCCGCCGATCCCGCCGCCGCTTATATTACCGGACAAGTGTTTAATGTCGATGGTGGCATGGTCATGGCATAGATAGCTTTGGGCATGGGGCATGGGGCATTGGTATATAGTTTATCTTCCCTGCTCCCTGCTCCCTTGCCTCCCACTTCCTCAGGTAATACATTCTGTTCTTTGGATTCTTCCCCAAATGGTAAAGCTAATGAGCAAAATAACACTCATGGTAGTAGCTACCATTTGTAGCAAAGTCAAATTTTGCATTCTCATAGCCAACAAATTACAAACTAAAGTAATTGACCACAGAGTATATGCAGCACGACGTTGAGAGAAGCCCCAAGCCAAAAGACGATGGTGCAGGTGGTCTTTACCAGGAGTACTCATAGGATTTTTCCCAGCCATCAGTCGCCGCACAATTACTTGCGTAGTATCTAATACAGGTAGTAGCAAAAATAAAACTGTAGGAATCAGGGAAAATACTGTATTGACTTGGAGTTTACCTAAAATACTAGTTGCCGCTAGCACGTAACCAAAAAAGTATGCCCCAGCGTCACCCATAATAATACGTGAGGGGTGGAAGTTATGGCGCAAAAAGCCCAAAGCTGCACCACCTAATGCTGCTAAGACTAGGGTTGCTGCGGCTTTATTAGAAATTTGGGCAGAAACTGCCAACAAACTCATAGCAGTAATAAAACTTACTCCTCCTGCCAAACCATCCATACCATCCATCAAGTTAATGGCATTGGTAATTCCGACTACCCAAAACACTGTCAGGGAGATGGAAAGAATCGAGTCGATCGGCGTGCCAAAAGCGATATCAATTCTAATTCCGTTAGCATAGAGCAACAGTGCGGTGAGAATCTGAGTAAACATCCGCACAGAGGGAGGTAAGCCAAATTGGTCATCAATAAAGCCAACCAGAACTAATATCGTTCCTCCCAAGAGAATTGTCAGGACTTGAGCTAATACGCCTTGTAGTTCAATTGGTCTGAGGAGAGTAGCTAATACCAGTGCCGCAATCACGCCCGTATAAATAGCCAGCCCTCCGGCATTAGGCAAAGGTTCCCGGTTGAGTCGCCTAGCGTTTGGTTGATCGGCCCAACCTACCCGCAAGGCAAATTTACGAACTGTGGGGATTAACCGCCATGTTACTAGCCAAGCCAAGAGAAACGTAAATACTACAGCCAACCAGCCGGTGCCGCTAGGGTCAGCAATACCTAAGGATTTAAGGGAGTTACCTAAATTCATCTGCTCCATAAAATTTACACAAATCGCTCAAATCTGAGCAATTGATATTTACTTCCCGCTTCAACCAAGGCAGTCGGCCACTACTTGTCTACGGGCGTAACTTGAAACTGAGCCAGTCTTACATACTCATCAAGGGTATTCCCCAAATGCAAATACGCATTCAAATCTTTGTCAAGTGTTGTTGATGGCTTTATCCGTAGATAGAAATGGCTAAACAGGATAAAAGGATAGATTTGCCCGTTACAACAGCTGAATTGGAATTATTTAAATGAATATTGTCAGCTAGCTGGAAACAACCGAACCGATGTGTTACGCGAATGTATCTGTAGCCTGAAAACTAAAAATGCAAACTGCAAAGGAATACTCGATGTAATCAGGTTTTTTGCTATCTACTACCTCCCGCCCACTCGACCATTACCATGAGCATCAACTGTATATTAATCAATAAAGGTTAATGGTCAAGAGTTTAAAGTCATTGGTCATTGGTCATTGGTCATTGGTCATTGGTTAATTGACAGGTGGGTTGGCTGACAATAGCTGTTTTCCCGATGCTTATTTAGGGGAACCCGCCCCTAATAACTATTGACTGTTGACGGTTAAATATGTAATTTCATTTTTTTATCTTGATTTGTTATTTGAGTCGTGGAATGTGTTAGCACTCTGGCGCTGTGAGTGCTAAATTGTCTAATGGAAGCGCTTGAGAAATGAAACATGGCGAAGATTATTGCATTTGATGAAGAATCACGGCGGGCCCTGGAACGGGGTGTTAACGCTCTTGCTGATGCGGTAAAAATCACCTTAGGGCCAAAAGGTCGTAACGTGCTTTTAGAAAAAAAATATGGTGCCCCTCAAATTGTCAATGATGGTATCACTGTAGCTAAAGAAATTGAATTAGAAGATCCATTAGAAAATACAGGTGCGCGGCTGATCCAAGAAGTCGCATCAAAAACTAAAGATGTTGCTGGTGATGGTACCACTACCGCGACGGTTTTAGCACAGGCTTTAATCCGCGAAGGGCTAAAGAATGTTGCAGCTGGTAGCAACCCAGTTAGTTTAAAACGGGGAATTGACAAGACTATTGAGGCGCTGGTAGAAGAAATTGCCAAGATAGCCAAGCCAGTAGAAGGAAGTGCGATCGCTCAAGTGGCGACAGTTTCCGCAGGTAATGATGAAGAAGTCGGCAGCATGATTGCCGAAGCAATGGATAAAGTCACCAAAGATGGTGTAATTACCGTTGAAGAATCTAAGTCCCTGACAACTGAATTAGAAGTGGTAGAAGGGATGCAGATCGACCGGGGTTACATTTCTCCCTACTTTATCACCAACAACGAGCGGCAGACCGTAGAATTTGAAAATGCCCGCATTTTAATTACCGATAAGAAAATCAGCAGCATTCAGGATTTAGTACCTGTACTAGAAAAGGTTGCTCGGTTGGGTCAATCCTTGCTGGTAATTGCTGAAGATGTAGAAGGCGACGCTTTAGCAACGTTGGTAGTGAATAAAGCACGGGGTGTACTTTCCGTTGCTGCAATTAAAGCTCCGGGATTTGGCGATCGCCGCAAAGCTTTATTACAAGATATTGCCATTCTCACTGATGGTCAGTTGATTTCGGAAGAAATCGGCTTAAGCTTGGATACCGCTTCTCTAGAAGCTTTAGGAACCGCCCGCAAAATTACTATCGACAAAGAAAACACCACAATTGTCGCTGGTAGCAACACTAAACCAGAAATCCAAAAACGGATTGGACAAATTCGCAAGCAGTTGGAAGACACAGATTCCGAATACGATCAAGAAAAACTGCAAGAACGGATTGCTAAGTTAGCTGGTGGCGTGGCAGTGATTAAAGTCGGTGCAGCCACAGAAACCGAACTCAAAGACCGCAAACTACGCATTGAAGATGCCTTAAACGCTACCAAAGCCGCCGTAGACGAAGGGATTGTTGCCGGTGGTGGTACAACCTTGATTCACTTAGCTACCAAGGTAGAATCAATTAAAAATAGCCTCAAAGATGAAGAAGAAAAGCTTGGGGCTGATATCATTGGCCGCGCCCTAGAAGCGCCCCTACGTCAAATAGCAGACAATGCTGGTGCTGAAGGTTCCGTAGTCGTCTCCAGAGTCCGGGAAACTGGCTTTAACATTGGCTATAATGCCGCGACTGGAGAATTTGAAGACTTAATTGCGGCTGGGATCATCGACCCTGCTAAAGTCGTGCGTTCTGCGCTGCAAAATGCTGGTTCCATCGCTGGCTTAGTCTTAACCACCGAAGCCCTGGTTGTAGAAAAGCCTGAAAAGAAAGCCCCCGCTGCTCCCGCTGATGGCGGTATGGGTGGCATGGGTGGTATGGGCGGTATGGGTGGCATGGGCGGCATGGGCGGCATGGGTATGTTCTAATCTCCGCTTCCCGATATCTTCCCATTGATTATCTGTATAAACATTTATGAAGCAGTTTGTCTCAGTGAAGACAAACTGTTTTTTTATCATTTCTGACTCACAGGTGCGGAGATGATATCATATCGGCTTGAATAGTTAACCAATTTTGGATGCTATTCATTTGCTAGGGTGGGCAATGTCTACCCTAGCCTGGATATGGTGGGCATTGCCCAGGATACAAATTATTAATTTTAGCAATTATTGAGAATCATGAGATTTGGCGATCGCCAATTATCACAAACCTCGTCTCAGGTTATTTTTACTATTGACAAATAACTAATTATTAAAGGGAAAAATTTATGGGAATAAGAATCCCTCGTCGTCGTAGAGCTATCAACAAATCATTAATCAAAGAATTTTATCACCAACCAGGAAATATCCCTGGCACTTTGAGAATTGATGAAAATGCCGAATCTCCAGAAATCGTGTTGATTGATTATAATTCCCAAGAATATATTCGCAAAAAAATAGAAACGCCGGAATTATGTATTCCTTATTTAGATACAACATCTGTAACTTGGGTAGATGTGCAGGGGCTAGGAAATCAAGACTTATTGCAAAGAGTCGGGCAAATTTTTGAGTTACATCCTCTAGTTTTAGAAGATATTGTTAATGTCCCAGAGCGTCCAAAAACAGAAGACTATGGTGATCAATTATTAATTATTGCCCGCATGGTAGTACCCAGGGAAAATGCCTTTGGTTTTCATAGCGAACAAGTGAGTTTAATTTTTGGGAAAAATTATTTGCTCACTGTGCAAGAAGAACCAGAACATGATTGCTTTGAACCAGTGCGATCGCGCATTGAAAAATCCAAAGGAATTATCCGCAAATCAGGTGCAGATTATTTAGCTTATGCCCTACTAGATGCCATTATTGATGGCTTTTTTCCAGTCTTAGAACGTTATGGCGAGCAAATTGAAGAATTAGAAGAAGAAGTAATCATTAAGCCTACTCAGAAAACACTCCAGAAGATTTATAAAATGAGGCGAGAATTACTGCAACTGCGCCGCGCCATTTGGCCGCAACGGGATGTGATGAGTGCTTTAATGCGAGATAGCGATGACCTGATAGGTGACGAAGTCCGCATATATCTGCGAGATTGTTATGACCATGCAGTCCAAGTAATTGATATGGTAGAAACTTATCGCGAACTCACATCAGGATTAATGGATGTTTACCTGTCAGCAGTTAGTAACAAAATGAATGAAATTATGAAACTACTAACTGTAGTTTCGTCAATTTTTATTCCCTTAACTTTTGTAGCAGGAATTTACGGAATGAACTTCAATACGGAAATATCACCGTATAATATGCCTGAACTCAATTGGAAATGGGGATACCTGTTGTGCTGGGGAGTAATGCTGGCGATCGCTGGAGGATTATTATACTTTTTCTGGCGGCGGGGCTGGCTAGAAAGGTCGGTACCAATCAAGGAAGATTAACTATAGCCGATAAGTTAGAGAACAAATATACAAAATTAGTACAGGGAGTCTATATATAAAGTTATGAGAGGCAATGGCGACCAAAATTTAGTGGTTTTGACGCTTTATATCATCGGCGTCTCTTACATTGTTAATTTGATGATTGAGTCGATTGACGACAAAATTAAATTTGAGCATCAAAAAAATGTCGTTGACGATCAACTTAAAGAACAAAATTTGCAAGACCAAGTAGGGATTTCTTTTAAACTTAGTCCTTCTTATTCTTTTGATGAATTGAAAGAGTTGTCAGTGAGTATCGAAAATAAATCTGACAATCTCGCAATTTATGTTGATTGGGATAATAGTTCTATAGTCGTTGAACATAGCAAGCAATCACGCCGGGTAATTCGCAAATCACCAGATTTAACTCGTGACTTAGCCGTACCCCAAAGCCCCAGTCTCATCGCTCCCAAGAAGACCCTTTCCGCAACAGTCACAGCAGAAGATGTTTTCGCTCGTGATGCAACCTCAGGTACTTACTCAGCCAAACAACCCCTAGTGAATATCACGGCTTTGCAAAAAAGTCCTGTCAAAGCCCAAAAAAAGCTATACAACGACTTTGTTAACAGAACAAAAAAGTTAGAATTTTCACTACAACTAGTACTACGCATGTCTGAGGTGCGTGCAGGTTTAGCCCCTGGTGCGGATTTCCCACCAATGTGCATAGTCAATTGTCCTTTTACCATTAGGAAATTGCCTTGGACATACGCCCTACCTTGGAATAAAAAGAAGTAATTCAAATCAGACACACAACGCCATCCAAGATTACACTGTATCTAGGGAGAGAGTAGAGGTAGGCGGTTGCAGATCGGTTGTAAAAATCGGTTTGAGGAAAGTCCGGGCTTCCGAAAGACCAAACTTGCTGGATAACGTCCAGTGCGAGCGATCGTGAGGATAGTGCCACAGAAAGATACCGCCAATCAATTTTAAATTTTAGATTGTAGATTTTGGATTGAATCTAAAATCCAAAATCCAAAATCCAAAATTGATTGGTAAGGGTGCAAAGGTGCGGTAAGAGCGCACCAGCAACGTCGAGAGGCGTTGGCTCGGTAAACCCCGGTTGGGAGCAAGGCGAAGGAACTATGGTTGGTCTTTTACCAGTTCCGCAAAACAGTGCCGCTAGAGGCGTTTGGTAACAAACGTCCCAGATAGATAACCGCCCTCATTGTAGGGAAGTTGCAATAACATCTCTACATTAGAGAACAGAACCCGGCTTACGATCTGCTCTCTTCTCTTTTGGGCATTGGGCATTGGGCATTGGGCATTGGGCATTGGTCAAGAGTCAATGGTCAATGGTCAATAGTTTTTATTGTCCCTCTTCCCTTGTCAACGCCACTTGCTACAACGCGGGGAACCCGCGCAACGCAGTGGCTCCTCTTTGTCCCCTTCCCGCCCCCTTCTGATTGAATGTCTCTCGCTTATCCACGCCGTCAGCGCCAGCTTGAAAGTTTAGTTAAAAAATTAGGTTTACCAAAAGAAGCAGCCATACAATGGCACTTGCTTGATTTAGCCCTGACTCATCCTACTGTGTCGGAGTCAGCCAATTATGAGCAACTGGAGTTTGTTGGTGATGCGGTAGTGCGGCTAGTAGCGGCGGTGGTGTTGTGGGAACATTATCCCGATTGTCCGGTGGGGGATTTTGCGGCTATTCGCTCGGTGTTGGTGAGCGATCGCATTCTCGCCCAATTAGCTAGAGAATATGGTTTAGAACTGTATTTATTAGTCGCCGGTAGTGCTACTGCTGATAAAGTAGGTCAAGAATCCCGATTAGCAGACGCTTTTGAAGCGGTTCTTGGTGCTTTATACTTAAGTACTCACAATCTTGAGTTAATTCGTCCTTGGCTCGATCCGCACTTCAAACAACTAGCAGCAGAAATTCGTCTCGATCCCGCGAGATTAAACTACAAAGCCGCCCTACAAGAATGGACTCAGGCGCAATTTAAGGTTTTACCAGAGTATCGTGTTGTTGAAGTTACTCAACCCCACCGCAATCAAGAGCGGTTTGTCGCTGAGGTGTGGTTACACGGTAAACAACTAGGTCAAGGTAAAGGACGCTCAATTAAAGCAGCCGAACAAGCCGCAGCCAAAGTAGCTTTTTTATCTATTACTAATCAGGAACAACCCTGAACTCAATATACTCTTTATACGCCGATAATTCAGTTATTAGTCAAGAGTCAATAGTCCATAGTCCATAGTCCAGAATTTCTTGACCATTGACGCGGAAGGAAGACAAATGACAAATGACAAAGCGCAAAGTCTGAGCGCCTGCTTCCAGCGCTCAGACGGCAGTTCCTTTCAGCGGGGGAACCCCGCCAACGGACTACCTCAACTTTGTAAGAATGACAAATGACTAAATAACTAATGAATAACAAAATTACAATTGCTGTCCTCGGCGTTGGGCGTTGGGGCGTGCATTTGCTACGGAATTTTTTAGAACATCCGCAAGTAAGTATTAGTGCGGTTGTAGACCCGAATCCAGAACGGTTAGCGGCGGTAAAACGGCAATTTAAATTAGATGATAATGTATTATTAACTACTGATTGGCAAGCTGTAAAGCAAATACCAGATTTGATGGCAGTAGCGATCGCAACTCCAGCTACTACCCATTATCATCTGATTAAGGATGCTCTCAACCAGGGCTACCATGTTTTAGCCGAAAAGCCTTTAACTTTAGATCCGTTAGAATGTCGTGAACTTTGCGAGTTAGCAGAGCAACAACATTTAATACTTATGGTGGATCATACTTATTTATTTCACCCAGCCGTTGAGAAAGGACAAGCTGTAATTCAGGCAGATAAGTTAGGTAATTTACGCTACGGCTATGCTACTCGTACTCACTTAGGGCCTGTGAGACAAGATGTTGATGCATTATGGGACTTAGCAATTCACGATATTGCTATTTTTAACAATTGGTTAGGTAAGCTACCAGTAAAAGTCCAAGCTACGGGTACAGTGTGGCTACAACAAGCAGGTAAGAAAAGAGTTACTAATTTCCCAAATCAAGGACTAGCTGACTTAGTATGGGTGACGCTAACCTATGCAGATGGTTTTCAAGCATATATTCATCTGTGCTGGTTGAATACCGATAAACAAAGGCGGTTAGCGGTGGTTGGTGACTGTGGTAGCTTAATTTTTGATGAAATGTTGCATCCGTCGCCTTTAACTTTACTCAGTGGTGAAATTGAATACCAGGATAATCAATTTTTACCGATGAATCAAAGCCAAGAGGTATTAGAGGTAGAAACAGGCGAACCTTTAGCGCGGGTGTGCGATCGCTTTATTAGTTGTATTCTGAAAAATACGCCCCCAGTTGAGTCATCTGGTTGGGTTGGTATGGAGTTAGTGCAAATTCTCTCTGCTCTTACAGTATCTCTCAAATATGGTGGACAAGCTATTTTTTTAAAAGGCTGTAGGGAATATAGCAATAGTATTTGATATCACCAGTCTTACAAAAAAAAGTCCTAGCAATAGGTTGAAATCGTAGGTGCTGTCAATTCCCGATGATGTAAATACTTAGAAAATGCCGAATAATACTCTCTAAATTTAGGCTCATATTCAGCAGTATTTTCTTCTATTCTTCAAAATCTAGCGCATCTGCTAAATCTAGAGGTTCTTCTAAATCTGAATCCCCTGCTTCTAGTTCTAACGTCATTTGTTGAGATATAGGTTCTAATTTGAAATCGCCTTTTTTAGATACATAATCAACAAGTTTAATCCAATCAATCCGACCATTTACAGTAAAATACTGCATAAACTCAAACGTCATTTCATTAACTTTTGCATTAAGTGTAGATTTAAAAATTTCATCTTTCTTCTTTGCTTCTTCCCCGATAGGAACAATCATCTCTTGGTAAAGATTGGCATCTTCTGAGATAAATTCCCAAAACTCTTGTCCAGCATATTTAAAATATGTTTTATCAGGATCTTTGATATCTTCTTTCAAAGGATTACTATCTTTACCATACATACAACCATTGACAGCAACAATATTGCTGGTAATACCTTGTTCTATCAATAATTGTTTTGCTTTTTTGAAATTATCTTTCATCTTGCTAATTTGGTCAGAATTGCCCCAGTTAGTACCAGATTTAATCCCTACAATATAATAAGTTTCATTTCGTTTAAATTCTAGATCGACACTGTTTAATTTTGACTTAAAACCACCATACAAAGATTTAGATATATGTATTGCAAATCCTTCTAGCAAATTCCCGAAAATGGTTTCTTCTTGTGAAGAAAGAAATGCAGTAATTATGCTGGCAACAAAATCTTGAGCAAGTTCAATATTTTTTGCTTTAAATAAATAAGGGTTTTTACGTTTAATAACATCTTTGAGTTTTAATTGACTCAATTTTTCAAATCTCTTATCGTAGAAAGGTGTAAGTACCTTCTGAATCAAATAATCATGATAGATTGTATAATCTCGGTCAACCACATTTAATTCCTCATTAGATTGGTTATTATTTTTCACAACTTGACTATTAGCAACTGCTGTTTTAATATTCATTGCTGCTAGCTCACAATATTCTTTTTTAATTTCAATTCCTATATAATTTCTACCCAACTCTTTAGCTACTACACAAGATGTTCCTGAACCAGCAAATGGATCGATAACTACATCATTAAAATCAGTAAATAGCTTGATAAACCATGAAGGAAGAGTTTTCGGAAAAGCTGCACTATGATTTTTATTTCCACACTCAGTTGCTAAATGTAACACATTGGTTGGATAAGCCATTTTCCGCTCTACCCAATTAGATATATTCTTACCAAACCCACTTTCAACTTTAGAAGTATCGCGCCTTTTATCAGTTTCGCTCAGATTTTTGAGACGGGATTTTGCCCAATCTCCCATAGGAACCATAACAGATTCCTGATACATCTTAAATTTCTTTTGCTTGTTAAAATGTAAACACCGCTCCCAGGAATCACGAAAGCGATTAGACCATTTTCCTGGATAACTATTTTTCTTATGCCATATATATTCTTCTGTCCATAACCATCCTTGGTTTTGCATTCCTAAAATTAAATTCAATACATAAGGATGTCTTTCACCATTAACTACTTTTTCTTTAATATTAAGAATGAAAGAACCTTCTGGTTTTAAAACTCTTTTTAGCTCTAGAGCTACTGTAAGAAACCAATCAGTATATTCATCTGGAGAAATTCCTCCATAAGTTTTTTTTCGACTATCAGCGTATGGAGGTGAAGTGATAATTAAATCAACGCTTGCAGACGGTAGCTTTTGTAAAACCTCTAAACAATCACCAAGAATCACCTTATTCTTCCAACTTTGCGGATTATCCTTGTCTACTGACTCTAAATCCTGAATAAGAATTTCCTCAGATTCCAAGGTAATGTTTAGCGATGCTTCTACCATAACCGAACTTCTTAGACTGAAATTTTACTTAGCCGAAATATACTAAAAAACAAGTATGCAGCGTTCTAGTGTACCTTAAAAGGCTTACAGACACTATAGAGTGCAGCAAAAATCAAGTTATTTTTACATTCGATAGCTAATTTGAACTTATTGTAGTTCAAATGAACCACAGGTAGATGAACTTTGCCATTTTTGTTAGTTTCTGATGGTGATATCTGAGAATTGCTA
The DNA here is from genome assembly GCF_014697075.1 of Tolypothrix sp. FACHB-123. GTDB lineage: Bacteria > Cyanobacteriota > Cyanobacteriia > Cyanobacteriales > Nostocaceae > Aulosira. Next base: position 60,502 of record NZ_JACJRE010000009.1, on the reverse strand, counting down.
TATTACTACTCTCGTAGAGAAACTTATTGATAGACTGGCAACTAGAGAATTTTCGATATGAGAAAATCAAGGTGCAAACTGACAAAATTTTCTACAGCTTATTCCAAGCATCTTTTTTGCCATCATTGGCGAAACTAGGGTTAACATTAATGCTTATGAATTTGTATCAGTTGAACTCAAAGATACAGCCTTTAGAATTGATGGCGTATTTATCCCGGAAAGTGAAACCCCAGAACAACCTTTATACTTTGTCGAAGTCCAGTTTCAACTAGATACAAACTTTTATCGCCGCTTGTTTGCGGAAATATTTCTTTACTTACGTCAAAACCCATCTGTTAACTTTTGGCGTGCTGTGGTTATCTATCCTCAACGTAGTGTAGAGCCAGATGATCGACAGCCTTATCGCTTATTGCTAGACAGTCCTCAAGTACAATGTATTTATTTAGATGAATTAGGGACAGTCACGGAAACCTCACTTCAAGTTGCTATAGTGCAATTAATTATCGCAGGTGAAGAGACAGCAATAGAAAGAGGTAAAGAACTAATTTTACAAGCCAAAAATCAATTGGCTGATGAAACTACCAAAAAGCAAATTGTAGAATTAATAGAAACTATCCTGTTGTACAAATTTACCAGACTTAGCCGAGAGGAGTTGGCAACCATGTTAGGTATAGATCAATACGGTTCAGTTAAGGATAATTGTAGGTTGGGTTGAACGAAGTGAAACCCAACAAACCCCTGGAAATGTTGGGTTTCGTTCCTCAACCCAACCTACGCAGCTTAATGTTTTTGGCGCTAACTGAACTGTATTGAGGTATAGATGAGGAATTCAAAAAAACAAGGATGTATCAATCTATTAAACAGGACGGTTTAGAAGAAGGTAGACAAGAAGGTAGACAACAAGCAAAATTAGAAGCTATACCCAGATTGTTAGCTTTGGGGTTAAGTGTGGAACAAATAGCGCAAGCTTTAGATTTGACTGTGGAGCAAGTACAACAAGTAGCAAGCAATCAGTCTAGCTAATATTACCTGCTACTTGCTATATCTCAATTCAGAGAATTCTAGATTTTGGATTTAGGAAATTTAAATCTAAAATCCAAAATCTAAAATCTAAAATTGATTTATCGGCTTTACATTTTACCGTGCTGTAATACTTTTTGAAGATGGCGGCGGATTTCTTGTGCTTGCTCCATATCAGATTGGCGCAATTTTTGGAATAATTCTACACAAGGCTGAGAGTTAGCTTCTTGTGCGTCTTTGATGTAAGTATCGTAAGCCTTAACAGCTTCTGCTTTATTGTGCAGCACGGTGACAAAATCGTACTCTAGGTTGCTAATGGCTTGTTGAGACTGTCCGTTACCTGTAGTAACCATAACTTTTCCTCTTTTAGGTGTCTAATTAATTTCTACTCACAGTAAAGGAGAGCTTCATCTTCCTAAAAGCGTAGAAAAAATTAAGTAGGTTGGTGGAATTAAAGATAACTGGTTACAGATGTCCACTGTCATTAGTCATTGGTCATTTGTAGGAATTTTTGATGGTGGGTGACTACAATTAAATTTGCTTAATTAATAATTGATATGAAAATAGAAAAATCTATCATTGGTAGGATGTAAAATAGAATTGTATCAGTTGATTGTATAAGTGATAACAAATAGTTAAAATAGGCTGTAATTAATTACTCGAATATTCCTGACTCCCACGAGTAAGCGAATTCATCTGTAAGATTACAATCCAGTAAATCTCATAGCAAATTAGAACTGGATAAGATGTGAATGCAAATAATTAGTATTCAGGAGAATCGCCATGATGAGTACAGCCACCTCGGTACAATTAAATAAAAGTTTGCACGAATTGAAATACCCGATTAGCAAAAAAGACTTGATTAAGAATGCAGAAGAGAAGGGTTTTGATGAGAAAGTGCTGCGGATTTTGAAAAAAATCCCTTATCAAGATTATGAAGCTTGTACGGATGTAAGTGAAGCGATCGCAAATCTGAAATAGTCGAAAAATTGTCAATTCAACCCCAAATTACTACCGCCCCCAAACAGTCGAGGGCGGTTTTATACTCTATAATTAATTATTGAATTTACAACTTTTGCAGAATGCCTATTCACTAGAATGAGCATACTTAATATTCGCTTTATCTGAGCAGTCGTGTTACCCTAACATCATATTCTGTGCCGAGTGGATGCTCGCTTCTCGCTTTTTGGAAAGCCATACCATCAGCTTTTTCTTTTGAAGGAGCGTCTATTTCGTACCTTGCCGTTTCCCGTTGAAAGGTATTGTCTGTTTGTCCGGCAAATTCCTTAATATCTACCAATACCTCGTATGTATGAACCATTTTGGGGCCTCCAAATGTGCAATAAGCACGCTAACTTGAGGAATATCCTTAGTATAAGAGCAGACAAAGGCCCCAGTTATCAAACTAATACAATTCTTGATTAAAGTTGCATCATCTACTCACTATATTGTCGGAATTTATTCAATAGAGATTATGGAGTTTATTCATCAATCTTTTGACATATTTGCCAACTTTGGAAGAATTATCTGTTTCTCTAGGCTTAATCTTTCTTTATAACCTGGGAAAGAGGTAAATATAGCTATAACTATGTGAATTTAAATATTACAGATGGCGTTTTTTGTTCACAATTGGCAACGCTACTTAATATTCCATGCAAAATAATCTGCTGATGTTCCCTGACTTGAAGGTGAAAGGGAATGATAATCAAATAGCACAAACAACAGCTACCAACTATAACAATGCTGAACAGCAATTTATAGAACTGCTAGCTACAGAAAATTTAGATAATCAACTTGAAGAAAATGCTAGCAAAGTCTGGGAATTTGAACAGACGTTATCAATAGCAATTACTGCTGCTTATAGAAACGGCTGTGGTGATGATGTGGCGCATCGCTTTCTGCAAAGAATCCTGTACCGTATTAATCGGCTAAAGTTGTTTTGGTATGACGATTTGCGCCATTATGACAACGAGCGATCGCTCTATTTATTATCCTGTCGAAATAAAATTGAAGCAGCTTGGCAAAAGTGGGAACTATCCCAAATCAATGTCTCCGCACTGCAACAGCTAAACGTTACACAAGTTAAACAAGCACTGATTGAACGCGCCACTGTTGATGTCGATCCGCCTTTATCGCCGGGGAGTCGCTACATCCGCGAAGAAATGAGTGAAGCTGGTTACCGTCACCTACTCGCCATTGGTTCCTTTGATGGCTTGGTAGAAGGTAGTCGCATGACCTTTATTTTAGGCGGTGCGGCGAATGAAGTGCAGTGTACTCTAGTGCGAGTATTTTTAGAAGAATATGGCAACGGTCGCTTATCACGCAAGCATTCGACATATTTCGCTCAAATGTTAGCCGAGTTTGGTATGAATACAGCACCAGAGGCGTATTTTGATTTAGTACCTTGGGAAGTTTTAGCTTGCGATAACCATAACTTTTTAACCACAGAACGCAAGCGCTATTTTCTCCGCTACAGTGGTGCATTAACCTATTTTGAAGTAGCTGGCCCTGCAGCTTACAGAAATTATCTCACAGCAGCGCAACGCTTGGGGCTATCAGATGCGGCGATGGGTTATTGGGAACTGCATATTCGCGAAGACGAACGCCACGGTCGTTGGATGTTGGATGATGTGGCTTTAGCTTTAGCAGAACAGTACCCCAATGATGCGTGGGAATTGCTACTAGGGTATGACCAAGAAAAACTCATGGGCGATCGCGCCGCAAAAGCTGTTGTCTATTCTATTCGCGCCCAAGAACAATAGCTAAAATTCTCAATTTCTTTAGCAAAACCTTTCTTTAGCAATCTACTGCTAAAGAAACAGTTCTTCCTGCCTAAATCTAATTTATCTTACATTAAATTTGACTTGAGGTCACATGAAAGACATATTCTTTTGCCCAGAAGAATCTAATTTTTACTCCAATTGTTTAGAAAATTTAGTTTTGAGAAGTTGTCAAAATCCTGAGTCGATTGTCGAATTTGGTTCCGGTGATGGTAGTCCGGTAATCAACTCCTTGCTGAGAAATAAATTTGATGGTGTGATACAGGGATTTGAATTAAATACTTCTGCTTGGAAAGCTGCTAATTTAACAATTGATGAATATAACCTCACGGAAAAATATATCATCAATAATGCTTGTCTCTTTAAATCAGATAAACCTGAAGCTAAATATCTCGTTGCTAATCCACCTTATCTCCCCGCACCAGATCCAGACATTTATATGCCACTATTATTTGGGGGTATAGATGGCGCGACAGTGACTAATAATCTTTTGTCTTTAGGTTATGAGAACGTACTAGTTTTAATTTCTAGCTATTCTAACCCTAACAGTACCATTGAACAAGCAAAAGATTATGGATATATAGTGAATAATTTTGTCGTGCTTCCTCTGAAATTTGGTCATTATAGCTCTGAGCCAAAAGTTAAAAAGCATATTGAAGAATTGCGGAAGCAGAAAATGGCATTTTATTCCGGTGACTATTACTTTTTAGCTGGTGTTTTATTTAGTAAATGTCAAACACAGCAAACTGATTTATCTCAGGAACTGGCTCAGGTATTGACGAGTTTGTAATTTTATTGATTCTTAAACGCAGAGTAGCGCTAAGGGATGCGCAAAGTGACGCAGAGGTTTTCCCAATTTTGATTATTATAGCAATATTAAATCATTTGTGAAAGTTACAAACTCTCAGTTTCTTTCTCTTATCCTTGGCGTACTTGGCGTACTTGGCGGTTTAATCAATAAACCAAACTATATTACAAAACGTCAATATACTTGAACCCCTTACCAATGATTAATGACTAATGACAGCCCTTGCTAGTTATATTTAATTATGCCAACCTACTGACAATTAAATCTCAAATTAAGAATCAGCTAAATTTTACATAAGTTTGCTGCATTGCTGCTTCTATAGAACCTAATTGCTGATACCCTTGAATGAGTTTTTGAGATGGTGTTTCTCGTTGCTGTAATTTGACTTTCAGAGGTATTAATAAGTTTCTATCTGGGTCATCTTTCAAAGCCATTTCTGCTGCTTCTAAAACCTGATGTGCAATCAGAGATATTTCTTCGTTATTAAATCCTGCTTTGGCTGAAACTTGATGTAAAGCTGCATCAGGAATTGTGGCTCTACCTGATAAATATTCATCTAATACTAACCCTTTTAATAAAGCTAACAAAGCTGCATAAATCGAAAAATCATCACAGGTATCAAAAGCCTTAAATTCAATTCTTCCTACTTCTGCAGGGATGCGTGCGACTTTAGTTAAAGAAGGAACGCTCGCAATCGTTTGTTCTGCTTTTTCCACAAAAACTAGCGCCGCCGATCTTTTACCCGTTCGTACAAAAGTTCTTACCGATAATCCCGTCCATAAATCCCCATTATAAAAAGGCGCGCTGTAACTAAAAGGAACTATATAAGGACTATAATAAGTTAACTTTTTACCAATATCAATTAGCTTTTCTACAGACAAATCTGCCATAGATATATTTAAATCTGGCCCGTATGTCACCATGTAAATATTGGCGGTATTTTCGTCAGGATAAGCTTGGAGATATTTCTTTTCATACTCATTTAATGGTGGTTGCGGTTCAAAAAAAGTTTTGTAGGGATTAAAGCTAGTTAATACAGGTGAAAAACCGTAATCAGCAGCTACATCACGTAATAAGCAAAAACTTTCGGTTAATTCCTGAATCGCACCTTGAATATTAAGGTGAATAGTCGTTCTAATTTCGATACCTTTAGGTAAACAATCAATTACTTTATCAGAGTCAGCAAATCTTTCAAATCCTTCGATATACCATCTCTTAGCCTTAATTCCCGCATCACCTACACGTAAATGTGCATAATCATTAGGGTATGTTGGTAATCTTTCAACAATTTGGCTAAAATCAGCAAATTTTGTATTTTCAAAATCAGCAAACTTTCCTGCTTGATTCAGAAAAGCAACTTCGTGTTCAATTCCAAAAAAAAACGTCATGATATTACCTAAATATGTAGAGTTAATTGCAATTTGATGCTAAGTAATAAAACAGGAAATATTTCAACTCACATTTTTTAGTCATCCCAAATACATGAATTTTAGGATGCTATTTCCAGTACTTTTGTAACGAGTTGCGGAAAATTACTGTTTATGCTAGCTATATGAGATAGATTCTCAATAGAGATTGTATCAAATAGGTAATATTTTTTGCAATAAACTGGTTATCTTGAATATTATTAACAGTTTTACAAGGCTTTGGAGGCTATAAAGCCATCAAAACTAACTTAACGCTAAACCATTTAAGTAGAAAAATTCTCAATCTTTTTTTTAAGAAGCTATGAGATTTTCAAAAGAATTTTTTCCCTGTTTATGCATTGATCTTTGTCTTTAGGGCTGAAAAAACCAATTCTTACAGTCTTTAAAGTTAAATATGTAGCAGTTTAATACCCTTTAAGGTAGCTTACTATTTACTGTATGGACTGAGGACAGCTTGAGGTATGAGTTTATGAAAAGTGTCGTTCAATCCCCCTACACTAGCGAACAAGTAGCGGCTTGGTTGCGTGGATTGCTCACTATTGCTCTAGCTGATGGTGACTTTGACGCTCATGAACAAGAGTTAATTGCTAGTATTACGGAAAATGAATTAGCTCCGAGTATTAATTTTGATTCTCTGGAGGTGATTACACCAGAGGAATTAGCAACAGTTTTGGGTAAAGGGACATCAACAGCAGAAAATTTCTTGCGGACAGCTGTGATGGTAGCGATCGCAGATGGGATATATTCTCCCAGTGAAGACCAAGTTTTGCAACAGCTGTGTCAAGCACTAGGCGAACCCAAAGATTTAATCGAAGCCCTGCGCCACACCCTAGAACACACAGAACATGTAGATCCGACAATCGATAGTTTTCTCCAGCAAGAAGCATCCGCCCAACCTTCTATCACCATTGGGCCTCATTCTCCCCCCCATGATGCACTTACCCCTGTACGCGATTGGTTAGACGGACTGGATATTCAAGATCCTAGAGTTGCTCGTTTTTTATGTAAAATGATTCCGCCCCAGTGTCCCTTTGAACGGGATGTAAAGCTATTTGGACGCAAAATCGTACATATTCCGCCATTATGTAAAATTAATCCCCTGTATGAACAAATGGTAGGTTTGCGTTTCCGCGCCCTCTCCTATTTGGCAGATGATTGTGGAGAGGATATTTCACCATATATTTAGTTAATAGTCATTAGTCATTGGTCATTGGTCATTGGTTATTGGTGAAGTAGTTCGCGCTGAGGGTTCCCCAACTTGTAGAATTGTTAGTTCAGCCTTTCGTCTGCCAAAAAGGATTGTTACCCTAACAGCTAAAGCAACTGACAACTGTACAGGCGGGTTTACAGATATCCTCAAATATCCATAACAATCTCTCACAAACCCGCCCCTACTGACAACTGACAACTGACTAATGACAAATGACTATTGACTAACTATGCAATTTATCGATCAAGCAGTAATTCAAGTAGAAGCTGGTAAAGGCGGCGATGGAATTGTCGCCTTTCGCCGTGAGAAGTATGTTCCCGCAGGAGGCCCTTCTGGTGGTAATGGCGGAAGAGGCGGTTCAATCATTTTTGTAGCAGTAGAAAACCTGCAAACTTTGTTAGATTTCCGCTATAATCACCTTTTTAAAGCTGAAAACGGCGGAAGAGGCGGCCCTAATAATTGTACTGGCGCAAACGGCAAAGATTTAATTATCGAAGTTCCCTGTGGTACTGCGATTTATGATGCTTCCACAGGGGCTTTACTAGAAGATTTAATTACACCTGGACAACGTTTTCGGGCTGCGGAAGGCGGTAAAGGCGGCTTGGGAAATCAGCATTTCTTGAGTAACCGCAACCGCGCCCCAGAATACGCCCTCCCCGGATTAGCAGGTGAAGCGAAAGTACTGCGTTTGGAATTGAAACTTTTGGCTGAGGTGGGAATTATTGGTTTACCAAATGCGGGTAAATCTACTTTGATTTCCTCATTGTCAGCAGCGCGTCCAAAAATTGCTGACTATCCTTTTACTACCCTGATACCAAATTTAGGCGTAGTTCGTAAACCTACAGGTGACGGTACAGTTTTCGCTGATATTCCCGGATTAATTGAAGGCGCTTCTCATGGCGCGGGTTTAGGCTACGATTTTCTTCGCCACATCGAACGCACTAGGGTGTTACTACACTTAGTTGACGCGACTAGTGAGGATGTGGTGGGTGATTTTATGACGATTCAGCAAGAATTAAAAGCTTACGGACGGGGTTTAGCAGAACGTCCGCAAATTTTAGCATTAAATAAAATAGATGCAGTGGATCGAGAAACGGTAGATTTAGAGGCATTAGCTACTGAATTAAATCATCGTTCCTACGCTAAGGTTTTCTTAATTTCCGCAGTAACTCGCACTGGTTTAGAGCCACTTTTACAAGAAATTTGGGGAATTCTCGATCAGATTAATGCTGCTGAAGAAGTGGAAGTATAAGCTTAGGTGAAATCCTATGACTATTGCACAAACACAAAAATATTATTCGCCTGAAGAATACCTAGAATTAGAGGTTAATTCTGAGGAACGTCATGAATATATTGATGGACAAATTATTCCTATGACAGGTGGAACGCCAAATCACAACAAACTTGCTGGTAACTTGTATGCTTCAATTCTGTTTGCTCTCAAGCGTCAGCCTTATGAAGTTTATTATACCGATCAGCGTTTATGGATTCCTAACAGGCGAATACATACTTACCCGGATGTGATGATAGTAAACACGCCTTTAGAGTATCAGGAAGGAAGACGAGACACTTTGATGAATCCAGTATTTATTGCTGAGGTGTTATCAAAATCTACCAAGAGTTATGACAGGGATGAAAAGTTTGCAGCTTATCGCACAATTCCTAGCTTTCAAGAGTATGTTCTAATTGATCAATATAAGATGCATGTTGAACAATACTTTAAAACCGAAAATAATAAATGGATATTTTCGGAATATGAAGACGGCGATGTAATGTTATCCCTAGCGTCTGTTTCCTTCCAAATTACCCTAGCTGATATTTACGATAAGGTAGATTTCAACGCAGAAGAAGAGTAATTTAAATTCAAAATTCAAAATTTAGAATTCAAAATTTAAATTATGAATTACGAATTACGAATTACCCTTAAACTTTCACAAACCAGCGTTGACGATACATAATTACTGCAACTAGCCACCAAAAGAGGACGGTAACAAGGGCAAATAAAAATGAACCGTTGAAGGTTCCAGCCCAAGAAGCAAAAACATTTTGATAAATCCAATTGAAGGTATTGGGAGCATTTTCCCCAGTACCAATATTGGTTCTCACTAATATTTTAATCAGTAATACCGATGCCACGAAAAGAGCGATCGCATTTAAGCCCATAATCTCAAATGGTTTACTCCAGCGTTTGATTCGCCGCACTTCGATGAGTTCGTAGCAAGCAGCTAGCAACAGTAACGCCCAACCACTGGTAAACACTACATAGGAACTCGTCCAGATTTTTTTGTTGATGGGAAATATCCACCCCCAAGCCGAACCAACAATTAAGCAGCCAACGCCAAATAATGCTAAACCAATACTTGTACGTGATTGTACAGGCTGAGAGCGTATCCATTGTCCTGCAAAATAACCGGCTAATACGCTGACAATTGCGGGCATCGTACTGAAAAGCCCTTCAGGGTCTCCCATAAAATTAAAGCCATCGCCCTTATACAGATGCGCTTTGGGTATAATTAGTCTATCTACAAAAGCACCAAAATTACCTTCCCGCGTCAACACTCCCGCACCGTAACCAGGTACAGGTATATACATCATCGCTAACCAATAGCCGATGAGTAAAACAGCCGCCAATATCCATTGACCTTTACGTGGTAACTTCAGAACTGTCAAGGAAGCAAACAGATAAGCAAGGCTGATTCTTTGTAACACTCCCATTAGCCGAATGCTGCTGAAATCGAAAGTCCAAATTCCCTTATTCCAAAAACCGTTGAGTAGCAAACCCAAGACAAACAGAATAGCCGCACGGCGCAAAATTCGCCAGTAAACTCCCGATTGGGGTTTTTCGCCTTCAGTGTACTTTGACAATGAGAATGTCATCGCCACACCGATAATAAACAGAAAAAAGGGAAATACTAAATCAGTTGGCGTGCAACCGTGCCAATCGGCGTGTGCTAAGGGAGGATATACATCATCAGCAACTCCCGCCATATTGACGAGAATCATCCCAGCGATGGTGATACCACGAAAAACATCAAGTGAGGTCAGACGCATAGCAGAAAAGAAGTCTTTTTGAGATCTACACAGTACACCTGCTATGACAGACGAGCAAGCAAAGTTTTTAGACTAACATAGAAGTTAAAATTTTGTGATGTCATACCAATTCGCTATGATGATGCACTTAATATTTATTTAATGAACCGCCTTCGCGCAGCGTCTCGCAGAGAAGACGCCAAGTACGCCAAGAGAAAAGAAACAAGTATTAAGTGCAAGTTTACAGAGAATTGGTATCAGATACCCGATTTTTTGAAGAAGTCGAGGATTTAGTCTTTCCTATCTTTACGGTCTTAACATCACTTAAAATAGTTTTTTCTGCAATTATCAAATTTGGAATTTTTTAATACCTATGCCAGTTAAAGTTGGAGATACTGCGCCTGATTTCACCTTACCTGCGCAAACCGGCTCAACGGTAAGCTTAAGCGATTTTCGGGGCAAAAATGCTGTAGTTCTGTATTTTTATCCAAAAGACGACACGCCAGGATGTACTGCGGAATCTTGTGCTTTTCGCGATCAATATGAAGTGTTTAAAAACGCCGGCGCTGAAGTGATTGGTGTTAGTGGCGACTCTAGCGAGTCTCATCAAAAATTTGCGGCTAAGTACAATTTGCCCTTTACACTCTTAAGTGACAAAGGCGACCAAGTACGGAAACTCTACGGTGCAACAGCCGCCTTTGGTTTGTTTCCTGGTCGCGTGACTTACGTTATCGATTCACAGGGCGTTGTGCAATATGTTTTTGATTCAATGTTCAATTTTCAAGGTCACGTTGAAGAAGCATTGAAAACATTGCAGCAATTGGCGAAGTAGGGGATGGGGCATGGGGCAATTCAATTTTGGATTTTGGATTTGCGATAGCGCAGCGTAAAGCCTTCGGCATAGCTTCGCTTAGAGCGAGTCCGCGAGCGTCTTTTGGATTAGGTTTCAATCTAAAATCCAAAATCTAAAATCTAAAATTCCCACTCCCTAGCCCCTAGCCCCTCATTTACTCGCAGAGGCTTTTTCTACAGTGGTATTAGCATGGGCTGTTTTGCCATTCTTGCTATGACCGTTGGTGTGGGCGTTGTTATGGCGGGGTTGAATGACGCCATAACCGCCGTGGTTACGTTCGTAAATGACGTTTATCTCATTAGTTTCCGAATTGAGGAACATATAAAAATCATGACCGACCAGTTGCAACTGTTCTAAAGCTTCGGCAACTGACATGGGTGGCATGGAGAAGTATTTTGTGCGCACGACTTCACTGGGGAGTTCGGGAGTGCGATCGCCAATTAAATCTCCAACTACTGGTTCTGGTACTACTACCTCGTTAGTTGGTTGAGTTTTCTTATCTTGTTTTCTTTCTTTGTATTTGCGCAATTGACGAGCAATTTTATCTGCTACTAAGTCAATGCTGGCATATAAGTTTTCGCTGCTTTCCTCGGCACGGATGACGTTACCATTGGCATATATGGTGACTTCAGCTGCTTGTTTATTAGAAGCAATTCGGGGATTGCGAGCTACGCTAAGGTGCACATCCACTTCGTTGGTGATGTTTTGAAAATGATTAACCGCCTTTTCTATCTTTTGATGCACATAATCCCGAATGGCGTCGGTGATTTCAATATTTTTGCCGTGGATGACAAGCTTCATGTAAACTCTCCCGCTCAATATTTATTTGATGTGTATTCGTTTTGTATGAAAGGGAAATGCGGTAAGGTCTATCACTGCCGCCAAAACAATCTCTGAAGTGTTTTGCTGTACTACCAATCTGCCTATCATGATTGTTGTATCTTATTTTACTATTGCGCGTTCCTGGGCAATATTTCTCTATGTTGATACAGGTATCTCATTGGTTGTCAGTCAATTGATTACCTATGTGAAAACCCTGAATAAAGCAATCTGAACAGCATCTGTCTGACTTGCTTTGACTATGAGAGCTATGTTTAGCTAACTATTAGTTATTCTTTTTTCTCCTGGGTATTCGCTGGTGTTGCATAGAGAATGTTAAGGTTTTGATGCAAACAATTTGTTTAGACTTCATCAGCCAGTACATTTCTTCCTCTTGTTGTGGCGTGATGCTTATTGCAGAGAACTCCTCCTACACCCAGTTAGGTTATATATTCAAACTAGCATTTTGTATTTTCTAAAGTGGGTTCCGTTGATGTTCCTTTAAAATCCTTTGCATAGCTTGACATTTGTTGACCCTTACCCAGAGACTTGCAATATTTTTTGTCCCTCAAGTAGTTGATTTTTCGTCGCTTCCGTAGTAATAAACCTATGTCTTTGCATCGCTGTGTGTTATATAACCAAGGATTGTTACCTTACTTAGAAGCTCTGGAATGGCAGAGATCGCTAATGAGCGATCGCCTGAACAACCCCAATCTAGATGATGTGTTAATTCTCTTGGAACATCCCCCTGTCTACACTTTGGGACAAGGAGCTAGTTTAGACTTTCTCAAATTTGACCTCAACAACAGTAATTTTGATGTCCATAGAATTGAACGCGGCGGGGAAGTCACTTACCATTGTCCCGGTCAATTGGTGGGGTATCCGATTTTAAATCTGCAACGCTATCAAAAAGACCTGCATTGGTATTTGCGCCAGCTAGAAGAAGTTTTAATTCGGGTATTGGCAATTTATGGCTTAAAAGGCGATCGCATTCCTTCATTTACAGGTGTTTGGCTGGAAGGACGGAAAGTTGCAGCGATTGGGATTAAAGTTAGCCGTTGGATTACTATGCACGGCTTTGCTTTAAATGTCTGCCCCGATCTCACAGGCTTTAAAGAAATTATTCCCTGTGGTATTGCTGATAAGCCTGTAGCCAGCTTAGCCCAATGGATTCCTGGTATTACCTGCGAAGAAGTGCGTTCCCATGTATCAAAGTGTTTTGCAGAAGTGTTTGCTGTAGAGTTTGTTAATCCTAATTTTTAGGTTTGGTTAGTTGTCAGTTGTGGGTTTTGAGCGGGTATTGGTCACTATTCAATGGTTTCCTCTGTTTCCTTATCCCCGCATCTTTATGTCTCCGTTTTCGGTTGTCAGTTATATGGTAAAATCACTGAGCCTAGAAACTGAGCGCTGATTACATACATGCTTATTTTAATTGCATCTACCTAATTTTTTTAAGTGTTTTCTTGTCGAAAAATTTATAAAAAGCTGCATGGTTAGGAAATTACAATTTGATTGTGTATAACATAAGCAACTACCGAACTAATGATGAGCTTGAGCGCAAATAATGTTCACCCAAAGAGTGTTACAAAATATAAACTATTAAATATTTAACTTCAGTAGGGATGAAAATTCAGTACAGATTTGGCTATGCCATAATTGCCGTGAAGGCACCTTAATCAGTATCGATAAATTGAGAGTGCCCATTCTAACAAACAATATATTTAAATATACTTAAAAAATTATGAATGAAGTACTGAGAATTGGTAACCGTACAATCACTGCTGATGAATTGATTCCCTTATTGGCAAGCTACCAAATGCTGCCACAGTTGCGACGGGAATTAATTATCGATGAGGCGATCGCATCAATTGACTGTACGCAAGAAGAAATCAACGCTGCTAAACAGCAGTTTTTTGCTGAGAGACAGTTAAAATCCGAAGCCGAACTCAAAGTTTGGATGGAATATCAAGGTCTTAGTGGCAATCAACTCGAAGCTATCATGCTACGCAAGCTGAAAGTTGAGAAATTCAAGCAAGTAACTTGGGGTAAAAAACTCGAATCCTATTTTTTTCAATCTAAATCAAGGCTAGACAAAGTAATTTATTCTCTACTGCGTACCCAAGATATCGGAATTGCTCAAGAACTATATTTTCGCATTCAAGACAAAGAGCAGACATTTGCAGAAGTAGCGCGACAATATTCAATGGGCCCAGAAGCGCAAACAGGTGGATTAGTCGGCCCTGTGGAACTCAGCCAACTACATCCAGCTATGGCGCAACTACTGATGAACTCTCAACCAGGTCAAGTTGTACCTCCCAACCGTATCGGGGAATGGTTTGTGATTGTGCAGTTAGAGAAATTTGTCCCTGCACAACTAGATGATGGGATGAAAATGCGCTTGTTGAATGAACTGTTTGAAACTTGGATGAACGAACAGCAAAAGCAAATGATGTTACCTGGTAATTCAGTGGATGATAGTTCATCTTTGAGCAAATCAGCGTAAGTTAATCACGTTGAAAGAAAGCAGAGGAAGCAGCGCTTCGGCGACCCTCGGCGACCGGGGGCAGAGCACATACCCAATGCCCAATGCCCCATGCCTCATGCCCAAACTTAACTAAACTGCTGTGTATAAAAACGGGCATAGCGTCCATTAAGGGCTAAAAGTTCTTCATGAGTTCCTGATTCGACTATTTGCCCTTGTTCTAGTACTAAAATGCGATCGCATCTTTTGACTGTACTTAAGCGGTGAGCAATAATAAATACAGTTCGTCCTTCCATCAGTCTTTCTAAAGCCTCTTGTACCAAGGCTTCTGACTCGGAATCTAAGGCTGAGGTAGCCTCATCAAGTATCAAAATTTGCGGGTTGAGGAGTACAGCACGAGCGATCGCAATTCTTTGTCTTTGTCCCCCGGATAAATTCATCCCTCGTTCGCCTACCCAAGTATCGTAACCCTCTGGTAGCTGGGTAATAAAATTATGGGCGTTAGCAATTTTTGCGGCTTCTACAACTGCTGAAATTTCAAAATATTCTTGTCCAAAAGCGATATTTTGGGCAATTGTGCCGGAAAACATGATAGTTTCTTGGGGAACAATGCCAATTTGTCGCCGCAGACTGTTAAGTGTAACATCGCGAATATCTACGCCATCAATGAAGATTTGACCGGATATGGGATCGTAAAAGCGGGGAAGCAGATTCACAAATGTGGTTTTACCAGCACCAGAAGCACCCACAAGGGCGATCGCTTGTCCGGGATATGCCAATAAACTGATATCTTTTAATACAGGTTCGCCAGGTTTGTAAGCAAAAGCTACGCGATCGTATTCCACTTTACCTTGCACGGGCGGCAGAGCGATCGCATTTGGTTTTTCTAATACTGTTGGTTCAATGGCTAATAATTCAAAAACTCGGTCAACGGAAGCTTCACCTTGTTTAAATTCGTTGTAATTATTAGTAGTATGACCAATTGGGTCAATTAATAACGCGGCTGCTGTTAAATAGCTGAAAAACTCTCCCACAGTTAAATTGCGTTGGGAAATTTGCCAACCGCCCACCAATAACAGCGATAAAGCACTCACAGCTTCTAAAAATCCCACAATCGGGATTTGAATCGCCTTGAGCCTTTCTGCTGAGTATTTAGCTTTGAGACTGCGCTCGGCTTCATGGCTAAACTTAGCAATTTCGTAGCTTTCCGCTGCAAAAGCTTGAACTAAGCGAATACCGCTAAAAACTTCTGTGAGGATAGCCGATAAACTAGAAATACGATTTTGGCTGCGACGAGAATATTTCTGCAACCGTTCGCCAAACCAGCCAATCAAAATCCCCATCAATGGCGCAACAATCACCGTTGCTAATGTCAGCTGCCAATTCAAGTAGATCATATAGATAGGAATTGCCAGCAATTGCAACACGCAGGGAAGCAAATCGTGAAATATTTTATTAACTACTTCCCCAATCCTGTCAACATCCTCAGTTAGGCGGTAAGATAAATCACCTGCTTTCGCTGTTTCAAAATAGCTCAAATTCAGCTTTTGTAGATGAGCGTAGACTTGTTTACGGAGATTAAAGGCTACTCTTAAAGCAGCTTGCGCCATATAAATATCTTGCACAGACTGAAAAAATCCCCGCACCAAAAAGACAACAGCGCAGATTCCAGCTAATTGTGCGATCGCTACTACATTACCTTCTCCAAAGGGAACTGCCAATTTACCTGCGAGATTAATCAGCGTTAACGTAGCCAGCACATATCCCAAAATGCCAATAAATCCCTTAATGATAATTTGCCACTGGGGTTTGATATAAGGTAGCAGTTGCCAATAATTAGATCGCGTTTTCAAGCTGTCACATCCACAATAATCTTTTACTTTGTTTGACGCTATCAGTTTTTGTGGAGTTTCTGAAGAGTTATTGCAGAATATGCGGAAAATTTTTCTCTGCGGTTGACTGTTGACTGTTAAGTGTCAATGGTGAACCATAGCAATGATATATTTTTTACTTGTAATTCTCTGAGTGCTGCTAATACTAATTCAAATAATGTTTGTGACATATCAATATATTCTAGAAGAAATGGCATTGCCATGCCCCTATTATCTGTTGTCTTCTTTTGTCAAATTGGTATAATTTTGTGATTTTTTCATGACGAGCGTGCAATTATCACAAGTAGGGGTTTAGCATTGCTAAACCCCCGATAATTCATCTGGTTAGTTGTAATGTTTGCAAAGATTACAGCGCCAAAACTGTCGCTTTCAAAGCAAAAATTCTTTCAATGATATCTTCAACTACTTTATCTGGTGTAGAAGCGCCGGAAGTAATACCGACAGCTATTTTACCTTCAGCTAGCCAATTATCTGTGGTAACTATCTCTCCAGTTAATTGTCGATGTTCAATGGACTTTGCCGATTTAATTCGCTCAACAGAATCAATGTGATATGAAGGAATTCCCCGCTCAAAAGCTATCTGTTGCAATTGTGTGGTATTTGATGAATTAAAGCCCCCAATTACGATCATCAAATCTAGGTTTTGTTCCACTAAATCTAACATTGCATCTTGACGTTCTTGGGTAGCGTCGCAAATGGTGTTGAAGCTTTGGAAATGTTGATTGATTTCTGTAGGGCCATATTTCTGCATCATTGTCCGCTCTAACAGCTTACCAATTTGTTCGGTTTCGCCTTTGAGCATGGTAGTTTGGTTAGCAATTCCCACTCTTTGTAAATCTTGATCTGGGTCAAAGCCAGCTGAGCAAGCTTTCGCAAATTTTTGCAGAAATTCTTGGCGATCGCCTCCATGTAAAATATAGTTGCTCACATATTCGGCTTCGCGCATATTTAACACAATTAAATATTTGCCTGCAAAGGAACTTGTAGCTACAGTTTCTTCGTGCTTATATTTACCGTGGATAATTGAGGTATAGTCAATTTTTTTGTGCTTTTCAACTGTATTCCAAACTTTGGATACCCAAGGACAAGTTGTATCGACGATTTTGCAGTCTTTTTCGTGGAGAATTTGCATTTCTTGCACGCTGGCACCAAAGGCAGGTAAGATAACTACATCTTCATTGCCAACGACAGAAAAGTCTTTTTGACCAGCATTTACAGGAATAAATTTGACTTCCATCTCCTGCATTCGCTGGTTTACAGAGGGATTGTGAATAATTTCATTGGTAATCCATATCTGTTCGTTAGGGAAGTGCTGGCGGGTTTCATAAGCCATTGCTACCGCACGTTCCACACCCCAACAGAAACCAAAGGCTTGCGCTAACAAAATGGTGACTTCACCTTGTTCTAACCTGTAGTTGCGATCGCGAATTTGCTGAATTAAACTACTTTGATATTCAGACTGTAACTGGGTAGCAACTTCTGCTTGATGACCAAAGCCTTTGCGATTATAGTTTTGGGAGTGTTGCAGGCTACGTTTAAAAGCTTTTGTATCCATTGGTTTGTTCAAGTTAGTTCACCATTTCTCATTGTCTCGCGTCAAGACGCTAATGAGTCTTGTGAAAGTGTCAATGGGTCATATTTTTACTTTATCCTTAACTTTATCTTTTCTATTGGGTAGGGGCTGGAGTTCTAAGGCTTGCTGGCTATAAATCTGCAATGCAGTCCCCCAAACCATATAGCCTTGAGGACTCAGATGTAAGCCATCGGTAGTCAATTCACTGCGGAGATTACCTTCAGGATTGACAAACAGGCTATATAAGTCGAGATACTTCACGCCTTGATTGCTGGCTATGGTTTGCAATTGCTGATTTAGTTGCTGAATTCGATTGTTGGGAATTTTCAGCAATTTTTCTTTACCTTCCCAAGTTGATTCTGCTCCGCCATGAGGCAAAATTGATTGGACAAATATTTTGGCTTGAGGATGGACTTTGCGCAGGTAACCCAGAATTTGCTGTTGATTTTCTAAGATGATTTCATCGCCAATACCGCGAATTAAATCATTAATGCCAATCATCACAAAAATTACCTCAGGTTCGGTATTGTCAAAAAGATTTAATCTTTTCAGCAATCCGTCGCTAGTTTCGCCAGAAATAGCCTGATTGAGCCAACTTCTATTTTCAGGTAATAATTCTGGAGGAAACCACAGACTTAAAGAATCTCCCGCCAGAATACTTAGATGCTGAGGTGATTTTTCGGATGCAACCTTGGCTTCTTTTTGAAGAATTTCTACCCATTGTGGATAATTTAGCTGGTGACGGGGGCCTAACTCTGGTTCAGCAGTCTGGGTATCACTTACTGTAGGCGTAGTTGTCTCCTCGACACCATTGCTTAATCTCTGCTGTTGCCAAATTAGCAGTATAACCGCCAACATCAGGAGTCCGTTGGTTAATAAGGAGAAAAATCCCCAAATGGGAAAAGGTTTTGCAGAAATGGACACGGCTAGCAAAATTTAATTTTACGTTGACTGTTGACTGTTGACCGTTGACTGTAAATGCATTGCGATCAACAACTTTAAGGGGATTACTCGGTTTTTGTGGATATTTCCATAGCCAAGTACAGAGAGTTGTCAGCTACTTAGGTTATCACGGCAGTGATTTCCCTATAGTGCCTGGTATCATAACTCAGAGAATCTCAACTGCGTATATTTTTTAATTTGTCATTGGTCAACAGTCAACAGTCAACAGTCAACGGTCAACAGTCAATTGCTAAATTAAATAAAGCTGAGGTTTACGATATTGAGAACCAAAGTATCTTAATATTGCAAATTCTTGACATCTACCAACTTTAAGCTTCTACCGCAATCCTGTGATTAGTGGAATTTTACGAAAACTGCGAGATGGGTTTCGACAAGACCGGGTGAATCGTGAGACTTCACCTACTATACTTACGTGGCTACAAGTTGTTTTTCTCAGCAGTCTAGGGGTGACAGCTTTAGTCTGGGGCGTAAGGGAACTGAAATGGTTACAGTCAGGGGAATTAAAAGTTTACGATCAAATGGTGCGATCGCGTCCGGTGGCAGCAACCGAGCAGCGCATTATCTTGGTAACTATCACCGAAGCTGATATTGCTAGGGAAAAATGGCCGTTATCTGATAACACAGTCAATAAGCTGTTACAAAAAATTCAGTCTTATCAACCTCGGACGATTGGCTTAAATCTTTATCGACCAACACAAAAAAATTTAGGTGAGGGAATTGCCAATACAGATAATATTATCGCTACTTGTTTATTAAGTAGTATGGGTAGACCAGAAGTTCCGCCTCCACCAAATTTCTATATAGATAATGTCGGCTATAACGATTTAATTCCTGACAGCGAAAATGACCAAATTATCCGGCGTAGTTTGTTATTTGCACAATCACCGGATAAAAAATGTCAAACCACATTTTCTTTTGCGGCATTAACAGCTATTAGTTATTTAGAAAATTCTGGTTTAGAAGTTAATTATATTGATAAAAAAACTTTCTCTATTGGTAAAACTATTTTTTCTACTTTAACCAGTAATTACGGTAGCTATAAAAATTTAGATGCTAGTGGTTATCAATTACTGTTAAATTATCGTCACCCAGATCACTTTGCCCCAGAAGTTACTTTAACAGATGTACTCACAAATAAAGTTAATCCTAGTCTTTTTAAAGATAAATTAGTCATTATCGGGACTACTGCTGCTAGCGTTCATCCTGGCGTATATACACCTTATAGTGCTTCCCCAGAACAAATAGCCAGAATGCCAGCTTTGATGATTCATGCACAAATTGCTAGTCAAATTATTAGCACAGTATTGGATGGTAAACCTTTAATTTGGGATTGGCCGGAATGGGGTGAATTTCTCTGGGTATGGACTTGGGGAATAGTAGGGGGAACTGTAGGTTGGCGGCTAAAACATCCTCTAATATTGTTCATCACTGGCGGTATAACTCTGATTGCTTTGGTGGGTATTTGCTTTGGGTTATTTCTGTTATCTGGATGGGTTCCTTTAATTCCCCCGGCTTTAAGTTTGGTAATTTCTGGGATGGGGGTGATGGTTTATTCTAGCTATCAAACTCAACAGCAAACTCAGTTAATTATTCAGCAAGTAGAAAAACAACAGGAGGTAATTGCCCAATTAGATCTTCTCTTAAAAGAAACTACGGTAGATTCTACAATAGTTCGTGACAGACACCATCATATTTCTGTCATTGAAACACCAGAAAAATCTACGGGCGATTTTCTTTTAGGGGGACGCTATCAAATCTCAAAAATTCTCGGTTCCGGTGGCTTTGGTTGTACTTATTTAGCAAATGATACTCATCGACCTGGTAATCCGACTTGTGTAGTTAAACAATTAATGCCAGCCAGAAGAGATACAAGATTTTTAGAAGTTGCCAGGAGATTATTTAATACAGAGGCGGAAATTTTAGAAGCTTTAGGGAAACATCAGCAAATCCCGGAACTGCTGGCTTACTTTGAAGAAAATCAAGAATTTTATTTAGTTGAACAATATATTCCTGGGCATACTTTGAGCGAAGAATTACCACCTGTACAAGATTTACAGTCAGAAAGTATGGTAATTAAGATGCTCAAAGAAGTTTTAGAAATTTTAGAATTTGTCCACGAACATCGGGTAATTCATCGCGATATTAAACCAACAAATATTATTCGCTCAACTGAAGATAATCGCTTAGTCTTAATTGACTTTGGCGCAGTCAAGTTAATGCAGCCAGGTAGTAGCGAACAAACAGAATTAGCCACTGTCGCCATTGGTACGCGGGGTTACGCGCCAGCAGAACAATTTGCGGGACATCCGCGTCTATCAAGTGATATCTACGCTTTAGGGATGATTGGGATTCAAGCGATTACTGGGATTCCCCCCCAAGAACTCCAGCCCGACCCAGAAACAGGTAATATAATTTGGCCTCATAACAAAGTCAGTCCAGAATTTGCCGCAATTTTAGATAATATGGTGCGTTACCATTTTAGCGATCGCTATTCATCCGCGATCGCAGTTCTTGAGGATTTGCAAAAATTATCACAGTAGAAGAGGCAGGGGGGCAGGGAGCAGGGGGACAAGGAATTTTAGATTTTAGATTTTAGATTTTAGATTCAAACCCAATCCAAAAGACGCTCGCGGACTCGCTAACGCTGCGCTATCGCAAATCCAAAATCCAAAATTGAATTGCCCAATGCCCCATGCCCAATGCCCCATGCCCAATGCCCAATTAATATGGAACCACTCTCCGCTACTATCGGCTTTATTGTTGGCTTAATTGGCTTTATTGCTAGTACAGTACAAGTGCTGGACTATATAGAAAAACGTCGCGAAAAAGCTGATACTCCAGAAGCAAATCAGCCAAATCCCCAGCTAAAACCCGCAACTTCCCATCGCGTTGATTGGGGGGAAGCTGTTGATGTGTCGGTGTTTTATGGACGGGTGGATGAACTTACTCAGCTGGAAAAATGGGTAGTAGAACAACGTTGTCGGGTGGTGGCGCTGTTGGGAATGGGGGGAATTGGTAAGACTTCTCTTTCTATTAAACTGGCGCAAAAAATTCAAGGGGAATTTGATTATGTGATTTGGCGGAGTTTGCGCAATGCGCCACCAATCCAAGATATTCTCGCAGATTTAATTAAGTTTCTCTCTCATCAACAACAAATTGATTTACCCCAAGATGTGGGGGAAAGAATTTCTTTATTAATTGATTATCTCCGCAGTTCGCGTTGTCTGGTAATTCTCGATAATGCGGAGTCAATTTTTCAATCGGGTGCTTTGGCTTATCGCGGCGGTTATGAAGCTTATGGGGAACTTATTAGAAGAATTGGCGGCACAAATCATCAAAGTTGTTTAATTCTCACGAGTCGTGAAAAACCTCCAGAAGTAGCAGCTTCGGAAGGGGAAACTCTCCCGGTACGCGCTTTACAACTCACTGGGTTAAAAGCGGTAGATGGGGAAGAAATTTTCCACACTCAGGGACTCTCAGGAACGCCAACAGAACAAGTTAAATTAATCGAATTTTATAAAGGTCATCCTTTAGCTTTAAAAATTATCTCAACGACAATTAAAGAGTTATTTGATAGTAGTATTGCTGCTTTTTTAGCTCAGGATACCGTAGTTTTTGGCGGTATTCGCCAACTTTTAGACCAGCAATCTCAGCGCCTTTCTGATTTAGAAACAGAGGTGATGTACTGGCTAGCAATTAATCGCGAACCTGTGGGAATTGGGGAATTAAAAGAGGATATTGTTAATTTACCTTCTCAATCTAATTTAGTGGAAGCGTTGCAATCATTGGCGAGAAGGTCGCTAATCGAAAAAAGTAATGCTTTATTTACTCTGCAACCGGTGGTAATGGAATATGCGAGCGATCGCCTAATTGCGGAAATCTGTGAAAATATAGTTAATGGGGAAATTACTACTTGTAATCGCTATGCTTTAATGAAAGCAACGGCAAAAGATTATATCCGGGAAGCGCAAATTCGGCTGATAGTCAAACCCCTGGCGGAACGGTTGCTGAATTTATTGGGTAGTAATAAAAAAGTTGTCGGTAAATTAACAGAACTTATCTCAACGTTACAAACTAAATATTCCCATCAACCGGGGTATGTTGGCGGGAATATTATCAATTTACTCTGTTATCTGCAAACAGATTTAAATAATTATGATTTCTCCAATCTGACAATTTGGCAAGCTTATCTCAAAGGCGAAAATTTACAGCAAGTAAAATTAATTAATGCGACTTTTGAACGTTCAGTTTTTACCGATATTCTCGCGACTATTTTCTCCGTCGCCTTTAGTCCCAATGGTAAGATTTTAGCTACAGGTGATGCTAACGGCGAAATTCGGCTATGGCAAATCGATGACGGTCAACCGATTTTAACTTTTAAAGGTCACACAGGCTTTGTCCGTTCCGTCGCCTTTAGTCCTGACGGGCAAACTTTAGCCAGTGGCAGTGTTGACAAAACTATCAAATTATGGTCAGTAAATGACGGTAAATGCATTCAAACTTTACAAGGTCACAGCGATCGCGTAGAGTCAGTAGCATATAGTCCCAACGGTCAGCTGATAGTTAGCGGTAGTTACGACCAAAATCTGCGCATATGGTCAGCGAATACAGGACAATGCGTGCAAATTTTCCAAGGACATAGTAACGAAATTTGGTCAGTCGCTTTTAGTCCCGATAGTCAAACTGTTGCCAGTGCTAGTTACGACCAAACTGTGCGATTATGGTCAATGAGCGATGGTAAATGCTTGCAAGTTCTGTATGGACATACAGATAAACTGCGGTCAGTCGCCTTTAGTCCCGACGGTCAAATGTTAGCCAGTGCAAGTTACGACCAAACTGTGCGATTATGGTCAGTGAATAACGGTCAATGCTTGCAAATTTTACAAGGACATAGCGATCGCGTCTTAGCAGTTAGATTTAGTCCAGATAATCAAACCGTCGTTAGTAGTAGTTACGACCAAAGCGTGAGATTGTGGTCAGTCAATGACGGTGAATGTTACCAAATATTGCAAGGACATAGCGATCGCGTTTGGGCAGTTGCCTTTAGTCCTGATGGTAAAATCTTAGCCAGTGCAGGTTATGACCAAACAGTGAGACTGTGGTCAGTCAGTGGTGGTGAATGTATTAAAGTATTTCAAGGTTATATTAACGGTGTCGAGTCAGTCGCCTTTAGTCCCGATGGTCAAACCTTAGCCAGTGGTGGTTTTGACCAAAAAGTCAGACTATGGTCAATTGTTAACAATCAATGTCGGAGAACCTTAGACGCTCATACTCAGCAAGTTAGGTCAGTAGCATTTAGTCCTAATGGAGAAATTTTAGCTAGTTGCAGCCACGACCGCACAATTAGATTATGGTCAGTCAAAGATGGTAAATCTCTCCATATTTTAGCTGAACATCAGCATAAAGTCCGTTCCATCGCCTTTAGTCCCGATAGCCAAATTTTAGCTAGCGGTAGTCACGACAGCACAATTAGATTATGGTCTGTCAGCACAGGTAAATGTTTGCATGTTTTACAAGAAAACGCCAATCAAGTTTGGTCAGTCGCCTTCAGTCCCGACGGACAAATTTTAGCCAGTGCCGGTTACGATCGAGAAGTGCGGTTATGGTCAGTAAACAATCGCCAATATCTAAGAATATTACAAGGACACACCGGACAAGTCGGCCCCGTAGCATTTAGTCCCGACGGAAAACTTTTAGCCAGTGGCGGAAACGACCAAATAATTAGACTATGGTCAGTGAATGATGGTCAATGTGTGAAAATTCTCCAAGGACATAGTAACTGGATTTGGTCAGTCGCCTTTAGTCCCGACGGAAAAATTTTAGCCAGTGGCGGTGACGACCAAACAGTAAAATTATGGTCAGTGGATGAAGGTAAATGTATAAGTACCTTACCCGCACATATTAACCGAGTTTGGTCTGTGGCATTTCATCCTGATGGTAATACCTTAGCCAGTGGTAGCGGCGACGGCACGATAAAATTATGGAATGTGAATACAGGTGAATGTCTCCAGGTTTTGCAAGTAGAAAGACCTTATGAAGGAATGAACATCACCGGAATTACAGGTTTAACCCCCGCACAGGTAGCGACATTAAAGGCTTTGGGTGCGGTGGAAAGTGATTCTAATTCGTAATTTGTCATTTGTCATTTAACGCACCTTGAACTGATCAAAATTATAGATGTGCTTGATATCAAGCTTTTGACTGAAAATAATTAACCCATTTGTAGGAGGTAATCAGCCAATTGATTATTGTATCTTTCTAGTAGTTGAAAGCAGCAAGAGAGGTATAAATCATGTTGTCACGCATATTTTCCCGCTGCATAAAAATTACAGCCTTTGGTTTCTCAACTGCTGTGTTAGTTTTTGGAAACACTGCTGTTAATGCGCAACAACAGCTACCTAACCTGACTCCCGTACAAACTCAACAGTTATCTCGTGACTTAGTTCCCCATAGTTCTCAAGAATTTTTCCGCCAAGGACAAGAATTAATGGAACGAGAAATTGAACTTCTCAGACAAAGACAAATTTCCAATAATGAACCTGTTCTCAAGGTTAATCCCCTACAGCCAATTAAACAAGATAGTCCAGTCAAAAACGATTCTCAGGTGGAACCCAATTAAAGCCTAAAGAAACAATCAATGCCCAATGCCCAATACCCAATACCCAATGCCCATTACTTATTGACTATTTTCATATTCAATTTTACCGTAGTCTAATTTAACTACTCGGTCTGCTAAATAAAAATAGCGATCGTCGTGGCTAATTACTATGACTGTTTTCCCTTGCGCTTTCAATTCTGCTAGTAACTGAGTGTAAAATATATCTTTGAAAATTGGGTCTTGGTCTGCTGCCCATTCATCAAATAAATAAATTGGTCTGTCTTCTAAATAAGCTGTGAGTAAAGCCAATCTTTTACGCTGTCCTTGAGATAGAGCAGTAGTAGAAAGTTTGCCATTTTCAATTTTGACTTTATGGTCTAGCTGGAGTTGTTTGAGGTACTTTTGAGCTTTATTATCTAAATCAGCATTTTCTAAACCTAAAAGTTCATCAAATAAATAAAAATCAGAAAACACCACAGAAAAATGTTGACGATACCATTCTCGATTAGTCTCTGTAATTAGCTCTTTATCCCAAAAAATTTCTCCTCTTTCTGGGATATACAAACCAGTAATTAGTTTGGCTAATGTCGATTTACCACTACCATTCCCACCAACAATAAATATTATTTCTTGCGGATATAATGTCAAGTCGATGGGGCCCAGAATAAAACTATTTTCTTCTTGCTCTCTGTAATAGGTGTGAGTAATACCTTTAAGTTGTAAACTTTGCCAAATCGGGTTGATATTTGTTGGTACTGTAGAAGTTTCTCCTTTACTGGCGAGAGCTAAACCTAATGATTCTATCTTTTGAAAAGAAACATTAGCGCGAATAATTTGCGGTAGGTTATTAACTATATTGTCCATTGGCAACATCAAATAAGTAAATGTCAAAATGAAGCCAGAGAGTGTATGGGGACTAATAGTTATTAAATTCGGTAAGGCGAATAACAAAAAACCCACCGCGAAAAAAAAGATAAATCTGCCCCAGCTTGTAGTGACAGCAAACAGAGTTAAGCCTTTAATATTATGATTTCGGTATTTAACAGCCGTTGATTTAAGTTGGTTTTCTAGAAAACTTTGACGGCGTTGATAATTAAGTTTAAGTTCTTTAATGCCTTCGGTAACTGTGCGAAAGTGTTGAAATAATACATCTTGATCGTCTCGCGCCTGAGCTAGTAATTCTCCCCCACCGCGTAACAGCCAGTTACAGCTACCCAGAGCGACTACCATTAAGACGACAACTAGCAAAAATACTAACCAAGAAAGCCAAGTTATATACACCAAGCAACCAGCAACCATCGCTAAATCAATGCAGAGAAAGGGAATTAAGTACACAGCATTAGCGACAGCTTGAACATCTTCTGTCAAGGTTGCTAAGATGCGGGGATTACCCAAGTGTTCTAGATGACTTAACTCAGAAGCGAGGATTTGATTACTTAAGCCCATCCGTAGTTGTAAGATGGCGTTTTGGGAGAGACGAACTAGCATAACTTGAGAGATTATACTGGTAATTAATGCAACTATGACTAATCCGACAAACCCCCAAGCAATCGATGTCAGCGGTGATTGGTTACTAGGATTTGCAGCTGAACTAATGAGAGCAATTAGTCCCGCACTGCTACCACCACTCAGGAATCCGGTAACGATCGCGATCGCTACCATCCCCCATGCTGAACGTAAAAGAAAGTAAATCAGATTCATGAAGATGTAATGAGCAATTTTACCGAATGCGCTCTCTAGGGGACAGGAAGAACTTATTATCTATGACGATTATCGCATTGTATAAGTAGAATTTATCAGCGTTTGAGTCAATCAGACATTTATCAATGTGAGCATGATGTTACTGATTAAGTGGTTGCTGTTAATACTGTGTCTAGCGGCTATCTGTTTCTACTGTTACAGCATATATGCAGCGATCGCCTTTTTTACCCAAACCCGCACTATAGATCCCGCATTCCTTCCCCAGGTAACGATTCTCAAACCGATATGTGGTGTGGATCGGGACGCTGAGGACAACTTAGCTTCATGTTGTCAGCAAGATTACCCAGAATATCAAATTATCTTTGCGGTGCGCGATCGCGAAGATCCAGCGATCGCCATTATTGATAAATTAATCCAGCAGTTCCCCAATGTAGATATTCAGCTTGTGGTGAGCGATCGCATTATTGGCGCTAATCTGAAAGTGAGTAATCTCGCCAATGCTTTGACTGCGGCTAAATACGAAATTCTCCTCATCGCTGACAGTGATATTCGCGTTGGTAAAGATTATTTACAACGCATTGTCCAGCCGTTGCAAGATGAGAAGGTGGGTGTAGTTACCTGTTTGTATCGTTCCTTAGCTCAAGGATGGGTAACTTCTTTTGAAGCACTGGGGATTGCTACCAGCTTTCATCCTAGCGTGTTAGTCAGCAATCAATTAGAAAACATAAAATTTGCTTTTGGTTCTACTATTATTATTCGCAAACAGGCCTTAGAAGCAATTGGTGGATTTAATGCGATCGCAGATTACTTAGCAGATGACTTTCAACTCGGTTATTTACCTGCTCAAGTCGGTTATCGAGTCTTTTTATCTAACTATATAGTTGACCATATTTTAGATGAAAGTACCCTAGCAGATGTCATTCAACGCCAAATTCGTTGGCTGCGTTGTATTTGGGTTTCTCGTCCTTGGGGTTATTTAGGATTGGTATTTACCTATGGAACAGTTACTAGTTTACTTTTATTGTTAGTGACAAAAGGCTCAATTATCGGTTGGACTGGCCTAGTTATTACTTGGGTATTACGGTTAATTATGGCTTGGGTAATTGGCGTGCGAGTATTCAACGATCCCGTTACAAAACAATATTTTTGGCTAATCCCTTTCCGCGATTTAATACATTTTGCAATCTGGTGTTATGGCTTTTTTGGTAAAGCGATTACCTGGCGAGGTCAGCAATTGCAGCTAATTCAGGGAGGGAAGTTAGTTTTGCAGGAAAACATGGACTAGGGATAAGGGAGAAATAACCAATGCCCCATGCCCCATAATAAAGAATCCCCTCAATGCCTGCATATACAGGGTGGTTGAGGGGTTCAAATGTTGCAGCAAAAAGTGAATTACTATTCAGTAAACAGCTTTCTGGTTATTTTTTCAATAAAGTTTAGTTAAGTTTACGTAAAGAATCTGTCAAAGATTCATAAATCCCAACTGGTAAACCAGTATCCTCCACAAGGAAGACATGACAGTGCTGGGTTTGGGGAATCTTCGACTCAGTAAAAATATGTAGGAACTGATTTTCACACGGAAAACTATGGCTGTGGAGAGGGTTTACTCCCCTCATTGGGACGGGGACAAGGGGGACAAATGACAACTGACAACTGTACGGGCGGGTTTACAGAGATCCTCAAATATCCATAACGATCTTTCATAAACCCGCCCCTACTGACAACTGACTACTGACAAACATAAATAATCGCGATCGCACTCTTCTGCGCTCAGAGCGATCGCGAAACTCACCAATCATGTTTGCCAAATCAATCTCTATGCAGCACCTTAATCTATCTTTCTGCTTTTTATGCCACTATTAAGCAGTTATGTGAGATGCACTTAATTTTTGAGAATGCTGGAGTTTAATTATCTGATATGTTATCCAGAAAATCATTAACAAAAAGCACAATTTTATAGTTTATTAAGACAAATCTTTTTTATTAAAAAATAGTTAATTTTTTTGTTGACCTTGGCAAGCATGAGCGGGTTTCGTGGCGATCGCTACCTGTGGTGAGTTGAAATTTACCTACGGCGAAGCTCAGGTTTTTTGTGTTATAAAACTCACAGCAATTTATCTTAGAGCAAAAAATACTCTATGGAAACAGAACAACTGGAGCGTTATAAAAAATATGGCGAATTCATCCTCCAGAAATTGGACTCTGTGCCTGAATATCCCTCCAAGCAAGAAGATTGGGTACCAGCTAGTCTTGATGAGAGTCTGTTTCGCCTCCGGGAAGCTGCGGAGAAAACAGTAGAACTTGCTACTTCACCAGTGAAAATCGGGGTGATGGGTGAATTTAGTAGCGGGAAAACTTTGCTGTTAGGCAGCTTGATTGGCTACGCTGATGCTTTACCAGTGAGCGAAAACCCTACGACGGGCAATGTTACAGCGATTCACATCATACCCCAGGATGGGTTTGCCACTACACAGTTAGGCAACTTTACAGTTGAGTATCTTTCTCACGAAGGAGTGAATGATTGTCTGCGGTTCATGATTGGCGAAGCAAATCGGCGCACAGTAGCGGCTGGACTTTTACCTGCGCTGGTGACGAAGCTGAAGGAACCCAAGGATATTATCAATTGGTGCGAGGAAACCTGGAAAAATAGCAATAATTTAGAGTTGCGTTACATTTTGCGTGAATTAGTCATCTTTGTTCGCGCTTACCAAGCCTACGGCGAAGTCATGTGTGGTGGTTCCTATCAAATTGATGCTACCACCGCCAGGGAAGGATTAAAGCTGGTCGAGCAACCAATGGCGATTCAAACCATTAGCTTTGACGATTTACCGCCAGCACATATCAAGTTACCCAGTCCCCCGCAAAGATTACCAGCTAAGTTATTACAAAATAGTTTCCCCCTAATTCGCCGTGTAGATATAGATGTGAACATCTCGCGGGAAATTTGGGATGTAAATGGTGCATCGGAATTTATCTTGCTGGATTTTCCCGGATTAGGTGCGGCGAATTCTGGTGCAAGAGATACCTTTTTATCACTGCGCGAATTAGCGGAAGTACAGACAATTTTAGTGTTGTTAAATGGTAAATCCCCAGGAAGCGATCGCGCGAATAAAATCTTTACCATGATGCAACAACAGCGTCCGGGACAAGACCTCAAGGATTTAATTTTAGTAGGTGTGGGACGCTTCGATCAACTGCCTCTAGATAGTGAAGGGGGAGAAAGAGAATTAGACCAATTAATTCAAGATAGCATCGATAATCCTTTACGTGAAAGCCAGGTTTTTCAAAAACTCAAAGTTCTGCAAACTACAATTGATGCTGCTAACGCATTTACCAGCCAAAAAGATAGAATTGTTTTACTATCACCACTTTTAGGACTAGCAGATTTAGCGAAACGTTCTACTTCTGTCAAAGCAGGTTCGCCGGAATTTTTAGCTAATCTAGATTATCCCGATTATTTAGATCGTTCCAAACGCTTACAAGATAAATGGGGACAGTTAAGCGAGAATTTATTAGCAACCGATGCGCGTAATTATTTAGGTAGACAATTAGGCTACTTTGCTCAAGACGGGGGGATTAGTAAGCTGCGAGAATTAATTCAAAAACACGTAGCTACCCACGGCTTAAAGCAACTTCACGAAGATACAAAAAGGGCTGCTGATAACGTGCGTCTACAGCAGGATAATTTAAAAAATATCCTGGATGAAATGCACGAACAAGGTATGCCTACCGCCGATAGCCCAGCTTTGATAGAATTACGGGCGGCGATTGAAAATTTAGATAAAACATACAGAAATTTCCAGAAAGATTTAGGTAAGGAACCACTGAAAGATAGAAGAGGAATTGGCGTTAGCGATGTTGTTAAAGATGAACTAACATATCGCATTCTTAATTGGAATCAATGGACTTTACTATTTAATAAAGCGAACAACGGCACAATTTCCTTAACTGAATCCAAAGGTGCAGCCGGGAAATTATTTGATCGAGGAAATAGAGTAAATACCGCTATTCCCACCAAAAGCGATGATTTTTATCCCGCCTTTGCGAAGACAGTTCAAGAAGTAGAAGAATTTGCGCGCGATCGCATTCGTCAAGCCATTGGCGATTTACTGAGTAAGTTATCAAATATTGTCGCCAAAGAACGAGATTACTTACAAGCAAATCTCAACCCAGAAATAGAAGCGGAAATAGAAGCGAGATTTGGCATTGAAGAAGCAGAGTTATTTTATAAACTGCTGTTAGGTTGCGATCCAAATAAATGGCAAGAAGCGATTATTTCGGAAATTGAAAGTAGAGAAAAAAATATTGCTGCTGAAGTAATCTTTCCCTTAGCGCATCAAGATGAAAAACATAATGTAGGGCAAATATTTGATTGGGCACCTGAAAGGAATGGTTTAACCAAATCGAACAATCATCAGCTTTTTGTATTGCGCTTGCGGGATGAAATTACTGCTAGTGCGAGTCTGCATTTGGTGCAATATGTGAGTGAAGTTAATCAGCAAGTGAATGGGGAATTAGCCGGGGTTTTGGATCAAATTATTCCCAGTTTGCAAAATCTTTCTAAGAAGGAAGAATTGCTGAGATATCTAGCAGCTGGCGAATCCTCACAACTAGCAATTCCTACCTGGTTGCAGATTTTGGCTGATGTTTCTGAAATTGATTATTAGGAAAATGAACCGCAGAGACGCAGAGAACACAGAGAAAAAACTTTGCGAACCTCCGCGCCAACCTTTGCGCCCCTTTGCGTTAAAAAAAATTAACCCTTCAACACCATGAACTCCTCCCAAACCAATAACCAACAACAAAAAAGATTCCCCGGATGGTTTGCTTTAGACTTTGGCACATCCAATTCTACGGTGACACTTTTCGATCCCATTGAAGTACCAATTGCCGAAGTATTACCCAAAGAACAAGAAATGCGATTGCGCGATCGCATGGCACAATGGTTAAGTTCCCCCGCTACAGATGCTTTACCAGATGTCAGCGCTAGCGACTGGGAAAAGTTTATTGCTGACATCAGTAAAAACCTAGAAATAGAACCCAGCCGCTTAAGCGAAGTGTTTGCCAGCGATAACCGGGAACGATTTTTAGAAGCACTGCGCCAAATTGAACTATGCTTAGGAACAAGCGATCGCTTTCGGCGTGCTGTCAGTAAAAAGCTTTATCAGATATATCATGAAGTCTTCCGCGTTCCCACCCTCGAATCGCAAAATCTCATCCCCGTTGTTTTAGATATCGATAGGCGCAGCACCGAAATTAAAAGCGAGTTAGAAATCGCTAAATTAGCCGCTTTAAAACTGAAAATGGGCAGGGAAGCCAGCGATAATAGAAAAAAAGCGATCGCCCAAGGAACCAGCAGCGCTTTAAAGGAAATTATCAGCCGCTTTCATCACTCCCCCAAACGCTATTTTGGACAGGATCGTTCCTTTCCCGTTATCTTAGATGAGGCGGAAGAAACAATTAATGTAAACCAATTAGTACAAGCAGCTTGGGGACATTTAATTGAATTAACCGAAGACTATCGCAAACGCGCCAGACGCAGATTTTCTGAAGGTGATTTTCTCTCCGCCGTTGTTACCTATCCCACCGTTGCGCCGCCTGTAGTGCGGAAAGAAGTTAAAGAATTAGTTGAAAAACTAGGAATTGATGATGTCCAAACCGCTTATGATGAAGCCGTTTCTGTAGCGATATTTTTCCTCTGGCGAGAATTTGGCGGGAATCTGAATATTGGGATTGAATCTTTTAAAACTCGCTGTCGTCAAGTAGGGAATAAATGGTCACAAAATGTTTTAGTTTTAGATATTGGTGGCGGAACTACAGACTTAGCTTTAATTGAACTTACTTTAGAAGATAAAACCCCATTCTTTGCCGATAATGAAGACAGAGGTTTAGGCGGACGTTACTATAAACTCACCCCCAAACTATTAGGTTCATCGGGACATTTACAGCTTGGCGGCGAATTAATTACCCTGAGAATATTCAGGCTGTTAAAAATAGCGATCGCCGATTTTTTATTAACAGCAGTTTCCACCGGAAATTTAGAAAGCGACAAGCTAGAAGACTTAATCAACTCCGAATTAAACGAACGCTTTCTCGAAAACGGACAATTCAAAAGCGGTAGTATTTTAAAATGTTTAGATAAAGAAAACCCCGAAGGCGACGCCGCTTATAAAGACGCTTTAGATACAGCCGAAAAAGTCTTACCTACTCGCTGGCAACAAGCACCCCAACGCCTACAAACATTTTATACATTGTGGGATCATGCCGAAGCTGCCAAAATCAAACTCGGACAAAAGCCAGCAGACGCTTCACCCATCACCTTTACCCTCTCCGAACAGCAGATTTCCGAATTACTCAATCAAAGTGCTATTAGATACCAAGTAAAAGACCCCAGTAGTATCTGCGTCACCATCGATAGCCAACAATTCGATCGCGCCGCATCATCAGCCATCAAAGAAGCAATTGGAATCGCCCAAGGACTCATGGATAGCCGCCTCCGTCCCCAGGATAGCACCATAGACCCCTGGAATACCCACAAAGTAGACTGGCTAATTTTATCCGGTAAAACTTGCAGCCTCGACCTCGTACAGCGCTCCATCTACCAAGAATTTAGCAAATCTCCCTACTTCGTCTGGAACCCCGAACGCATCACCTTTGTATTAGAATTTACCAAACTAGCCACCTCAGCCGGTGCTTGCTACGCCGAGAAACTACGTAGATTAAGATTCGACCCCGAAGAGTCAAAAGGATTGCTCCGTAAAGGTGCAAATCAACTAGAAATTGATGTCAAAAACCTATTTTATTACTTACCTTGCAACTTCAAACGCAAAACCCAAAGCAACGAACTCCTAACAATATTTAAAGCCGGACAAGAACTTTATCAACTAGCAGCAGATGAAAACGTCGCCAAAGTCCGCACAGAATGGCAAGGGATACAATTAACAAACATCATTTATCGCCAAGACTACGAAGACGGCGATTTAAGACTTTGGGGTAGCTTCGACGGTAAAACCTTAATGGAGAAACTAGGATTTTTAGAACCCGACTTTCTCAAAAAAATCAAAGTTCAATTTGAAATCGATCAAACCCTGCAATTTAGCGTTTTACTATGCCAAGGAAACCCCCATTACTTAATAGATGTTCCCGGTATTGATGTCACCTCAGTCATCTCCGCCGCATCAGAAACATTTACATTATTTGCTGATAGTAAATTGAAATGGAATATAGCCGTTGAACGTCCCAACAAAGACTTAAACGATGGCGATATAGCCATCAACGTCATCGAATCAGCCACAGTAGATCAACCAGATGCTTATCATTTAGTCTTTGAAGCCGACAAAGATATTAGTAAATCCCTGCAAGAATTTCATTACATCCGCGATGGTTCACCCGAACCAGGAAAAGGATTAATTAGTAATCCCTTACCACCCTTCCCTAAAAACGGAGAACATACCTTTTATGTAGTGCAAACAGACGCAGAAACCAACACAAAAAAATGGATACGTATTGGCGCATTAATTAAACCCGATATCACCACAGATTACCCTTGCCAATATCGCGTCACCCTCGACAACAAAGGTATTTTAAGAATGCACGCCGGGGAAGTACCTTACTGGACATCAAACATCCAAGAAAGCCTCAAACAACCAGGATGTGTTTATCGCGCCGAATTAGAACTACAACCCAACGAAGTAGATAAAGAACGCGATCCCTTCTGCGGAATTCATTAGGAATTACCTCACGCAGAGGCGCAGAGACGCAGAGAGAAAACCTCTCAAAACCTCTTCTCTGTGTCCTCTGCGTCTCTGCGGTTTCATCTCTCTTCTCTCTTCCTTGGCGTCTTGGCGTCTTGGCGGTTAATTAAAAATAAATAACCTGGAGGCGACATTCATGGAAAACCTACGCCAACTCTTACAAACAGAAAACTCCCAACTAGCCCAAATATTACGCTATAGCCTCCACGGAATCGCCGCCACATTACAGCAAGCCCAAACAGAACACCCCCTAGATCCCGGCGCTAAATTATGCGACGAAATACTGCAAGAAATCCATAACTTATTACAACCCAAATCTTCCCAACCCACCCCCAATAATGAATTAAAACTCAGCCAACTCAAACAAGAATTCGACACCGATAAAGACCTCAAATTATATCTAGGAAATAACCCCCTGCAAAGCCAAACAGACGCAGAATTATGGAACGAAATACAACGTAAACTCCTACGAATACCCGAAGAATTAGCAGCAACTTGGCGTCAACGCGCCTTAACTTTAGCCCAAGAAATTGGTGCAGTAGAAGACACCGCCAACCTCTACCCTTTACCCTTCATCCGCGACGAAATTATTTACCCCGGACTTAGCGGTACAATTCAAACCAAAGGTTTATCTTTATCTCAAAAAGCGTTATCTTATACCCAAACCAAACAAAATACCGATTCAAAAGATATAAACTTACTCGCAGGTTACTTATTTTTTTGTATTAATTTTATTGAAATAGAACCAGACTTACATCATGCCTTAAAAAGCGTTTTCAGCTTCGATATCGTTTCCTTACACGCCAAACCAGAACAGCAAAATCAATATATTGAAGCCTTAACAGAACGCTTTCAACGCACCCAAAAAGCCGTGGAAAACACTGACGCATTATTAACTCTACGTGCTTGGATTGACATAGATGAAGCCATCCACTCCTTAGTATTTATTCCACCAAGCGATCGCTATTCCTGGTGGGGTAAACTACAACAAGAATCACGGCGAATGCTGAAAAAATTTGTCGATAACGCAAATAATGCAGGTAATGATGTCCGCATTCGCCAATTATCAGGACTTTACGCCGATATCTGTGCCCTAACCAAAGACGACTTGCAACTTGATTGTGGAGGTAATCCTGGGGAAGTGTTGGCTTGTCTGCGAGTCTATGGGCGAATTAATCAAGAAGAATTACCAGGGCGGGTAATATTTCGCCCATCAAGATAAATATGAGGAAATTTTTGTACTTGCTTAGTGGCTATTGACTCACGAAAGAATAAAGTACATACTTTGATGTTTATGCTCTTATAACAAAATACTGAGCTAAATTTAGTGAATTGCAAACCTTACTTTGAAGAATAGATGGAAGTTCTACACTTTACAGGCTTTATTAAGGGAGTAACTTATAAAACTTGTTTGGCTGAAAAACTGAAAGAGATTGATTTAGAAAGCTTCGATGTTAACAAAGCGAATAGTTATGGAATAATTAAGTCTCCAATAACAGAAATTGCTTATTCACAATGGGTATCACCTAAGAGAACTAGAAGTTATCCCTTCGCTCGTATTTATAATACTTATAATTCGTCGAAAGTTATTACTATTATTCCCGTAATTAAAGATGAAGGAAAAGATGGTGATAGAGATAAAATTCAATACTCTACAATTTCCTGGATGAACTTATTGAATATTTATATTGTTCTTGCTTATTATAAATCTGCCGAAAAAAGTAGCAAAAATGGACAGTCACATAAACACAAACTTACTAATCAAAAATTTGATAATGAATTAGTTAAATCTCAAATTAATGAAATATTATCCTATCATCAAAGCGCACTTCATTGGAATAAAAAGATATTTGAAGATAGGTTTGTTGAAATTTTGGGAAAGGCTATTGATTCTTATGATGATATTTCGCAGAAAACTGGTGTAATCATTCATGCACGGACAGGCATGGATAAATATTTACAAAAAATCACAGAGGAGTTTGATGAATTTAAGAATATTTCGCTCAAAGGTTCTTTAAGTGCAAGCAAGAGAGAAGCTCTCACCTCTCATAAGCTAGAATATTTAGTAGATGGCTTAAAGGCAACCTTTAGTATTGAAAATTATTTAGGTGGAATTTATCATTTGACCCCTGATGAAATATTATTTGATCAAGGTATGTATGTAATACAAGAGTCAAAAAATACTTCTACAGAATCCTTGCCAAAGATTCCTGATATTCAAGATGGCTTATTTAAATTAATTTTATTTTCTAATTTAGATTCTTTGATATTGAACGATCAACCAGTTTCCTTTATGACAAAATTAAAGCTCACTGGTAAAAACATTGTAGGTTCTATAGTTTTTCCAGATGCATCAATAGAAGATCTAGAGTATTTTTTAAAAGCTAATAATGCTTTTTTAAACAAAAAGCAAAAATTAATTATCCAAAATTTAGCATTAGAAGCTGAAGAAAATCATAATTTAAAGCTAAAAATTGAAATAGCAAGCAATTCTTTAATCTAAATAATCATGCGAATGAAGATGATTATTTTGAGATGTACTAGATAAGATTTTAGGAGTTTCGCTGTATTATGCTCAAAAGCCCACTCCGTTATCCAGGCGGTAAGTCAAAAGCAATAAATCAAATAGTAGAATACTTACCAGAAAATTTTTCTGAATTTAGAGAACCTTTTGTAGGTGGTGGTTCTGTATTTATATATTTAAAGCAAAAATTTCCTCATTTGAAAATTTGGATTAATGATTTAAATCGTGAGTTATTCCTATTTTGGAAGTTGGCTCAGTCTGATGTATCTCAACTTGTCACTGAAATTCGCAAAATTAAAAATCAATTTTTAGATGGCAAATTGTTATTTACAGAATTAACCAGCATAGATGTAAATAATTTATCTGATTTAGAAAGAGCAGTCCGATTTTTTGTACTCAACAGAATTACTTTTTCTGGAACTGTAGAATCCGGTGGTTTTTCTCAGGAAGCTTTTCATAAACGCTTTACTAACTCATCCATAGATCGTCTAGAGAGATTAGGAAATATCTTATCAAAAGATATTCTTATCACTAACTTAGATTATAGCGAATTATTATATTCAACATCTGAGGATGATGTATTTTTATTCCTAGACCCTCCATATTTGAGTGCTAATCAATCAAAGTTATATGGAAAAAAGGGTAACTTACATACTTCTTTTGAACATCAAAAATTTGCAGAATTATTGAAACAGTGCCATCACAGATGGCTAATAACTTACGATGATTCGCCACAAATTCGAGACAATTTTAATTGGGCTAACATCTCAGCCTGGGAATTGCAATATGGAATGAATAACTATAAACAGAGTAAAGCTTCTAAAGGAAAAGAGTTATTCATTAATAACTATGAAATTCAGCGAAATTTGCCGAAAAAACTTACAAATGATAACTTGGCTGATTCTCTGCAATTGAATCTTGGTTTTTCCATTTAACATGGCTCATATTTTCTTATTTTACGGTATGGCATTACCCACTATATCCACATAGAAGAAAGGCAAAGCTAAACATTTAATGTTCAGCTTTGCCTTCAAGTAAAAAATGCATAAGCTTGCATTTTCTACAACTATCGAAAGAATGATATTTATCTGAATGTATTGCAACTGCGATCGCAGTCCGAATGAGTTTTGAGGTCAAGAGAAGCTAGACGACTCTACACATCGCAGTCTTCCCAAAACATCAAGCCAAGCTGAATCTAGAGGATACCCCAGAAGTGTAAAACTCCTTGGCCCGAAAAAACTTCCACTAGAATCGCCGCTATAAAACCAATCATTGCAAAACGACCGTTCCAGTTTTCGCTCTGAGGAGTGAAGCCCCAGCGTAAAGCGTTAGGATCTTCAGAAACTGTAGGTGTAGGATTCTTCGAGCCTGCCATAAATAACACTCCGAGCTTTTATGTGGTGACAGTTGTGACTGCCTGTAAAGTAATGTAACAGATTTTTGTAGAAATGCAACATTTTCTTGACAAAAGAAAGATAAATCTAATTCGCACTCACCCATAGACTGTGTGCATAAGTAGCTTTTATTGTTTACCGCATCCAGGAGAATATTTATATTTAAAATAAGATTTTTGCGATCGCCAGAAAATCATGCTCAAAAGCCCCCTCCGTTATCCCGGCGGTAAATCCAAAGCAATTAAGCAAATAATTGAATACTTACCAGAAAATTTCTCGGAATTTAGAGAACCTTTTGTAGGGGGTGGTTCTGTATTTATCTATTTAAAACAAAAATTCCCCCATCTGAAAATTTGGATTAATGATTTAAACCGCGAGTTATATCTATTTTGGAAATTTGCCCAATCTGATATATCTCAACTAGTCGCTGAAATTCGGCGTATCAAACAAGAATATACAGACGGTAAATTATTATTTGCAGAATTGACTAGCGTAGATATCAATAAATTATCTGATTTGGAAAGAGCCGTAAGATTTTTCGTACTCAACAGAATCACATTTTCGGGAACTGTAGAATCTGGTGGATTTTCCCAAGAAGCTTTTCATAAACGCTTTACCAATTCATCTATAGACAGATTGGAAAAATTAGAACCTATTTTATCAAAAGATATTTTAATAACAAATTTAGATTATAGTGAATTATTACATGCACCAGGAAAGCAAGTATTTTTATTTTTAGATCCACCTTATTTTATCGCCACAAAATCTAAACTCTACGGCAAAGATGGTAACTTACATACCTCTTTTGAACATCAGAAATTTGCTGAATTATTAAAACAATGCCATCACCAATGGTTAATTACCTACGACAATTCCCCACAAATCCGAGAAAATTTTAATTGGGCAAATATATTTGAGTGGGAATTACAATATGGGATGAATAACTATAAACAAAATAATGCTGCCAAAGGAAAAGAGTTATTTATTACTAACTATCAAATTTTCTCTTAGTGAGGACTGAAGTCCTCAAATTACAACCCTCGACAATTCCACAATCCCGCCGTCACCCTAGAAGGGTGCGGCTAATCTTACAAAGCCCACGAAGGTGGGCTTCGTACTTATAGCTCCAGGCTTCTAGCCTGCGAGCGTTATTTCGGGTAGGGGAGAGAAATTTTTTTATTTGAATTGAGGGAACAGGTGCACATTTTATCATCAGCATCCTCAAATATATAAGGACTAAATTCCTGACTACGAACTGTTTCCCATTTTCCGGTAGGATAACTCCCAGACCCTAGCGCACACACAAAACTTATCTATGACAACTTCCCCCATCTCTACGCCAGAAATCTCAACTAGCTGGTATTTGTTGCTGCAACAATTAATTGATGGTGAATCTTTAACCCGCAATCAATCGGCAGAATTGATGCAAGGTTGGCTGAGTGAATCTGTTCCCCCAGAATTATCGGGAGCAATTTTAACAGCACTGAACTTTAAAGGGGTTTCGGCTGATGAGTTGACTGGGATGGCACAAGTGCTACAGTCTCAATCTCTGGGACACGGGAATGTAGGAACTCAAGGAGTTGGGGATATTTCTTCACCTTATTCCCTCATCGATACCTGTGGTACTGGTGGAGATGGTTCGTCAACTTTTAATATTTCTACAGCAGTTGCTTTTGTGGCTGCTGCCTATGGTGTACCTGTGGCGAAACATGGTAATCGTTCAGCATCCAGTCTCACAGGAAGCGCGGATGTTTTAGAAGCTTTGGGTGTGAATCTCAGCGCTCCCAGCGAAAAAGTTCAAGCAGCAGTCAAAGAAGTGGGGATCACTTTCCTCTTTGCTCCTGGTTGGCACCCTGCACTCAAAGCAGTTGCGGCTTTGCGTCGAACTCTCAAGGTAAGGACTGTGTTTAATTTACTCGGCCCTTTGGTAAATCCTTTAAATCCCACTGGGCAAGTGGTAGGGTTATTTACTCCTAAATTATTAGCAACTGTTGCCCATGCCTTACAAAACTTAGGTAAGCAAAAGGCAATTGTTGTACACGGGCGGGAAAAACTTGATGAAGCGGGATTAGGAGATGTCACCGATTTAGCCGTGTTATCGGATGGGGAAGTGCAGTTAACTACTCTAAATCCGGAAGAAGTGGGTTTAACGCCAGCAACAATAGGCACACTCAGAGGCGGTGATGTCCAGGAAAATGCGGAAATTTTGAAAGCGGTACTCCAAGGTAAAGGCACTCAAGCGCAACAGGATGCTGTGGCGTTAAATGCTTCATTAGCGCTACAAGTGGCAGGTGCGATCCCGTTGTTAGACCATGCTCAAGGTATTAAGGTAGCTAAGGAGATCCTAAATACTGGCGCTCCTTGGGTGAAATTGGAGGAGTTAGTCCGGTTTCTGGGGAATTGATATCCCCGTGGGATTGGGGGCGAAATTCTACGACGTTGCGCTTGATGGTGACATCGTAATTACCGAAAAAGTCATGACCTAGCAATCCTGTTTCTAAGTCTGAACCTGCGATCGCTACTGGTACTTTATTCACCATTACCCCAGCCGCAGCCATCGAGTCAACATAGCCAATGGTAAATTCCACTTGCTTGGAACTGGCTGTGTTGGCTTTAGTTTTACCTACAGGGACGATACCCAAAGTATTTGCCATGTTTTGGGTAATCACAGTGCCACTAGCCCCGGTATCCACAATCATTTCAAATCGCCGCTCGCCATTGAAGGTAACTTCAATAATTGGTGTTCCGCCAATGCGGCGTTTTATTGGGGCAATAAACACATCTGACTCTTCGGTAACTTGTGGCGATGGCATTAACACCGATTGGACGGCTGGTTGTTGTGGTTTTAGCACCTGTGACGCTAGAGGTTGACTAGGGTTAGACAGGGTTTTTTGTGAAGGAACTACAACAACTACCCTTTGGGGTTTGGCGGCTACCGGTGTAACAGGTTTCGGGCTAGCCTTGTCTAAGGCATATTTAATTTGACGCTGGTATTCAGAGATTTTGATTTGCGCGACCGTGAAATTGGGACTTTCTTGCTGGATATTTTGCATCAACGCGATCGCATCTTGGAACTGACTCGCCACCAACTTCCAATCATCAGGAGATTGGGCAGATCGGCTGATCGTCATCGCACCAGCCGCCTTGTCCAGCGCCAACTCAAAAGAATTCAGTTCAACTACCGACGAAGACTGTGCCTGGGGTTCTGGTTTGGATAATTGTGTTGTTGCTTCGACAACAGGCGTTTCTGCTAGCTTGTCCACGGGCGTAGGCTGCTCGCGATCGCGATTCGCAGTACTTTGTTTGTCTTGACTACAGGCAACACCCAAAACCGCTAGCGCACTTGTAAGAGCAACCAGGGTTGCACGGGATAAAAAAGACTGGAGCATAATTAACTTCGATTTTACCCGCCCTTTAAGGAGGAAATCTACATCTTTTGCAGGAAAGTTAAGAAATGGGCATTGGGCATTGGGCATTGGGCATTGGTCATTCTTCTCCCTTGTCCTCCTTGTCCCCCTTCCCTTGTCCTCCCTCCTTGTCCCCCTGCCCCTAACCATCTTCTCGCTAAATTACCCAACTCATGGGATAATTAGCATTCGCAGCTTACTAGGGAATAAAGACTAAGGCTAAAAAACAAGAAAAACTTAACCCCTAGCCCCTAATCCCTAGCCCTAACCCCTAATCATGATTGCCTATGTCTCTGTCTGACACAATACCTGCTCTACTTGTCCTAGCGGATGGAACTGCTTATCGTGGTTGGTCTTTTGGTGCCACGGGAACCACAATTGGGGAAGTGGTGTTTAACACTGGCATGACTGGATATCAGGAAGTGTTAACAGATCCCAGTTACTGCGGTCAAATAGTTGTTTTTACATATCCTGAACTGGGTAATACTGGGGTCAATCCCGAAGATGAAGAATCGGCTAGACCACAGGTACGAGGTGCGATCGCGCGCAACATTTGTCAGCGACCGAGTAATTGGCGCTCAACGCAATCCTTGCCTGACTACCTGAAACAACACCAAGTACCAGGTATTTACGGCATTGATACCCGCGCCCTCACCCGCAAAATTCGCATGTTTGGAGCCATGAATGGTGGTATTTCCACATCTATTTTGGATGAGGCTGAGTTGCTGGAGCAGGTACAGGCGGCTCCAAATATGCAAGGATTAAATCTGGTGCGGGAAGTAACTACGCCAACGGTTTATGAATGGTCAGAACCGACAATTCCGGTTTGGGAATTCAACGCCAATACATCGGAAAACAGTGGCGAATCCTTCACCGTTGTCGCCCTTGACTTTGGGGTGAAACGTAATATCTTACGTCGCCTCGCCAGCTATGGTTGTCAAGTCATTGTTGTACCCGCGCATACACCACCAGAAGAAATTATCAAATATAATCCAGATGGCATCTTCCTTTCCAACGGGCCTGGCGATCCAGCCGCAGTAACAGAAGGTATTGCAACTGCCAAGGCACTGCTAGGCGCGGAAAAACCCATCTTTGGTATTTGTATGGGGCATCAAATTTTGGGTCATGCCTTGGGAGCAGAAACCTTTAAACTCAAGTTTGGGCATCGGGGATTGAATCAGCCAGCAGGCTTACAACAACGGGTAGAAATTACTAGTCAAAACCATAGTTTTGCTATTGACCCGGATTCTTTACCTGAAGCAGTTGTGGAAATTAGCCACCTCAACTTGAACGATCGCACTGTTGCCGGGGTACGTCACAAATCACTGCCTGTATTTTCAGTACAATATCACCCAGAAGCTAGTCCTGGCCCCCATGATGCTGATTACTTGTTTGAGGAATTTGTCAAAGCAATGCGAGCAGCACGTCAATTAGCCGCAACTGGGGTTAAATAAAATAGGGACTAGGTACTAGGTACTAGGAATTTTAGATTTTAGATTTTGGATTTTAGATTCAAATACAATCCAAAAGACGCTCGCGGACTCGCTAACGCTGCGCTATCGCAAATCCAAAATCCAAAATTGTTTTCAATGCCCCATGCCCTAACCCAGCAGGTTGTAGACAACTTGCACCAAAACCAATTATACTGGAGCGTTCACTTTCACCATGAGGAGGGAGTTATTGCTGAGCCACTGAATCTAACTGTGAGCCTAAGGGGTACTCGTGAAGCCCGGGATAACTGTCAGCTATTCCGCCTCACAGGTTTATTAGATGCTTTTTCTGAGCCGACATTTCGCAAGGTACTCAGTAGCAAAATTGATGAGGGGCCAAAAAATATTATTTTGGATCTCTCACAAATCGACTTTGTTGATAGCTCTGGCTTAGGTGCTTTGGTACAACTAGCCAAGCAGGCTCAAACCGCTAATGGCACCTTGCAAATTGTCACCAATGCCCGTGTAACTCAAACGGTCAAGCTTGTTCGCTTAGAGAAGTTTCTCTCCCTGCAATCATCCGTTGATGCGGCTCTAGAAAACATCAAGTCGTCTTGATTGCTTGACCAAAAACACAATCTAGCTATCCGATGCTTTATCTGGATAGCTTAATTTTTAACAAAGTTGGCTAGCAAACTTCTTTAAGCTAACGAGCGTCTAAATTGTTCATTTTTTCGCTCAGATCGTCAATAGTCATTTGTCTTGTGTCATTTGTCAACACAAATGACCAAGGACTAATGACCAATCTATAGATAAGTAGCCCAAGCGATCGCCAATCAATATAGCTAACAAATATTAAAATTATTAAAATTTTCAGATCTCAATAAAAAGATCGGATTTAGTCAGTAATTTTTGATAGTGTAGATAATGCTAAGTATGTAAACACAAGAGCAATGATGGCTGCCAAATATAGCACAAGAAGGAATAGTTAACTTGTGAAGC
Organism: Tolypothrix sp. FACHB-123; assembly: GCF_014697075.1. Taxonomy (GTDB): domain Bacteria; phylum Cyanobacteriota; class Cyanobacteriia; order Cyanobacteriales; family Nostocaceae; genus Aulosira. The sequence goes on along the minus strand of NZ_JACJRE010000009.1, from coordinate 15,835 downwards.
CCAAGGAGGAAGAGCTATTAGATGGACAAGATGAACCTGTGCAACAGAATTCATTTTGGACTGAATCGCTCTTAACAAACACATTTCAACTACCCCAACAAATTTCTGTTTCACAAGTGCAACAAATCTCTCCTGCTGCATTAGCATATGTAGGAGATGCAATTTATGAGCTATATGTTAGAATGTTTTATCTAATGCCATTGCAGCGACCAGACACTTACCATCGTCTGGTAGTGGCACAGGTAAGAGCAGAACAACAGGCGCTACATTTGCGATCGCTAATACCTCATTTGAGGGATAGTGAATTAGATATTGTCCGACGGGGTCGTAATGCTGCCGCAGGACGCTCTAAACGGGTTGATCCAGAAATTTACCAGCAAGCAACTAGTCTAGAAACATTAATCGGCTACCTTTATCTCACAGACTTCCCCCGCTTAACCGAACTGTTGCAGAAACTCCATCTAGAAAAATAGTGGGCCGTTAATCTCACGCTAGCAAAATCTAGGCCGAGTGAGCTTCGGTAAGTTTAGTAAACAGTATGCCCACCTTATAAGTAATAGCAAATACTCCTATGTCATCTGATAAACCCAGAAAAATCAAAACTGCTGGCGAACCTAATCGCGGCCTACCTGTGAAAGTCAAAGGTAAAAAGCGCGTTCTCGCTAATCCCATTCGCCAGTCCCGACCTGGTGAGGCTAAACCCGTGCGTCATCATCAATCTAGTGATGCTAAACCCCTAACAGTAAGAACTGGTGATGCTAAACCCGTAACGATAAGAAGTAATCAGCAGCGTCACTTGCCTCATCCCATTACAGAGATACACTCAGCATCAGAAGAGAGTGATATCATCTATGGTCGTCATCCAGTCTTAAGTGCTTTAGAAAGTCAGCGTGGTCTTAACCGGATCTGGATTACTTCTCGTTTACGTTACGATCCCCGCTTTCATCATTTGATTTTACAAGCTAAAGATCATGGCGCAGTCATTGATGAAGTAGAACCAAAGCGCTTGGATCAAATTACTCACGGTGCTAATCATCAAGGGATAGCAGCGCAAATTGCTCCCTACAGCTATATTGAATTACCAGATTTAATTGCAAAAGCAAGATCTGTCAACGATCCTGTCATTATCGTTGCTGATGGGATTACCGATCCCCATAATTTAGGTGCAATTATTCGCACAGCAGAAGCTATCGGTGCACAAGGATTAGTTATTCCTCAAAGAAGGGCTTCCGGGATCACTTCAACTGTGGTAAAAGTGGCAGCAGGTGCTTTAGAAAACTTCCCCGTTGCTCGTGTAGTGAATCTTAGCCGTTCTTTGGAAGAACTCAAGGAAGCTGGCTTTTGGATTTATGGCACAGCCGCCACCGGTAGTGAACCCCTGCACACAGTCAATTTCAGCGGCCCCATCGTTTTAGTGATTGGCTCAGAAGGTGAAGGACTAAGCATGTTAACACAACGCTCTTGCGATGTTTTAGTATCCATCCCCCTACAGGGTAAAACCCCTAGCCTGAATGCCTCTGTAGCCGCAGGAATGGCGCTGTATGAAATTTCCCGTCAGCGCTTGCTCAACACACATTATCTGGATAGATTACCAAAACCTCTTTGAAAATTTAGAAGAACAGAGTATAAAGAAATGTAAAGGAAAAACACAAATCAAAAACCGTTTAATATCCAGTACCTCATTCATAAATTGGCAACTACCATGAAAACCATTTGGGATGATCTCAAGGAAACGTTGATTAGCACAGTCAACAATCTAGGCATGGCTTGGTGGGTAGAGATTGTGACACAAAATCCCCGTTGCACGTACTACTTTGGCCCGTTTCTGAACTCTGTGGAAGCCAATCTGGCAATTAAAGGTTACATAGAAGATTTAGAAGCAGAAGGCGCACAGGGAATTACTGTGAATGTCAAGCGTTGTAAACCAGATTCTTTAACAATTGCTGAAGACCTGGGGGAACGGATTGACCGCAAAGTAACGCCTGCCTTTAGCGGTCAGATTTAATTAGGCAACATTCACTATCAAATGCTGATTATTGAGAAGCCAGTTGCGTTCTCTAATTTCCAGAGTAGAGTAACCTGGCCTGGCTGATTCCTGGTAGAACCAATCAAACTGAGATTTCAATTTGCTGGTGGGAATTTTTAGTTACGCCAGATGCTTTCAATCTGGCGGCTCAATCCCATGATTCCAACCTCCACTATCAGCATTAGTGAATTTCTGGAGAATGCTCCTTAATCCAGCAGTCAATGTCTCTCAATACCTGCTGGGGAATTTCCCAAGGGAAAAGGTGAGCAGTATTGGCGTAAGATTCCCACTGACAGTTTTTCAGGTGACGAGCTGTTTCTAAACTAGCATCAACTGTGATGTGACGGTCTTGGGCACCAGCAAGTACCAAGCTAGGACATTCTATTTGCTCCAAGTCTGTAAGTCTGTTGTAACCAGCGCGGATAGCAGTATAAAGAGCGCGAGTAGCCGCAGAAGAAGTTTGTAAATAAGCTGGCACAGCATCTTTAGCCAGATAACTATAAGCTGTGGGTGTATGTTGTTGGATCAGGTAACGAAATAGCGATCGCTTGCCAAAAGTTTCAATATTCCACTGCCAACCTGGTTTAATATAATTCAAGATTCCCGCCACACCAGTATACAGATTATCCTGCCAAGTAATCGGGGGATGATTGCCACGAGGTCTAGCAGCTGTCGCCACTAAAATCAGCCCTGTCACCCGTTGTGGTAAACGTAACGCCAGTTCCATAGCCAAAATACCACCTAAAGACCACCCCAATACCAGACATTTTTTAATCTCAAAGCGGTCTAGGAGAACTTCTAAGTCATGTATATGGTCTTCCATGACAAAATCACCCTGAAAGCGACTTTTTCCATATCCACGCAAGTCAGGGGCAAAAGTTTGATAGCGCTTGGATAGGTGATTTGTAAACACAGCAAGACTCCGACCAGAACCAGGATGGCCATGTAAAGCCAAGATGGGGAAACCTTGACCTTGAATATAGACATTTAACTTTGCAGCCTTAGCACTATGGCGATCGCCCATTAGTCCCCGTTCTTCTGGTGTCATAGCAAGTATTGATATCTTGCTTATAATTGTGACACCGATTTTTCTTGATAACCGCCAGCGTAGGTGATGACACACATCTGTCTATATTTAGGGTGAACGCCGAAAGCTACCCCAGTGACTTTAAAAGCAGAGTTAAAGATATTTTGGCGATGACCGCGATCGCGTACTCCATCATCAATAATTAATTGCATAATGATATCTTGAGCTAGATAAGAACCATAGCTGATGTTTTCAGCTGCTGTAATTTCCCAGTTACCATAGCGACTCATGCGAGTAAAGGGATTGCTACCATCGCTACCAGTGTGACCGATTGCGCCTGTAATTCCTTGATCTTGCACATGAGCTTTCGCAGCTAAAGACATTCCTTGAGATATACTCAAAGCGGCGACAGGACTAACAGAAGACAGAACCGAAATTGCTTCATCAACTGCTGTGACGCCTTCTTGAGTCAGTAAGTAAACTCCTTCAGCGATTTTGACTTGTAACCCTTGAAAACGCTGTTTCCAGTTTTTTAAAGCTGGAAGATATGCAGTAGGTTTTGTCCGCACCTTGTTCATTTCTGCAATTATTTCTTGTTCTAAAGGTGATAGCATCGCTAATTAATTAAATGATAAAAAATATCGCCATCAAAGAATTTTGGATTGAAATTACTCAATCCAAAATCGCAAATATCAAATTCTCTCAGGACTGAAATCCTGAATACAAAATTATGATTTTTCTTTATAACCACCAGCGTAATTAATTACGCAAATTGTTCTATATTTTTTGTGAGTGCCGTAAGCCACACCAGCAACTTTAAAAGCACCATTAAAAATGTTGGTGCGATGACCGCGATCGCTTACTCCATCATCGATAATTAACTGCATGACGATATCTTGGGCGGTGCTTGGGCCATAGCTAATATTTTCGCCTGCTGTGATTTGCCATTGACCATAGCGACTAATGCGACTAACTGGGCTGCTACCATCGCTACCATTATGACCTGTTGTACCTTTGGGGCCTTGGTCTTTGACATGATCTCTCGCCCCTAAAGACATTCCTTTAGAGGCTGTCAATGTTCCCACAGGACGAGCCGATTTAAGAAATGCGATCGCTTCATCTACCGCCTTTACCCCTTCTTGAGTCACTAAATAAGTATTCTGGCCAATTTTGACTCGATTTCCTTGAAAGCGCTTTCTATAGTTTTCTATGATAGGAAGGTAGGATTTAGGATTTGTCCGCACTTTGTTCATCTCCACAATTACTTGTTGTTCTAAAGGAGAAAGATAAGTTGCCTTCGCTAACAGAGTAGGACTAGCCTTTTGAACTATAGGTTGGGGCGATTTTGCTACAGACTGCTTATTGGGTATTAGTTGTTGATAACAGCTAGCTATCAAGGTAAGAGGCAAAAATAGCCAAATGCCAACGCGACTCATAAATTATCTCACTAGGTAATTTATACGGTTAAACTTTATAGATTTTAGATACATGAAAAGATAGTAAAATTTCGGAAATTTTACCTAAATATTTTCTGAAAAAAAGCGCAGAGTTACGCCTAGGAGTACAGACAAATCTCCTACTACTCGGCGTTAAGCCTCTGCGTTATACAATTCTCACTCAACAGTATGTTGTAACCTTTCTTACAATAAACGTAAAGAGTGAGCAAACCCTCTCAGGGAGTTTCAAATTGATGTAGGGTGCTTCAGTTCCAATAAGCTTTTGAGATTCAAAGCTGATGTCTGGCTGACGCACCCTATTTGTATTAGGCAAAGATTGGATAAATTTTACAGAAATATCCACTGTATGCTCTCATCTATTTAGCATCAGCTAATATTTTCTCAAGATTCGATAACTGCACTACACCAGAGAAATTTTCGCTATTCATCACAAAAAAGGGTGTGCCATCAATGCCCAATTTTTCTGCTAATTGGATATCTTTTGCTATAGATTTTTCGGCAATATTATTCGCACCAAAAGCATCGTTTTTAAATTTCTCCAAATCCAAATGCAATGATTTGGCAGTATCTATATATAATGCTTCGCCAAGTTGATTCTGATTAGCAAATAAAGCATCGTGATATTCCCAAAATTTGCCCTGTTGATTTGCAGCCCAAGCTGCTTTTGCTGCTGGTAATGCTTGGTCATGAATAGGAATTAAAGGCAAATGTTTGTAAACTAAGGTAATTTTATTTTGGTGCTTTACTAACAATTGCTTTAGGGTTTTATGGGCTTCAGCACAGTAGGGACATTGAAAATCAGAAAATTCTACTAGTACAATCTTTGACTGACTCGCGCCTGTAGTGGGAGATTCGCCAATCACTGACTGAGAATTGATTTTTAAATCCTGTAAAAATGCTTGGCGTACTTGTTTTAGTTGTTGTTGCTGTTGTTGCTGGTATGTCTGGACAGATTCGATAATTACCTCCGGGTGTTCGCGGAGGATTTGTAATACTTGCTGTTCTAGTTTGGAACTGACGGAAGTAGCAGCTTGTACGGGAAGTGACCAGCTGACAACTAAACACAGTAAGCTGATGAATAGCCAAGTACGCATATACCGAAACAATTGACGCATATCAAAATACTCGCTCAGTAAACATCCTCATAGTATTCCCTTAGATGAGTGAGTGCGATCGCTCTTCGGAATTAAATCACATTTCATCGATGATTTAAGGGGGGTTGGGTGTGGTGATTATCAATATCATAAGGGAGCGGAGACCGCCCTCCTACAGGGGGGATGGGTTTTAAAAGGGGAAACCAGGAATTGATACGGGAATTCGATTGCGAATTTCGTTTTGAAGTCTATGCATGATAATGTGAGTGACAATTTATCCCTAATTAATTAAAGTTTATTCAGTATATACACTTGAATAGCGATCGCTATTCAAGCGTACTTATGCACATTTGTGTGTGAAGGAAAATGAAAATAAAATGAAAGTAATTTGCAGTTGTGATTTATCAGATGACAATTAATAGTCAACTGTAAAAATACAGGAGTTACAAACTTTTAGGGATTTATCTAGCAAATTTTTATTATATTCAACCAAAAAAAATCTAAAAAAATAGCTTAATGTTTATCAAGAGTTATTGCAAAATGCTGAATTAAGCATAAAAGATGCCATAGGAATCTGATTTGACATTTAAATACAAAAAATCTGTAACTCTTATCAAACAGACATTCTGCTAATTTGTGAATTATATATGATATGAGATTTATATATAATTCATTTACTTTTTTTAGAGCATCGTTGCAATACTTAACTCACTTTTAATGAACAAAAGTAAACATAAATTAAAAATAATAAATACCATCATATTTTAGTAAATTGTTCAGGCTAAATTGAAAGTAAGCTTAATCATCAGAGCCTAGTTAAGAACTTACTTGACTGAAGTGCAAATCACCATCACAATTCCAACTGTAAAATTCATCTTCTCATTCTCGAAGAATAATACTGTGGATGATTGGCTGTGATGCGATGAGTGCGAAAAACTTAACTAGGTAGTTCAGCAAGCTTGTAACCAAGCCAAGTTGAGTCGAATCACTAAGAGCAGAAACCAAAGCAATCTTAACAACAAGACGTATGATGATAGATAAAATTTTGCTGGCTGTGTCTGGATTGGGACATGCAGAAGAAATGCTCAAGGCATTAAAAGAAGTGCCATCAATCAAAACTGCAAAAGTTACAGTGTTGCACGTAGTTCCATCTCAATCTACTGCTAACGCTATGACCGAAAAGTGGGAGGAAGGTGGCAAGATCTTAGCAAATGCGATTCAGACTTTGAACTTAGATGCGAGCCAGGTTTCTTCTATCTTGCGCCAAGGTGATCCCAAAGATGTGGTTTGTCAGGTAGCTGATGAAATCGATGCTGACTTGATCATCATGGGTTCACGCGGACTCAAGCGCCTACAATCTATTTTATCGAATTCAGTTAGCCAGTATGTATTCCAACTGTCATCTCGTCCTATGTTGCTGGTCAAAGATGACATTTATGTTAAACGAATTAACCGCGTTATGGTGGCAATGGATAACTCGGAGTCAGCGAAACACTGCTTGAGTTTAGCTTTGTTCTTACTGCGTGGTATCGAGGGTGGTCAGCTAATCTTAGCGAATGTAAATACAGATTTACGCGGTAAATCATCTGAACTCACCGAAGTTACCCCAGAGAAGAATTCAGTTTTAGCCGCAGCTGTTGCAGAAGCCAACAAACAAGGAGTCAAAGCACGTTGTTTCAGCAGTTCGGGTAAACCAGGTGAAGAAATCTGTCGTTTAGCAGAAGAATTGAGCGTAGATTTATTATTACTGGGATCTCCCGATCGTCGTCCATCGGTAGCTAAGAGTTTTGTCGATATAGATAGGCTCATTGGCTCTTCTTTATCTGACTATGTTCGCGTGAATGCTACTTGTCCTGTACTGTTGGCACGAACCACTAGTTAACAGCTAAATAGATTTAGCGGTTGATAAACAAAAACCCCTGCACCATTGGTGTAGGGGTTCTTTATTTTATAAAGCGTTTTAACTATCTTTTTTACCTTCGCGGCTGGCAGTCTGGATGTAAAGAACTATCAAAAATACAGAGGGAACTAGTACGAACAGAATGCTCGCTACAAACCCCAGGTCATTAACTTGCATGGCAAGAAAGCCTCTCCTAGATTTCCGGTCAACAACATTTAGAATAGCATCATAGATGACAGAGTTTGCCCATATTTTCTGATGGTGCAAATGCTTGCTAACCGGAAATGCATCTAAAAGGCTAAGGCTTGGTGACTACGCTGACAGGCCCGTTAACTAAGGTTTGACAAGCAAGGCGGTAATTTTCGGGTTTTTTCTTTAATTTGCGGTTTTCTACATCTGTGCGCGGGGAAAGATTCTCTATACCTTCTGTAATCTCGACTATGCAAGTACCACACTGGCCATAGCCGCCGCAATTTGTCATTTTGCCAAACAATGTATAGATATCAATGCCATTTTGCATGGCTTTCAGCCGGAGATTAGCACCATCTGCCGCTATTATTTCTTTATCTTCTTTAACAAATTTGATATTACCCATAACTAATACCTTAGGGACTTGCAGCGTGGCTTTGATATTTTTTTAACCAGGCTTGATATACTAACTTAAGTCTATATTAAAAGATTACAGATTATTAAGAAATATCTAGTTTTGCAAAACTAATAATACAAAAAAATAGGACAGGTATTTTTAACCTGTCCCAGAGATGAAAACTTAATTAACTTACCTAAATCCAACTGCTGCTTGCCAAACGAAAGCAAGTAACAAGAAGAAAACGGGAATTACTGGGAGAACATCTACCAAAGGATTAAAAATTTGGTATGCTTCCGGCAATTTTGCTAACAACAATGCTGCTTCCATATTCGTTTAAATCCACCTATCCAACACAGCTTTCATAATTGATAGGTATCTTAACATGGTTTGGTCAATGGTCAGTTGTCAGTTGTCAGTTGTCAATAGTCATTTGTCTCCCTTGTCCTCCTTGTCTCCCTCCTACTCAATCTAGCCAGTGAGCAAATTCTGTGGCGAAGCGATCGCTTAATATGGCTTCGCGGATGCGTTGGGTAAAACGTATGAGTTCTGTGATGTTGTGAATGCTCAATAAGGTGTAAGCTAAAATTTCTTGCGATCGCACTAAATGAGATATGTAAGCACGACTAAAGTTTTGGCAAGCGTAGCATGTACAAGTTTCATCTAATGGCGCAAAATCTTCACGGAATTTAGCATTTTTTAAATTCCAGCGTTCGCCTTGAACTATTGCTGTTCCATGTCTCGCCCAACGGGTGGGAATTACGCAATCAAATACATCGACACCGGAGGCGATCGCGATCGCCATTTCTTTATATGTACCCACACCCATTAAATAACGGGGTTTTTCTGGTGGTAATAATGGTGCGGTTGCTTGGACAATCTGCGCCACTAGTTCTGGCGGTTCACCGACACTGACACCACCAATTGCATATCCTGGTAAATCTAACTTAGCTAAAGCTAAAGCCGCTTGCGATCGCAAATCTAAATACACCCCACCTTGGACAATCCCAAATAGCGCCTGATCGCTGCGTTGATGCGTCGCTATACAGCGTTCTAGCCAGCGATAAGTACGTTCCGTAGCCGCTTCTACTTCTTCGCGAGTCGCTGGGTATGGCGGACATTCATCAAACGCCATAATCACATCCGCCCCTAGAGTATTTTGAATCTCAATTGAGCGTTCTGGCGTTAATTTAATGATTTGTCCATCATGGGGAGAACGAAAAGTTACGCCTTCTTCCGTAATTTTTCGCATCTCGCTTAAACTAAAGACCTGAAACCCACCGGAATCAGTGAGCATTGGCCCGTCCCAACCCATGAATTTATGCAGTCCCCCACCGCCCGCTACAATTCCTTCCCCTGGTTGGAGGTGGAGATGATAAGTATTAGACAATACCATCTGTGCCCCAGTATCCTTAAGTTGGGCTGGAGTCACAGTTTTCACATTTGCTAGCGTCCCCACTGGCATAAATCTAGGGGTTTCCACAGGGCCGTGAGGGGTGAAAAATACGCCAGCCCTAGCTTTTGTCTTGCTACAGCAAGCAAGACATTGAAAAGAAAAATTAGCGCTCAAGGCAAAATTAATATGATTTCGTTAATTTAACGATTGTATGCCCTTGGGTCTTTGTGGTAAAAGATTATTTTCCACCCCAAAGGCACAAAGGCACAAAGGCATAAAAAAAATTAATCTATAAAGATTGGTAAACTAAAAAGCCTTAAAAATTTCTCTTTCCGGTCAACAGTCAACAGTCAACAGTCAACAGTCAACAGTATTTTCAAGCTAAATTATTCAAAATGAGTCGGTCGTATCATCATCAATTTCCGCATCCCATCTGGCGGCGAGTACTTGCTCCATCATGGCTTCGATGGCGCTCACATTCAAGTTGCGCTCTCTGCGCTCTTGTAAAGGCGTTGAGAGGGGAATCAGCCGCAAACACATACCTTCTTGGAGCAAATCAAAGTAGGTTTCTTGTTGCTCGGACTGTTTGAGTTCTAGGTAGTCAAAACTATGAACGTTCAAATAAAGTGCATGGTTAGCCACGAGAGTAGACCTTTGCGGGTTGGCAAACACTTCCATCACATCCCCATCACCCTCACTTTGTAACTGTCCGTCTTGGGTGTAGATGTAGTGGACTCGACCTAAGTCAGCCAACAATCGCCGGATGTCGAGCTTATTCACAATAATGCCCGTGTTAATAATGCACGGAGCTGGTATCTTGGTGTCGGGTAGATGGTGACTCATAAGGAAATGGGGTATGAGCGTAAGTGAGGTGCAACAGCGCAAAATTTTGAGGTCAAAAGTCTGTTTACTCCCTACATTTAAAAAATATCAACTTTTGAGAGCGACCGTCCAATAAGCTAAATTTTGTCATTGGTCATTGGTCATTGGTCATTGGTCATTAGTCATTAGTCATTTGTTCTTAGTCCCTAGACCCTAGCCCCTCATCCCTAGCCCCTCATCCCGTAAATTCTATGAACGACCAGCCTAGTTTTGGGAAAAAGCTGCTGCTTGATTTGGTAGCTGCCGTGATATTTTATACTGTAATTCCGTTGCCAACTGTCAACGGATTGGTATTTGCGCAAGTGGCGCGTATGGCTCCACTAATTGGGCTGTTGATTGGGGGAATTTTAGGATTGTTTGATATGGGAATGAGTTATTTGGGTATACCAATATTAACTCGTAGCGCGCTAGTAGTCAGCATGGGTATTGGCATTACTGGAGGGCTACATTTAGATGGAGCAATGGATACTGCTGACGGTTTGGCGGTAGGTGACCCAGAGAGAAGGCTAGAGGTGATGGCAGATAGTGCTACAGGTGCATTTGGCGCAATGGCTGCGATCGCTCTATTATTGCTAAAAACAACAGCCTTGACAGAGATAGAAACAAACCGTTGGTTAATCTTGATGGCTACTTGTGGTTGGGGACGCTGGGGACAACAGCTAGCGATCGCTTATTATCCTTATCTTAAACCGACTGGTAAAGGCGCATTTCACAAACAAGCCATTCAATCCTACAAAGATTTGTTACCGGGACTGTTGTTACTGATTAGCATCAGTGGATTACTCTTTTTACTATATAACCAGCAGAGATTTTTGGCATTAGTAATGGTAGCTGCGGGAATAGCGATCGCTACTGCCACTAGTGCCTGGTTTAACCACAAATTAGGCGGTCACACTGGTGACACTTATGGCGCAGTTGTGGAATGGACTGAAGCCCTATTTCTTTGCGTTCTCACTGCTTTTTGAAAGAAATCAGAGGGGCAGAGGAAGCACAGGAGAAATAGCCATGCCCCATGCCCCATATCACTTTATCGGCTGTAGCTTTGTTACTTTTAATTTAAAGTTACCAACGCCAGTTTCTCCGAAAGAACGGACGCGAATTATATAAGTTCCTGTCTCTGCAATGCGGGTAAACAATAGGGAATTACTTGTGCCATCAGGCCCGTCGTCATTTTCGGCTAAGGTTGTACCATTGGGCGAAAGTAGGGTAATAATGCAGTCAAAGTTATCTGATGACAAATCAACTGCTAAATTGTCGCCTTTATTGAGCTTGACAGCGTAATCGCGAGCGTACCCGCCCTGACCTGTGGGAATATCTTTCTCTGAAAGAGTATCGGAAAATTCTGAACTACTGGTAGTTAAAGGAATTGGACTATATAACTTATTTTGAGCAAAAACAGCATTTGTACTGATGCTCATTGCCAATAAGGTGGCAGGAAGAATAATTAGCCGTTGTAAACCCGCGACAAAAACTTGACTGATCATTAAAGCAAAATTTCCATAAAAACAGGATAATTTGGTCAATTATAGAGTTTTAAAGAATAATAGCTTTCCCATGTGTTGTTGAGTTATTTATTTTTGTTTGTAGTAGCAAGGGCTACCAAGCCTAATATAGGAATTTTGCACTCACTGAGTGTTTGCACCGCGGCTGCGGCGGTAGCACCCGTAGTGTAAATATCATCTACTAACAACACTGGTACAGTGGGAGGAATACGGCGCAATTCTTGCCCAACAACAAAAGCTGCTGCCAAGTTTTTTTCGCGCTCAGATGCCGATAAACCAAATTGTGCTTTAGTTTCTCTAACTCTTTCTAGACCATTTAGTTTGAATTTTAACTCAGCTGTTTGACAAAAGCTTTGGGCTATGAGTGCGGCTTGATTGTATCCTCGGGTTTTTTGTTTACTGGGGTGAAGTGGTATGGGTACGACTAGCAAATTTTGATGATCAATGGGCGAATTTAATAACCATGTTTCACCTAACCACTGACCTAAAGGTTTAGCAATTTGTGGTTGATTTTCATATTTCATCACAGCGATCGCTCTTTTTAACGAACCACCATAAACCCCCCAGCTAAACACTGGTATCGGTCTTTGCCAAAAGATTTTCGGGTCTTGCAGGCGACATTGTTGCAGCTGTCTTTCACAGTATTCACACAGATGGCTAGGGGTACTGCGTTGACACAAAGGACAATGGGATTGGAGAAAAAGATTAAGTAATCCTTTAATTAGGGGATGGGGCATGGGGCATGGGGTATGAGTCAAGCGTCAACAGTCAACTGTCAACCGTCAACCCTCTTCCTTTGAGGATTGATTGAGGTATTTGACATAAACGCGATCGCACCTTGGGGTTTCTACTCCTGTGGCTGGTTGATAGCCGTTGCTTTCGTAGAGTTTGACAGCTTCTACTAAGACGCTGGCGGTTTCTATCCAAATTTGCTTGAAGCCACGGGCAGCGATCGCTTCTTCTAGTTGTTGTAACAAATATTTCCCTAATCCTATACCTCTGATGCTGGGCAATAAATACATTTTCCTGATTTCTACGGCTTTTTCACCGCGATTTACCGGATAGTATGCCCCGGTTCCTACTAATTGCCCTTGGTGTTCAATTACCCAAAATTCACCGCCTGTGGCTAAGTAGCATTCTTCAACTTGTACCACATCGCGATCGGCTCCGTTTGGTTCCCAGCCCAAACCGTATTCTGATAATACATAACTAATAACTGCGGCAGTGCTAGTGCGATCGCTCTGCTCCCAGTTACGAATCAAAAAGTCTCGATAATAATCTCTCATCGGAAAATTTTCAATAATTTTTAATTTTGAATGGGAGCAAAAAGAGAGTCAAGTTTACACAGAAATTTCTTCTGGATCTATATCCCAATTTACCCAACGAATCGCAACTCTGGCAGAGTTGATCAAAGGCGGTACTCTTAATGTATGAATTTTTGCCGTGCTAGGGCAAGTCATTTTTAAAAGATGAATTGGCTCAACATCAACATCAGCATCAATGCGAAGTAAGGTGTATTCTTCCCAAGAATCGATGACTTGCGCTTGTAGTTGCTGACAAATGCGATCGTAGCCTATACCTTGGATTAATATGCATCTAAGTTCAGCATTGTCTTCTTGTACAAGCCATTGTGCTTGCCATTGTTGGGGGTGAATTTTGCCGTATTTCTCTGGTAGTTTAACACTATGATAGTAGTATCCAGTATGCCAAGCGTCGCTAAATTCAATGGCTGGTTCGCAGTAGAGTCAAGTTGAGAAGTGTAGAAAATTGACTCAGGTCTAGGTCATTTTTATTATGCCAAATAAAGAGTTTAGTAAAATTAGTTAGACCAGACAACGGACAAAAATCGGCAATCGAATTATCACTGATTTCTAGGTAACGCAGTTTCCTTAAACTAGATAATAGACTAATGTCAGAAATCTGATTATTACCGAGTTCTAAGTAAGTCAGATTGGTTAATGTAGATAGTAGACTTAGATCGGAAATTTCCTGATAATTTAGCCCCAGTCTGATAACGCTTGCAAGTCGTTGCTCTGCTTGGTAGCAATCAGAAGTAATAACTTCCGCCAATAGAACCTCAACTGTATGTCTGGCTTTAGGTGAGAGGCTATCTTGATGTAAGCACCAGTCAGCAAAGCGGCGAAAGTTCGGACTCTGGTTTGGCTGTGGTTGAGACATCGACTAGTAACTGGCAAAGAAAATTTAACTCAGGATGCCCAAGTTGGTGTATATCTCAATTAAATTGCCATCGGGATCGCGAAAATGAGCTGTGCGAATTCCCCAGTCTGGACGATCTGTCGGTGGAGCCATGAGGATACCATTACGATCTTTGAGGCGTTGATAAACTTCATCGACGTTATCGACAGCAAAAATTAAGGATGTTTTATCTTGGCTAGCAAAGGATGAAGGCTGATTGATGCTGGGGATGACTTGTGCCATGAACTCTTTTTTGAATACAGCAAGCTGGATAGATCCGGTGTTAAACTCGGCGTATCCAGTTTCTTCATCACCCCAATCTACATTCAATCCCAGTACATCCCGGTAAAACAAAAAAGTCTCTTTATAATTGGATACGAGTAGTCTGAGGTGTGTTAACTGAAGTTTCATAATTCATTTACGCTGATATACTAACTATGAATTCTAGGCTCTGAGTGTAATGTTGCTAACAGATCGCTTTCAACTATTGCTAGTTCATCGAGCCGTTGCATGACAATTTCACGGTCAAAGTAAGTATCAGCTAGAACCCAGTATGTACCGAAATGACGGGCTTCAGATGCCATCAAACCTTTGTAAAATTTGGCTAATTCTGGCTCAGGACAGTGTGTAGCTAATAATCCTAAGCGTTCATGACTACGAGCTTCTATTAATCCGGTGACGAGTAAAGAATCTAAAAATCTATCTGGTTCTTGGGGACGAACTTGCGCTTTTAAACCCGCGCCGTAGGGTGGTGGTGGTAAGGGTGCGAGGGGGATGTTGCGGCGTTCTAGCCACTGATTGACGAGTTCAAAGTGTTCTAGTTCTTCACGAGCGATCGCAGTTAATTCTCTGACCATTTTCGCATTGGAAGGGTAGCGAAACATAAAATTTAACGCCACGCCTGCTGCTTTACGTTCGCAGTGGGAATGATCGAGCAGAATTATATCTAAATTAGCGATCGCTTGTTCTACCCAAGCGGAACTAGTGGGTTGTTTGAGGGCGTTGATTTTTGGTAATTCAGTAAGCACAGGATGACAAACTCCAGATATCTCAATGTAGCTGAGATAGCCCAGCACATTGATTTTAATCTTTTCACAGTTGATTGTTGAGTGTTGAGTGTTGACTGTCAACAACCCCATGAAATGATTATGTCAATGGAGATGGGTTTTAGCTTACCAGTCTATTGGTTGGCGATTAACTCAGATAAAGTATTTAATAAATCTGCGGCTGTGTAAGGTTTGGCTAAAAACTCTTGCGCACCAGCTGCTAAAGCTTCCCGACTGTGAGTAGGTAATCCGCTAGTGGCGATGATTTTGAGTTGAGGATTTAATTTTTTGAGGGTACGGATAGCTGTTAATCCATCTAAACTCGGCATCATGATATCGATCAATACTAAATTAATTTCCTGCTGATGCTGGGCGTAAATTGCGATCGCCTCAATACCATCTTTAGCAATCAAGGTTCTATAATTAGCTTGTTCTAGTGATGTTTTGGTGGCTAATTGTATCATTACCTCATCATCGACAATCATCACTAGCTCTTGGTTTCCTGTGGGTATTGTTGTCGATGATACTTGTTCATCGCTCGCTTGTTCTATGGCTGGTAAGTAAACTTTAAATTTTGTACCTTTACCTTGTTGACTGAATACTTGTACAAAACCCCCACTATTTGGTTCTTCAGTAGCTATTATGCCAAATTATTAGTTATAGCACTCATATAAACACAAAAAAAGCATCTTTATTTTGCCAAAAGCCTTATATGTATTGACA
>NZ_JACJRE010000089.1 GCF_014697075.1 Tolypothrix sp. FACHB-123 | reverse complement strand
CATTGTTAATGCATCGCCTTGCATTGTTAATGCATCGCCTTGCATTGTTAATGCATCGCCTTGCATTGTTAATGCATCGCCTTGCATTGTTAATGCATCGCTTTGCATTGTTAATGCATCGCTTTGCATTGTTAATGCATCGCCTTGCATTGTTAATGCATCGCTTTGCATTGTTAATGCATCGCCTAAAAATTTTTCACGTCCCAGGCGATCGCTCACTTCTTACCAACTAACTTTTACGACTCATACACCTCACTGCGATGGGCGATCGCTTCAACAAATACCTGCATCAGTTCATCGTTTATCGAATAAACTACCCTGTAATCTCCGATGCGATAACGATAGTACCCTGTATAATTTCCCTTGAGGGCTTTGATATTGGGGTGAGACTGGGGAGTTTGCTCTAGCTGCTGCAAACAGCGAGCAATTTTCTTGGCTAGAGCTTTGTCAGCATTGATATAAACCTTTTGCGCATCGGGATGGAGAAGAACTTCATACATCAGAACGCAGGTTTCTCCAGTTTGTGTATTCAGTTTTTGGAGTGGCTTGATTTTGCTTGATTCGCTCTAGCAATCCCGGAATTGCCAAAAGTTCTTGGGTTGCAACTTCGCTTTCAAGATTGGCTAAGTAAGATGCAAAATCAGCAAGTACTTGTAATCTTTCTGGCGATAATTGCTTGATGAAGTCATTAAGTTGACTCTGTAGTTCTGTGACAGATACCAAAACTGCTGACTCTTGATCCTCGATTGGGGAATTATCTGTAGTATTCATCGCCTACGAGAGCAAATTCAAGGTTTAGTGTCTATTCTAAAATAACACCGTCTCTGGGCAAGCTACCTTAATTAAGGGATGTCCAAAAAATAAATTATTCCAATGTCTGAATTCAACACAACTGTTTCTCTCCCCTGCCCCCGTGCCTACATAGCGATCGCATATTTTTTTAGTTGGAAGTCCCTAACATGGTGACAAAACGCTTCCCAATCTTTCCCGCCCTAAGCGATCGCTGATTTTCCCTTCACCAAAAACCCGAACGCCATTAATATAAACTGCTTGGACAATCTCGTCGGAACCACGCTTCACCATACGCGGTTCTCCATCTAACAGAGAATCTAAGATTTCTACTTGGGGACTGATGGGCTGATTTAAGCCATTTGCATCGAGTAAAACTATATCGGCTTTAGCACCGACTTTCAGCACTCCAGTATTGAGGCGAAACCAAGCGGCTGGTTCGCCAGTAATGCGAGAAATCGCCGCTTCTGGTGTGAGAAACTTGGTTGCAACTGCTTGTTTGAGTAAAGACAAAGCGCCATCATAGTAACCAAGGTTACGCACATGAGCACCAGCATCAGTAAATCCAGGGAAAATATAGGGATTTTGCATCATTGCTAACCGGGGTTTTAAACGATCGTTAGCGCCTGTGGCTACCCAGCGCAAGTCTGTATCGTATTCTTGTAAGGCCTGTATAAATAAATCTACTGGTTCCTGTTGTTGGCGACGGGCAATTTCGGCAAAACTTAAACCTTGCCAACTAGGATCAGGACAGTCAACAACTTCCATTAAATCTAATTGACTATGAAACGATCGCCGCTTTTTATTCAGCCATTCTTGGCGAAACTGGTGGCGAAAACTTTCCGAACGCCATAGTTGTTGTCTTTCTTGGCGGGATTTACAGCCGTTTAACTGTGCGCCTGTGGCAAATTCTTCAAATAAGGGAGTAACAGGGCCATCTGAGTAAATAGTAAAGGGTTCGGTTAAGGTTTGAAAGCGCACGTTACCGTTGAGAAGGCGATTCCAGATCCACAGGATGGGGGCAAATATGCGCCACAATTTGCGATCATGTACAACATCTAAAGCGGAGAGAATTGTTAGCCGCAACGGTTTACCAAAGCCTGAACCCATACGTAAAATATCCCAGAAAGAAGCCAGCTTTTGTAAATTGGGCGTGACTTGAAACACGCGATCGCGTTTTCTACACAAATGCGCTAACATCGCATATTCTCTAAATTTCCCATGTTGCGAAGGAATGGTGTAACCTTGCCATTCTCCACTCATGCGATGCCAAGGAAACATATCAATAGAAACCCCCACAAATCCCGCATCTAAAGCATCGGCGGTAATGCGCTGCATGAGGTTTAGCTCAAATTTGCTCGGCTGAACAGTTAAACTCCGTTCTAATCCCATGACGTAAGCGCGTAAGGCACTATGCCCAAATAATGGCGCAACATTGGGGCCTAAGGGTAATTGTTGTAAATGTTGTAAATATTCTCCTGGTGTTTGCCAAGCAAAAGACTTGTTTAACCATTTGGCAATTAAGCGGTGGGAAAGGGTTTCTACCCTTTGAAAAATATCTGCTAGCATTTGCGGTTCACCGATCGCAATTGACAAACTACAATTGCCAATCACAACGCTAGTCACGCCATGACGCACCGATTCACTTAATCCTGGAGCAATTTCTAACTCTAAATCGTAGTGTGTATGAATATCAATAAATCCTGGCGTTACCCATAACCCAGACGCATCAACTACTTCCCGCGCTGGGTTAGGTAATGCGGGAGAGATAGCAAAAATCTTGCCATTTTTAATGCCAATATCTCCCTGCACCGGTTTAGATCCTAAACCATCAAAAATTAACCCGTTTTGAATTAATAAATCCAACATGATTATTTATTACCCTTTGACGATCGTGGGATCTGTTTTGTCAGTTTATTTTATCTCCTGGAAAGCACAGGATTGAGTGCTACTAGTGATTCGGCTGTTTTGCAACTAGACTACAGCTATGAAGATTACTACAATTTTTCTCGCCAGATTACAAAGAAAAACTGAAAAATCAGCGAATACCCTGAGAACATAAATTTTATTAATCCAGTGTTTTCCTCGTCCGAATTTAGCAAGAATATTTGCCAAACTGAAAAAACTTGAGTAGTTGCCTCTCAGGATTTCGTTGTTGATTCTGCTTTGGTAATCTCATTAGTTTGTGCAAAAAAATTGAGTAAACATATGAAAAAATCACATTTATTTGCGGTGCTAGCGGCAATGCCTACCCTTTTTTTACCTAGTGCTTCCTTTGCTGCTGTTTACATCAAATATTCCAATCAGGACTCGACTAAATATGTCATGAAAGTGCAGATGGATGGTTTAACTAAAGAAGTAACATTCAATGGGAGTACAACAGGAGCCGCAACAATTCAAGGTAGCGGTAAGGCTGCAATGATTGAAACTTCCTGTGGAAAAGTTGAAGTGAAAGACGATTCCAAAATTGAAATTAAAAACGGCTGTATAAAAGTTCTTTAAGAGGTTGTTTACATAAAAATAGCCTCTATCTTAGCTTTGTCGCCTACCTGAGAATGAATGAAGAGGCTAATAGCCCAAGTAGGGGCGGGTTAAGCGAGATAGTCGTAAATTATTGGAGCATATTTGTGAACCCGCTCCTACTTACTTAGACTCAAGATTTTGAGGATATTTAGTCATCTTTAGATGAATTTTACTATTAGCAAGGAACTTCATTTTCTTGCAGTAACAGGGTTTCACGTATAGGTTACCCGCGCCGACAATTTGCTAAAAAAGGGGGAATATAATCAGATTCAACCTCGATTGTCAAATTTTTTGATTCAACTGCGATCGCACAAGTCGCAAGTAATTTTAGAGAAATCCAGCCTTTAGGATTATAGATATGAGTTTCTTGACTCCAAAATTGTTGGTGAGCGGTTAATGCCAAATATAGCTGTTCGTTAAATGCCTGTACATCTCCAGCAATCAACTCCTGGAACAACCGCAATTGTGGATAGCAAATTAGGTTCACAAACTTGGTACGCAAGGGATTATCCTGGGGCTGAATGGCGGCTGCTATGGCGGCGGTTAAAAAATTCTTGCTGTCTTGCTGATTATTCAGAAAAGTGCGGATAAATTGATAATATTCCCTGTTAAATTGATTTTCTTGTTTGGCATAATTGTCATCACTGAAGTCATCTTTTGTCAGTGTCGTTAAAAAACTCAAACTTTCGCGATCGCCTAGTAAAATGCAAGCATCAGTAGCAGTCATCCAGTTGTCCAGGTACATATACTCTGAATGCGCTTCTGGGACAAAATGTAATGTAGTACCATTGATAGTGGCTGTAAAGGGCGCAGCTCCCGAACCAAAGCGAAAATGGCAAACCGCCACTGTTTTCAATAACTCTAGATAATGCCAGATTTCTGGTGGCGATCGCAAAAGCAATACTGCACAATTGACAGCATTGAGTAGATGTCCTAAAGAAGCTCCCAGCATAGAATGAGGCTTCTGTACAAATCCTTCCAGCATCAAGGGTAAAAGATCATCCTCAATGTAGCTCAAAATCTGAGCCGCATCTTTTTTATCTAAGGTGTGATGTCGCTCAATTCTTTTCATCAATCGTTTGCAGCCTGGAACCAATACCACCCATCGTTTAAGGGATAAATGTTGTAATTAGCAGCCCCAAAAGGACTGTTTTTCTCTGTTAGAAATCTATAGCCGACTATTCTGGGATTACTTAAGATTTATTTTATAAATCAAAGGTTAATTAATAATTAAAAGCTGGGGAAATTTCACCACAGTCAACACTTGATTAACGTTGGTAAACCTCCAACATCAGACCTGATCTAAATGATAATATCTTATTATAGTTAATCTTGCTCCTGCTCAGATCCTTACCCTGGAAGAGTTTGTGATTGCTTTGGCAATTGATCGCCTGTTTGCATCAACGTTTTAGCCTCCTCCTGGATGATATCTTCAAAAAAATTAAATATTTTGTGCCTTGTATAGTTTTATGCTGTTCTGCTATACACAGGCAAGTTGTTACTGAGGCTGGGAGGTGTTTAACTAACTTTGGCAATCGCCATCTGTCTACCTGATTATTGTTTCAAGTAGTCAGTATTATTTTTTGGGTGTATTTATTCGCTTAAGTATTAAATCTTTATTCGTACAAGTGAGTCAAGCTATGAAAACAGGCTTTGCTCTCCAGCGGACAGAACAGGATTTGCATGATTTAGGTTCATTCAATATTCAAAGTTTTTGTCAGCTACAATCTGAGCAATTAACTAGTCAATATCCCATTTTATTTACGCGTATTGTCTATCATGATTGCCTTGTAAAAACCCATCAAGAAGTTATCAGTTATGCCCAAGCTCAAACGCCATTCTCTTTTAAAGAATTAGCTTATCTTCGCACCGAAACTTGGCTGATTAACTATCCTCCAGCCTTTGAAGTACAGGAAATTAAGCTAAATGATTTTGCAAATTTCGCTTATATTTGCCCCATAGGTTATAGAAATCAAAAACCCGAATATATTCAAATAGTTACAGAAGTAGCACTTTCACTAGATGGGCAACAACAATTGCAAAAATCTGCCATGTTACTGAGCAAGTATGCAAGTATATATTTAATTTATGGCAGACAAAAAACAGAAATCCAGTTACTGGAAGAACTGCTACATAAAATTGGGCATCAATTGCGTAACTCCTTAGCCATGATTGGACTGTATGCCCATAATTTATATTTGGGATTAGCAGGCAATAAATGCCAAGAACAAGCAACCATTATCCGCGAAGGCATAGAAAATTTAGATACTAATTTAAATCAACTCATAGATTGCGGTCAAGGGGCAAAATTAAGAAAATCTTCCCAAGACCTCAGAACTTTAGTATTGGAAAGCATTCAAGGGTTAGAACCATTAATTAATCAAAAGCAAATAACAATAACTATCCCCGATAAAACTACAAATCTGCTCATAGACCGCTTACAAATGAAGCAGGTTTTTGATAATCTCTTGAGTAATGCAGTTTACTTTAGTCCTCATGCTGCAACTGTCACTTGTAGCTGGCAGATTTTTCAGGATGAAATCTTAATTAAAATTGCTGACCAAGGGACAGGATTATCTCCAGAAGATATTCAAAAAATATTTACTCCTTTTTATTCTCGCCGTCCTGGAGGAACAGGACTAGGTTTAACTATTGCCAAAAAAATTGTTTTAGACCATCGCGGAAACTTATGGGCACAAAGTGTATCAGAAGGTGGCGCACAATTTTGTGTAGTTTTACCTCGACTGAAAATGTCTGGGAGTGTTGCAGATGGTTAATAGTAATAGTCATAAACTTACGGTTCTGCTCGTAGATGATGAAGAACGTTTTCGTCAAGGTATACGTACTCTCCTGAATTTTTATAGTATTAGTGCGGCATTACCAATAGAAGTTATAGGTGAAGCCGAGTCTGTAGAGCAAGTTTTAAAGTTTACTCAGAAAAATTCACCAGATTTAATCTTACTGGATTTACAATTAAGCGGTAGTGATGGCATTACAGTTTTACTGCGGCTGAAAGAAACTGGTTATCATGGCAAAGTTTTAGTGTTATCAGCACATCAAGAAGATGATTGGATTTTTCGTGCTATGCAAGCTGGTGCTGCGGGTTATGTATTTAAAAATCGCTTGGCTACTCAACTAGGTGAAGCTATTAACACTGTCATGAAATCGGAAATTTATTTACCTTCAGAAGTGGCTAGCCGATTTTTCCGTTTCTTTCAAGCTTACTCAGACTCTGCTTTAAGAGCTTGCCATAAGCTACACTTAACAGAAAGAGAACAAGAAGTTTTATACTGGTTAACTCAAGGTGCTTCCAATGAAGAAATTGCAAAGCATTTATATGTAACAGTGGCTACGGTAAAAGCTCATCTCACGAGTATTTTTGATAAGTTAAAAGTTACTAGTCGAACTCAAGCTATTGTAGCTGCTCTCAAGTTAGGACTAGTAAAAGCGTGATTTGTCAGTTGTCAGTTGTCAGTTGTTAAAAAAGTCACAGTCAACAGTCAACAGTCAACAGTCAACAGTCCATAGTTTCCAACCTTATGTCTTCAGCGGAATATTTTTATCAAGAATACCCTTGTGCTTACAATGCTCCTTTAAATTGCGATCGCCCTTTTCAAACTGCACAAGAAATAAAAGGTGCTAAATTTTGTTTAGAATGTGGTTTTCCTGCAACTTTACCCCAGGAAGCGGCGATTAAAGGCCATCGAGATAATTATCAGGTAGGTGATTTTTTAGGAACGCGGGGAAACGGACGATTATATACCGGGATTCAACTCAAGGATCGGCAGCCTGTAATTATTAAAGAATACCTCCTACCCAGCCGTTGTTTTAACGAACAAGAAACTCGAGAACGCAAAGAAACTTTTAAGCGGGTAGGAGGTGTAACTCTAGCTGATAGCAGAACACAAAATTTTCGTCTTGTCAATACTTGGGAAGCGATCGCAGATGAAAAAGGAGAACGCTGCTATTTAATTACTAAAGGTACAGAAACAGCCCAAACCTTACGCCAATATATTACCCAAAATGGGGCAATGACAGCCCCCCAGGTGCGGGAATTACTCAATCAAGCTTTGCAAACTTTAGAATTTTTGCACAGTCAAAAGCTGCGGTTTCCCTCAAATCAAGTCCAGCAAGGATTAGCTCATGGTAACCTCAGTTTAGATAGCATCTTAATTCAACTAGAAAATAATCAACCATATATATATTTTGATGATTTAGCGATTTGGGAAAATGTCTTTATTCCTCCTGCTATTCCTCAACCTGCGCCATGCAAACGCGAGCAAGATTTAGAAGCATTAGGATTAGTCGCTTTTTATGTATGGGTAGGAAGAACAACTAATTATTCTAATCAGCCTATCGAGCCAAGAGAAACCGAAAATTGGCCGAATACAGATAATCATTTAAAAAAGTTTATTTACCGCCTATTGCGCCTAGAAAATCCTTTCGCCAGTGCTGAAGATGCTCGTCAAGCATTACTCAAGCTTCCTCAAGAAAACCATGCAAATAATTTAAATCAATTAGTAGAATCCCCAGAAAAAACAAAGAATTTCCGCAAAAAATTTATTTGGCTGGGGATTATCGCCTTTCTATTACTAGTCGCTGGGATTTGGTACTATTTATCTTCACGCCGTCCCATAGAAGATAACAGTAAATTTGCAGCATGGTTTGGACTTGTACGCAGGTTTTCGGAAGTGAATAATGTACCTTCAGGAAAATTCACCTACACAGGGGAAAAAGATGGAACCTGGAGCTTTATTCTCAAACAGCAAATTGAAAATCAAACTATAGCGCAATGGTTAACTAATCCTAAACCAGAAGTTAAAGCAGAATTTAACTACCAGCCAGTTACTTCAATAAATCTAGATAATCTGAATCAATCTTTAGAAGAAGTCACCAGCGGTCAGAAAAACTTTGCGATTACTAGTGTAGTTGATCAAATCACAGATAAATTAGAAAAAAGACCATTTGCTGATGATGGTTTACTTGTGTATGTAGCATTTAATAAAAAAGATTCAAATCTGGCTAATGCGTTAGGAGGAAAAATTACCCTGGAGCAATTACGCCAAATTTATACAGGTAAAATTACCAATTGGCAACAAATCAATCCTAAACTGCCTAATTTGCAAATTAAACCATATGCACCAACCGAACCAGAAGCAATACATAAATTTCAAGAACTAGTTTTGCAAAACGACCCTCAAGACAAAGCTTTCTTTAACAACGTTCAAAGAGTTGAAAGATTGGATACAACCAAAACCCAAAACAAAATCCGCAGTGAAATTCTCGAAGGTAAACAAACTGGGATTATTGGTTTTGGAATTTTGACTAAAACTTGGGCCCAGTGTACTGGCTATCCTCTAGCCATAGTTGATGGTAACAAGCCAGCTAGTCAACCACTATTTCAACGCCGCGACTATCGTCCCATAAACACAGCAGATGACCTGTGTCAACATGATAACTATTTTTTTGATGTCAAGGCTTTTCAAAGCTATCCTTTAAGATACCCTATATTTGTGGTCTACCCTAAAGACAAAAGTCGCCAACCACCGGGGTCTACATTTGCTGAGATACTAACTACTCGTCAGGGCCAGTGTTTACTTAGTAAAGTAGGTCTTGTCCCTTTACAACAATTACCTGATGATATAAAGTCCTATGCCTGCAAATCGGTGCCCTAATCCTAGTTGTGAATATTTTAATCGAGCTTTGCCCAACACGGCTAAGGTCTGCCCTTGGTGTTCAACTCCCTTGGGTAATGTAATTTCACCTACACCTACCAAACAAGTTTCGCCACAACCAACTCCACCCCACCCAGTTCCACCACAACCAATTCCACCACAACCAACTCCACCGCAGCCAATTCCACCACAACCAATTCCACCCCACCCAATTCCACCACAACCAATTCCACCCCCTGCTGATTATTCCACAGAGTATCAGCAACGAGTTAATCCTTATGTTCCACCTACAC
This sequence comes from Tolypothrix sp. FACHB-123, assembly GCF_014697075.1. Classification (GTDB taxonomy): domain Bacteria; phylum Cyanobacteriota; class Cyanobacteriia; order Cyanobacteriales; family Nostocaceae; genus Aulosira. The sequence continues at coordinate 16,100 of NZ_JACJRE010000089.1, read as the reverse complement.
CTCCACCGGTTCCGCAGTATACCCCACCGCCAAGACTACCAGTTCTCAAGATGATTCACACCACAGGTAGAGAATTTACTTGGTCTGGAGAAGCAGGTTATATAGGTCGTCGCAGCCAAAGTATGGCAGTTCCACCAGAAATTGACCTAACGGGGATTCCCAATGAAGGAATAGTTTCTCGTCGCCATGCGCGCATCTATTGGGACTGGTCGCAAAATGCTTATATGATCGTTGATATGAGTACAAATGGTATTTATTTAAATAACACTCCTTTAAATCCTGGCGTGCAATATCGTTTACTCAATGGCGATTCGGTGCAGTTTGGTCAGGATAATCTCGTGAGATTTACGGTGTATATTATGTAGTAAGAATTACTTTGCATATAAGCAAAAAACTCTCATCCTCCGCAGATTTGACGGAGGATTTTTTATTAGTTAACCGTCAACCGTCAACCGTCAACCGTCAACCGTCAACCGTCAACCGTCAACATTTCAATGATTTTGTTGAACAACGTGGGTTAATTCGTGTGCAAGTAACTCTTTACCTGAGTTACTTTCTGGTTTATATTCACCTTGGCGGAAGAAAATATCTTGTCCTGTGGTGAAGGCGCGTGCTTGAATCGATTTATTCATTTGGTCAGAATTAAAATCGTTGTGGATTTTCACACTACTGAAATCATAACCAAATGCTTGCTCCATCGGTTGCCGGACATCATCGCCAAGATTTTGTCCGCTTCCCCGTGCTTGTTGAATAGAACTTTCTAGATGGGATGAGGTTTCGATTCCACTACCACTAGATTTTGCTTGCAATTCTTCATCTTCTTCCGGGATTTCTTCGCGTTGCAGGGAAGTGATAGAGTTTGTGAGAGATTTTGCTTGCAATTGTTCTTCTTCTTCTTCTGGGATTTCTTCGCGTTGCAGGGAAGTGATAGAGTTTGTGAGAGATTTTGCTTGCAATTGTTCTTCTTCTTCTGGGATTTCTTCGCGTTGCACCAGGGGAGTAATAGAATTTGCTAGAGATTTTGCTTGCAATTGTTCTTCATCTTCTGGCATTGCTTCCCGTTGGATAGATTGCTGATTAGCAGGTTGGCTCATATTGTGCATTACCTGCTGTGCAACTCTATCGGCTTCTTGTTCGTACATATCGTTAGGCTGGCTCACTGTCAGTTTAGCTTGAGGACGCAGTGAGATGCGGCTGATGTCATGGGCTAATGGTTGACTTTGACGTTGTAGCTGAGTCAAGGCTTGAGACGAATCAGAAGATTGTGAACCAAAGCCGCGTTTTGGTTGCTTGAGTGTAGGTATGGAAATGGGTGCAGTGTTATTCTTCTGACGCTGGGCTAATATCCGTTCTTTCATATTTTCTCCTGATGCCCGAGCAGCAAGCAAATTTTTTACCAGTAGAGATATCTAGGATACTGCGATCGCATTTTTTAAACAATTCTGCCAAAGTCTAAATTGATGTAACTCAAGTTCGACTTTTGGCTAATGTTGATTCTGGTGCAGTACCTTTAGCCTTGATTTTAGGACAGATTTTTGATTTTTAGTATGGATTCCCAAGACAAGCAAACTTTTTTTACACCTGTTGGCGAAGTTGGGGGTACTGTTGCTTATGGAGGTGAACCAATTACCTCTAACGCAAAACAGGCGGCTAAAGCGGCTGATAAGTATCTCAAAGATTCATTGCTGTTAAACAAGCTGACTGAGCGCGTGTATGAACTTTTACTACAAGACTTGCGTTGTCAACAGGAAAGATTTTCTAACTATAGTCATCAAAGGTGGTTGTAATGCCTGATGGAAATAATAACGGCAATATTACTCACGAATTAAAGTATGTCACTACTAATCATTTTTATTTAGAAATAGATAGTACTATTGCTGCGTCTTTTACAGAATGCTCTGGATTAAGTTTACAAATTAAGAAAAATGTTTTTATGGAAGGAGGTGTTAACCACCAACAACGAATTTATTTAGGACATGCAGAATTTGCAGATGTTACTCTCAAACGTGGTATTACCGATCATCCTGGTTTTTGGAATTGGATTAATGCTGTATTTGATGAGAGGAAAGCAACTACTCGCCGGAATGTCAATATTCTGGTTTTTAACCAAGCTGGGGAAACTATGATGAGTTGGACTTTGATTGGTGCAATTCCTATTGCTTGGAAAACGCCAAGCTTACAAGCAGATGGTAATGCAGTTGCTATAGAAGAATTAGTTTTAGCTTATGAAGGTTTGCAATTAGGTAAAGAAAAAGGAGGCGGAAGTCCGCAAAATAGACAGCGAAGTTCAGGATTTTTCCCGTCTAATTAATTTGCGATTACTCGGCTAAAAATTATTATGCAAATTATTCAACCTCTAGGACATAAAATACAATCAATTGGGCTGGGAGCTAGAAATCCTCTAAGTACCGTTAATAGACTTTTGTCAGCGAAAAAGTCTAATTTTGTGCATGAACAAAGTAGTGCGATTAAACCTTTAGTTAATCATTTACCATTAGCCACTTATTCGCAATTTTTACTGTCTCCAGAGAATCCCGCTTTCAGCGAACCGATAATAGATAATACTAATACTAATACTGAACCTGAGTATATTAATACTAGAGTTACCTTTCTTGAATTTGATCCTGTTGATGCTAATGAAGAGATTACCAATAGTTTAGATAGTCAAAATATAGATAATAATCCGTCGGAATTAAATAATCAATCTCAGTCTAAAGCGAAAAAAACTAAAAAAAAATCTAGTTCTCAAGAAAAATCAAAAGCTAAACTTAAAACAACTAAGAAAGCTAAATCATCTGTCAAGGATAAAGGTGATAAGCAGGGTAATGCAAGTTCTGCTGTAAATCAGCAAATTAATTTGAGCGAAACAGATGCTTCTGCAAGCACAGATATAAATTTAGAAAATAATCAAGCACCTACATCTCTAGATAATAATATTGTTGTTAATGCCAATATTGGTGATGGAGATGCGGTTAAAATTAGTCCGAGTACTATCTTTTTAGATCCGCCTGTTGGGGAAGATTTAGCTATTGAGGAAACGCCAGTATTTACTGATTCTGCTGCTAGTACGATAAATGCTGAATCAGGAATTATTTTCGATGATGAAAATATATCTGAAAATATAACGCGATCGCAAAAAAATACAACCTCGCAAACTCAGCCAAATCAAGAGATTACGAGTCCATCACCAGTAAATAATCTCACTAAGATTAGTAAGAATAATATTGATAAACCTGTCAGTAAATCAGCCTCATCAGATATTAGTGTTAGCAAAATTTCACCACAAAAAGAGGTTGATAATTCTGCCAATTTGAGCAAAAAACAAGCATTAGATAACGAACATGAAGCTGTTAGTAATAGCCAGTTAAATGCAGATAATATAATTGCGGAACAGCAAGAAATTACTTCTGAAGACGTTAATTTATCGGCTGTACCAGAGGAAATTTATCATAATATACCCGTTGATTTAGCACCAACTCCACCTAAAATCTTAAATCTGCTGGAACCGACAGAGGAAGTTTATGTTGATGGGGAATTAAATGCAGAGAATATAATTCCCAACCAGCCAATAGTCACTTCCGAAGCGGTAAATTTAGCGGATGTGTCAGAAAATGCGATCGCGCGTAAATATGATGTTACAAGCAATCTACCTGTTGATTTAACGCCAACTCCACCTGTAATTGCGGAAGCGATGAATTTGGATGTTAGGGAAAATGCGATCGCGCAAAAAGCGGAAAATCCCAATGTACCTGTAGAATTAGCGCCAACTCCACCTGTAATTGCAGATAACCTGATAGTTACTGCGGAAGGGGTGAATTTGGATGTGTCGCCAAATGCGATCGCACAAAAAGCGGAAAATCCTAATATACCTGTAGAATTAGCGCCAACTCCACCTGTAATTGCGGAAGCGGTGAATTTGGATGTGTCGCCAAATGCGATCGCGCAAAAAACAGAAAGTCCTAGTAATATACCTGTAGAATTAACTCCCACCCCACCTGTAATTGCAGATAACCCGATAGTTACTGCGGAAGGGGTGAATTTGGATGTTAGGGAAAATGCGATCGCGCAAAAATCAGAAAATCCCAATATACCTGTAGAATTAACGCCAACTCCACCTGTAATTGCAGATAATCCAATAGTCGCTGCGGAAGGGGTGAATGTGGATGTTAGGGAAAATGCGATCGCGCAAAAAACAGAAAATCCCAATGTACCTGTAGAATTAACGCCAACTCCACCTGTAATTGCGGATAATCCAATAGTTACTGCGGAAGCGATGAATGTGGATGTTAGGGAAAATGCGATCGCGCAAAAAGCGGAAAATCCCAATGTACCTGTAGAATTAGCGCCAACTCCACCTGTAATTGCGGAAGCGGTGAATTTTGATGTTAGGGAAAATGCGATCGCGCAAAAAACAGAAAATTCTAGTAATGTACCTGTAGAATTAGCGCCAACTCCACCTGTAATTGCGGAAGCGGTGAATTTGGATGTGTCGCCAAATGCGATCGCGCAAACAGCGGAAAATTCCAATATACCTGTAGAATTAACGCCAACTCCACCTGTAATTGCGGAAGCGGTGAATTTGGATGTGTCGCCAAATGCGATCGCGCAAAAAGCGGAAAATCCCAATATACCTGTAGAATTAACGCCAACTCCACCTGTAATTGCGGAAGCGGTGAATTTTGATGTTAGGGAAAATGCGATCGCGCAAAAAATAGAAAATTCCAATGTACCTGTAGAATTAACTCCCACTCCACCTATCATTGCAGATAACCCAATAGTCGCTTCCCAAACGCTGAATTTGTCAGATGCGCCAATGAGTGAGGTTTCAGCGTTAGATAATAGCCAAGTCAACACAGATATTCCAGATGGTGTGACTCCGCCTATATTGGGAGAAAATACGGAAATTGATCCAGAATCAGTATCTAAATCTACTAAATTTCCTTTTACACAGAATCAAACACAAAACCTAGAAAATTTACCAGCACCCCAAGGTTTCGCCACAGGAGGACAAGTGACACATTCCTCAGTGGAGAATCCGCAGATAGCATCTTCGGATACTGTACCTGCTATGCTCACACCAGGGGAGTTTGTGATTAATGCTAATGATGCCCAAAAAAATCTTCACATACTCCGGCACATTAATACAGGTGGTGCAGCCGAAGATGTCATTCTTCCCAGTTTAGAAATACCTACTCCAAAAAATCCGACTAAAGTCGATTCTTTTTCCGACACTTCATTACAGCGCCATCCTACTAACGAGGAATCTCACACCTTAACTCCTGGTTCCTTGGGGACAGAAATTAGTCAGCAAAGGTTGTCTCCACATCATTCTTTGCAATTGAGTAATGTAGATAATCAAGCGACAGCAGCAAATCCACCCTCACCGCATTACTCACTACCAACATTAATATTCCGCAAACCAAGCGTTAATAATAACACAGCTTATGAGACTCCTAACCAATGGTCAACTGTAGAAGAATTGATGAATGGAAGTAACGATCCATTTACATTTTTTAACCTTAATAGTGAAGGAGAATCTAATTGGCAAAATTCCTCAGATTCTCAAAGTTCACAATCATCATCATCACCACCACAAGTTTTGACTAAACGCCTATCTCTTCAAGGTTTTGCTAATGGTGGTGAAGTTCAAGCACCTGATATAGCTACAGATATAGCACCAATTACTGAAACAATCCAAAATCCATCTGTGGCTAATCCCGCAGCTGATGAATCTGAAAATTTGGAAGCTTTAGCTTATGAAATATATAACAGACTGCGACAACGAATAGAAGTTGAGCGAGAACGTCAAGGTATATATTTAGGACGCTTACCTTGGTAATTTTTTGCACCCAAAACTAAGAAAGAGGAGAAATAGAAAACCAATATCAAGAAAATTAGTTTTTATATAAGATTCATATTTGATTTTTGAAATAGACTTAGCCCAGCAAAACCATAATACTAGCCCCTAGCCCCTAGCCCCTAACCCCTAATACAATGTCTAATCAAAAAATTGCCAATCCTCACGAGCAAAATCCCCAATTACAGAAAGCTAAACTCATCGCTTATAACGGCGAAGCACCAAATATTGAAGTGATGTTTAATCCTACAGAAATTAGTTTTGCTCGCACTGTGAGTTGGAAAAGCGATCCTGGTAATAGAGGTACTACTCTTTTACCTAAAGTTAACTTTTCTGGTGTAGAACCTTTTAAATTTACATTAAAACAATTACTTTTTGATACCTATGAAACTAAAAAATCTGTAATGGATGAGTATATAAATACCATTAAAAAAGGTGTAGAAACTATTGAAGGAAATCCTGATAAACGCCCACCTGTATACATTTTCACTTGGGGAAGCGAATATTTCCATTGTGTAATTACTAGCCTAACCTACAATTTAACCATGTTTCTTACCGATGGCACACCAGTCAGAGCAATGGTAGATATAGCCTTACAAGAAGTAGATAAAAACAACCTTCCTGGTAACAGACAATCAGCTTCTACAGGCTCAGATCGCGCCCCCGATTCTCGCCTGGGTACAAATTAATTTAACTTAATATTTATATTTTAATAATCCATGCCCCATTCCCCATGCCCAATGCCCAATACCTATTATGCCTGACCAAAGTCTCTATTTAAGCCAGCCAAAAATAGAATTAGGAGGACAACCTGCTTCTCCTGAATTACTAAAAGATTTATTACAAATTACTGTAGAAGAAAGTTTGCATTTACCAGCAATGTTTACGCTGGTTGTGCATAATAGCTATATTCCCACTGTTGACCGTGCAGAATATAAGCCTTGGCGACATGAAAAGCTGTTTGAAATTGGTAAAAAAATTAAAATAGGTTTTACTTCTAGTACTACTCAAGATGGGAATTTTCAGAAGAAATTAGATGATTATTTGATTGAAGCAGAAATTACAGCAATGGAAGTTCACTTCAATGAAAAATCTGAAGCCCACATGATTATACGCGGTTATGATATCTCCCATCGTCTGCATAGAGGTCGTTATAATCGCTCATTTTTAAATAAAACTGATAGCGATATCGTCAAACAAATCGCTTCAGAATCGGGAATAACTATTGGTAAAATAGACCCCAGTGGAGAAGTTCATGAATATGTCTTTCAAGAAAACCAAACTAATATGGAATTCTTGCGAGAACGGGCGGCGCGGATTGGTTTTGAGTTATTTATTCAGAATAATCAATTAAATTTTCGGAAACCAGAAAGTCAGGAATCTATTCCATTAAAATGGCTAGTTGATATTAGTAAATTTAGTACCCGTGTTACCAGCGCAGAACAGGTGAGTTCTGTAGAAGTGCGCGGCTGGGACTATACTCAGAAAAAAGCGATCGCATCTACAGCCCAAGCAGAAAAGGTAATAACGGAGACAGGCAATAATAAAGGTAGCAGTAGTAGTACTAAGTTCTCCAATTTAAAAGCGCCGAAAATGACAGTAGTCGATCAACCCATTGCTAGCCCAAACCAAGCCCAGAAAATGGCGCAAGCTTTGTGTGATGAACTCGGCGGAGAATTTGTCTACGCAGATGCAAAAGCTGTAGGTAATCCTAAAGTTAGGCCAGGGAAAATAATTCAACTTGAAGGTTTAGGCGATCGCTATAGTGGTAAATATTATGTTACCGAAACTCGCCATTTCTACACCCAGCGCATTTACACCACAGAATTTAGCATCCGGGGATTGCGCGCTGGTAACTTATTCACCACTCTTTCCACCCAAACCCGTCTCCAACCAGGACAAACCTTCTTAGTCGGAATTGTCACCGATAACAAAGACCCCAAAGGATGGGGAAGAGTTAAAGTTAAATTTCCCACCCTCACAGAAGAACACGCTAGCAACTGGGCGCGAGTCGTAGCTGCGGGTGCAGGAAATCAACGGGGGTTTGATTGTTTACCAGAAATCAACGATGAAGTGTTAGTCGGGTTTGAACATGGTGATATTCATCGCCCTTACGTACTAGGCGGCGTTTGGAATGGTAAAGACGCGCCACCAGAAGGAGTAAATGATACAGTTGTTGGCGGTAAAGTTAGATTACGTACCGTCAAAACCCGTACAGGACACACCTTACAATTTGTCGAAGAAGCTCAAGGAAGTAGTAAAGCCGGGGTGCGCGTCCAAACCAAAGGCGGTCATAAAATTTATCTTAACGATAGCGATCGCTGTATTGAAATTCAAACCAACGGCGGTCATAAAATTAAAATGGACGATCAAGGCAGAGCAAAAATTACCGTAGAATCCACAGGCGACTTGTCATTAAATGCACCCAGCGGCAACATTGATATTAGCGCCGGGATGAATGTAACCGTTAAAGGTACCTTGATTAAGTTGAATTAATATTCGTATATTTTTACTCACGCCAAGGTGCAAAGGCGCAAAGAATTTATCGTACATTCAAGGGTTTAAATCCCCGACAAAAAATGTCCTTAATTTTGAATTTTGAATTTTGAATTGTTATTATGCCAGGAAAACCAGCAGCAAGAATTACAGATTCTGTAGCCCATCCCTTACCGCCAGTTCTGACACCGGGGCCTGGTAGTAAAGATGTGTTAATTGGCAATTTACCAGCTTGGCGAGGAATACCAGCTGCGGCGGTTCCAGCTTTGCAGTCTGCTAAACAAGCAGCCGATGTAGCTATTCAAGCAGCTGAAGCGGCGACTGCGGCGGCGGCGGGAACACCAGGGGCCCCAGCCGCTTATTCAGCAGAACAAACCCTGAAAACATCGTTAGGGGCGAGTATGGGTAGCATGATTTCCGCAGCGGCTGCATCTGCTATTCCCGGTGCAGATATTCATCAATGTACTACACCCTTACCCGTACCTCCTCACGGCCCTGGTGTAGTCATTGATGGAAGTAAAACAGTATTAATTAACGGACTACCCGCTTGTCGCCTGGGTGACACTGTTTTAGAAGCACTAGGCCCGCCCAATAAAATTACCAAAGGTGAAACAACTGTTTTAATTGGTGGCTGACCACAAGGATTTTCATTGAGAAGGAGAACACTTTCATTGAGAAGGGGAACACTTTCATTGAGAAGATGAACACTTTCGTTCAGAAGGAGAACACTTTCGTTCAGAAGGAGAACACTTTCGTTCAGAAGGTGAATACTTTCATTGAGAAGGAGAACACTTTCGTTCAGAAGGAGAACACTTTCGTTCAGAAGGTGAACACTTTCGTTCAGAAGGAGAACACTTTCATTGAGAAGGAGAACACTTTCGTTCAGAAGGTGAACACTTTCATTCACAAGGTGATACTAAACTGCAATCTAAAACGTAACATTGAATCTCACACAACGGCGGGGAGACCCCGCCCCTACTTGAATTAACGTGAGGACTTTTGTTAAGAACACGTTACCAAATATTCCCCTACCCCCTGTTCCCTACCCTCATCTCGACCTTTGGCGAATAGGCTTAAGTTTGCCATACCGATATCTTTGAAAGTATAGATATCACTGCCATATAGCAACTATGGTTTATGGTCAGCCACGAGACGATTTAGGCACTGGTTGGGCTTTTCCCTTGCGCTTGAATTTGCAAGGAGGAATACAACTCACCAGCGAAGAACAAAAAGTTAAAGAATCAATTTGGATTATTCTCCGCACTGGCGTAGGCGAAAGAGTTTATCGCCCTAATTTTGGTTCGCGTTTATCGGAATTAGCATTTGCACCGATGAACAACGACACTCTAATCCAAATACGCATGTATGTTTTAGAAGCCTTAGAAGTTTGGGAACCCCGCATTACCGTCGATCGCGTCATCACCGAACCCGATCCCGTGCGCGGTCGAGTAGACATCAATATTATTTATCGCCTTAAAGACAATCCTGATATTAACAACTTTGTTTATCCGTTTTATTTATTACCCCCTAGCGAAGAAGAATAATTAGTCATTGGGCATTGGGCATTGGTCTCCCTTCCCTTCCCTAGCCCCAAGTCCCTAGCCCCTAGCCCCTAACCCCCAACTCCCAAGTCCCATGCCCCTATGAAATTCGATTTTTTACCACAATTACCATCTTCCGATTTAGACGATCGCAATTTTGACGATTTAGTCGAAGAATGTATGATGCGTATTCCGCGCTACTGTCCTGAATGGACAGATCATAACCTCAGCGATCCGGGAATCACGCTGATTGAATTATTTGCTTGGTTAACTGACCAAATGTTACTCCGGTTTAACCAAGTACCGAGAAAAAATTATGTTGCTTTTTTAGAATTATTAGGGATTCGTCTCCAACCCCCTGCACCAGCCCATACAGAATTAACTTTTTATTTAAGTTCTGATTTACCTGAAGCTTATACAATTCCTCCGGGAACGGAAGTTTCCACAATCCGCACGGAAACTACACCCGCAATTAGTTTTAGTACAGATTCACCTTTAATTATCGGTAAACCCCGATTACAGCATTTCTTCACCGCCCAAACTCTTGAAGATATCCCCCAATCGCTGCGGGAACGCCTTTCAAATGTTTGGACTCGTCAGTCTAACGGTTTCTGGACTGGGGGAGAACAAGCTGTATTTAACGAACAACCCCAAGCGGGAAATTGCTTTTATTTGGTAATTAATTCTGAAGATCCTCTTGATGGTAACGTGATTGAAGTTACTATCCAAGGGGCAGCCGCAACGCCTACAGGAATTGACCCCAATCATCCCCCCCGTAAATGGGAAGCTTGGGATGGACAAGATTGGCAACCGGTGTTAATGAAAGAATCGGACGACCAAACAAGGGGATTTAGTTTTTACGAAATTAACCAACAGGGAGGAAACCCTGCCCAAGGTGCAGATGTCCGCCTACATTTACCGCCTACTTGGCCTGTCACTACCTTTACCGCATACCGAGGACGTTGGCTACGTTGTAGCTTTACCACCCCAGAAGAAAATCAAGAAGGTTACAGCCGTCCGCCCAAAATTACAGGTTTAGCGGTGCGGTCAATTGGCGGTACAGTTAGAGCGAGTCACAGTACTTTGCTGCTAGAGGAACGATTAGGTATTAGTAACGGTACACCCGGACAAACCTTTCAATTACAAGCGCCGCCAGTTTTAGCACGCCGCGAAGACGAATACATTATTGTCACGCCTCCTGGGGGTTTACCGCAAACTTGGACTGAGGTAAGAGATTTTGCCGATTCTACACCCCAAGACCGTCATTATGTCATTGATTCCTTAACGGGTACGGTGCAGTTTGGGCCATTGATTCGCGAACCGGGACAAATTCAACGCCAGACAAAAGTGCGATCGCGTATCCAACAACCAAAACTAGATGAAACCATAGCGCAACCCAGTGACATTGAAAACGCCCTTGAACATCAATACGGAGCCGTCCCACCCAAAGGTGCGGAAATTAGAATCCTGGCTTACCGCACAGGGGGAGGAAAAGAAGGTAACGTACAAGTAGGTTCGCTCCAGTTTCTCAAGTCGGCTGTACCCTACGTAACCAGTGTCACAAATTACAAACCCGCAATTAATGGTGCAGATGCCGAATCTTTAGAACAGGCGGTAATTAAAGCACCAAGAATTTTGCGGACACGCGATCGCGCCGTCACAGCAGAAGACTTTGAAGTCTTAACTCAACAAGCCGGTGCAGGTGCGATCGCCCGCGTCCGTTGTTTACCCGCCCTTGCTAATACCCAAGCAGGTACAGTCAGTCTACTCGTAGTCCCCCAAGCAAATACAGATACCCTAATTGAAGGTATCGCACCCGCACAATTTGCTCTCAGCCCCGCACTTCAAGACCAAATTTTACAATACTTAGACGATAGAAAGTTATTAGGAGTACAAATTAGACTCTTAGAACCAGACTATGTTGGCGTCTCAGTGCAAACAGAAGTCATTCTCGAACCAACCTATGAAAACCCCTTAGCCAGAGCCGAAATCCTGCGCAACTTAAGAATTGCGCTGTATAAATATTTAAATCCCCTCACCGGAGGTACTGAAGGTAAAGGCTGGCCTTTTGGGCGACCAGTTTATCCCTCAGACATCATCGCCTTAATGCAACAAACCCCAGGTGTGCGTTATTTAGGCCCAGTCCTGCTATTTCCCATCCGCAAACAAGGAGACACCTGGAGAAGACAACCATCACCAGAACAAATCATCGATCCAGGAACCCAAGGCTTAATTTGTTCTTGGTTTGACGCTAACCTGCGTTCCAGTCATGACATCCAAATTAATACTCGCTAAGGGAAAAGCTTATGGTTCAAAGCCGACATAGCCCAGCCGTAGAAATTCAACTCACCCCCATGCAAATACCCGAAGCCGTACCTGGGGCGGGTTTATCATTTGCAGGGCCAGAAGGTATGAATGCAACAGCATATAACTTGCTTTTGCATCCCGGACAACCCAGCGAGATGATTGTCCATCTCAAAAATTTAGAAGACCGCCCCTTAAGGCTAAGTTTAAAAGTAGAAGGTGAATTTCCTTCCCAGTGGTGCCAGATTGGTACAGAAGGTAGAGAAATTCCCCCAGGCGGACAGATGGATGCAGTATTATATTTCACTGTTCCCGCCACATTTTTTGAAGACCAAGAAGCAATTTCCCCAGGGAAAAAAGATAAATTAACCCTCAACTTTCACTGTTTAGTAGTAGTTAATATTGACCAAGGTACAGAACGAGAGCAAATTCAACACAGCGAAATATTTAATTTATATATTCGCCCCTACAGTTTCTACATGGAATTTTTGCCCGTTCTCTATCGCGAAATTGACTTTATTGGGCGCTTCATCAAAATATTTGAACAAGCTTATCAACCAGCAATTGATAGCTTCAATGTTATGTGGGCAAACATCGACCCCTTAACAGCACCTAGAGCCTTACTTCCATTCTTAGCCCATTGGGTAGCTTGGCAAGTAGATTCTGTCTGGAGTCTTGATCAACAACGCCGTTTAATTCGCCGCGCAGTTGAAATTTACCGCTGGCGAGGAACCCGGAAAGGATTGCGTCTTTACCTCCACCTTTACACAGGTTTACCCCTAGACGAAGATATCCCCAACGAACGCGATAAACATATTAGTATTACAGAACCCTTTGGCCCCAGCTTCATCTTAGGTGATGCCCACATCGGCAGCGCCGTCTTAGCAGGTGGACAAGCATATCATTTCGTAGTCCACTTACGTAAAACCCGCTCCAATCAACTCATCAACGAACAATTAATCAGAACAATCATCGAACAAGAAAAACCTGCATTCTGCACCTATGAACTATTCATAGAAAACCAAAATCCTTAAAATATAAATTACACCATAAAACTCTCATTCCTCTGTGTTCTCTGCGTCCTCTGCGGTTCAATATTTCCTAATCATTGAATCATTTGTTAAATTTACAAACCCTAAGCTTCTCTCTTATCCTTGGCGTACTTGGCGTACTTGGCGGTTCATTTAAAACAATATTTTCACAACTCAGATAGGATTGCCATATAAAATAATCACCTACATATTTATTTTATCGTCGCTCATCAATTTAATTTCACAATCCAAAATCCAAAATCCAAAATCTAAAATTGACATGACACACCCATTCCCCCCACCAACCATTAAATCCTTTGAACGCCTACAAGCCTCCGATGGACTATTAATAAATGCCGAACGCTGGAGTAAAGCCCATGAATACCATCGACTGCGACAAAACACCCACTATCAATGCTTAAACCAACCAGGAATAGTCTGCGGTTTAGGCGTGCGCGTCATTCCCGCACCCCGCCAAGTTGAAGCAAAATATCGAGATGGACGCTGGGTACAAATTCAACCAGGAATCGCCATTGATGTAGCCGGAAACTTAATTGTAGTCCCCAAAGCTTACGACTTTCCAATTGATTTAGAAGTAGTTAGTAGTGAACCAATTCCAATTTACTTAGTCGTCAGTTACGTAGATCCAGACGAACTAAGACGTGGACAATCTAGAGATATTGTTCAAGAAACATATCGCATCGACCAAAAAAATTCCACCCTAGAAAGTCACGAAATCGAACTTTGTCGCATACTTTTACAACCAGGACAAAATACCATTACTCAACCTGCGGATGTATTCTTTCCTGGTTACCAAAACATTGATTTACGCTATCGCCGCCACGCCCAAGCAAGACCACAAACAAATATTGCGATCGCGCAAGTAAATCATAGCGATTCTGAATGCGACCGGAACTTTTTCAACCTTGTATACTTACTCCAATCCATCGAACCTTTATATCCCTCTTTAAGGGGAATTGATGAACCAGGACAAGTATCTTTAGGCGAAAATATTCAAGACTACGACTTACTTTATTTAACAGGACAGGAAGCATTATCTTTTAATAGTATTGAATTTGAATCTCTGCGAAATTATTTAAATTTTGGCGGCATACTTTTAGTAGATGCACCGCCAAATGCTAATGCCTTAATTGACAGTACCCACGCCTTAGCCCAGCAATTAGAAAATCCCTTAAAACCTTTAGAAGAACTACAAAGAGGTCATCCTTTACGCACCAAACCATTTTTATTTGCAGCTTTACCCAATGTCAATCAAAACTTCATTCGCCTGTTAATTGGTGGCGGAATTATATTAATAATTGGTGATTTAGCCAGCGCTTGGGGATTAGATAGAGAATTGAACTTACCCAGAGTAGCTATTAGAACCGCCCAAGAATTCGGGATTAATATTTTGCATTATGCTTGGAGAAGACGACAGTATATTGGCTTACAGCAAGAAGATGACACAGGTAAATGGTAAGGACAAGAGAGACAACTGACAACTGACAACTGACAACTAACTATTTTTGATAATTCTGCATTAAGAGATTTAGCATAATCAATTGCGGAATCATCTCTCCATTGATAGGGATATATAACTGCGCCATTTTTGGTAGCAATTTCTGTCGCAGTCGAAAAAGATAATACATCAATAATGATAATTACATCGCTAATAGGTGCAAGTTGAGTAACGCCTTGTACACCCCACTCACAGCGTAAATCAAATTCTGATTGATCGTAAATCATTTTTTTCTGAAATCAGTTAATACATAGAAATAGAGGATCTATTGTCGCATAGCGAACCGATACAATATTAATATCTCCATTATTAATATGTGCTTTTTGTGTCATTTATCTCAGTTGTAAATGAATATATATTTACCACTGTTAAATTGTTAAGCGCCTATGATGATAGCTATCGACACGACAATTTAAGAGTTTTCAGAAATTCTATGGTAAAAAAAGTATTAGCAGATTTAAATAGTTATTTTCAGCGAGATAAGATTGTTCGCAACCTGGAATTTTTTCAAGACTTCATTATTGTTTTTCTCTGCTTAGGTTTATTCTGTGTGATGCTCATCCGCCTAGTAGATATGTTCTCTTCATTTTTACGTCCGTTAGATTTAAGACAAGTTACATCTGATATCCTCTTCATTTTGATTCTAGTCGAACTATTCCGCCTCTTAATTGACTATATAGAAGCACAGAGTATATCTGTAGCAGCCGCCGTAGAAATTACGATTGTTTCTGCTTTAAGAGAAGTTATTTTACGTGGTGTACTGGAAATTCCCCGCGATCAACTTTTGAGTATTGCTGTATTCTTGGTAGTTTTAGCAGGAATTTTTATAGCTTTACCACGTATGTCTAGATTGTTTGAACACTCAAGAATTGCTCATCCAGAAACCACAGAACACAGTTAACAATTCAAAGTTCAACATTCAAAATAAAGTTTTTTATTTGTAGTCAGCGGCTCTATCCTTTACCTTGAGGACTAAAGTCCTTACCCTTCGTGCACTCTTCGAGAACCCCTACCCTGCGGGAAACCCGACGCCAGTTGCTATAACGGAGTAACCTCCGTAACGCACTGGCTTCTCAAGATCGCGCGCTAACTCACTACAAACTTAAAATCATATGCTAGTTGCGTAAGTCCTGAATATAGTAAAAAATGATACTTATTGACTATTAATGTAATTTTAGGCGATCGCACATCCAAAAAATAAATTATCCCAGTTTCTGAACTTAACAGGACTGTTCCTCCCCTCTGCACCCCTAGGGGAAACGCATCTTATTTCCTAATAAAAACTAAGAGAGATTTCAAAATGACATTGATAATTGTAAAAATTCCGGCAATGATAAATAAAACAAATAAAA
>NZ_JACJRE010000088.1 GCF_014697075.1 Tolypothrix sp. FACHB-123 | reverse complement strand
CTCTCTTTGACTGACTTTAACCTCAGTCTGGTTATTTTCTTTACTTGACGCAGGTATATGTTATATACTGGCTTTCAAACTATAATATTTTCAAGGTTCGGTGTCCTTTGGTCGCCGCCACAAGTGCGCTTGTCCTCAGGTGCTTACTCAATATAACGAGTGTAAAGAGGTTTGTCAACTATTTCTTCAAAAATTTTTTTGAGTATGTTGTTAATAACGATGTAACCCCTGATTGGCAAGGGTTTTGGTCTATAAGTTGAAAAGGTACAAGAATCTTGTTTGCTATAGGCGAACTCGTGAGTTTACTCAATAATTTAAGTGCATTTGTACTATAAAGAGAAAGCTGGCGCGATCGCCATCACCCAACACAACCTGACAATGAGTAACATTGAGTTATGTAACCAGCGATCGCATTGTTGATATGCGACCTCAAGCCTTATGGAATATTCTCTGCTCGACTTTTGATATATGATCGCTCTTTAACAAAAAATGCCGTCACCTGGTGCTAAGTAAGGATAGGAGGCTGCAATCAGTCCACTACAATAGCAAAACTCTCGTTTCTGATATGAAATGTCGATTTTGTAGGAAGATTTGCTACTTAATGGCACTGAAGTCGAGTTAAGGATAGTCGTTGATAATAACCAAAAAGGATAAAGGAGACAAGGGGGATAGGTGTTTGTAATTCATTGAGGATTGCTACATTTACGATAAAATGACTTTAGAGCCTTAAAGGGGAATGGTATTCAAGCAGATTTGATTGCTTTATCCTCCAAAGAAAGTTCATCAGGCTACTCTGAGACTTTCGATTTCTTGAATTACGGAAACTGCATTGGCGATACCATCTTCATCTCGGATTTTTGCGCCCAAGTTAGCTGCACGCTGACGTATAGTTTTATTGGTAACAGCCTGTTGAATTGCTTGTGCAAGTCGTTCAGATGTCAGTTCTTTACGTGGAATTGGTTCTGTACCAACACCTAATTGTGCTACACGTTTTCCCCAAAAGCTTTGGTCTCCAAAGAAGGGAATAATAATTGTTGGAATCCCCGCTCTCAAACCTGCTGCTGTGGTACCTGCGCCACCGTGATGCACGACCGCCGCGACATGTTTGAAGAGCCATGAATGGGGTATGGAGTCCACAAGATAAACTCTATCCGGCAAATTTTCTGTATGCAAACCGCTCCAACCAGAAAACAAGATAGCTCGTTGTTGAGTTTTTTCTAGGGCTTGCAAGATAAGCTCAGCGGTTTGTTCGGGATTTTGGTTACCCATACTGCCAAACCCGATATAAATAGGTGGTGACCCACCATTAAGAAATTCTATTAGGGCTGAAGGTGGAGTCCAATCTGCTGCTGGATCTAAAAACCAGTAGCCGGTGACGTGGGTATTCTGCCAATCCAAGGGTTTGGGAATTACAGATGGGCTGAAACCATAGAGAATTGGATAATTATGGAGATTAATATGTTTGTAGGGGCCGAAAAATGAGGCTACGGGTAAATTAAGCACTTGCTTTCGAGCTGATGCATCGCCTATACGAGATCCCTGCCACATGATTTGTCGGATCACATGATGGGACAGCCAATTCACCATCCCTCCGAACCTGGCTAAGGATTGGGGAAAAAGAACACCAGGAAATGTTGTTGTTGGGGTAAAGGGGAAAACATAGGCTTGTAGTAAGGGAATACCCAATTTCTCAGCCAGTGAAATACCAAGGTATAACCCACCAACTCCTGTCAGCAATAAATCCATACCTTGGCAGGCTGCTAAACCTGCTTGCGCCCAATTAATAGCTGCACGTTCGGTTTCTTTTGCTGTGTATGCAGTAATCGCTAGAAAGTTCCCCTTTGCTAAAAGATCCCGCATTTCCTGGGTTTCAATTATTTCTTGTACGTTCCCCAGCATGGGACAAAATTCTAGATTATGGGAACTCACCTGTTGTGCAAAGTTTTCATGGGTCAATAGACGCACGAAGTGACCTGCTGCTTTTAAGCCTTTACCTAAAGCAATATAAGGTTGAACATCCCCTTGACTTCCCAAGGCAATGATAGCGATACGCATAACTGGCGCTCCTATTGGGGAATAAATGACAATTACGTCATTTTGACGATAGCGTCATTTTGATGATAGCGTCAACACCGGGTTATGCTAGGTTAATCGCTATTTTTGCTGCAATATGAAGCCTTCTCGTCGAACATCAATTGGTTTAGAAAAACGAGAACGGACGCGATCGCGTCTGATTGCGGCAGCCTATCGGGTATTTGCTAGCAAAGACGCAGATACTGTGACTATTGACGACATTATTATCCAAGCAAAAGTTGCTAGGGGAACGTTTTATAACTATTTTCAAACTAGAGAAGATGTACTAAAAGCGGTTGCAGCATCCTTGAGTGATGAAATGAATCAAAAGATTTGGGCACAGTCTGTAGCGATAGAAGATCCGGCGGAACGAATGGCGATCGCTCTTCGCCAATTTTTACATCAAGCAATGCGGGATTCTACTTGGGGATGGGTGATTGTCCGCATTGGATTAGTTGCAGCGCCATTGAGCGAAACGATAGAAAGGGGTGTGATGACTGACTTGGAAGCAGGTATACGCTTGAACCGTTTTCGGGTTGATAGCTTGCAAGTCGCAATCGATCTAATTTTGGGAACGGGGCTGATGGCAATGCGGAGTATTTTGGCAGGACATACAGAGCCTGATTACCCGGAGCAGATCGCTAAAATTATTCTCAAATCCTTGGGTGTCGCTGATGCTGATGCTCGGGCGATCGCTTTTAAATTGCTTGAGCCGCTGCAAGGTGATAGTACTTTCTAAAAAATCGCCTTTCTCAGTATTTACTTATCTTTACATAGTTTGGTTTTTCCCGCCGACCTACTTACTTGTTTAGCGGAAATGCAAAAAGTGCGATCGCCTCAACTATCTAACAAACTTGTCCCCGCAATGCTTCGGTATCAATGGGTTTAATCAAGTAAAGTAGCAATAGATTCCAAACAATCGCGGTAATAAACGGTATTTTCCGCATTAATTTTACAAACTTAGGCTGAGAACTGCGCTCAATTTCCATCAATTTAAAGTTGTAATCCGAACAGCGATGCAAACGCGAGAAAAATTTGGGATGTTCGGTATTTAACATCACCGGAAAAGCGCGTCCAGCAGTTTCATTAGTATTGCGCACTACTTGACGGTCAAATTCCGTTGCATCCAGCCCCAAAGAATGATAAAATCCAGCGCGTTCGTGAACTGTTAAAGTGTGGGTAGCAAATACCGATAACAGAAAAAAGCGACTCAACAGTCTAGCTTTCCAGGTTTTCCACAATTGGGGTTGCGATCGCAATAAAGCTTTAAAAATATCCCCATGACGGTTTTCATCCTGACACCAGCTTTCAAAATAGCGGAATATCGGGTAAAACTGGTTTTCTGGGTGCTGTTGCAAATGATGATAAATAATGATGTAACGCCAATAGCCGATTTTTTCTGAGAGATATACCGTGTAAATTACCCACTCAATCGGGAAAAAGGTATAGGTGCGTCTTTTGGTAATATCAGCCAAATCCAGCGATAATTTAAAATCGCCCATAGCTTTATTCAAAAATCCTGCATGACGCGCTTCATCACGCGCCATCAAGTTAAATATTTCCGACAACAGGGGATTGCGATTTTTTAGCTTGCGCGACAGTTCCTTAAACAGCAAAAACCCAGAGAACTCGGAAATACAAGAACGTTCCAAATACTCAATAAAAGACTGGCGTGCTTCGGCTTCAATATGTTCCCAAGACTGCTCAAACGCCTCATCCCGTACAAAATGATGGCGGTTGTAATCTGCCCGCATTTCTGCTAGCATCGCCTGCAACTCTGTTTCCTGCGCAGACAAATCTAAGCTAGCCGCAGTTTCAAAATCTGTAGTATAAAACCGGGGAGTCAGTACCGTTTCTTTGCTTGGTGCTTTAATTCCCTGCTTTGGTTCTTTCGGGGCAGACTGGGATAAGGTATTAACCATGAGTTCTCCGGTAGCTTGCTTAAAAATTAAATAACTATCAAGTTATATTTAGTTTAAATGGTTAACCCGCTCTTGTTGCTAAAAGATTTACAATCCTTTAATTTGCGTACTAGGGAATTTATCGGTTATGTTGACTGTTGACTGTTGTACGGGCGGGTTCACAAATATCCTCACGGATCAACGATTATTCTCAATAAACCCGCCCCTACTGACTGTTGACTGTTTATCTCGTTTCCAGCCTCCGGTTGGAAATGTGGATTCGTGGGCTACCGCCTCGTCTTTTGATAAATTGCATAGCGTCATAAATCTACGCTCCCATATATCCTCAAAATCTTGAGTCTACTTCAGTAGGGGCGGGTTCACAGATATGCTCCAATAATTCACGACTATCTCGCTTAACCCGCCCATACTTGGGTTATTAGCCTTGAGCAAAGTCGAAAGGCGGGTGACAAAGCTTCACAGTTAACCATCAAGATGCAAAATAATGTGTTTTTGTGCATCAAAACTAATTACACCTTGTTGTTTGAGCTTACTCATAAAACGTGTAATTGTGACTCTATTAGCACAGCAAGCATTAGCAATATCTTCATGCGTTAAACGAATGCTTAAGCGTGTTCCTCCTGGGATAGGTTCACCAGTTTCTTGCTTGAGAAAGTCTAAAAAATAATATAAGCGCTCTTCTACTTGGCGTTTTCCAGAAATCGCTAGCAAAGATTCAGTCTGCTGTAATCGTTGATTAATTTTGGGTAAAAGCTCTTGGCTGAGTTGGGTAGAAGCTGCTATTTCTGATGAATGAATTGATTGTAACTCCACATCAGATAAAGCTATGGCTTGGTATATCTTTAAAGAAGTCATGCTAGCACCAAATATCATTCCTGCTCCTACCAAACCCATCAGCACTTCTTCGCCTGTTTCACAGAAAGTACTGAGTTTAACCCAACCCCGATGAACTTGAAAAATCTGTAGGGGGCTGAGAGAAATATTGTCTCCTTTAGCATATTTATATAACCTGCGGTCTTTGATAATGCTGGTGACATTATCAATTTTTGCTTCTTCCCATTGGTGGCGTTCGGTTATATTTCGGATTAACCAATGCAGCGAGATAACTTTACCCTGTTGATTGCGAACAGCTGCTACTGTAACAGTTGCAGGAAAAATATCCCCATGACGTTGTTGTAAATTTACTAATAATTCTGTATTTCTATCTGATTCTGCTAATCGGTTGATTTCGCTGCGAACTGGTTGACGTTCTGCGATGGGAACAAAGTTAATAATTGGTTTACCAACTAAAAATTGTTGAGAAATATTCAGTAATTTTGCTGCTTTTTGGTTTGCTTCTTGAATAATACCCGATGCATTGGTCATTAAATAAGCATCTGGTGCTGACTCAAATAAATCTTGATAGCGTTGGCGTTCTGTTTCTAAAAAGTTTTGCGATCGGATGAGTTCTTCATTTTGGTGATATAGTTCCTCAACAGCTAACTGCAATGTTTTTGAACTGTGATGAAGTTCCTCGAAAGCTTTTGGTAGCATTTCTGATGGCATCCAAGGCAAGATAGTCGCCGTTTGATATAGATCGGCTAAACGTTTTTGTAAGACTTCTGTGCGTTGGAAAAACATCTCTAGGTTCATGACCATTTTTTATTATTGCAGCTGTTAAGTAGGTTTTATACTTGAAAAAAACATTTCACATTGTGAAAGAGTCAGATTTTTCATAAAAATCTTCATGACTGGCATTATGTAAACCAATTAATCATTAACTGCTGAATATATCTAGAGTGAAAAATTGCTGTTGATTGTGATTTTTCAGCGGATTTAATGAATAAATTATAACACGAGGCAGGGTAAGTACCACATTTATCTGAGCTGGCACTAGCAAAGGATCATATAGCAGCCAAACTCATAGATTGCTAATGCTTTTACTATCCCCGGTGATATTTTGTATTTTCCCTAGCCACAATGTATGGCAATTGACAATATTTAGGATTCGCTATATTAATGCTTAAGCTAGGAAAACATTGAGGTTATATACAAATTTCTTCATATACATTCATACTTCCTCACAATTGACTTCTAAATTATTTATATTTAAAAGCTCAATAAATCCCTACGCCCTTTTTAAATAGAGGTAGGGATAAATAGGTGTTGTGATTTCATTACTTTTAAGTTAATTGAGTATTAGTCTATTTTTTAGTGTCTGTAGATATATTAATTATTAAGATTAGTTGTAATATTAGCGACATTTAATGTGGGGCATGGGGCATTGGGCATTGTCAAGAATTTTGGATTTTAGATGGCAATCAAATTCAGCGGGAAAAGTTTTGCGGGTTTGAGCTTTTCTAGATGTATAAATATTTTTGCCTAACTATATTATCGCGATCGCATTCTTTTCTCTAACCTCTACTTTTGTGTCTCATGTCACCCTTAGCTGAATATGCGAGATAATCTGTTAAAGATACAGGGGTGAATTCCATTGCTACCACAATCAGAACTCACTGAAAATTCTTCACTGCAAGCAATCCGGCGGGTGCTAGGAAGCTTGAGCAATTACCGATGGATTTCTTTAGGGGCTTTGTTAAGTCTCTTACTTTTGACAGTTGCAAACGCTGTTACCCCCCAATTATTTCGCTGGGGAATTGATGGCGGGATTATACCGCGAAATCTGCAAATTATACTTTATAGTGCGGTATGGATGGTTGTAGCGGCGATCGCTCGCGGTTTGTTTAATTTTGGTCAAAGCTACTGGGCGGAAGCGGCTTCCCAAGGTGTAGCTTACGATCTCCGCAATAAAATTTTTAGCAAAATTCAAAACCTAAGTTTTAGCTATCACGATCGCTCGCAAACTTCCCAGCTATTAACCCGTGTTACTAGTGATATTGAACAAATCCGCACATTTGTTGGTACTAGTTTAATTCAAGTCATCGGTGCAGTGGTGACATTGGTAACTATTGCCGTAATTCTGTTAATTATGAATTGGCAGTTGGCATTAATTACCTTAACAGTAGTGCCAATCTCAGGCTGGTTAATGGCTAGATTCATTACCCGCAATCAAAAAATATTCGGACAGGTACAAGAGCAACTGGGTAATTTAAATGGGGTGTTGCAAGAGAATTTATTGGGTATTAGGGTAGTTAAGGCTTTTGTGCGCGAGTCTGCGGAAAGGTTGCGTTACACCGAACTGAATAATAGTTTGGTCAAAGCCAACATGAAGACCATTCACGCTATTCATAATACCTTCCCTTTTATCTTTTTTCTGAGTAATTTGGTGACTTTGGCAGTTTTTGCCTATGGGGGAGCGCAGGTAATTGGTAAGCAGTTCTCGATTGGTGAACTGGTAGCTTTTAACTCTTATTTAATATTAATTCTCCAACCAATTTTACTCATTGGTTTTGCAGCGCCAGCGATCGCATCAGCAGCAGCTTCCGCCCAACGAGTTTATGAAGTAGTCGATGCGGCGGTGGAAATACGCGATCGCCCCAATGCGGTTGATTTTCATACTTGCGGTGGGAGAATCACCTTTGAAAATGTTTCCTTTCGTTATCCGGGAGCTGCAACCCCAGCCTTAAGGAATGTTTCTTTTGAAACCAAGCCCAGGGAATTAATCGCCATCCTCGGTATGACAGGTTCCGGGAAAAGTACGATCATGAACTTGATTCCCCGGTTTTATGATGTCACTGAAGGAGCAATTCGCATTGATGGGCGGGATGTGCGGGATTTTACTTTAAAAAGTTTGCGATCGCATATTGGCATTGTTTTCCAGGAAACCACCTTATTCTCTGGCACCATCCGCGAGAATATCACCTATGCTAAACCCCATGCCAGCTTAGCAGAGGTAATTGCCGTCGCCAAAACAGCGCAAATCCATGATTTCATTACCACCTTACCCGACAGCTACGAAACAATGGTAGGGGAAAGAGGTATAGGTTTATCTGGGGGACAAAAACAGCGAATTGCGATCGCCCGTACCTTACTCACTGATTACAGCATTTTAATTTTGGATGACAGTACCTCCGCTGTCGATGCCCAAACAGCGGCGCAAATCCAAGCCGAACTTGATAACTTCATGCGTCAAAAAGCTTGCGTCACCTTTGTTGTCGCCCAACGCATTAGCACAGTCAAAAATGCCGATCGCATATTTTTAATTGATCAAGGACGATTAGCAGCCCAAGGAACCCATGAAGAGTTAATGGAAACCAGCCCGCTTTACGGCGTGATTTTAGAATCTCAAGTCAAGCACAAGGAGGGTAAATGATGTTGCTGTGTCAGCAGAGGGGGTAGGGAGCAGGGGGAGAACGATTTGTAGCTGGGATTTAGAGGACAAATCACGAGAAAATCACACAACCAAACATGACAATCTCTTTCCCCTAATCCCTAGCCCCTAGCCCCTAGTCCAAAATCCAAAATCCAAAATCCAAAATCCAAAATCCAAAATCCAAAATCCAAAATCCAAAATCCAAAATCCAAAATCTAAAATCTAAAATCTAAAATTCTTATGAGAGGTATGGGCCCTGTTGTTGCACCTGAGCAACAAGCAACTAATCAAATCTCCACCTTGCGCCGCTTTTTACAATATTTTCGACCTTACCGCAAAGAAATTCCTATTGCCTTGACATTAGTTTTAATTGGTGCATCTACACAAGCGATCGGGCCATTTTTACTTGGTTGGTCTGTTGATAACTTAATTGCCAAGGGTAATTTACAGGGTTTGCTGCTCTTATTACTCTTACTAGCGCTAATTTACGGGCTGGGTATCTGGGCAATTCGCGGTCAAATTATGCGCGTTGGCTGGATTATGCAGCGTTTGCTAGCCCAACTGCGACAAGATATTTTTCTGAAAATTCAAAGTCTACCATTAAGCTTTTTTGACCGTAGCGAAGCCGGCGATTTAATGAGCCGTTTATTAAATGATGTTAACACCGTAAATCAGGCGTTTGGGCAGACCATCGCCCAAATGCTAGGTAACACCTTCAGCTTGGTAGGTATTGTCATTGCCATGCTGACAATTAATCTGCAACTGGGTTTATTAAGCAACTTAGTTGTACCCCTGATGATTTTAACCACAAGCTTTTTTGCTCGTTGGGCAAGAGATAAATTTCGCGTCACCAGAGAAACCATTGGCGAACTTTCCGCCAAATTGGAAGAAGATATTGGGAGTGTCCGAGAAGCCCAAGCCTTTAATCGCGTACATCTCAACATTGCCGAATTTGATATTCTCAACGCCGCCAACCGCGACGCTAATGTGGAAGCTGTCGCCATTACTGCGGCATTTTTACCATCAATTGATTTTCTCAACACCCTCGCCACCGCCGGGGTTTTAGCTTATGGCGGCTATTTAGCTTTCACTGGTAGTGCAACTGTGGGTGTAGTCACATCATTTTTACTATATGTGCAACAGTTCTTCCGCCCTATCCAAATTCTCAGCCAATTTTACACCCAAGCACAATCAGCCTTCGCTGGCTTAGAGCGGATTTTCTTGCTATTAGATGAACCATCCCAATTGAATGATGCGCCCAATGCAACAGAAATGCCAGCCATTCAAGGCGAGGTGATGTTTGACAATGTCAAATTTGGCTATAACCCAAACCAACTGGTGCTTAAAGGTGTAAATTTACACGCCAAGCCAGGGCAAACCATCGCCTTAGTCGGCCCTACAGGATCGGGTAAAACGACAATTATTAATTTAATATTGCGTTTTTATGATGTTTCTGAAGGCGCAGTAGAAATTGATGGCATTGATGTGCGTAGCGTTACCCAAGCAAGTTTACGCCGACAAATTGGCATTGTATTGCAAGATAATATTTTATTTAGCGGCACCGTAGCGGAAAATATTGCCTTTGGTGTTCCCCATGCTACCCAAGCGGAAATTGAAGCTGCGGCACAGATGGCAAATGTCCATGAGTTTATTACTTCCTTACCCCAAGGTTACACTACTCAGTTAGGCGAACGCGGCGCACCCCTGAGCCAAGGACAACGCCAACTAATTAGTATTGCCCGTGCGGTATTGATTAACCCAAGGATATTGATTCTCGATGAAGCGACTAGTAGCATAGATACGCGCACAGAAACATTAGTCCAAACTGCGATCGCACGTTTATTGCAAGGTCGTACTAGTTTCGTAATTGCCCACCGCCTCAGTACTGTTACTCAAGCCGACCAAGTGCTAGTAATTCAGCAAGGACAAATCGTGGAACGAGGTACTCATACAGAATTAATTGCGGAGCAAGGTATCTATTCAAACCTTTATGCCCTCCAATTAGGTGCAGCTAATACATAATAGGGCATGGGGCATTTGCCAATGCCCCATCTAAAAAATCTTCTGCCATATTTGCAGGACACATACCACAAATATGGTTAATATATTTAAACAATGTTAAATCTACTGAATTTAACAGGTTTTCATTAAGAATGAGCGCTTTAGCTGCAATAAGCAGCATTTGCTACAGGGTGTATCTTTTCGGGTTGAGCTATCAAACATTGGTTTTATCTACCAGCGCTTAATAACACTTAATATTTACGTAGACAAAAACCAGTTTTTTGGACTCATGACTGTGTATATCCCAATAGGCAATTAGTGAATATGTTGAGTAACATAATCGACATACTATTAATTCAGAGTATAAAAATTTATTCTATCTTCACAGGAGTGCTGTCACCGTGATTTCCCCTATTGTGTTTCCTAGAGATCGTAGGTCTGAAATTCTGCCAGCAACGGTAGTTGCTAAAGGCGATCGCTCAGTTTCTTTAACAGAATTCGGGCTAAATACAGTTAGTCGCGCTTCCGTATTATCATTGAGCGTAGGTATAAGTCTAGCTCTATTAACTACATTGGGAACCAGTATTGGCAGTGCTTTTGGCCAAGTGCCGCCTGTGGGAGAAAAACAAATTTCTCAGGTAAATGTACTGTTTGTCAATCCTGGTATCGGAGAAGACAAAGAAGGCAATGGAGGCGAACGCAATCCTTTTAAAACTATTACGCAAGCCTTACAAAAAGCTACACCTAATACAGTAATTACCCTGAGTCCAGGTACTTATAGTAGTGAAACCGGAGAAGCATTCCCCTTAATCCTCAGACAGGGGGTTTCAATTCTTGGAGATGGGAATAATCAAGGTCAAGGAATTACAATTCAAGGTGGTGGTGAATATCTCAGCCGCAGTTATGGTGGTCAAAATGTGACAATTGTTGGTGCAAATCAAGCTAATGTCACTGGAGTAACAGTCAGTAATCCCAATCCTCGCGGTTATGGTTTGTGGATTGAATCAAGTAGTTTAGTGGTTTCCCACAACACATTTACTGGAAATACCCAAGATGGGGTATTTGTCACGGGTAGTGCGACACCAACTATTAGCCAGAATAACTTTTATCGCAATGGAGCCAATGGGATCACTCTTGCAGGTACTTCCCAAGCCCAAGTAAGAGAAAATACCTTTCAAGAAACTGGCTATGGCATTAATATTGCCCAAAATGCTGCTCCGGTAATTTTGAACAATCAAATTCAGCGTAATCGCTCTGGTATTATCGTCCAAGCTAACGCCCGCCCAGTTTTGCGGCAGAATATTATTGAGGGCAATAAAGAAGATGGGATAGTAGCGATCGCTCAAGCCATGCCTGATTTAGGTAATAATGCTGAACCTGGTAGTAATAAATTTCGCAATAATGCCCGTTACGACATTAACGCCAATGCTGCCAAACAGGTAATTACTGCTGTAGGGAATAATCTCGCCAGCGATCGCATTGCTGGTAGAGTTAATATTCAAGTTCCCAGAACACTCATCGCACAAAATAACCAACCTGCCTCTGGCGGGCCTCAGGAAGTACCCAGCAATGGTGAAATTATCTTCGCTGCGCCTGGAGTTTCGGAAACTCCTAACCGGATCAATCCACCATCAGCCAACAACAGTAATTCTGGCAATAACCTGAATATTCGCAAATTAAATCCTCAACTACTACCACTGCACCCAGCCAATACATCACGCATCGCTCCCAAACCCAAACCAGTCACACCTACACCAACAGTTAACTCTAGCGTTCCCGGCTTTCCAGTCCCCAGCAGCTTGGTAGGCGGACAAACACCAGCTGCTAATGGCAATATGCCCCAGTTGAATTATGTCCAAATTAATACTAATGCAATTGAGTTTACCCCACCCCAACCGCCAACCAACTCTGTAGTTCAGCCTGCATCAAGAACTAGGGGTAAAAAACAGTCGTCACAAAGGCGACCGGCTGCGCCTGCGGGTAACTCTAGTCTTTTGCCCGTTCCTAATTCTAATATTCCCATCGGGAATACCCGGAATATGCGCAGAGTCCCAGTCCCCGAAACTTATCCTACCGGGAATTATGGCGTTTCCTCACCGAATAATATTCCACAGAATATTGCACCCATGAGTGCTGACACTTTACCCAATGCGGTAGCCCCGGTTAACAGTCCCATACCCGATAGTGGCATGAGACCTATGGCGAATAGTCCCATACCTGATGCTGGCATGAGACCCATAAATCCCGATTCCTTACCCAATCCTGTATTGCCAATGGGTAGCAATCCTCCATCCTATGTTGGGATGGCACCAATGGGTGTACGTTTCCGCGTCTTAGTAGAAGTCGCCAATGAGCGGGATCAAGAAGTCGTGAGATACCTTGTTCCTGGTGCTTTTTCCACAGTCTCCCAAGGTCGCAACTTCATGCAAGCAGGAGTATTTAGCAATCGTGCTAACGCTGAAGGCATAGTCAACATGCTCAACAGCAGCGGTTTAAGAGCAGTAATTGAAGTGTTGAATTAATGAAAAACTCCACCCACAAGGGGATGGAGTTTTTGGGCATGGGGCATGGGGGAGGCAGTAAGTTGCAGAGGAAAGTTTTCCTAAATCCCCTTTCCCCGCCCAACAGTCAACAGTCAACAGTCAACAGTCAACCATCAAGTCCAGCTATTTCGCGATACGCTTGTTGGCAATGCTCATAATTTTCTGGCAGAATTTCCGCATTGCCAAAACACAATTGTTCGTGAGTCGTAATTAAAGTTTCATAGGGCTGGATAGGGGTAACAATGGAACGTAACAATTGCAAGTATTCGCCATCAGTGCGACTGGGTTGATGGCGAATGATGCTGCGATCGTGTAAATGTTGTAATAAAGCCAGATACAGACAACGGCAAGCTTCGCGATAATTACCTTGGCGATACAATTGTTGCGATCGCTCTAACAATAAACTCACAGATAATTCATCAGCTTCTACTGTTCGGTTAGTAGCAAAATTATTGCCCCTGTTTCTCAACCAAGAATATATATAAGGGCGAAATTCTTGCCACAATCGCCAAATCACCCAGACTAACAATCCAGCAACAACCAGCCAGAATAGTACATTCAGTAACTTAGCTAGCCAAGGACTGATTGACCATTCCTTAGGCCATTCTGGTATTGCCGATCGAAACCGGGAAAACTCATATTCTGTCCATTCTCCCACTTGTTGGCGTAACTGAGAAAGTTGCCAATCCCAGCTAGTTTTTTCAAAAGAATCTGTTGGCATAGAGGATGGTTGACGGTTGACAGTTAAAGGCGCTGCACTGAAGTTCACTTGAAGTGTTGACTGTAGTCACTGACTACTGACCACTGACCACTGACCACTGACTACTGACTACTGACCACTAACTACTGACTATTTATAACTTTGCTACGTTTTATCATGAGCCAACCAAATATCACAAGTAATGCACCAAATAGGAGAAATCCTAAATCCCAAGCTAGCTGATTTGGCCCTGATTTGACATGGTGGATTCCCAAAATTTGATGATCGATTAGTCCTTCAACTAAATTAAACAATCCAAAACCCAAGAGTATAGATCCCAGAAAAGTTTGCCCTGACCAAGGAACATCATCACGCCCCCCAGCCCGCCATAATAAAGCTACGCCAACTACTGTCAGCACCCAGTCTAAGGCATGAAATAAACCATCCCATATCATATTCAAATCTATATTTGAGGTGCTGGTGAGGGGACGAACATTACTTAACATATGATGCCATTGGAGAATCTGATGCAGCACAATTCCATCAATAAATCCTCCTAAACCTAAACCGAGGAAAATTCCTGCAATAATTAGTGGCTGAAGTGAGTTAATTTTGTCACTTTTAACCTCCATATTCAACTCCATATACAAGCATATTTACCACCATAGAATTGTTGTGCTAGCAATATCTTCTGTCTTGAGGCAAATGCTAACTTCTTATTTACAGTAGAAAATTTCCTGCTAGGGAGTCCAAAGAGACGCTAATTACCATATACATGCATGATAGAAGTTGATATTGAAGAGCAATTTTCAAATGACTATTTACTTTTACAAGGTTTGGCAGCCTTATGGCTGTTTTTCTAACTTTTCTCCCCACCCAATTCAAATCCAGGGTACTTATTGGTCAACGGTTGAGCATTATTATCAAGCACAAAAGTTTGTTGGTAGTATAGATGCAGCGATCGTACCTCTGATCCATAAAGCCAAAACTCCAGAAGAAGCTGCTGCTTTAGGGCGCTGTAGCAGCCGCCAAATCCGCTCTGACTGGAATTTGGTAAAAACTCAGGTGATGCAAGAGGCTGTTCTCAAAAAGTTTTTGACTCATGCTGACATCCGAGATATTCTTTTAAGCACCGGCGATGAAATTTTAGTTGAGAATTCTCCCAATGATTATTTTTGGGGCTGTGGTATGAATAAAACTGGTGAAAACCATCTCGGTAAAGTTTTGATGAGTGTACGTGAAGAAATTCGCAAGCGACTGTCTGTAACAGCAATTGCCGAAAAGCATTTGCAGTATTAATTACATTCATACGCTGAGTGAGCAATCAAGAGGGGGGAATAATTCCATTCCCCTTATTAGTTAATATTCAGCTATATTCCTTTTGGAATATTTGCTGATTTATGTAAAAAACATCTTGTAAATACGTATTTATTTATACAGATATAGAGATTTATTTAAAATTTGCTAATTTGCATAAAATTACCGTATGCATCTCTAGATTGATAGTTATAAAATTAGTTGTTTAATAATTAACTTTTTCTTAAATTTAGCCTGTAAATTTCAGATATTTACCGAGGGAACTACAGGTAAGCATGAGTTGGATAGACTTTTTCTATACAGCTTCTCTTTGTAAAAAAACATCAGAGTAACCGTACCCTTAACCTAGGGGGAGCAAAGCATCCCTAAATGGCGGAAATGTCTGGAAAAAGGAAAAATCCAATTCAGCAAACTAACTTAATTAAGGGAAAGTTGAATTGTTCTAAATTACTTTAGCGCATACAACTAATGACATTTACGGATGAAGCAGATGGGTTGCAGCTACCCTTTGATCCGCAGGGTTTACTGCATCGAATGACCAGTCAGATTAGGCGATCGCTAGAACTTGGAGAAATTTTAACAGCAACTGTTGCCGAAGTGCGTTCATTTTTGGGTACAGACCGAGTTATGGTTTATCGGTTTGATGAGGATGAGAGTGGGGAGGTGATTGCGGAATCGATTCACGAACAGGGTTTACCATCTCTATTGGGGTTACACTTTCCCGCCAATGATATTCCCCAGCAATCCAGAGAAATGTTTATCACCGCCCGCCAAAGGGTAATTGTAGATGTAGTTAATGGTCAAACTGGGTTATCGCCACTACACTCACCAGAAACTACCCAATATCGAGAAGTAGATCCATGTCATCTGCAATACTTAACGGCAATGGGAGTACAGTCTTCCTTAGTAGTGCCGATTTTGTATTTTAACCTGAAAGAGCAATCAGCAAAGCCGCAATTATGGGGATTGTTAGTATCGCACCACAGCCAGCCCAGAAGTATTTTGCCCTGGGAACTGAAATTATTACAACAAGTTATAGATCAGCTAGAAATTGCGATCGCGCAAAGCAATCTCCTCAACGAAACCCGCTCTCAGCAAAGACTAGAAGCCGTTCTGAATCAAGTCAGTATTCTCTTGCATCAGTTACCAACCATCCAAGTAGAAAGCGCCCTAGAAACAACCATCGCTGCTTTTGCGGGAACTGGTGGCAGATTGTATATTGAGCAGAGTGGGGAACTTTATACCAGGGGCGAACAACCTCGCTTACTCCACGAATCAGCAAAGATCACCTTGGAACAGCATCCGATTTGGCAAAACTGGATGACTGAGTTTAAACCAGGTCAGGTGTTAGCAATTCCCGACCTTTACAAAGAAGCGCCTTTGCAATTTTTAGCGTTAGCTTTTCAAGCTACTAAAATTCGGGGAATTTTAGTGATTCCCCTACATTATCGCCACAAATTTATTGGTGTTTTAACTATTTTTCGTCCAGAATTTGATACAGAAATTTTGTGGGCTGGACGCTGCGAGCAAAATCAACGCCAACAACTACCCCAACTTTCTTTTGAGATTTGGCGAGAAGAGAAAAAAGGCCAAGCACCTAAATGGAAACCTCAAGATATTTTCTTAGGACAAGCCTTAGGCTATCACTTCTCAATGGCAATTCAGCAGCAACAAATGTACCAACAAGTGCAGGTACTAAATAGCAACTTAGAACAACGAGTCCAGGAGAAAACTGCTGAACTAGAAAAATCATTAATGATTACCAAGGTAATCAAGCAAATCACAGAGCAAATCCGCAGTACATTAGACTTAGATCTCACCTTGCAAACTATTGTGCAGGAAGTCCGCCCTTTGCTCAATTCTGACCGGGTGTTAATTTTCCAAATATTGCCTGAATCTGAGAGTCAGGTAATTGTAGAAGAGAGCAATGGTAACTATCCTTCGGTGTTAGGAATTAAAGCACCCGAAAACTGCTTTCCTGATGAGTATACTCGCTTGTATCTTCAAGGCAGAGTGCGCGCAATTCACAATGTTTCCACAGCTATTTTGAGTGGTTGTCATCGAGAATTTTTGCAGAGTATGCAAGTACAAGCTAATTTAATTATCCCCATCAAAATGGGTATGCAACTATGGGGATTATTGATTGCACATCAATGTGATGCGCCACGAGATTGGCAAGATACAGAAATTGAGTTAATGCTACAGTTAGCAGATCAGGCGGCGATCGCTATTCAGCAAGCACAACTTTATGAACAAAGTCAAGCTGCGGAAATTCAAGCTAAGGCTAAAGCTCAACAGTTAGAACAAACTTTATATGAACTGCAACAAACACAAACACAATTGATTCAAAACGAAAAAATGTCTAGTTTGGGTCAGTTAGTTGCAGGAATCGCCCATGAAATTAATAATCCCGTTAACTTTATTTACGGTAACTTGTCTTATGCCCAGGACTATACTCAACAACTTATAGAACTTTTACGCCTCTACCAGTCTCACTATACCCAACGCGATCGGGAAATTCACGCTTTAGAAAAAGCGATCGATATAGACTTTCTCGCCCAAGACTTACCAAAAATCATCTCCTCCATGCAAATAGGAGCCGATCGCATCTGTTCTATTGTCCTATCTTTACGCAATTTCTCGCGTTTGGATGAGGCTGAATATAAGCCTGTTGACCTCCACGAAGGCATTGACAACACTTTACTGATTTTACAACATCGTCTAAAATCTACTGTCGATTTTCCGGGAATCCAAGTAGTTAAAGATTATGGTGAATTACCCTTTGTCAAATGTTATGCCGGACAAATGAATCAGGTATTCATGAATATTTTGAGCAATGCTATTGATGCTTTGCAAATACCCACAGATCGTCATCAATCCTTTCAGCCTTCCATTTGTATTTCCACTAGAGTCTCAGCTGATAATTCTTTTGTTCTCGTTCGCATTGCTGATAACGGGCCGGGAATGACAGAAGAGGTGAAACAACGAATTTTTGATCCTTTTTTTACAACTAAACCTGTAGGCAAGGGTACAGGTTTAGGTTTAGCTATTAGCTACCAAATTATAGTCGAAAAACATGGTGGCATAATTGAATGCGTCTCAGAAGTTGGCAAAGGTACAGAATTTTGGCTGGAATTAGCCCTCAATCCCCAATGCAAAGTCAATAATCACTATATCAATTCTTTAGTGCCAACCTCCCAGAGATGGCAAAATAAAACTATTTTTCATAAATTCACAAATTATTGAGTAAGTACTCATTTAGCTAGTGGTTTGAAGCATATTATATTGCGTAGTTTGGATAAATAACTTCATATATTTTCAAAATTGATTGTCAGAAAAAGTAAAGTTTATTGGCAAATAATATAGCGACTGCTTAACCTAGTGCTAATCTAATAATTGAAGCTACAAAGCTTCCCTGGCAGATATAACAGCTGCATTGGAAAATAAGTAAGAGGTAAAATAAGCTGTTTGATTTACTTCTGTCTCGCCAACAAGAAACAGCAACACCCAACGCGAAAACTGATATTTCCTCAAATATTTATTATCAGGGGGCGCTGTCACTGTTTTTCGTTGCTTTAATCCAAAGTAATGAAATTTAGTACATCCCTGGCTAGAATATACAAGTAGAGGAAAGACGGCAGCGAGTAGAAGTTTGGGTGTTGTTTTGTTTTTTGGTCAATGGTCAATAATCAATGGTAATTGGTGTTGATAACTAACAACTAACAACTGACAACTGACAACTGACAACTCTGAGCAAAATTGGTATAAGCTTGTACAAAGTTAAATAGCATTCATACAGTTGAAATAGCGCCTTATGTCTATAATTGCGCTCAGAGCATGGTACATACAAGATTATGAGCCGATCCCCGAATTGGAAAAACGTCCGCCAGATATCCGTCTGAGTAAGAAAAGTCTGTTGCGATCGGGATTGAGAGCAGATTTTTTAGAAGATAGTGATGAAGTGAAACAATCGACTTGGTTTGGGCGCTATCTAGAAGGGGAAAATATTGAATTTTATATTGAAGGTAGTGGTGGCTATTGCGTCGCTAACATTGACTTGATCAGTCATGAAATTTATTTCACCAAGCAAGCGCTGTTAGCTCAATTAGAACCAACAATTTTTTTATGCTATCAAACTGAGTATGCCGCAGCGAGTGAGGCTTTGCGAGAAGGATTGCAAAAAACTTTAGAAAATTTGAACAAGCGATCGCGTCTTCCCCTGGCTTTAGTAGAATCATATCGTCCGGCGACTGGCCCCTTAAGGCTTTCGGCAGGAATTTTGCGCAAAATCCGCAAGAGTTTATTATTTATTGCAGATACCACAGCGATCGCTAGCATCCCTGGTAAAGAAACTACACAATTGGTTCCCAGCCCCAATGTCTGTATTGAAATCGGCTATGCAATTCAAAGTAAGCGATCGGAACAAATTTTACTAGCGCAAATGCAACGCCCAGACTTAGAAGGCGAATTTCCCTTTGATTTACCCAAGCAGCAAATTCTCCAATTCCAAGACAGCAAAGAACTCAATAAAATCCTCACCGTTGCAATTCCCGCCCAGCTTGCAAGGTTTAAGCTGTTTTTTTAATTGAATTATCTTTGTTAAGAATTACAAAGAAATTCATAATATGAATTAGGTGTGATCTCCACCAAAGATAAAAAAATACAATTCTCATACCTAAGTTAAGAGGATTGTAATTTTGAATTTTGAATTTTGAATTTTGAATTCCCCGAAGGGGTTGACTGTGCTATGCATGTAACTTGGTTAGACAGCAATAGTTGGCTGATTGAAATCGCAGGTAAACGAATCTTACTAGACCCTTGGTTAGTGGGTGCGTTAACCTTCAGTAATTTGGATTGGCTATTTAAAGGTACTCGACTCACAGAACGCCCCATACCAGAAAACATTGACTTGATTCTGCTGTCTCAGGGTTTAGAAGATCATGCGCACCCACCAACACTCAAACAACTTAATCGCCAAATTCCGGTGGTAGCTTCTTTGAGTGCAGCAAAAGTAGTGCAGAATTTAGGTTACATTTCTGTGACAGCCTTAAATCCTGGTGAAACTTTCACATTTCAAGATGATTTAGAAATCAAAGCCACTACTGGTTTGTTTGCAGGCCCTAACACCAGAGAAAATGGTTATCTTCTCAAAGATTTGCAGAGTAGTTTAACCTTATACTACGATCCTCATGGCACCCATGACCCGCAAATTCAGCAAGCTGCACCAGTAGATGTGGTAATTACACCTCTAATTGATTTGAGCCTACCCTTAGTAGGGCCGATTATTAAGGGAACAAACAAAGCTTTAGAAGTAGCCAAGTGGTTAAAACCGCAAGTCATGCTACCCACAGCCGCCGGTGGCGATGTTATCTTTGAAGGATTAATCGACAAATTTCTGACAACTGCGGGTAGTGTTGAGGAATTTCGGGCATCATTAGCACAGAACAATCTCAGCACCAAAGTAATTGAACCAGTACCAGGCGATCGCATTCAATTGCAATTTTAATTTAGTAGTGAGGACTTCAGTCCTCATTACTAGGTAACATCTTTAATTAATTGAAGATGTTGCGGTAGCAAACTAGCTAAATCGTAACGTTCTAGCGCAGTTTTCCGCGCATTAACGCGCAATTGAGCCATCTTAGTAGGATGATCTAAGACTTCATCAATGCGATCGGCAATTTTTTGTGGTGAGAAGAAATCTACTAATAAACCATTTTCACCATCGCGAATAATCTCCGTCACAGGCGCAGTATCAGAACCCAACACTAAACATCCTGTAGACATAGCTTCAATCATCGACCAAGAAAGTACAAATGGTCTAGTTAAATAAACATGTACAGAAGATGCTTGAATTACTTTCAGATATTGTGCATAGGGTAAACTGCCAGTAAAGTGAACCCGTGATAAATCGAGGGGAACTTTGTTTAGCATCAACTCTTTAAAAGTTTGACCATTTGGCAAAGACTTACCGTAGCAAACTCGATCTGAGCCAACAATTACTGCATGACAATTAGGTCTGCGTTCTTGGACATAAGCTAGAGATTCGATAAACTGGGGAAAACCGCGATAAGGTTCCATACCCCGCGCTACATAGGTGACAATTTCATCAACACCAGATAGGTCAAGATTTGGTAGTACAAGTTTAGCTTCAAGATTAGGTTTAAAGAATTCTGTATCAACTCCATCGTGGAGAACGGAAATCTTATCATGAAATTCCTTAGGGAACTGAGATTTTTGCCAATTGGTTGGTGACAAACCGCGATCGCAAGTATATAAATCAATTAATATCGGTGCATTTTTCACCCGAATACGTGCAACATCATCAACAGTCAATGGTTCAGTGGGATCGAAATCTGCATCTGTACCCAGAGCATGATAAAACCATTCAAAATAACAAATTAGCGGCGTGTTAGGAAATGCATCCTTGACAAATAAAGTCGGGCCCCAGCCAGAATGTCCACAAATGACATCCGGGACAAAACCTTTTGCTTTTAGTTGTTCAGCCAGCTTATATACTGCTTGACCGTGTAAAACTGCACCTTCTAATGGGCGAACATAATGATGGGTTGAAGGATGAGGATCGCGATTTGGCTCAAAAATCACCTTATTAATCCCAGGTAAATTAACTTCGCGATTTTTAGTTGCAAATACCACCACATTCTTGGGATCTTGAGCCAAAGTTAAAGCTACATGACGATACTGAGCCGGAAAGTTGTTATGAAGAAAGAGAATTCGCATATAGGGGTTAGGGGCTAGGGGTTAGGGGTTAGAGAGAATTAGAAAACAAGAACAACTGACAACTGTACGGGCGGGTTCACAGATATCCTCAAATATTCATAACGATCTCCCATAAACCCGCCCCTACTGACAACTGACAACTGACAACTAACTAACAAACAACCGCACAGGTTTAGTTTGTAGTTGAGGAGAAATTAATCTGACTCGCTCAACTACAGAAATCATGTATTGGTAATCGGGTATTGTACCGTTGGGGACATAACCTACTTCTTGCGCTAAAGAGGAAGGAAACTCATTCATGATTTTGCGGATGTACTCTTGACGATTCCGTTCGACATTAGGGCCGATCAACGCAACACCAGGCGGGACATAATGGAGATCGGTGTGAAGTATGCGAAACTGAGTTTGTTGTAACTCAGAACTGTAAAGATTATACTCAGCAATCGAAACAGCACCAGCAGCGGCTTTGCCTACAGCTACCCATTCCATAACTGTTTTGGGTGTGGGTGCAAAGATTAGTTCGCTAAGTGTCAGCCCATAAAGATTGAATAGAGGAAAATAATATCCTGTTGCTGACCCAACTTGACCTAAAGCTACGATTTGATTTTGTAACTGTTTTAATTCTGAGATTGGGCTATCTTTGCGCACGACAAAAACCGATCGCAAATTACTCACCCCGACTAAAGGAAAAATGGGTACGTATTGATAACGCGCGATCGCAATTGCAGCTAAACCAGGCGGTGCAAATACCAAGTCCCAGGCCCGCGCTGCTAGGCGTTCAGTTGCTTTATTTTCGTTAAAAGCAGGCTCTAACTTAATGTGTGATTTAGTTTTTTCTGCTAGGTAGCGATTAAATTTCGCGTACTGGGTAATTATTTCTTCTCCACCACCATAGCTGATGCTACCAATAGTTAATGCACCTTCAAAGGGCGATTTTGGTTTACACCCATGTACCGCCGAAAACAGCATTTGAAACAGAAAAACACGACGAGATAATTTCCAAGACATTAGTAATTTAGTTAAGCAAAAACTATCTGGCTTTTAGGCTAAGAAGTGATACAGCTTAATATTAACCAAGGATTCAATTAATATTTGTTTACTTTTGAAGTATCTGCTAGAAACCAGCTATAAGTAAAATTAGTTAGATTAAGTTTACCCAATAGTATGTAAAGTTTTGTCTAGAGATAATAATTATGTTGAAAAATATGTTGAAAAAATTCAAAGATTTAAATATCGGTACTAAATTTAACTTGCTGTTGATCGTAGTTTTTATCATTAGCATTGTCATCAGTGGTACAGCCTTATCAAGTTTACTCCAACGCAGAGCGCAAAATGAAGTTACTGCCAAAGCTCTGATTTTGAGTAAAACCATGAACTCTGTCAGACAATATACGCAAGACCGCGTTAATCCTTTACTTGCACCCAGACTAGAAACTGAACCGGTGTTTATTCCCGAAACAGTCCCAGCTTTCTCAGCTACAGAAGTATTTGAAAATTTACGGAAAAATCCAGAATATAGAAATTTTTTGTATAAAGAAGCAACAATTAATCCAACTAATTTAAGGGATAAAGCTGATAGTTTTGAAACTGAAATTGTCGAACGATTCCGCAACAACCCCAAGCTGCAAGAAATTGCTGATTTTCGCAACTTTCCTGAAGGAACAGTATTTTATATTGCCCGTCCCTTGGCTATCACCCAACAAAGCTGTCTGCGTTGTCATTCTACCCCAGATCAGGCTCCTAAAAGCCAGTTAACAACTTATGGAGCAAATAATGGTTTCGGCTGGAAACTCAATGAAATCGTTGCGGCTCAAATTATTTCTGTACCTTCTGAACAGGTTTTTAATAGCGCACAACAAACTTGGCTGTGGATCATGGGGTTGTTAATTGTTATCTTTGCGATCGTCGTTATTTTAATTAACTTCTTAATCAAGAAAACTGTCATTGAGCGCATTAGAAAAATTGAAAAAACCGCTCAGAAAGTCAGTACGGGAGATATGACTGCTAACTTTGATGAGGATAATAAAGATGAGATTGGTGGTTTATCTTCAGCTTTTAATCGGATGAAATATAGTTTACAAATAGCTATAGATATGCTAAATCAGCAGAGTCAATAATAATTCAAAATTCACATTTCAAGGCATTTTTAGTCAAGAATTGAAACGCCGATTAATTACAGCCTATTTCAGGTACATGAGTTACTGTGGATCAAGAAAGGCAGAGTTCAGCATACAAAAAGCAAAATCTTTCTGCCCTCTGCAATTTACAATCAGCTTAACTGAGTTTTTAAGAAAGTAGGCGTTGCTGAAATTCCTGTGCTTTTTTGATGTCAGGAATTTGTGATTTTAAAATATTTACAAGTTGCTCTTCTGTAATTTGGGGAGAAGATTTAATCGCTTTTTGGACTAAGAAGGTGGCGATGGGGCCAATTATAGCAATTAACTCCTGCTCGCATTGACGCACAAAGCGATCGCTAATAATCGGTATTTGTTGATGTGGTATAATATTTGACTTTGGTTGCGAATTTGTAGTACTCTCTCTGAGAAACATCATTGACCTCTGCTTAAACTCATTTTTTTCCCGTTCTCCGAGATGGAGTGATAAAGTATCGACAACTTCTTGATAGCTAGATGATGATGCAGCAATCTGCCTGATTAATGTTGGTGCTAAAGGCCCAACATATTGCAACAACAAAGTTTCTAAATATTTATACTGCTCCGGATTGAGAATCGAGGTTACGTCCTGTTTCACTGTGTTCTGTTGGGAACCAGAAGATTGGGGAATTTGGATAATAGATAACGGTGGTTGCGTCAGTTGAGATTCAACTTCAGTATCGCTATTAATCTGCTGTAATACTTGTAAAACTTCACTAGCAGTTTGGTAGCGCTCTTTAAAATGGTAAAGTACCATTTTTGAGAGTAAATGTGCTAACCAAGGACTAACTTGAGCTTGGTGTTGCCAAAGAATTTCCCCTGTAGTCGGGTCTTCTTGAAGTTGCTTGGGATGTAAGCCTGTCAAGGCCTGAATTCCAATAATACCTAAAGAATAAATATCACTATTAGGGCGAGGTTTCCCTTGTCCCTGTTCTGTAGCCATATATCCAGGAGTACCTATAGCAATAGTAGTATCTCCATGCCCGGCAACTGTTAGCAGTTGCGTTTGGATTTGTTTGACTGCGCCAAAATCAATGAGGACTAATTTGCAGTCTTGTGGCCGTCTAATTATATTGTCCGGCTTAATATCTCGATGGATAACTTTATGACTATGGACAAACTCTAAAATACCCAAGATTTGTTGTAGTAGGTGCACAACTTGTTCTTCTGTCCAGCGTTGACCGGGTAAAAATTCTGTTTTGAGAGAATGTCCTTGAATAAATTCTTGTACCAAGAAAAATTCTTGGTCTTGTTCAAAGTAAGCTAAAAGCCGAGGAATCTGGTCATGGTGACCCAATTTTTCTAGTGTTTCTGCTTCACTAGTAAATAAACGTCTTGCAGTTGTCAGGAATTCTGGGTTGTGGGTACAAGGCTTTAAATGCTTAACAACACACCTGGGCGAACCTGGCCGGTGTGTATCTTGTGCAATGTAAGTTTGCCCAAATCCTCCCCCTCCTAAGACTTGGAGAACTTGATAACGCCCGTCTAGTAAAGTTCCTAACATATGATGACTCGTCTAAGTCCTCATCTTAATCTTGACATATGTACTACTGTTGGTACCTCATATTGACAAAGAAGCCTTAGACCAGCGGTATTAAGTAACTAATGTTTAGTTTTTGAGTTTTTGTTGGACTTGCTAGTCTATTTTGAATTTCCCTCATGACGCGCATCTATATCATAAACACAGACCTCAACCAGCTGCTAAGTAAGTCGGCATGAAAAAACCAAAGTATGTAAAGATAAGTAAATACGGAGAATGCATCTACCGAGGTGGCTAAAATATGGGCGCTCGTTTAAGGGTA
>NZ_JACJRE010000087.1 GCF_014697075.1 Tolypothrix sp. FACHB-123 | reverse complement strand
CTCTATTTGCTGGGAAGTTAAATGATTTTTTGCTGGCATTATTCCATTTTTTGACTGAATTCGGCTTTTTATTATACCCTATTTAAATGCTGAACAGCTTAGTAGGGGCATTGCCCATACTTGTCAACTTAAGCTAAAAGCTATATACAGCGCGTGTTGTACAAAAACCCTCGCCCTCATCCCCTCACCCCTTCTCCCTCAGGGAGAAGGGGAATTGAATCTCTTGCTCCCCTCTCCCTGAGGGAGAGGGGCTGGGGGTGAGGGCAAAACCTTTGCACAAAGCGGGTTTGGTGTTAAGTTGACACCAATAATACCTTGCCCTCTAGAATATATTGATGTATCGCCAACATTATTTGAATTGGGATTCATATTTTTTATGATTTAAAGGTATTGGCGGTGCGTTAGCTTACGGCATAACATACCCTACATTATTCATCTTCTTTCCAATGCCCAATGCCCAATTCATAACTGAAACTCCTTTGCCTCCATCAAAATAGGATTAATATCAAACCACGAACCATCTTCATCACGATATTCAAATACAAACATACTCCGTAGCAAAAGCTCGTATTTTTCATCTCCTCTAAAGCTTTTATGTTGCGCAACTTCCCGCAATAATTGCCATTCATCTGCGGTAATGGCTAAAGTCAATTCATTGCAGCGTTGTTTAATCACACTCTCAACACAATTACGAGAAATTGGCGGATCTTCTCTTTGTAAACAGCGAAATAATAACATTAACAAATTCCGCAGATGTCCGCCACTAACGCGGCAAATTCTTTCTAATGTATCGGGACTATCAAACACCTGAGTAATTAAATTGAAATTGGGATTTTGGCTTTGTTCCCAACTCACACCAGGAAAAGCCCTTACCATAATCATCTTTTGCAATAATGTAATTCCCTGCTCAAAGTCAGCACCATCTCGCACCTGCACCGGCACCATCGGTAAAACTTTAGGATCAACGCCAAAACGATTGGTTAATCTGCCCAAGGCGTTGGAAAATACTAATACTAGGGGAATTGTATAAATAACGTGACAATTTAACTGATTTAGCTGTTCGCCTCGTTCCACAAATAAATATTCTGGCTGGTAATAACCCGATGGTTTTAAAGAATTATCAACTCTATCCAGGTTATCGACAATTACCACCAATCCCGCTTTACCTTTTTCCTTCAGCTTATCTTTAGCCGGCTTGAGTAACTCGTTATTAATTGCTTCTAAAATTCCATTGGTGCGGGGTTCTAAATATTGGCGTAATTGACTGCGCAGCTTGGGACTATCTTTAGTTTTCGCAGTAATTTTGGCAATTCCCGCCGATAGTTCTACTTCCGAAAGTTCCATCGGCGTCATTAATAAATCAGTAATTTCTTTAAATAAATTTTGAAAATATCCCGGTTTGAGATTGATTTTAATATCTTCCAAACTTTTGCTGACTTCCCGCGCTACAGCCAATAAAATATCTGTAACATCCACATCAGCCATATCTAGGCTTTGGCTAGACTCAAAATATACTACATGAAAATCCTGCTTTTCTAGCTCTGCCTTCAGCCGCAGCAATTCCGTAGACTTCCCACAA
The DNA here is from genome assembly GCF_014697075.1 of Tolypothrix sp. FACHB-123. Lineage (GTDB taxonomy): Bacteria > Cyanobacteriota > Cyanobacteriia > Cyanobacteriales > Nostocaceae > Aulosira. The sequence goes on along the minus strand of NZ_JACJRE010000087.1, from coordinate 25,039 downwards.
CCGATATGTCCGGTAAATAACTGACAAGTAGGTGTTTCTGGTGACAATCGCGCGATAGTACGTCCCAATTCTTCAATAATTTTCGCACCCCGCACCGCAGAAAAATCAATATAATATTGCCGATCCTCTGGGTTGCTAACAACTAAAGTCTTAATAGGGTTCGAGGCTTTATAAAACTTCTGTAAATCCAGTTTCATGACAAATCACCCAATATCAGCCCAATACGACGGCTTATTTAGGTGATTATGACAGAATATAGGCAATTCTCACTGGGATGACAACACAAAATTATATCGTCATCTGTAGGGGCAATGGCATTGCCTTGCCCTAATAACTTCTATACCCACATTTAGGAATGGGGTATGAATCAGGAAAAACTTAACTATGCACAGCTAAATTCCGTTTGAGTTGCAATCCCAGCAACAATCCGACAATCACAAACGCTGTCATATAAACCAAACTAATCAACCGCACGTTTAAAGGTGGTGAAACACCTTCGACATCTATGAGTTTTTCTAACTGAATTGGCTTAAATTGACGTTCAGCATTAGGTTGAGGCGCAATTTCTACTTGCAATTTATGCGGTGCGCCATCAAAAAACCCTTGTTCCCAAGAAAATTGTCCTGTGGAATCAGTGACAGTGTTGTAGGCAAAATTCACAAAACCATCCTCAAGCATGACGGTTTTGATATTTAAAACTACGTCAGGAATTGGTTGATTGGTTTTTTCGTCAGTTAATTTTAATTGCAAAGCCGCAGTTTCACCGACAGTGGTGTTAGTAGATCCTAATAATTGCAATTGCAAACCTTGTTGACGAACGATTCCCGTGTTATCAACTTGTACCGCAGTTGTTGAACCACTATCGTGATGCTGGTGATGCTCGTGACTGTGTGAATGTCCTGCACCTTGGGATTGGGCAACTTCTGCACTGATGTTAACAAATAATAGAGATGCGATCGCAACTACAATTAATCCACTCAATAATAATCGCACTTGCTGGGGTGCAATTTCTCCTGGTGCGATCGCTTGTCTTCCCCCAATTACCCAACCGCCACCTAGCCCAACTAGTAATAAAATCACAGCAAGAATCGCAAAATTCCGATATTTTACTGAATTCTCAGCTACTGGTAATGTCAGGGTTTGCTGAATCGGTGTAAAAGCATTGGGAACAACAGGGGTAACATTCACCTTAATTTGGTAATTTCCCCGAATTGGTAACATTTGCTCAACTTCTAGCTCGCCTTTAGGAGCTATAGTTTCCATATCTAGTAGCTTGGTTCCCTCGACTATCGGAAAATCTGTAGTAAACCAAGGATTATGTGGTGGGTTAAAAACTTCCAGGTTAAATTTAGCGTTCTCTAAGGCTTTACCTGTGGCGTCTTCGGCTCGCAGAACTAATTTTACTGGAGATTGGGGCGTACTAGATGCCGCTTCAAAGGGTACAATTTGGCTTGCTGGTGCTGGGTTTACCAGTCGCACTCCCGCTGCGGGGGATGCAGAGAAGCCGATAAAACTATAAAAAACTACACTCACCATACAAATAGCACTGATAAGTGTATAAAGCTTAAATTTCGACATTTTCACTGTGAATTTCTACAGTAATAGTGGAGTTTATCAAATCCTGTGAACCCAGCTGACAAGTTTTCAAGGACTGAATTTTGCGGTTAATTGTGGAGAATCTTGTGCGCTGGATTTCACGCCAATTATCCCCCACTCCTAGCGAGGATATGGGGGAGCTTAAACAGTTGCTAACTGTTTAGTGACAAGGTACCAGCAGGGTGTGGTGACGGGGGTTATGTACGCGATCGTGAATTGCGGGATAGGTTGTAAAATAAACAGTCCACAGTGTCAATGCACATAGGGAAACGAAAAGTGTTGCTTGTACAGGCGTTGATAAAGTCAAGTTAGCCGTCTTTTGCAACACTGAAGGCTGAGTTTGAGTTGTCATCATATACCTCGCATAAATTAAGAACAGTGAACGCATCGGCGGGTATTCCGGCGGGGGCTAGCTTTAGCAACTGCTTTGTTGATGAACCGTGAATTCATACCCAAGTTCCCTTAACCTTTAGCGGCTGTTCTCCACTAAAACCGATTATTACGCAAATAACACAATATCTTAGTTTTTGTCAGCTTGCCAGTATGTATATTTATACAAAAAATTGCCAATGGCAACAACAGACTATATTATTAGCTACTTATCTTTCCTGCGTAATCGGGGATTTTATATGGTTTTGTGCCATGAGCGATCGCCAGAATTTAAAATCTTTCATTAAATTGAATACTCAGTATTTTTATTCAATTCTTGACATTTGTCATTGATCATTTATTGTCTGGTAAGTAATTTGTGGTATTAGAGGAGATTGCTAAAACTACAAATAATACAGCAATCCTAAATGATTTGTGAAATATTACATGTAGGGTTGTTGACTGTTAACAGTTGACAGTTAACAGCCAAAACTGATATTTTTCACAACTGAAATAGGATCGCTATACTATTATTTCATTTAGATAAACTGGATTATTTGGGTTCAAATATCATTAATGAAAGTTGGATAATACATAATATTTGTACCTATTTTCTAACATTATCTATTGTTTTAATTACGAATTACTTTAGCGACGTTCGCGTCAGCGTCTCCCATTGGGAGAAGGAGCATCAAGCATCACTTGTACTGAGCGAAGCGGAAGTAGTACAAATTACGAATTAATCTTACCTTGTATTCATCTAATGTCGAGATGTTGGTCATCAGTAACGCTAATCGGTGAGCAATTTGAGGGCGATCGCACTGCTAAATATACAATTCTTTACACCGATTGTTTTTTTGTGACTTTTGTGGCACTATTTTTTACATTAAGCAAAATACTGTAATACGATAGACTTACAGTAGTTAATTAAGCAGCCTAGAAGAGGAGAATCTATATGAGACTCATATTCAGTTGGGCAAATTTGACGAAACTAAATTTTTGTGCTGGAAAATCTTGTTATTTTGGCTTTCTCAACAATTCAATTGTGATGGGAGGTTAAGCCAATGTCTCCCCGTCAACTGAAAAAATCTCCCCCAGTTCATAGCCGGATTGCAGTCCCGCAAAAGTATCACAGACAACCTGTAATTTCGCGTTTAGTGTCGCGCTATGGATTAACAGTCAACATTACAGCCGCATCATTAGTATCAGATAGTGAAAGCGATGGCTGGTTTGACTTAGAACTATCGGGAAATCCCCAACATTTAACCAATAGTCTATCTTATCTACAAGGATTAGGTGTAAATTTAGTGCAAATTGCGATCGCCAACCAAATTCAAATAGATCGCCCAGACTTAGAAGCAAACCCGATGAATTGGGAATTAGGTAAGCAGGAGAAAGATGTAGTTTCTATTCATGAAGCTACGTTTTTGCGATCGCCTTACCGAAAGTTAGCAGGAATTTCCGAACAATATCAAAAATGGTTGTCTCATGGGCAAACTAATCGGCTACGTTTACAGCTATGTATCTCGAAAAGCTACTACGAGAAACCCGTAATTTCTCAACTAGTTTCTCGCTATGGATTAACAGTCAACATCATTGGTGCACATCTCCACCCCAATATGCAGCAGGATGATGGCTGGTTTGACCTAGATTTATGGGGAAAAACCAAGCAAATTCGCTCTAGTCTAATTTACCTAACAAAACTAGGATTACCGATTTGGACTGATTGGGCTAGTAGTGTTTAGGGGCTAGAGGCTAGAGGCTAGGGGCTAGAGAAGAGTGTAATTTATTCCTTGATCCAAATTTTTGAAATACTTATTTATAGTGAGATGACAGCATTTAATCAAGTTCAATTTAAAACAACCAATAAATTTTCTGGTACCAATTCTGCGATCGCATCAATCCGTGACAAAAACCAGCTTACTCAAATTCGCCTATGCGTGCATATTCCTAAATCATACTTGCATGAGCCAGTAATTTCCCGGTTAATTTCCGAGCATGGCTTAATTGTTAACATTACTAGCGCAATGCTGGGTGCAAACACAGGCGAAGCCGGACGCTTTGACTTAGAAATTAGGGGAAGCATAGCCCAAATCAGTACTGGTCTAGCTTACCTGGAATCTCTCAATCTCAAAATTGTGGGCAAACCAAATGTCAACGGTGATAGCTGGTCTTACTAATTCATAGTCAACAGTCAACAGTCAACAGTCAACAGTCAACCGTCAACCGTCAACCATCACAACTATTTTCACAAAACCACCAGCCTATCCTCACAACTTCCTCAAATTTAAGAGCTATAAAAATAAGCGTAGAGAGAAGAGGGCTGACCAAAGCACTCAGGCTAACTCTGAAAAAAGATGTATTTATATTGAGCAAAAATACTTGAGAACCCAAAGCCAGAAACCTCTATTGTCATATATCAACAAAAGCAGAGGTATATATGTTTACCAAGATTTTAGTAGCCTTGGATCGTTCGCCAATGGGGAAACAGGTTTTTGAGCATTCCTTAGCTTTAGCAAAGCTAACAGGAGCTAGTTTAATGCTAGTGCATGTTTTATCTGCGGAAGAAGAAGGTAGTCCTTACGCACCTGTATTATCCAATTTTGATTATTACCCAGGTTTAGGTAGTCAAAGCTTCGAGTACTACCAACAGCAATGGGATAAATTTAAAAATCAAGGCGTGCAGATGTTGCAAGCCTTCTGTGCAGAAGCAAACACAGCAGAAGTCAATGCAGAGTTTACGCAACAACTTGGCAGTCCTGGTAAGATTATCTGTCAATTAGCGGTTCAATGTAACGCTAATTTAATTGTCATGGGGCGTCGCGGTCGTTCAGGAATAAAAGAACTATTTCTTGGTAGTGTAAGTAACTACGTCCTTCACCATGCTCCTTGCTCAGTGCATGTGCTTCATGTTCCAGCTAATATGGCACAAACCCAAGAAGTTGTAGCAGAACCTAGCGTAAAAGTAGGGGTTGGGAACTAGTGAATAGGGGCGCTTAGGCTAGGAGGTATATCTAATGTTGCGTCGCTTCCTACAAATATTACTACGGCTGCTATTGCTAGCAATAGTGACGACATTTATCTTTCTGGGTTTAGATATCAGCGTCTCTAAAAGAGCGATCGCTGCTATTACACAGTTAGAATCAGTACCAGGAGAAATAATTTATCGCTCACAACTAAAATTAGAAGATCAATCCGGACATGTTTGGCAAGTAATTTTCTGGAAGCAAGTTTATCCTGGTCATCCATCAAGTATAAATCTCCGCTTGGTAGGATTTCCTGGTTCTGCTGAATTAATTCATCCCCAACCATTGCGAATTACCAAAGCCACAGGTGAAGTCTTGATTGCTCCTGATGTTTTCTTAGAGTCAGCACCAGTACCGACAATTGGTCAGTATAATTTTCAAGATATATTACCCAAATTAACAGTAGAACCGCTACTACTGGGTATTCCTTTACCTGGTGAAAAATTTATTAATATCTCTGTGCCTCAATCTGTAGTAAAGGAATGGCAAAAAGTATTCATGGAATAGGGGCATTGGGTATTGGAAATTTATCTTTTTTATTGTCCCCCTTCCCCTTATCCCGGCTAATCCCTAATTTTCTGGAGATGATTCATTATGTTGAAAGCAGCAGATATCATGACAAAAGATGTAGCTACTATTCGTAGTTCAGCAACAGTTGCTGAAGCTGTCAGGCTATTAAGGTCACGAGACTGGCGGGCGCTAATTGTGGATCGTCGTCACGAACAAGATGCTTATGGGATGATTAGCGAGAGTGATATTGCTTATAAAGTTATAGCTTCTGGGAAAGATCCTCAAACAATGCGTGTCTACGAAATCATGACCAAGCCTTGCATTACCATTAATCCCGACCTTGGTTTAGAATACGTAGCAAGATTATTTGCCCAACATCATCTTCACAGAGCGCCAGTTATTCAAGGCGAACTATTAGGAATTATCTCCATAACCGATATCCTTGCTCATTGTGAGTTTTTGGAACAACCACGAACTATGCTATTAGAACAAGAATTACAAGAAGAAATTAAGAAAGCTCGGATAGTTTGCGCTCAAACTGGCGTTCGTTCACAAGAATGTGCGGCTGCGTGGGATGTTGTTGAAGAAATCCAAGCAGAGATGTCCCACCAACGAAGCGAAAAATTAATGAAATCAGCTTTTGAAGATTATTGTGATGAATTTCCCGAATCGTTAGAAGCCAGATTATATGACCTTTAAACTACTTTTTGAAATTACTAATTCAATGCTTTCAGGTGGGAATTACACCCACCATTGAAAATCACTCACCTCAACATAGCTAGAAAGGTGCGTGTAATAAAGGTGCGTGGAAGAGGCAAAAATCGCTTTAAAGTTCGCTTGCTGTATCAGGAGCGATCACTTCACCTGTACCTAATTCTAGGATCATATCTTGGTCGGTAATCAGTTCATTAAGTTCTTTAACTTGTAAATTCATTGCTTCACAAGCCTGCCTTAATTCTCTAGCAAATTTATTGAGGTCGTTACCAAAACCGCATTGGTAAGCAGCAGTTTCAATTCCTTGCTTGGCATTTGCTCTAGCACAATCTACTAATTCTGTGCCTTGCAATGGTGTTGTGGATGCCATAAATCTATTTAGTAATTTATTACCTGTTTTGCATTAATAGATTATCAACTTTTTATACTCAGCTCATCCATCTAATGGGTTAAGATTATTAATCATCAATCTTCCAAAATCTATATTCCTTTACTCCTAAATTTAAGCATTAGTGAGAACTTTAATCCTCAAGATAGGGGCTGAATCCCTTACTACAGACAAAAAACTTTAATTTTCTCTGACACTTGCGTAAGTCCTAATCAAATCAGATTTCTATAAACTTACAAGGGTTTGCAAATCTCCAAGCTGTTGAGATAGCCAAGCATACCAACTATCTAACCCTGCACCAGTAGTAGACGAAACTTGAAAAATTTGTATATTTGGATTAACCTGGCGTGCATATTCTATGCATTTTTGCACATCAAATTGCACATAAGGTAGCAAATCAATTTTCGTGAGAATCATCACTTGACTAGCACGAAACATGTGAGGATATTTAATTGGCTTATCTTCGCCTTCAGTTACAGAAAGAATTACAACTTTCGCCTGTTCTCCCAAATCAAATAAAGCGGGACAAACCAAGTTACCTACATTCTCAATCATCACCACTGAATTTAATGGTGGGTTGAGTTGTTGTAAACCCCTTTCAATCATTGATGCATCTAAATGACAGCCTGTACCCGTGTTAATTTGCACAACTTTACAGCCTGTCTCTTGAATTTTTTTGGCATCATTTGTTGTTTCTTGGTCGCCTTCAATGACACTAATAGATAATTGCGGCTGTAAATCGTGAATTGTGCGCGTTAATAATGTAGTTTTCCCCGAGCCGGGAGAACTCATTAAATTTAAAGCTAGGATATTTCGCCCTTTAAACCAGCCGCGATTTTGGGCAGCAAGTAAATTATTTTTTGTTAAAATTTCTTGTTCTAACGATATAGTCGTGCCGTGCATTTTCGCATGAATTTCTGATGCTTCTGTATGGGTATCATGATTGTGAGTATGAGTAATTACAGTCCCATCAGGTAAGGTGTGAGTATGAGTATGCTCGTGATTATGGTGATGATGATGTTCAACTTCACCAGTTGTTAAATTAGTGACTTTGCTTTCTCCATCCTCAGAACAGCCGCAGGTTACACACATACTTCCTCTATTTCAATTTCTTTAATTTTCAGTTCTTCACCAGTTATTAAATTCAATTGCACGCTACCACATTGACAAATACCAAAAGGTTTTTCTAAAGGTATTTTTGCACCACATTGACAACATTCTGCCAAACCAGGAATTTCTAAAATTTCTAATTTCGCTCCTGCTAAAACTGTACCTTGAGCGCAAATATCAAAACAAAACCGGATAGCATCAGGCATAATAGCTGATAGCTGACCAATTTCTAATAATACTCGGCTGACTTTTTTACCATTGGCATGTTCTTGAACAATCGCTACAATATTTTGCGTAATTCCTAGTTCGTGCATAGAAAATATCTATTAAATATTAACAAATGCGTGGCAATTGGTCGCCAACTAACATATCAACAATTCTTTCAGCATTAAACACAGTTTTTAATAAAACCACACCTGGCGGTGAAGCTGATACTTCCCCAATAATTGCTGCATCTTTTCCGGCTGGGTGAGATTTCATGGCTGATAAAACAGCCTCGGCAGATTTTTTTGGTACTACTACTACTAACTTACCTTCATTCGCTAAATATAAAGGATCTAAACCTAAAATTTCACAAACACCTTTGACTTCTTCCCGTACAGGAATAGATTTTTCATCTAGGCGAATTCCTACATTAGAACTAAGGGCAAATTCATTTAATACGGTAGCTAAACCACCTCTGGTAGCATCGCGCATTGCATGAACTTCTGGACAAACTTTCAGGATATTGACAACTAAATCGTGCAATGGTTGACAGTCACTTTCAATATCAGTATCTAAAGCTAATTCGCCCCTAGCAATTAAAATTGCTGCCCCATGATTACCCAATTCACCATTAATAATTACCACATCTCCTGGTTGTAGTTTTTGAGCAGAAATTTCTACTCCTTTAGGTATCACACCAATACCAGCAGTGTTAATAAATAATTTATCCGCCGCACCCCGATGGACAACTTTAGTGTCACCGGTGACAATTTGGATATCAGCTTTTCTCGCCGCAGCTTGCATACTAGCCGCTACTCGGCGTAAGGTTTCTGTTGGTAATCCTTCTTCTAAAATTACGCTACAGGTAAGATATAAAGGTTTAGCACCACTCACAGCTAAATCATTTACTGTACCGTTAACGGCTAATTCACCAATATCACTACCAGGAAAAAATAGCGGATCTACAACATAGGAATCTGTGGTAAAAGCTAGTCTATCTCCCTGTGACATGAGATGGGCTAAATTAAAACTAGCTTGGTCTTCTAATTGAGAAAGAATGGGATTATCAAAACTTTTGACAAATATCTCATCAATTAAATCGCGCATGGCTTTACCACCGCTACCATGTGCGAGAGTAATATGAGTATCTCGCACTTTACCTTGGCGACGGCGAACTTTTTCTAGTTTTTGAAATAACGGGTTTTGTTCTGAGGTATTTGGTGATAAATCCATTGATTGTTGACGGTTGACTGTTGACTGTTAACTGTTGACAACTGTACGGGCGGGTTCACAAATATCCTCACTGATAAGCGATGATTTTCAATAAACCCGCCCCTACTGACTATTGACTGTTGACTCTTTCAAAAAAAGTTGCGACCAAGCAACAAAAATTAACAGGGGAATTGCGGTAATTGATTCTAATAAAATCAAAGTGTTCATTTTTAATGATAGATGCCACATTGGGGTAATAATGTATTGCCCTAAAGTTATTTGGCTCATAATGATGTAGATATAAAGGCAGCAATATGCTGACAAAAATGCCTTTTTAAGATATTGATAATACCCTGCTATAGATAAGGGTGTCATAACTAGCCAAAGAGAATCTGTAATTTGAGGGATCAACCAAGATGGTTCGGGATAATCATCAAAGAAAATAATATGATCAGCGTAATGCCAAACAGCAGCAAATATATTAATGGCTATTAAAGCAAGTAGCCATATCTGGCGCTGATTATAGGTTGTATGCATAGAGATTCCCCGCAATTTTATTTTGTGAAACAATTCTGGAACTAAGATTTACGCTATTTATGAAGTCTCTGCAAATAAAAAACTCTGCTCCCTAACTTATTGAATCTGTAAATTCAGGAATTTTAAATCCAAAATCCAAAATTTAAAATTTAAAATTCGCTGATTGATAAGGGCACAACATTGTTGTGCCCCTCATTTATCTACCTGATTCATCGTGTCTACCACGATGTCTATCACACAGTAATTCCCCATTTACAGCCCAGCTTTCTCGTTCAAATTCATCAATATGAATGGTAATCCATTCGGGCTTGGTATCTAGGGCTGCAACTAAGGCATTAGTAATGGCTTCTACTAATCGCCGCTTTTTTTCAATGGAATGTCCTCTGGCAATTTTAACTGTAACAAATGGCATAAAATGTCTCCTCAAATATGTAGTTGAGTTAGCTATACCAAAGATGTACTACAGGATGGCAGAGGTTCTTGAGATAATGCTAGCTTTGGTTTTTCTGGCATTGTATTCTTGGCAATGGTAGAGAGTCTGCCATATTTATAATATGCAGCGCAAGCACCTTCAGAAGATACCATACAAGTTCCGATTGGTGTTTCTGGAGTGCAAGCTGTACCAAATACTTTACATTGCCAAGGTTTTAAGACTCCCTTAAGAATTTCTCCACATTTACAAGCTTTATGATCGGCAACTTTTATGTTAGGAATGGTAAATTTTAATTCAGCATCAAATTGAGCGTATTCTGGGCGAATTTGTAACCCGGATTCAGGGATATCACCCAAACCGCGCCACTCAAATTGTTCTCGCGCCACGAAGACTTTATTGATAGCAGCTAGCGCAGTTTGATTTCCGGCTGGTTGAACAATGCGATTATACTGGTTCTCAACTTCGCAACGATTTTCTAATATTTGTTGCAATAACATCCAAATGGATTGGAGAATATCTAAAGGTTCAAAGCCAGAAACAACAATTGGCTTATGATATTGTTGAGGAATAAATTGATAAGGGTCAGTGCCAATTACCATGCTGACATGACCAGGCCCGACAAATCCATCTAGTTGTAAGTCAGGATTATCTAGTAGTGCTTTTAAGGCGGGAATCACGAGAACGTGATTGCAAAACATACTAAAGTTAGATATGTTTTCGGTAGCAGCTTGAAGAATTGTCAAGGCGGTACTGGGGGCTGTGGTTTCAAAACCCAGTCCGAAAAATACTATTTCTTTGTCGGGGTTGTCTTTGGCTATTTGCAAACTATCTAGGGGCGAATACACCATGCGAATATCTGCCCCTGTCGCTCTGGCTTGCAATAAGCTAGTATGAGAACCAGGAACGCGCATGGCATCGCCAAAGGTGGTGAAGATGACGTTATCATGTTCACAGATAGCGATCGCATCATCTATTCTCCCCTTTGGCATGACACATACCGGACAACCAGGCCCGTGTATTAATTCAATGCGATCGGGTAAAATCTCTTCAATCCCATACTTGAATATAGAATGAGTATGCCCGCCGCATACCTCCATGATTTTTATCGGTTTTTCTAACTGTTGGCTTAATTTGCTAATTTCACGGCGTAAACCTTCAGCTTTTTCCGGTTCGCGAAATTCATCAACGTATTTCATATTGTGATGGTGTGAGGAAGAGTTTTTACAGAGGAATCTTTTTATGAAAACGTTAAGGAAAATTTAGTCATTGGTCATTGGTCATTTGTTATTGGTAAGGGTTGCGGTAAATTTGGTTGATGGGAAATGGTTGATTGCAATTATGATTGAAATTCAGGTTAGATATAGGTTGCTATTTCCTCTAACATTTTTAATGTTTCTGCGGCTTCTTGTTCGTTAATGCGATTCATCGCAAAGCCTACATGTACTAATACCCAATCACCAATACAAGCTTCTGGGGGATGTTGTTCGTCTACTATACAAGCGATGTTGACTTGGCGCTTCACACCACCTACATTGACAATCGCTAGTTTATTATTATTGTCTGTTATTTCGACAATTTGACCGGGAATTCCTAAACACATTGATATTTTCCTTGTTGCAGAGGGACTAACCACAGAGGCGCAGAAAATCTATCCAAAATATATAATTAAATAAGCGTGTTTTCTGTTAAATTATATGCGGCAGCAATGACAGCTTGCCCTAAAGATATACCTCCATCATTTGGAGGGACTAAGCTGTGAGTTAATACTTCTATTCCTAATCTTTGTAACCCCTCAGTAACCTGCTTTAATAACAGACAATTTTGAAATACGCCTCCTGTGAGGACGACTTGATGAATGAGATGTTCTTGAGATAGATGTTTGACCATTTCAATAATTGCTGTGGCTAAACTTCTATGAAATTTTGCAGCAATTATCCCTGGAGATATTTGCTGTTGCAAGTCTGTGAGCAAGGCAGACCACATGGGGCTAGGGTCTATACAATAAATACTATCGAAAAAGGTAAAATTAAAAGGATAGTTTGGCTTTTCTTCAGGATTATTTAAGCTATGACTTTCGGCTAATGCTTCCATTGCGATCGCAGTTTGTCCTTCATAGCTACAATCATCTCTAAAAATGCCAATCGCCGCCGCTACTGCATCAAACAATCTCCCGGCTGAGGATGCTAAGGGAGAGTTGATATTTTGCTCTATAAGCTGATTGAGTAACTTTAGCGGCTTTTGCTGGAAAAAATTTAATATTTCTAAATCGCCATACTTTTGTGTTAAATTTTGCCAATCATCTGCGGCTATGAGGTGGGCGTAGGTATTTCGCCAAGGCTGATAAATTGCTTGTTCTCCCCCAATCATCGCTACTGGTTTAAATCTTGCTAGGCGCTTAAATTGGCGATAATCTGCTAATAAAAATTCTCCACCCCAAAATGTACCATCTTCGCCATAACCTAAGCCGTCTAAAGCAATACCTAAAACAGGCTGAGAATTGAGAGGAATCCCATTTTCTGCCATACAAGCAGCTATATGGGCGTGATGGTGTTGAATCGGATAAATTTTGATTTGGTTAGCGGCTGCTAATTCTTTACCCAGTTTGCTAGAAAGATATTCGGGATGTTTATCTATGGCGATAGATTGGGGTTGATGTTGAAATAAATTTAAATATAAATTTAGAGTATCTTGATAAGCATTAAAAGCCGCAGCATTTTCTAAATCGCCTAAATGTTGAGAGAGAATCGCCTCGCCTTCTCGTAATAAGCAAAAGGTATTTTTTAACTCGCTACCCATTGCTAAAATTGGCGGGATATTTTCAAATCCAGGGGGTAATATAATTGGTGCTGGGGCATAGCCTCTAGCGCGGCGGATTGTTTGCACTTTATCGCCTACAACACGCACCACTGAATCATCTATGCGATTAACAATCTCGCGATTATGTAGGAGAAAATAATCAGCAATTTTTCCTAATCTTTCTCTAGCTTCGCCATTATCAATACATTGTGGTTCATCGGATAAATTACCGCTAGTTAACACAATTGGGCGATTCATCCGCTTGAGAATTAAATGATGTAAGGGCGTATAAGGTAGCATAAAACCAAGACTATTTTGCCCTGGTGCTACAGATGGTGCAATGCAATTTTGGATTTTAGATTTTGGATTTTGGATTGAAGATTGGTTTTGAGGAATTTCTCTCCTCTCCCTCACCTTCAACAAAACAATAGGCGCAGCCGGACTCGTGAGTAATTCTTTTTCTTTATCGCTAATTGTGCAATATTCAGAAATGATATCTATATCTCTTGCCATTAAAGCTAAGGGTTTGTGATATCGCTGTTTACGCTGACGCAATTTTTGCACAGCAGCCTCTACAGTTGCGTCACAAGCTAAATGAATTCCCCCTAAACCCTTAATTGCAACTATCTCGCCTTTTTGTAATAAGGTACAAACTGCATCCACATCATCTAACATAGAGAACATGGAAGAGGTAATTGATTTACCATCAGCACGTTCTAACCAAGCTTGAGGGCCGCAATTATAGCAAGCTATAGGTTGGGCGTGAAAGCGGCGATTTTCTATATCGTGGTATGAGTTCTCGCATTGGGGACACATGACAAATGCAGACATACTTGTATTGCTTCTGTCATAGGGAATGGCGCGAATAATACTTAATCTGGGGCCGCAATGGGTACAGTTGGTGAAAGGATAACGAAAAAAGCGGCTAAAGGGGTCAAAAATTTCCTGTTGACATTGGGGACAGATAGCAGCGTCGGGGGAAATTTCTGTGTTTACTGTACCACTGATGCTATGAGCGATCGCAAAATCAGCAAATTCCCATTCATCGACATCAGGAGTTCTGATAATTTCCTGAATTTTCGCTAAAGGCGGACATTCTTGTTGCAATCTTTGGATAAATTCTTCTAAAGCTGCTTCGCTACCAACCGCGCGAATTAATACACCTTGTCCATCATTACAAACATCGCCCCGCAAACCGCAAGCTTTAGCAATACGGTACACAGTCGGGCGAAATCCCACACCCTGAACTGTACCGCGAATTCTAATTTTTTCACTCACCATAATTAAACCGCCACAGCAAAATTCGGTTGTTTCCAGAATCAGCTATTACCGCAGTTTTGCCACAAATTTTTATGCCGTAACACCAATTTAAACTGTCTCTCGTAGCTAAACCAAAATCGCGATTTTCACCTTTATTTTGAAAATTTGTTTGTCCTGTAACTGCATCTGCTGCCACACCTTGCAGTGATAAAATTGACTCTGGTTTCTTCCATCCTAGCAAGCGAGAATTAGCTGTATCGGCAACTATTAACCAATCACCAGCCACATCTACACCATAAGGCATACTTAAACTAGCAGCAGAAGGAAAATAAACGCCTCGATTTAACTCAGCAAATTCAAAGTTTTTCTGTCCTAATACCACTGCACAAGGGGCATTATTTTCTGTTGGTATCCCTTGCCAAATCATCACCCGATTATTACCAGCATCAGCGACAACTAAATTATCGCCCCAAAAGCTAATATCGTGACACCAGCGCATACTAGAAGCTGTGGGAGAACCACCGCCATTTTCATTCCGGGATACCATATCTGGTTGTCCCAAAACTAAATCTGCTGGTTGTCCATTTTCTGTTGGTAATTGCTGCCAAATTAACAACCGCCGATTACCCGTATCCGCCACAAATAGCCGTCCTTGATGATAGCAAATACCATAAGGCCAATGCATTGTATTAGCTGCGGCTACTTGACTACCGCGATTTGGTTCGTTATCAGTAAAATTAGCTTGTCCTAATACTAAATCGGCAGGAACATGACTATCTTCTGGTAATTTATGCCAAATTAATACGCGATGATTCCAAGCATCTGCAACAGCTAATCCTGCACCACAAGCACAAATTCCTGTAGGTACGCTAAAAGTTGTGTTTCCTGGCGTACCTTTAGCATTTTGTCCTTCACGATTAAAATCTGGTTGTCCAATTACCCAATCAGCACTTTGATTATCTTGAGTAGGTAAATTGCGCCATCCTAATAAGCGATGATGTCCTGTATCCGCTACCCATAATGGCCCGGTTTCTGATAATAAACAAGCACCACGAGGGCCAAACATATTTTTAGGACTGGGCGCTAATGGAATCGCTAATTGTCCCGGTTCAAGAATATCACCTAAAATTACCTCGGCACCTGTTGAAGAAAAGGGTAATTTTGGGGCATTTTCTGTTGATTCTGGCGGTAATGAAGATGAGGAATTCAGTCTAATGGATTTATGCATTAACCGCTTAGGGATGTGAAGCTAATTCGTAATTCGTAATTCGTAATTCGTAATTCTGTTGACGGTTGACGGTTGACTGTTGACTGTTGACTGTAAACAGTGAAAAATACTAATGGAATATTTTTTTACTTGGAAGTCCCTAAATCCTCAACTAATTCCATTACTAATTATTTTAAAGCTCTTGATGTGCTTATTTGTGTATTGGTAGTTGCAATTTTTGAATTGGGCATTGGGCAGAGGGCATGGGGCATTGGTTATTTGTCCTCCTTCTCTTGTCTCGTCTGCCGTCTGCCCTCTGCCTTCTGCCTTTCTCTATTCCTCATTATTGCATCTGCAATTGCTGATTACTGAGTTGCATTTCTGTTTCTAGTTCTTGCAAAGCTTGGGCAACAATTTGCGCTTGTTCTAAATGTTGGTGCTGGGTGAATATTTCCCAAGCTTCTTGATAGTAATTCCTGGCTTTTAACAAATTTTGCGGATTCCCGGCTTCGGGTTTTTCGGGATCATCAGGAAGGTTAAAGAGGGCGTTAGCTTTGTTAGAAATAGTATTAGCGTATTCTAAAGGCGTATCTTGAGCATTCCGCACTTTTAACGCTTCTTCATAAGCTGCGATCGCGCGCAAATTATTCTCGATAGGATGGTTGCTTTGCAGGTATTGTAAGGCATTCCCCAAATTATTTTGCAACATAGCGTATTCTCTGGGGTTTTCAATCAGGGTAATTTGCTTGAGTGCTGACTCAAATGTCTGTACCGCCAAGCCTTCACATAACTGTTTTTGTTCCATCCCCACAGAGATAGAAAGATAAGCGATCGCAATATTGTTGTGTAAAATTGCATATTCTTCTGGGTATTTCTCTGCTGTAAATACCCGCAAAGCCTCTTGATAAGCTTTAATACTATCGGCTATTTGTGCCAAATTAAAGGGGACTAAAGATTGCAACAATAAGCCAAAATTCATCTGGGCTTCGGCTATTTCCTCTTTAGAAGCTAACTGCTGCAAAATCGGTAATGCTTCTACATAAGCTGCTTTTGCTTCTAGCAGTAACTCTGTTCCCTCATCGGGAATTGTTCGCAACGCTCCAGCCATACCCACCTTAGCGCGGGCTTTCATTAGGGGATAGTCATCGCTACACATTTCCGTCGCCCGTTTATAAAGTGCGATCGCACTCCATAAATCTTGCGCATTTTTCGGTTTTTTTTGCAAACCTTGTGCTAATTCAATCAGCATATCGATTTTCTCTTGTGTCGTTGCTGACTCCGATGCAATAGCTGCGATCGCGGCCTTGACTGTTGAATCTGTAATACTAGGGATCATCTGCACAAGTAAGTAATGATGGGTTGACAAATAAAATTGCAAGTATTCTCGACTCAAGCAAGCTAGGCAGTCTTATTCAGCAGATTTTTCCGCTTTCTACCTACTACAGTGACTTAGGTTAGCCGCAATTGATTTCCCATCGCCAAAGTTGCTTCTACTTTAGAGTAAGTCTCGTCATAAATTCTAGACTCATCAAGCAGATTTTAACCAAAATATACACAATTTAATTATTGATTAATATCTTGGATAGCGCTGCTATTTAAGCTACACGATCCTATTAGATTGATATTAGATCATTTACTGAAAATTTTGATGTATAAATAAATTTAAATAGCCCATTTAAATCATAAAATACATAAATTAATTATTAATTTATGTGGTTTAAAGCTACTAACAAATACATGCCTAATGTTAGTAAATTAATCTGAGATAATTATCTGTATTGTTTGATGCAATTGCCCAAATTCCTACATATCTAGTGAAATAAGACCGTTATATAGACTTTAGTCCTCAAAATAAGGGAAGGGCTGAAGCGGCACATCAATATATTCTAGAGTGCCATGCCCATACCATCTGTCACATTGTTTTTTCAAATTGGTATCATTTATCAAATTTAACAGGGAACAGGGTATTATTTTGGTTGTTTGCCCAATGCCCAATGCTCAATACCCCATACCCACTCTCATCACAACTGTACAAAAACTTTGCCTTCTTTAATTTTTAATGGATATGACTGAAGCCCGACTTCAGGAACAGTTAAACATTCACCAGTTTCTAACTTATATTGAAAACCGTGAGCAGGGCAAGTAATAATTCCATTTTCTACTTTACCTTCATCCAAAGTAGAGCCGAGATGAGTGCAAGCATTATGGTAGCAGCTAATGCGATCGCCTTGGCGAGAGATAATAAACGAATTACCCGCAAGCTTTACAGCTAAAACACCAGCTTCAGGAACTTGCTCAACAGTTGTAACTCTAATCCAAGTAGAGCCTCTTTTGGGGTTAAATGGACTAGTTAAATTAGACCGAGAACTATCAGCACTAGCCCCACTACTAACAGCAATAACTTTAGTAATTTCCGGACAATGGGATTTAATAGCCTGTTCAACTCCTTGCGATAAAGTTAAAGTAGAAGCAGGACAATTACTACAAGTTCCTGTTAGTCTAACTTCCACTGTATCCGGTAGTTTAATTGCGACTAATTCTATATCGCCGTTATGGCTTTGTAAACCTGGACGTACTTCCTCAAGGGCTATTTGTAGGCGTTTTTCTAAAGGTTGTTTTGGTGGTTTGACTAATTCGTGATATAGCAATACTGCATATACCACTTCATCATCTACAGCATGACGTAAGGCTGATATAGATTCTTCTTTAACGCTTTTAATTAAACGCTTTAAAGCAGTTTTATGTAAATCTTCAATTGCTCTTTTCAACCCAATAACTACACACCTTTGACTTTCATCCCACTCAGCTATAATTTCTTCAAAGCGGTTAATTTCTTGAACCAATTCTTCTAAATTAGTCATTAGTCATTAGTCATTTGTCAATATAGCAATCCCAGATAGATTGTGAACCAAAAAATCATACAGTAGATTGCCAGTTGGTGAGGTACAGATTATCGTTGATTGTAGGGGGCACTGGCACTGCCATGCCCCGAAGCGCGTACTGTAATTAAAAGTCCAGATGAACCAGTTATTATTAATGCCAATGACCAATGACAAATGACCATTGAGCATTGAACATTGACTATTTACTTCATTTTGAAGTCTTTCAATAAAAATGGCATGGCTATGCCGGTTATTAAACTAGATATGATAATTGGTAACCAAAAAGGCATAGCAGTTTGGGCAAATACAACTAAGGTGACGAAACCAATGGTAATACCAATTGCTAGCTGCTGCACAAAATGCATGGGGTCGCGGAATAACTTTCCCTTGAAAAATAATTTAGCTGATAACCACCCAAGCTCAAACATGAAGCCTCCTAGGAATTTGTGAATAAATTCAATACAGCTAACCCTAAAAGTACGGCTGGAATTACACCCGCAGGGCCAAATAATCCGCCTAATGTAGCTGAAAATTTATAACCGATATCTTTTCCAGCTAATAGCATTCCTCCAATTGCACCGCCTAACATGGCTACAACAGTGGCTATGACTAAGGACAACAATACGGTACTAATGTTAATTTCTCCAGATGAGAAACTGCTGAAAAAATTGCTCACAACACCTAGCATTTTTAGTTTCCTTGGAAATATTTATTATTTTTTGATTTTTGTCACAATCCTCTTGGAGTCGCGAACTCCTTCATGAAAATAGCTAATAACTTTTTTCACGAATATTTTAGGATTGTTATAACTGTAAACAGTACACAAGCTCATGACTGATAACTGTTAAAATCTAACTATTCATAAATAGTGATTTGTAATCTCTGCAACAATTTTGTTGAGGGATTGGGAAACTAATTGTGCTTGTTTTAACTGTTGATGTTGGCTGAAAATTTCCCAGGCTTCTTGGTAGTAAGCACGAGACTGTAAGAGGTTGTGCAAATTACCGGCTTGTGGTTGTTGGATATTATCAGGTAGTTTGCAGAGGGCGTTGGCTTTATTAGAAATTGTGTTAGCGTATTCGAGAGGTGTGTCTTGGGGGTTACGGACTTTTAAAGCTTCGTCGTAAGCTGCGATCGCTTTTAAGTTATTCTCTAGAGGATAAGCACTGACAAAACACTGCCAAGCATTACCCAAGTTATTCTGCAACATCGCATATTCTTGGGGATGGTCGATTAGCTGAATATGCTTTAGCGCTACTTGCAAGGACTGTACTGCTAACCCCTGACGTATATATTCCCGTTCTGAGGCTAGGGGCGCAGAAAGATAGGCGATCGCAATATTGTTATATAAGATGGCGTATTCTTGAGGATAATCTTGCCAAGTAAATACCTGCAAAGCTTGTTGATAAGCTTTAATGCAGTCTACTATCCGCGCTAAATTGAAGGGTACTAGTGATTGCAACACTAACCCTAAATTCATTTGTGCTTCTGCCACCTCTATTGGCGAAGCTAACTGTTGTAAAATTGGCAATGCCTCTTCATAGCCGACTTTCGCTTGCAGTAGCAATTGCGGCCCCACATCCGGAATCCTCTGTAATGTCCTAGCCATCCCCACTTGCGCCTTGGCTTTCAGTAGGGGATAGTCCTCGCCACACATTTGGTAACCCCGGTAATATAGGGAAACTGCACTCCGCAATTCTTTGGTAGTTTGAGGCCGTTTTTGCAAACCTAGCGCCACCTCAATCAGCATCTGGATTTTTTCTTCTGTAGTTGCTGACTCCGATGCAATGGCTGCAATTGCTGCCGTCACTACTGAATCTCTCATGCTAGGGGTCATAACTACCGTAATCTGGCTGTTGGGGAATGGAATTTTTCAACGCCCACGAGTAATAAAGGCAGGTTTTCCTGTCCCATCTAGGGCTATATATACTCAGCCGATTTACGCAAATTGTGATATTTTCGGCGAAACTCCCTGATTTTCCCCAATATCATCCCGTATTTTTCTCCTCACCAGGAAAAGACCCTCTTCACACCACTAGGGATGATAAATGTAGACTCGTCAGTTGTCAGTTGTCAGTAGGGGCGGGTTTATGGGAGATCGTTATGGATATTTGAGGATATCTGTGAACCCGCCCGTACAGTTGTCAGTTGTCAGTGGTTAGTTGTTATTGGAAGAAGTTTAATACCTTCTTGCTTAAGCCACTGCGTTGCACAAATTCTGATTGTTGTGACCACTGACAGAAACTCCATCTCTTGGGGTGGAGTTCTTGGGTGAACATCTCAACTATAAAACAATCTATTAGCAAATTTCTAGAGGGAAAATGCCAATAATCATGAGAGTTTTAAATACCTTAAAACTTCGTTAAGTTAATTTGTATGAGTTGCTAACAAATACAACAATTTTAATATTATGTTCTTATCTCATTTTATATGCATTTCTATATTTATGTCAGCAAATAGCTATTAATTCTTTGTATAACACCACAACTTTTAGTAGCTGGCAATTACTATGCTATATCCCTAATATACTTGCTATGCCTGGAATTCACTGAAAATCGAAACTTAATATTTGCTGACAAATACAATATTTAGTCTATCTATTATCTCTGTTTTTTATATAAATTATGTTATAACTATCACAGTCTGATTTATTTTTTAACGCTTCAAATTAGTATTCACAATAATTTTTCCTTGAATCAGGAATATTCGACCAAAAATAGATTAAATTAAAAATAAAGATTGAGAAACAGGTGATATCGCTACAATCCTTATCACCTGAATCATGCATCATAACTAGTAAAAAAATACATAGCCGATGACTAACGTACTATGGCTACAGGGTGGTGCTTGTTCGGGTAATACCATGTCCTTCCTATAGTCTCTATAGACTAAAACTGAAACCTAACCTAATGAACGGTTATTGGACTTTGGACAAAAAATAATGCGTCTACGCGCTGACGAATTGCGAGAAAATCTGCTCAAAGTTTCCCAAGTTATTTTGGACAGTTATTCACTAACTGTGTGGGATTAACACCCAAGCTATTTTGTCGCATTCAACGCTTGCGAAGAGTTCTTTGTCTATTAGCTGGAAAAACACATACTGATTGGACTGATATCGCTTTCACTTGCGGCTACTTTGACCAGGCTCATTTTATCCACGACTTTCGCAGTTTAGCTCTTTGCACTCCTAGGGAGTATATCAAACACCGAGGTCTTCATCCCTGCCATATTGTATTACCCGATTAAGGTCATTTTTTTACAATACCTCCTATCTTTTCTCTGCCAAAATTAAGATGCAACAGAATTGGGAGATTGCAATAAATGGAATCATTAAAAGAATTTGTATCAGCCAACCAAAAAACCGATATTTTTACAATTGGTCAATATATTGAAGCCCACATAAATATCAATTGGGAAATCGTAATCCAAAAACATAATGATAAATTGTCGCGTGCATTTACCAAAGCGGGAGACATGGCTTATGGAGTTTATTTAAATTTCCTTTTTCGCCCCATTCATATGCAGCTAAAACAAGTTGGTTTATATCCAAACCCAAGATTTCCTGGTGATTTTAGTATATCTAGAGAATGGGGCGATCGTGAAGAAACAAATCAACAGCGTTGGATGTGGAGTACTATCAAGTCACTAGAAGGAGATTCGCTAGGAACAATTGTCACAATTACTTTTCACGACCATAACCAGTTTCGCATCCCTCAACAGCCCGGAATTATCGCTTTAGCCCAAACAGAGAAAGATGCTGTTGTAGAAGTGCTTTCGCAGTTTTCTACTGATTTCAAGAATGCACGCGAATTCAAAATTGAATATGCAGAATATTTGCAAAGTCAAAATTGAAGTTCTCAAAAACACGCGTACCGCACGAATTAATAATATTAAAAGAGAACTATCCGCCGTGTTATCCAGCATCAAGAATAAACCCTGTCTCTTTGAGCAGCCCCTCTAATT
The DNA here is from genome assembly GCF_014697075.1 of Tolypothrix sp. FACHB-123. Taxonomy (GTDB): domain Bacteria; phylum Cyanobacteriota; class Cyanobacteriia; order Cyanobacteriales; family Nostocaceae; genus Aulosira. The sequence continues at coordinate 2,832 of NZ_JACJRE010000087.1, read as the reverse complement.
CCGTGTGAGGAAATTTCGTATCCTTGTTTTTGTTATCCCACATTGCAGCAAAAAAGTTTTGCATCAGCGTAATGATGCTACGGTATTTAACAATGCTGGCAACATAAAAATCATTTAACTTCATATCGCCGTCAGCATATATCTGTTCGATGTTGTCGAGTAATATTGAGCGCTGTTCATAAAGTTTTAAACTTTCTTGAATGCTATATTTTTCTCTGATTCTGCATCTATCCCTTTCTGAACATGAATCATAAGGTGCATGAATCAAATGACCCAGATTTCGCAGAACTTCGCCGTAATCATAAAATTTATTCTGCTCAAAGAAAGACTCTTCTACTTTCGTCAATGCAAAACTTTTGTCCAGTACCAAGCCAAAATCGCTTAAATAAATCTGCTCGCCGTCAGTGAGAACATTACGAAAATGTGTGTCAAAGTGGATGATTCCCTTCATCCTCAAAAAGTCAATCGTTGTGCGTAACTCATCCAAGGGTTGCTGAAGTTTGTCGGGGTTTAAAAGTAGCCATGATTCCAAAATATGGGGAATATACTCTAGGAACAGAACTAATTCATAGTTGGCATTTGCTCTATCTAATAAATATTTCCCGGCGTTCTCATTATTGCCCCAGTTCTCTATGTAACTTTTGTAATGTTCTATATCTACATCAGCACGCTGCCCAGAGAAGGGAATAATCCGATAATGGTACATCAGGGGGAAAGTAGCAATTTCACCTGCTAATACCCAGTTAGTTGTCTTGATATGGGTTACAAGTTCCCGAAAGACGCCAAAACCAGTGGAACCTAAGCCGTAATTACAGTAAGTTGGCAAGTTATAGAGGTTTTTGGTAGAGAAGAGGTTGTCAAATTCGATTTTCGTCACAGGAACAAGTTTCACAAAAACCTGGGATTCTCCCAGAGTTATGGTGTAATTTCTCCCCCAACCTGTACTTGAATCATTCGATTCACTATTGTTAAACAAAGAAAGCAATTGTGCATTATCTAACTGAGCAATTTGTGAACTGAGGTGGAAATATTTCTTGGTTCTAATTTCTATAGGATTATTAGCCATTTTCCTTTGTCTAGCTACAGCGCATTGAGTGTCACACAATTTTAGATTTTAGATTTTGGATTTTAGATTGACCCCAAGCTATCAAGTCAGGGGAACCTATCAATAAATTTTAGATTTTGGATGCGTGGATTTATTACCCGAATAAATTCGGGAGCCAGTTGCGTGGGCGGGTTTCCCGACTTGAGCAAACTGGCGTAGGCTTGTCACCTTTTTAAATTTTGAATCTTCTCCTGACGCAGAGGCTACGCCAACAATCCAAAATTTAAAATTTAAAATCTAAAATTCGGTCAGCAGTTAACAAATCTAGATGGAGTGGCTTTTCCCGCTGACTTTCAGTAATATTTTAATTTTCATTGTAGCCAATCTCAGGAATCGAAAATGGGAGTACTTCCCTAGTTAGAATTTGGCAACAAACTCTATTGAGCATATTACAATTATATTACAAGTAGACATTGAGAATTTTATGATGCACGACTGGGACCTATAAAGCCGGATCAAAGAGATCCGATCAATTCTATTCCACCTTCTTTTACTTACGACCACCGCGCAATCGAAGCCCGATGGCAATCCATCTGGCAGCAGACACAATTGCATGAGGTCGATTTAGCAACAATTGCTCAGCCTTTTTACAATTTGATGATGTTCCCCTATCCCTCTGCTGAGGGTTTGCACGTTGGGAATGTCTATGCTTTTACCGGAGCAGACATTTACGGCCGCTTCATGGCGATGCAAGGGAAAGCGGTGTTTGAGCCAATGGGCTTTGATGCTTTTGGCATTCACAGCGAGAATTTTGCCATTAAGCAAGGCGTTCATCCCCGTGAATTGACGGCGCGTAATGTAAAACGATTTCGAGAAACGCAGTTGCAAAGAATTGGCAATCGTTTCTGCTGGAATCACGAAATTCAGACTACCGATCCCGCGTATTATAAATGGACGCAATGGATTTTCTTGCAGTTGTTCAAAGCTGGGTTAGCCGTTCGTAAAAAAGCGGCGGTGAACTGGTGTCCTTCATGCAAGACAGTACTTGCCGATGAGCAAGTGATTGGCGGCGAATGCGAACGGTGCAATACCATTGTCATTCAACGAGAATTGGAACAGTGGTTTTTCAAAATCACTCAGTATGCCCAAAGATTGTTAGACAATTTGGAGCGATTGGACTGGTCAGAAAAAGTCAAAACGGCTCAACGCAACTGGATTGGGCGTGACCAAATAGATGGCACAGTGCACTATCACTTGCGAGATTGGTTAATCTCACGACAACGCTATTGGGGGCCGCCGATTCCGATTATTTACTGCTCCTGCTGCGGTACAGTACCTGTTCCGGAGGAGCAATTACCAGTGCAGTTGCCGGAAACTGAGAGTTGGTTGCCTCAAGGAACTGGGAATTCGCCTTTGGCAGATATTCCAGAATTTGTCAATACAATCTGTCCCGGCTGTGGTGGTGCTGCGCGGCGAGAAACGGATGTGTCTGATAACTTTTTGGATTCCGCTTGGTATTTTTTACGCTATCCATCAAGCGATCGCACTGATGTTCCATTTGATCCCGTAATTACCGCTAAATGGTTACCTGTGGATATGTATATTGGTGGCGCAGAACATTCTGTGCTGCATCTGTTGTACAGCCGATTCATCACGATGGTGTTGCATGATTTGGGGCATATCCCTTTTGAGGAACCCTTTCGCCGATTCCGCGCCCACGGATTGCTGACTAAACAGGGTGGCAAAATGAGCAAATCCAAGGGCAATGTGGTGAATCCCGATGGCTA
>NZ_JACJRE010000086.1 GCF_014697075.1 Tolypothrix sp. FACHB-123 | reverse complement strand
ATTCGCTCAACAATCAATGTATTCATCCTGAAAATCATTGAACTGACTCATCTACCAGTGCATTATTTGCCTTCACTTTAAATTAAGATGCGTTTGCCCTGGGGGTAGAATACATCTGTTCTTCTGTTGCGTATCCTCTTATTAGAGCGTCTAGAGCGTTCATCTGCTCGTGAACAAGTTTGAGGCGGCGTGACAACTCAGCTGCCTCCAGGATGTAGCGTTCACGCTCTGCTTCTAATAACCTTAGAATCGATGAATATTCAGCCATAGGAATTATTAATTGTCATTGAGGTAACAGACTGGTGGAAAGTAAGGAAGTTTTTGTTCAGGCTCATATCCGGGTGATCAAACAGAGAACCTATCGCTTTGTGTGTAAGCAGTGCAATGAGGTGGTAGAACGTATCTGCTACCCATCCCAACCAAAGTATTGTGAGCGCTGTCGTCCACCAAAGTCTACATTAAACAAACCTGACACTCCCAAGTTAGTAAAATCCAAGGAGAAACTGCCCATATCTACAACTGATGATTTTAGAGTTGTAGTTGGCGAGTGATATTTAGTCCTGCCTGAACTCATCAAAGGCTAAAACTAAAGTCAATTAATCTATTGACATAGCATCAATGGCAGACTCCACTAATACTGCTCGTTGAATTGGGTCACTAGATTGTCATAATTAAACCAGCTTATAAATCTTCATCCCTGTAAATTTTTGGCACAAAAGCATTTCTGTTTGTTTGGCTCTGCGGCACTGATTTATCCTCTTTTTCCTGCACTGCTGGCTGTTGTTTTTTGCTCTTGCCTTTTGCACTATTTACAAGTGATTTCTCAGCTTCACTGTTGGCTTTAACTGTCGGCTGAGTTTCAGTAGCCGGATTCTCTGACGTACTACTGTCGTCGCTTGGCTCTGCTTTTTGACGACTACGGCTGCTTTTTCTCAATTCACCTATTAAATATTTGATTCTGCTGCCACTCAAATGAATGCCCAGCCCCTTCAGCATCTCTGAAACTTCATCGTAAGTGTAGCCATACTTAGAGGAAGTTAATTTCTCAATGTACCGCCTCATTTTCTGAACAGCAACTCTATCCGATACATCATCTCGCTCTTTTGGCTTCTGTTCCTTTAGCAGTGAGATGGCCTTCTCAACCTTGCTCTTAGTAATTACCTCTGAATTCTGATGTTCAGCCATTGTTATTTCATGCAGTTATTAATTAACTACTAATTATCGACTATTTAAAAAAATCTGCCTCAGCTTCTTTTCAAAATGCCAAAAAAATTGACTATTGCGCCTAAGCCAAACTACCTTTTAGTGTAGCCGCTACACTGTGATGTTTATTTAGCCATACTCCTTATAACGAAGTTATAAATTCGTTACTGCGGCTACGCCCTTTTTCCCATTAAGCCCTAGCTGATTTTATCTCCCCTATTGTGGCGGGAGTCTAAGAAAGAATTTACCTCCTGCTTGATTTTCCGTTATTACGGCTACGCCGTTGCCATCACGCACTGTTAGTTGTAGTATTGTCACATCACGCCTTCTCCGCATCCCGCCTCTCAGCTTCTCGCTGCGCCTCCGTACATAGGTAGCACGCGACACCTCCACTAACCCGAAATTGGGCTAGAAGCCAGCCATGCCTTAAAGCTAACGCTTTACCTCGCTGCGCTCGGACGGCGGCTGGTTCAAGGGGGCGCACCCCCTTAAAAAACCCCGCAACGCTTTGTACTCTAAACCTCTGGTTATGGCTAATCGCAAGCAGTCAAAAAGACTCGTTAGGAAGCATCTGTTTTCACTCAGGCTGAGTGATATTGAGTTGGATCTGCTGCGGATAAAATCACTAGATGCAGGAATGTCAGCCAGTGAATTGATGAGGCGTAATGGATTGTTGCGACCATTGCCCAAACGACTGAGCAAGATTAGCCTACAAACATATTGGGAACTGGGACAAATAGGTAACAACTTAAACCAACTCGTTAAAGCTACCAACACAGCGATAAAAATGGGGCGCACTCCACCAGCCAACCCAGAACTGTTACGAGAACTATTAGAAGTATTGCATCAGTGCAGACGAAACATTGCCCAAGCTGACACGGAATCTGACGACTGGGAAGAAGAGGAAGAAGAAAGCGATGATTGGGAAGCAGACGAAGGGTAGAGGTTTTCGCCATCTGTTAGATTATTTAGTATCACGCGACGATGCCAAACTGATTGGTGGAAACATGAGCGGGAGAAATGCGCGGGAGTTGGCGCGTGAATTTAGACTGTCTCGACAACTAAATCCAGATGCAGAACGTGTTGTTTACCATGTTTCATTATCAGCAGCCAAGGGCGACAAGTTAGATGATGAGAAATGGAATGAAATTGGCTCACGCTACATGTTTGAGATGGGCTTTGATGCCAATCAGTTTGTTATCTTCCGCCACCACAACACCGATGATGACCACATCCACATTGCCGCCAGCCGCATCAGGATGGATACAGGGCTGTTAGTGCATGATTCTTGGGACTATGTACGCTCTGAGAAAGTGCTGCGACAAATTGAGATTGACTATGATTTGGTGCAAGTAATTGGTAGTAGAGAAAAACTTCAACGCACACCCAGCACTGGGCAAATCAGGCGTATAAGGCGAGAGCAAGAAGAATATGAATTGGGTAAACTTGAGCAGCCACCAGGACGCACCATCAAAGAGGAACTTCAGCAGACAATTGACAACGCATCTGTTGACAATCCCCAAATGCCCGAACTTATCATGCGATTGCAGCAATCTGGTATCAGTGTCAGGACAGGATTTACCAGAAATGGCAAGTCAAAAGGCATCTCCTACGAAAAAGATGGAATTGCTTTCAGTGGTACACAATTGGGTGCAGCTTACACCTTCCCAGGCTTGCAAAAACATCGAGGAATTGACTACCAGCCACAAAGGGATGAAGCCCGGATTGAGCAGCTGTTAAACAATCCTGTCGGGCGAACAGTTCTAAACCAACAATCCATAAATGCGAGCGCTCAAAATAAAGCTCAACCTTTAACCACAGATAAACCAAAGCTAAAAGAGAATTCTTTAGCCGAGTTATATAAGTATTACAGTACCGAATTGCAAAACTTATTATTGACTGACCGAGACAAAGAAATTGCTAATAGAGCGTTATTAGATAATCGGCCAGTAGAAGAAGTTGAAGAAATTATATTAGCCAGTCCCGCCCGATGGACTACTGAGGAAGCTAAAGCATTAGTTTTAATTGCTAACAATCAACTGGCATCTAATAAAGAGCAAAAACAGAGTTCACCCCAGTTCACGCCACCATCAGAAGATGAGAGCCTATGGCCTGCATTAAAAAATTACCTGACTCAGCAACGTGGTATCTCGTCAAATTTAGTCGAAACATTACATCTAAAAGGATTGGGTTACATAGACCAGCAGCGAAAAGTTGTATTTATCAAGCGTTCTCTCAATGGTTCTAAATCAGGCGCACTGGTTTGGGACACCCCAAAGCAAGGCGATCGCTGTTCGCAGAACAGCGAAAACACCCAATCAAGACAGAGTTGGTTTCACATTAACTTAGGTAGAGAAACAGACGATAAAATCGAGAGAGTATTTTTGTGTGACTCACCCATTGATGCACTGACGTTAGCACATATGGATATCGACGCACACAAGGGGTTACCACCAGTCAAAACAATGTACTTAGTAGTCGATGACCCGGATAACTTGCCACTAGAATTCCTCAAAAATATCAGCAGAATTGGGCTGGCATTTAGTAAAGATGACCAAGGTAAAGAAACAGCCAAAACTGTATTAAAATTATTGCCCCAAAGTAAGCAACTTCCACCCAATAATCATACTTGGAATGAGGATTTGCTCGAAATACTGCACATAGAGCAACAGAAACGCAGACAGCAGCAGCGCGGTTTAAGTCGGTGATCTCATGTTGCGCCGACGAACTCGTTGCCGCTTCGCTCGATGAGGCGGTGGCTCTTACGGGCATGAAGAAACTGGTTGAGCCAACTAGATCCAAAAGCCCGCAAGAGCCACTCCGCGTTGCCGCCTCATCGCAACGAGTTCTTAAATATTGGAAAGCATCTATTAAATACTTAAAGATTTTTAGCTATGATTATTCGGTTAAAGACCGATTGATTCAACGCATGTAGGTATTGAGCCGAGATACAAGTAAAAAGCAGCAAGATGGACTGAAAAGCCTTGCTGTATATAAGTTTGAGCGTTTTTAGGCGAAAGTAGGATTTTGAGAGAAGATACTTGCAGTCTGAGGGTCAATAATTGCTTTTCGCCTACCACAGAGAATAATAAATACTCTGTGGTAAAAGGCTAATGCTTTGGGCTATAATCCTTTATTTATAAGAGTTTCAGACAATTGACTGCGAAAGATACTCATCGTCCTTGCTATAAAACCTGTAAACAAAATTAATAAATACTCCAAGTAAAGTAGCAATATATACCTTATATTTGCGCTCTAGAGTCAATTTTACTTAAAAATGCCTGAACCCTATATATAACAGGAGTTTCCAGACCATCTTGCAGGTTTTTACTCATATCTCGGCTCACTACCAGTCCCATCTCCCCCGAAAAAAATCGCTCTCCTTCTTTGACGGGTTTCCACGACAGCACAAGGATTTTCAGCGTTAAGAAATATTTCGCCAACGGTATCCGTATCTCGGCTCAATACCTGAATCGCAGAAATTATCTACTCGCAAGGGTAAGTAAATAGCAAAACAACTACCTACCCCCAGTTCACTGGTTAATGTCACTTCACCTCCGTGCAGTTCAACGATGCGTTTGACGAGAGCTAATCCTAATCCTGTACCCTCATAGTTGCGATTGAAGCTGCTATCAATTTGAATGAATGGTTCAAATACTCTCTGGAAATTTTCGGGAGCGATACCAATCCCTGTGTCAGTGATGGCAATTTGTAGATAATTTTGCGGCTCGGTTGCACTGGGGGAAATAAATTCTAGGGTAATAGAACCACCCTCTGGGGTAAATTTGACGGCATTATTGAGGAGATTAATTAACACTTGGCGAATACGTAGTTCATCTATGTACAATGTGGGTAAATCAATCGGTAATTTACTTTCTATCTGAATCGATTTTTTGGCAGCTAGGGGTTTGATAAATTCGAGACTTTGTTGGCATAAAGGTATAATTGCGGTATTTGCACAGTTAAGTTGAATTTGCCCTGATGCAATTTTAGAGAGATCGAGAATTTCGTTAATTAATTCGAGTAAATGATTACCACTGCTCTCGATAGTTTTTAAGGCTCGCTGTTGTTTGTCGTTGACTTCCCCAAATACTTCATCCTGCAATCCCTCAGTCATACCTAAAATTGCATTTAGGGGGGTACGTAATTCGTGACTCATGGTAGCTAAAAATTCGTCCTTAAGGCGGGTAGCACGGATGAGTTCTGCATTGGTTTTTTCGAGTTGTTCTTCGTGTCTTTTGCGATCGCTGATATCTCGAATAACACCCTGGTGTCGAATTATATGACCTTCAGCATCATAAATCGGCACGCCGGTGACTGTCACCCACAAATAACTACCGTCTTGACACAGATGACGAAATTCTTGATTGATAAGTTTTTCACCTCGCTCAACTATACGTCTAATTGATACCACGATCCGTTCTAAGTCATCGGGATGGATCAAATCTAAGAAGGATTTCCCCACGCAATTAGCAGGGTTTAATCCAAACATGGTCTGAAATTGCGGGGAGAGATAACTCAATGTACCGTCTGTTTCTGCTGACCAAATTACGTCAGCAACTCCTTCTACCAAGCCCCGGAATTTGGCTTCACTTTCTGCTAAGGCGATTTCTGCTTGTTTGCGTTCATGAAGTGCAGTTTGCTGTTCGGTGATATCGATCACAACACCGTCCGACATCATTAACCCGTCTGGGTAGATTTTAGGTTGGGCAACTACTTTAATCCATTTTATCTTACCTGTGTACGAGATAATACGGAATTCTTCACGAAAAGGCGAGAGATTCTTAACAGATTGCTCGATGGCTTGGTCAATTCTGGGGTGATCATCAGGATGTTCAAAGTCGCTTAACAGATATTCTCCTGCCATCACAGCTTCAGCACTGACACCATAAAGAGCATAGCAGCCAGAACTTACATAGGGGGTGAATCGCGATCCGTCCTTGAGGTTAATACCAGCCCTAAAAATGACTCCTGGGATGTTCTGCGCGAGAGTTTGGAAGCGGGATTCACTCTCACGTAGTTCTTGCAGCGATCGCTCTAACTGTTGGGCATAGGATTGGGATTGCTCATACAATCTGGCATTTGCTAGGGAAATTGCGGCTTGGGAACAGAGCAATTTCAGCAATTCCACTCGCTCATCGGTAAAAGCGCCAGAGGTGATGGCATTTTCTAAATACAGGATAGCTAGCAACTGCCCTTGATTGAGAATCGGTGTACACAACAAACTCTTGGGTTGGTACTGGAGACAATAGGGATCATTAATGGTGCTGACATGGTTTTTACAGTTGGTAATCACTGTTTCTAGGGTGCGCTCAACATAATGAATGAGTGCGTGGGGAATCTGTTGGCATTGATCTACAGTTTTGCGTTCCAGAGATTGAACAGCATGATCAAAATACTTAATTCCCAGTTGCAAAGTGCCTTCATAGTTGAGGAACAGCGCAGCTTTGTCAGCACCAGCATTAGTAATCACAAGTTGGATGAGGTTTTGTAGCAGTCGATCAAGTTGGATTTCGCTGGAGAGGGTTTGATAGGCTTTGAGAACTGTATTTAAGTCCAGCGTGGCAGAAAATTTGTTAGCAGATATAGATGATTTAGTTGATATTGATTCACTAATCCCAGATTTTGTCAAGTAAAAAATTGGTGTCAGTAAATTGGGATAGTGTTTTGCCAAATCATCTGTTTTGGCTTTTGCTCCCCATCGAGCATAGCAGTAGTAAGCTTCTTGCATATATCCGGCGGCAACTTTTTCTTTGCCCCAGTCAAGGTAAAATTTAGCAGTCAGTTCATTAGCTAAGGCTTCATCTTGAAGGAAGTGGTTTGCTTGGGCTAGGGAAATGGCGCGATCATAAGCTTCTATGGCATCGGTTTTATTGCCCAATACCCGACACCGTTCTGCTTCCACCAGTTGCCAACGATGCTGATGGTTGCTGGGAGCTAATGTTCCCCAATACTGCAATTGGTTTTGATATTGTTGAACTTTTAACAGGATGTTTTGTTGTTCTGGGGAAGATGCAGTGGCATACTGGGTTAACTGAATTAAGGCATCCAAGCACGAGTAGACAGGAATTAAAAAAGTAGCGATCGCCCCATCTAGGTATTGAGCAGTTTGAACAGACATTTGGCTGGCTGCTGCATATTTGCCAAACAAATAATAGAGAAAGCATTGATTCACATACCACAGACACAATGCCGTGCGTTGATTGGTTGCTTGCATCTGTGGTATGTATATTTCTTGGTTAAATACTGCTCCCGTTAACTGATCAGGAACTCCTTCTCCCTCTCCCAGTAAATTCAATACAGTTTGTTGCTGAATGTCGTGTTCATGGCGAGAAGTGCTGTGTTTATAATTTTTAATAGTTGGGTAATAGGCATTGATAATCTGATTCAGTTCGGTTAATTCCTGTCCTAGATAAAAAGCGTAGCCACAGGATATCGCCGCACTTAAGCAAGCAACCTCAATATCGCCAGTTTCTAGCGCACTACGGTAGGTTTCGTGCAAACCCAGAACAGTTTCCGATAGTGGAATTTTCCAATGCTTGATAAAAGCATGAACTACATACCAATTGCGGGGTTTAAAGGATATTAGTTGCAGTCGTTCTCGCAGGCTTAATGCCAATTCTCCAAATTTATAGCTATTTTCAATGTCACCCATCAGACCAGATAAAATGACCCCATAGTCACCGTAAGCAAATACAGAAACGGGACTATTGCCTGACTGAATGGATAATTCAATTTGTTTGAAAATCAGCAATGGCATGAAGCTAGAACCTGAAATATAGGCGGCAGACACTAAAACTGTCATTATTTCCATTGCTGCCAACTGTTGGGGGTCACTCATGGTGGGCAAATCTAGTAAGCTGAAAGGGTCTTGATCTGCCCACAGCGATCGCGTCACACGAAAGGCTTGTTCTATATCTTCCTGGGTGGGTTGTGCTGAAAATTCAATGCCCAAGGAACGTAGTACCTGTAATCCAATTTGGATGGACTCAAGAAATTTACCTTGGGCTTTAGCTCCCATAATTCGGGTTTGTTGAACTTTAATGGTGTCTAGCAAGGCGTTGCTATTTTGTAATACGGTGTTTGCCCACCGTTCCATTTCCTCAAAATCAGTATGAAGATAACAGGCTTCAGTAATTTCTTCATGGAGTAACAGAGTCAGGGCATAATGGCTTTGCCAGGCGGTTGCAGGTAAAAGCTTGATGCCTGTGGCGAAATAATTGATCGCCACACCATAGGCTGTGGCAGTTTTGGCTTTGCGTCCAGCCGCTAGATTTAACTGTGCCAAGCTTTCCCGTTCTGATGGCTGTATGATCAGGGTAGTACCGATATTCAAATGATTGACTATCTCAAAAAGTCGCTCTTCTCTTTCACTGACGGTAGAATTACGTAGTAATAGCTGACCTATTTCTAGATGGGTGGCTTGCTTGCGATCATCAGCAATCAAGGAATAAGCGGCTTGTTGTGCTCGGTCATGTAAAAATTTGTATGTCACTGAATGGGAATTTTCTAATGTACATACAAGATTTTCTTGTCCAATATAAAATTTATAAACTTCATTAACTGGTACAATCAATCCCGCTTGTAAGGCCTGCCATAAATCAGCAGATACCTGAATTGGGGATGTTTGGGCAACAATCGCCAAAGTATCTAAATCAAAAGCATTGCCAATACAAGCAGCTAACTTTAGCAAATGTTGAGTTGATGGCGATAGTTTTTGTAGTTGGTAACTCATAAAAGTCACAACGTCATCTGTTACCGCTTGAGTTGTTACTTGTGTAATGTCACATTGCCAACAACCCAACTCAAAGTTAAATTGAATTAATTCATCTTGATGTAATGCTTTGAGAAATTGGGTAGCAAAAAATGGATTACCTTGGGTTTTTTGAAATACCAATTTAGAAAGAGGAGATGCCAATAATTCTGAGCATTTGATTGTATCAGCAACTAATTGATTTATTTGGATTTGATTGAGTGGTGCTAATGTAATCGTATTAATTATTGCCGAAGTTTTTTGTAACTCACTCACAGTCAACATTAATGGATGCCCTGGGTTGACTTCGTGATCACGGTACGCCCCAATTAATAACAGATAACTCGTATCAACCATTAATAGCTGGATTAATTTTAATGATGCGGAATCTGCCCATTGTAAATCATCTAAAAATATTACTAAGGGATGTTCGGCACTGGTAAAAACTTGAGTGAATTTTTGGAATAATAAATTAAAGCGATTTTCCGATGCTGTTCCTGATAATTCTATAGCTGGTGGCTGCTTGCCAATAATGCTTTCTAATTCTGGGATAACCTCAATAATGACTTGTCCATTATTTCCCAGCGCTGCTAATATTTTTTGCTTCCAGTCCTGAATTTTAGCATGACTTTCTGTTAATAATTGCCTCATTAAATCACGGAAAGCTTGCACGAATGCTGACAAGGGAATATTACGATTCAATTGGTCATATTTGCCTTGAATAAAATAACCCCTTTGTCGTAAAATTGGCTTATGTACCTCATTAACTACCGCAGTTTTACCAACCCCAGAAAAACCTGCAACTAGCATGATTTCAGTTGCTCCTTGACTGACGCTCTCAAAAGCTGTCAGTAGGGTTTTTACTTCAGTGTCTCGTCCATACAGTTGATCAGGAATAAGAAAGCGATCGCACACATCCCTCTGTGCAATGCTAAAACTTCCAATTCTAGCTGTTTCTTGCAATTGCACCCAGCATTTTTCTAAATCATACTTCAGTCCCAAGGCACTTTGATAGCGGTCTTCGGCATTTTTTGCCATCAATTTTTTGACTATTTCTGCAATTACATCTGGAATGTCTGGATTAATTGCATTTGCTAATGGTGCTGCTTTGGCAATATGACAATGTATCAATTCCATCGCATCTTGGGAATGAAATGGTAGTTCTCCTGTCAAGAGTTCATAAAAAGTCACACCTAAAGAATACAAATCTGTGCGATAATCAAGTCCCCGATTCATTCGCCCCGTTTGTTCAGGAGAAATGTAAGCCAGTGTTCCTTCTAAAACATCAGGATTGACTAAGGTTTGTGTTTCTCGTGGTAATAAAGATGCAATACTGAAATCAATTAATTTAACTTGTTTAGTTTCTGGATTAATTAAAATATTACTGGATTTAATATCTTTATGAATAATTTTTTGATGGTAGAGAAAATTTAAAATATCACATAAAGATATAGCAATTTCTAAAAATTCTCTCAAGTTGGCTTGGTTTCCTCTTGTCCTTCTCCACTCTGACAGAGAAATACCCCCAAAATCTTCCATGATTAATACATAACGATGCTGATAAGCTACAAGACTGTAAGCTTGAATGATTCCGGTGAAGTAAATATTTTTGATAATGGTATATTGATTACGAAAATTTACTAATTTACTAAACCTGGTATAAGGATTTTTCAGCAGTTTAATCACTACTGGTAATGAATCATTGTCTCGATATCCGCGATAAACAATGGTTCTGTAACCTTCATAAATGATGTCGCTAACTTGATACCCAGGAAGACTGACTTGAGAGCTAACCATAACTGGGTGAACCCTTGATATTTCTGTAAACTTTAGTATATATCAATACAAAAAATATCTGATAATCAGATGAGAGTTACGCATTGACAAAGAACTTAATCCATGTCATTTAAGCAGCACAAACATTGGTAAGATTTTCCACAATATAGTCGCGCACAACTAAAGTGAATAGGTTTCTTTGCAATTCATACCAATTAGAAATTGTGTTTTCAGAGCGTACCTACATTTTGCATCAATAATGGACAGGGAGCTAACGACTTTCTGCGATCGCACCTTTCTCCAAGAGCCACCCCAGCTCCCCCAGCTTTAACTACGCAATAAAGGTGCGAGGTCGCACCCCCTTCCGTGCTTTGTAATTCAAGCTTTTGCGTGAGTAAAAAGTTTTATTGCTTACTTCTTGCTTACTAGATGATTGCAGGAATGAACTAAATGAGTATCATGAGAATTTTTCTGTATAACCCGCTTGGTTTCTAATATCACTCTTCCCTCATCACCAAATCAATCGCAGAGTCAATTAACTCAACCGCCGCAGTCTCATAGTGATAGGTCTTAAACTTAAACTTGCCCACTTGTTCTAGTTGCTTTGACGGGCGATGTCCATATTTTTCCTCATACATTTGTAGGGCTATAGTACCGATAGCTGTCATCTGTCCAGGCGTGGCAGTAAGTTCGCGTTCGCGCAGCCTAGACGCGACAGTGACCTTAGATAGTTTCGCACTTGCAACTCCCTTAACTTTACCTAAGTTCGAGAATGTTTTAGTTAGTTCATCAATGGGTGAGATGAGTAGAGCCATTAACCCAGTAAAGCGTTTTGCTGGTTTATCTGTCGTCACAGCAATCTTTAATGCTTCAGGTTGCCCAACCGCGATGAATGTCCCTTGAGCGCGAGTCATCGTAGTGTAAAGCAGTTGACGGGTTAACATTATGTAGTTGGACATTAATAAGGGAAAAATCACATACTGAAATTCACTACCTTGGCTCTTGTGACACGTTATACAAAATGAGTGCATGATTTGTTCAAAGTACCCAGGATAGTAGTCAACAATCGCGCCTCCTTCCCAGGCAATCTTCACCATTTGTTTTTGCTCATCTACAGCAATCACCCGCCCAGTCTCGCCATTCATCACTGGCGGGACTGTATCATAACGATTTTTCAGTTGTATCACCCTATCCCCGACTCGGTAAACCACCGATCCAGAAACGATTTCTTGCTGCTTGGAATTTTTGGGATTAAAGATAGGCTGTAGCAGCTTATTGAGATTGTGAACCCCCGCTGCCCCTTCCTTTTGGGGTGCTAACACCATCACTTGTTGATTCAAATCTACATTCTCTTTCTTCATAGATTTGACTAACTCAACAATGCTTTTAGCAGTCATTTCTGGTGATTGCGCTTCTAACATGGCGCACTCCCCCACATCCATCCACAACTTAGCCTGATTAAATTTATCTAGTGCGGGGATTGTGCCAAAATTTACGTCGCTAGCTGCATAAATAATTGGGCTTTTGTCTCGCTGTCGAAAAATGGTTTGTAATCTCGTTGTCGGTACTATTTCAGAATTCAGCAAGTCTCGCAACACCATTCCTGCCCCGACACTGGGTAATTGGTCAGAGTCTCCTACTAACAGAATTTTGGTTTTTGCGGGTAAAGCTTTCAATAGGGAATTGAACAAGAATATGTCCACCATTGAGAATTCATCAACAATTAACCAATCAATATCTAAAAGATTATTCTCGTTATAGTGAAAAGCGTGCCCTAGTCCCTGCCATTGCAGTAAACGGTGAATAGTACTGGCTTCCATTCCCGTTGCGTCTTTCATCCGGTTCGCTGCCTTTCCGGTCGGGGCTGCTAGAGCTATAGTTGCCCTAATGGATGCCAACCATTGCACCAAAGTTTTTAGCACATGGGTTTTACCGCGCCCAGGGCCGCCTGTAATTATACTAATAGGATGTTTAACTGCCATGAACAAGGCACTGATCTGTTCATCACTCAAGCGTGAGAGTTCCTTATGTTCAGCCCCTTCAAAATGGGCTAACCAGTGTTCTAGATGTTCCGTTGAGTAAGTTGGTCGGTTAACTAAAGTTTGAATTTTTAACGCTACAGACAGTTCAGCGCGGTAGGCGGCTCTTTGATAAACACTATTGGCAACCTCGCCATAAACTAAAGTTTGGTTCTCAACTAACTGACCAAGAATATTACTCAAAGATTTATAATCGGGTGTATGCTCTTGACGCTGGAGTAAAGATACCGCTCGCGCCAGCAAATGGGATTCAGGCAGAAAACAATTGCCTTCACTCAATGCTTCTTTCAAGACATGGAGTAGACCTTTAGAGTAACGAGTTTCACTTGCAAGGGGGATGCCCAAAGATATCGCCAATTCATCAGCAGTTTTAAAACCGATGCCCTCAATGTCATCAATTAATTTGTAAGGGTCGCTTTTGAGTACCGATGAGGTTTGGTGTCCGTAATAGTCACAAATCTTTAAAGTTAACCTCAATGATGTTCTCACAGCCAAAAGTTGGGCAATAGCTCCTCTTATCGGATTGGCTTTACTCTCTGACCAAGCTTTGGTAATTTTATCGATTCGAGATTTCCCAAGTCTAGGAACTGCAAGAAGCTTTTCTGGAGCGGTATCTATTACCAATAAAGTTTCATAGCCAAAGTGTTCTACAAGAGTTTGGGCAGTTTTTTTCCCAATTCCCCGGAAAAGCCCACTTTCTAAATACTGCTGGATTTCGCTCAAGGTTAGCTCTGGAAGTTTATCGACTTTAGGGAACGAAATCATCAAACACCATCCTCCTTGATGCCAGCGTCCTTGTCTAATTTGATCTGCTATAACTTATTTGATCCATTTTTCAATAAAATAGCAGCCACGAACAAAAATAAACAATGCCTATTGACATATCACCGTTATCTTAAGTTGTAATGGTGCAGGTAAACAAACTCACTTATGAGCCGAATCATCGCAGTTTTTAATCAGGCGGGAGGTGTTGCCAAAACCACCCTTACCCAAAACCTGGGCTACCAAATAGCACAATTGGGGCATCGCGTCTTGCTCATCGATATAGACCCGCAAGCCAGCTTAACGATTTTTATGGGCTTGGCTCCAAGAGAGATAGAGCAAACTGTCAACAATGCCATTGTGGATGAACAACCCCTGCCAATTCATGAGGGAATTCATGGTATGGATTTAGCCCCTGCCAATATCTCTCTGAGTACGGCAGAAATGCAATTGGTTAATGCTTCCATGCGCGACTTCCGCCTGAGAGAAGCCATTGAGCCAATTGAAGACAATTACGATTTCATATTAATAGATTGCCCTCCCAGTTTAGGGCTACTCTCTTACATCTCCCTTGTAGCTGCAACTCATGTTCTTGTGCCTCTAGAAACCCATTTCAAAGCTTTTGAAGGTACAGGCGAACTATTAAAAACTGTTGCTACCGTCCGCAATAAACCCAACCGTAAACTACTTCTAGCCGGGTTTGTACCCACAAAATACGATGCCCGTAATTCTCAGGACACTCGTACCTTAGCAGCTATCACCGAACAACTAGCGAACGCTGGAACAATATTCCCACCCATTCCTCGCTCCACTGCTTTTGTTGATGCTTCAGAAGAACGAATGCCCCTGGCGGTTTACGACCCTAAGCACCCATCTATTGCCATCTTGAAAAAAATAGCCGTTAGTTTGGAAGCATTAAAATGAGACGCACCAAAGCCAGTCAACCTCTCAAAAGCAAAATAGAAGTCCCTTGGGACACTACAGGCGTACTTAATGCTGGTTCTCCCCAATCCATGCCATTAGAGCAGATTATTCTGCCACCGACACAACCACGCCGTTACTTTGACCCGGAAGCATTAAAGCAGTTAACCGAATCCATAAAACAGCATGGCATCCTGCAACCGCTTTTAGTACGCCCCCTTGATGCAGAAAAACACGAACTAGTAGCAGGAGAACGTCGCTATCGCGCAGCCCAAGAAATTGGTTTCAAAGAAGTTCCCGTTGTCATCAGAGAATTAGACGATAAAGCAGCTTTTCAACTGGCACTGATAGAAAACTTACTTCGGGAAGACCTTAACCCAGTCGAAGAAACTGAAGGTATTCTGCAATTGCTAGCTCTCAAACTCGGTCGCAGCGTTGAGGAGATACCGCCTTTACTGCGCCGCTTGCAACACGAACGCAAAGAAGCGGCTAATTCTTCCAATAACGTTATTGGAAAACAGGAATCAGCCTCAGATAATGCTGAACAGGATGATGTTGTCAAAGATGAAGACGCGAAATTAGATTCTGACAATAATGTTATTGTCAAACAGGAATTGGATGCCGAGGAAACTTCCAATAACGTTATTGGAAAAGATGGAAGCAATGAACAGCATGGCTCAAACCCAGTCAATCCAGTAAATCCCGACCTCAAAATTGTTGAGGAAGTATTTGAAGGCTTAGGTTTAATGACTTGGGAATCATTTGCTAATAACCGCCTCCCCTTGCTTAACCTCCCAGAAGACATCCTTGACGCACTAAGACAAGGCTCACTAGAGTACACTAAAGCCAAAGCCATCGCCCAGATTAAGGATACTTCAGAGCGTGTTGACTTTTTAGAACAAGCTATTGCTAACAATTGGTCTTTAAGCGAAATCAAACAACGCATCAGTGAAAAGAAAAGCCCAGCCTCTACCCCCAACACCGAGTCTAACAATTACAAAGAACGTTTTAATGCTGCAACCACCAAGCTAAGAAAGTCGAGTATTTGGTCAGACCCGAAGAAGCGCAAGCAAATAGAAAAATTACTTGCACAACTAGAGGCATTGACAAATGTTGAATGAGGAAAGTTATTACTGCTCCCGTTTCTCTGTTTTTTTCTCTTGCAGGGAACATCTTTCCTGAAGTGATAGCCAAAGCGTCATCAAAAAAAACGAGAGTCAATTACTGACTTTCTCGTTCTCTCTATTGAAAATGATGGCTTAGGACGTAGACGGGACGTTTAAGATTGTCATAATAAAGGGTAATCCAGTGAATCCACAATAGGCCAAAATCATGAATATTCAACTCAAGCCCGAAGATGAGCAATTTATTCAAACACAAATTGCCAGAGGTAAATATGAAAATCCAGAAGAAGTTATTAGTAAAGCATTGAAACTGTTAGATAAGTGGGAAAAGGGTTATCAAAATTGGGTTGAAGAAACCCGTCATCAAGTGGAAGTTGCTGCCCAGTCCTTAGATAGAGGCGAAGGTGTTGACGGGGAAGTTGTAGTTGAGCGACTGCGGGAGAAACTGCGTCAAGCCAGAGAAAATCAATCATGAAGCGGCACATTATCTCCCCAGAGGCAAATCAGGATTTAGAAGCAATTATTGATTATTTTACGACTCGTAATATTGATGCAGGAGAGCGTTTTGTTGATGAGTTTAATAAAAAATGTAGATATCTTGCTAATTTCCCCAACATGGGACGCAGTTATGCAGATATTAAGGATTATTTGCGAGGTGTCCCCTTAGATGGTTACATCATTCTTTACCGAGTTACAGATAGCGGAATTGAAATTTTACGTGTAGTTAGCGGTTATAGAGATTTAGAGTCTCTATTTGAAGATTCTGGTGATGATTGAGCAAGGATTTGTCGCCCATAACATTATGCTCAACTATATATAATTATTAAAAATTTTGTGAAAAACTGTTTACTACTCCGGGATGTTGGCGACAAACGAGAAAAAAGATTAAGTTAGGTAAGAGTGCCAGTTAGTACAGTCGCTCCCATAAGTATTTCCATGCTAAAGTCAGAAAAACTTATCCAGATAGTACAAGCTTGGTTAAGCTACATCAGGTTAGAAGAACTGACTCAAGCAGAGGTCGAGCGTTCTTCAGATATTTATTCAAAGGTAGTAGATAAGGGAGTGCAGCTTGTTAATAACAAGTTACTCTTAGATAGCGAAGTCTTTACAAGATTCCAGCAACAGCAACAAGCAGCTAAAAGAGGTAACAAAAATGATGTTCAGATGGCTGTTGCTTTCCCACAAATCTATATAATCCAAGGCAAGGGAAAAGAGCAAAAGCTGAAATACCTGCCTTTATTCACCATTGATATTTCACCCATTCTCAAAGGTAATTATCGCAAAACAGGCTGGGACTTGACCGAATACGAGTTTCAGCCAGTGGTTGTTAATTTAATGCGGCTGTACTCTTTAGAAGAAGAGCAAGCTGAATCCCTGATTGTTTCGTCAGGAATTTTGAAATTTCTAGAAGACACATTTAAGGGGAGCTTCCCAACGCTTCGAGACTTTCTTGAACTTGTAGACTTGCCTGATGGAAAATATAAAACTTGTCGGCAACCTTACTTGCTGCGTTGCGATTTTACGCCCTATAACGCCCTGCTGAAGCTTGACCTGCAAGAAATCCTCAAGCAACTGCAACAACCAGGCTCTTTGAGTGAATGGCTAACGGGAATTCACCCAGCGATGCAGTACCTCTGGGGTCAGCCACAATCACCCACACATGAGGTGATGTTCTGGGGAGCTTTCCCATCCCACGCTCCTGATGAATTTCAAGCGTCCGTCCTCAAACACGCCCAGGAGAATTTACTAACTGCTGTTTGTGGCCCACCGGGGACTGGAAAAACAGAAGTGTTTCTGCACCTCATAGCACAGCAAATAGTGGAGCGGGCTTTACGACTTGTTCACGGTGAAGATGATGCAAATAATTTAATATTCTTTGTTGGCACTAATAACAGCACCGTTAAAAAATTCCAACAACGACTGACTATCAATTCTTCTGCTCAACAGTTTTATCTTCCTGGCGGCAACCAAACTAATATCCGTAAGGAAACCCTACCTAAACTGCAATCAACCCAAGATTGGCTGCGTCATGCTGAATTTGATCAATCTGCTTGGCAACAAGCCAAAAAAGAACTACTGCAAACAGAAAGCGAAATTCAGCGACTAACAGAGCAAAACTACTTTGATGCAAAGCAACAAGTTACCGATGTCGAACGGCGATCGCAATTGGATGTAGAAATCCAATCTCTCAATAACGAGATTGCTGCTAAGTCTTCCCAGTTACAAACCCTAACTGAACAGCTATCGAGTTTATCGGATTATGCAAATTTTCCCCTTGATGCCTACCAGCAAATAAAAGAAGCTTTATTCCAGGCAGAACGCGAACTACCAAAAGAGTCTGACTCCATCACAAAACGCGCCTTAGACTGGCTTAGTGTGACTACCGATAAGCTAATTTTTAAACGTCTGGCAAATCGAATTAACCCTGCTGTTTTAAATACTTTGGCTACAGCCCATCCATTTCAAATGCCTCTTGACCGCTCCAGTTTAATCACAGCATTGACCTCTGTTAACCAAAAACTGGAGTTCAAAAAGCAATGGCAGAGTCTTAACCGAGAAGTAACTGAAATTCAAAGCCAAATAACGGTTTTCAATAAGGAACTAGAGTTAAAACTTTTCAGACATCAACAAATTCAAACACAACTTGATAGTTACCCACAAGGGGATTTCTACAATCGTTTTTACCATAACCACCACTCATTGCAGCTAGAACTATTTCAACGCGCCTGGGCGTTTCTGTTGCAAGAAACTCTCCGGCGCAAGGATAGCGTGATGAGAGCATTAGAAACTTATGGCAGCGTATTGATGGGCGATGGACAGGCTCTGCTCAAACTGGAAACTGAGAGTGATGCCATCTACCGTGACTTGAGTTTGATTTTCCCTGTGATTAGCTCCAGCCTGCAATCAATACGTAATATGCTGCCAATTCTTCATCCCAATATCGTAAAGCAGGCACTGGTGGATGAAGCAGGGACAACTCTTGTACATCAATTATTTCCTTTGCTAGTGCGATCGCAAAAAGCAGTAGTAGCTGGCGACCCCCAACAAATTGAGCCAATAGTTAACCTTTGCGACGATACCATTAAACAATATCTGAGAACTGCCTTTCTAGATGTAGGCATGGGGAATGAAGACTACTATCGCTATGCCCCCACTGCCAAATACACAGCTACTGCTTATCATCGAGCAGCTGGTGTTAATGGTACGGAAGGAGACTTAGGCAATGGCATTATTCTCTCTAATCATTACCGTTGCACCCCGGATATTATTCAGTTTTGCAGCCCTAACTATCCTGGTGGTCTGCAAATCCTTTCAGATCATCGCCAGACTGCAACAGAACCACATCTACTGGCTTACCACGTCGAGGGAAGCCACACCCATAACACCAATCCAGAAGAAATCAATGCTGTAGAAACTGTTATAACGTCCTTGCTTAAGCATGGCTATTCTATTGGCTCGGATGACAACTCAAAGACAATTGGTGTAATGTCGCCGTTTTTGCAGCAAGCTAACGCGCTGAGGTATCGGCTATCTAATCGGTGGCGAAACTTTTCTTGGGATGATATTGGCACAGTTCACACCTTCCAGGGTGGAGAAAAAGCAGCTATTATCTTTTCTCCTTACCAGTGTCACCAAGAGCATAGTTTTTGGTTTCTCAACCGCAAACCCAATTTACTAAATACTGCCGTTAGTAGAGCAAAGGAATTATTTGTTTTGGTGGGCAATCTCAGGGAACTAGAATTAGCAGGCGGTGAAACCAAGCGGTTGGTTGAACACATTCGGCTACATGGTGAAACCGAAACTTGCGGCAGACTATGAGAGATCACAGATTACCTGACCAATACGCTTAAGAATTTGCAAAATGTTGTACAGTTCTTTGGCAGATGTAAACAGAGCAAAGACCCGTGACAAGTCATATTGTTGTCTGTCGGCTTCTCGCTTCACTTTGATAAATAAAACATCGTCCCCATTTGTTACCATACCAAACACAGGTTTATCGGGTTGAGGGTTAGCCATCAAATAAGCTAGAGCTTGCGGTACAGCCGACCAAATCGAAAGCGTGGTTTTTTTGGACTCTAACACCATCACCCACAACCGATTTTGTAGCACCAAAACATCAATTCGACCACGCAGCACTTCCTCGTCATCATCCAGTACCAAATCCACAGATGATTCTGCTTTAATCCTGAAAGGAGGGTCGTAAAATCCAGACAGTCCTAACAATGGCGACACCACAAGCAACATGACTGTTCCTTCTAACAAATCACCCTCGCCACGGTGGTAAAGATATCTACGCCGTAGTACATCCAAGGCGGTTTTTTCTGCTTCCGTAATTTCGGGCAATTCGCTAGACCACTCTGGAAAAAATTGTTCTGATTCAATGCGAACTAAACCAAAGCGGTTTTCTGCTTCACTCAAACTGGTAATCGTTTCTGTGATTGCTGTTATCTGTGTCATTCTTTCTTCACAGCTGGTGTTCTCTTCTGGGTTATGCTTTCTTTTACTGTATCGGTTGGATTTTCCCTTGTGCTTAATCCAATTGTATTACTGCATTAAAGAAAGCTAAACTTTTCAGAGATCGCCTTTTTGATTCTTTCAAAGTGATTCATCAGAAAGACGAACTATTTCAAGAAATCTCTAAGCAACCCAAGGATTATAATTACCTAGTAGTTGATTGTCCCGCCGGACGTTTAGATGTGAAATAAAAGTAATTTTCTTATTGGAGACTCTCTCTATAACAGAGCTTAAGATGGAAATATCTATGAATAGAATATTGTATTATCATCAACAATCAAACTTTTCTCGAAAAATTCGCATATTGTTAACAGAGAAAATTTTAGATTGCGAACTCAAAGAAGTTAATCTTTTCAATAAACCTCCTGAATTTCTAAAAATTTCTCCTATTGGTAAAGTACCGGTGTTTGTAGAAGAAGATGGTACAGTTATTTGGGATTCTACATTAATTGCGGAGTATTTGGATCAAACTTATCCACAACCTAGTTTTTACCCAAGTAATCCTCGAAAACGGCTTGAGTGTCGAAAATGGGAAGAATTAGCAGATAATTTAGGTGATAATATTATCAACTTATGGGTACTAAATTTGACCAATGATTTAGCCCCGACTCGTTATCGGACAAAATTAGAAACGTCAATTAATCGCCTTTTAGCAATTTTCGAGCAACAATTAGCCCAGTCTCAATACTTATTAGGTGATGACACATGGACAGCAGCGGATGTGGCAGCATTATGTTCCGTGGGGTACTATAACTTTCGCTTAAATGAAGATTGGGTTTTGCAGTATCCTAACTTAGGAAATTGGTTTAATCAATTACACGAGCGCGAGTCAGTCAAGTCAACTATTCCTATGCCTTTGAATTAACAATGTTTTATCGTGCAGCATCTTGAAGACCTGTTGCTCCCTGTTCAACAGCTTGCACGTACCGAGAAATCACCAGCCATCAACCCATACAGCAACAGTAGCGACCTCCTGGCAAACTTTACCAGTGTAGTATCTCATGGCTTTTTATTTGCTAACTTACCAATATAGTACATTAATACTAAGTATTGTTATGAATTCAATTCAATCATATGAGACAAGTAGTTAAGCAAATTAAAGAGCGTAAGAAAGTTGAACTCAAACGGAAAGATATTAAATACGAACTTTGGCGTTTGGATGATGCTGAATTTAGGAGGCTTAGGCAAAAGAGCCTTCCTATTAGAGATGATCATATGTTTTATATGCACTTTTATCTTTCAGAACGTGAGAACAAAAATAAACTCAATCTAGCTGAAATTTTTGTGGCTTTAACAGACTTGTTTGGCGAAAGCAGTGATTGGATTGATGATTGGAAAGGTTCTTTTTCTTTTCCCGTATTAATGATTTTGGAAAAAGTACAAGGGAAATTTTTCTATTTGATAGATATCTATGATAATCGCGGTACACTCTACTTCAGCTTCTACAGAGTTTTAGAGAGCGATGTAGAAGGTTACGATCATCAAATACTGCGTGAACCTTTTGAACTAGAATTTTCTCGTCAAGAAATCAACTATTTTATCAGCTACTTTTATGGTTATCTTGAAGGCTCTTTTCAGAGTAGAAAACTCTTGATACCATCTGAGCAATTTTTTAAGAAAATTGGTTCAAATCTGATTATTTATGGGTATAAAGATGAACATTATTTTGAGGAACAGTACCAATCTCCAGAAGAATATCAGACAGCTATTGAAAATCTAGAGTCCATCGGAATTAGTTCTAAGACTTCACAAGATGTCAACGATATTTTGCAAACAATAACTAGCGAAATTGTCGATAAATAAATGTGTGAACTAGTAGCGATACTTAAACTTTTTGAGTAAAAAACAAGCGCCCTAAAGGTATGCAGCTTCCACTCTCTCTGAAGTTTAAAGGTGAGTGCCTTTTAGCACCCCTGGATAATAATGGTATCTTTTAGGTGTGCGGGAAGTGGTCAAAAGTAGCTAGTAAGGGCGCATTATGGAGAAAAACTATACATTTAAATTTAATTCTTCCACTGCCTTAGAAGCCCTTCAAGTCGGTAAATATGACCCAATTAACTTTTACGAGGCGCGTCTTGACCTGTTCAACCTCTCGGTAATGGCAGATTACGATCAGCTAATTTGCCTGCCCACCCTCACTGCTATTGATAAATATTGGTATCAGATTGAAACAGCCCGAAAAGTCCTCAGACAACTGGGGGGACGGGCATTACTAGCGGATGAAGTAGGATTGGGCAAAACCATTGAAGCTGGATTAATCATAGCCGAATACTTGGCTAGGGGTATGGTACAGTCCCTCCTAGTGTTAACTCCCGCATCCCTAGTTTCCCAATGGCAATCAGAGTTAAGTGACAAATTTAATATCGCCACTATCACCACAGATAACCGTGACCCCCAACAACCAATAGAATCTTTTTGGGCAGATAATCCGCGAATTATCGCTTCATTAAACACGGCTAAGTCTGCTAAACATTATCCCCACGTCACCAGTCGCACTTGGGACTTGGTTGTTGTCGATGAAGCCCACCACCTGAAAAATCGCACTACCCTCAACTGGAAACTGGTCAATGCCCTGAATAAGCGGTTTATCCTCATGCTTACTGCTACGCCCGTGCAGAACTCCCTTGTGGAATTGTTTAATCTGCTAACTCTCCTCAAACCGGGACTACTACAAACAGAAGCTGCTTTTAAAAAAGAATATGTCGATTCGAGAAATGGACGAGTCCCTAAAAATCCAGAAAAGTTACGCTCTCTGATGCGGGAAGTCATGGTACGAAATACCCGCGCTCTAGTAGATGTCAAACTGCCCAAGCGCTTCGCCACCACAATTACCGTTACCCCGGCAGCAGGCGAGGAAAAACTTTACCAGGACTTGAGCGAGTATTTGCGGAAAGAAGAGTCCAAGCTTGATAGACTCTCCCGTACCAATTTGCTGATGCGTGCTGGTTCATCCCCCGGTGCTTTGGCTGACTCCCTCAAGCAACTGACTCTTCGCTTACCCGATGAAGAACTCAAGTCTTTAGCAAGACGAGCTGCCCAAGTAAAGCAGGTCGAGAAAGCAAAAGCATTGGTAGATATGCTGTCAAAATCTCGCCAGAAAACCTTGGTTTTCACAACCCATAAAGCAACTAGCACTTATTTGGCTAAAACTCTGGAAGCTGCAAATATCCCCTTTGCGGAATTTCAGGGTGGGATGTCCCTTAAACAGAAAGATGAGGCCATAGCCGCCTTTCGAGATAATGTTTCTGTACTGCTGGCATCTGAAACAGGCGGCGAAGGACGTAACATTCAGTTTGCCAATGCGATTGTTAATTATGACCTGCCTTGGAACCCAATGAAGATAGAACAGCGCATTGGTCGTATTCACCGCATCGGACAAACCCAAGATGTGTTTATTTTTAATTTTTGTCTCAAGGGTAGTATCGAAGAATATATTCTGCGGATATTGCACGACAAAATTAATATGTTTGAACTGGTGGTTGGAGAGATTGAAACAATTTTAGGGAATGTGGATGATGAATTTGACTTTAGTGAAATTGTCATGGATATCTGGCTTAAACATCAGGTCAAACCCGAATTAGATACAGCCTTTGACCAATTGGCAGATAATTTGTTGAAAGCCAAAAACCAATATCAGCAAACTCAAGAACTGGATGAACAGATTTTTGGCGAAGATTTTGAAGCTTGAGAGATTTATTTAATTAGATATGATTTCCGACCCGATTATTGCTACCTTAGAAAAAATTGTTTCTCTCCATGACGGAATAGCAGAACCTGCTAGTGAACACATTTTAAATGCGTTATTAACTGAAAATATAGCATCCCTTCTTTCCCTCCCCGAAGAAGTTACATTTACAACTAAAGTTGATGTACCTCAAAGTGTTTTTGTTACCTATCATTCAGAAGTATTAAATAAATTATCAGACCTATTAGCTACTAAAGGACTGATTAGTGCCTTGGGTGTGAAATTTGATGGCTATTTAAAAACTACAGGGTTTGAAAAGACCATCTCAGAGAGATTCGTAGTGCAAAATGGTTTAATTCGTTTTGTAGAAGCTAAACCAGAAATCACTCGTTACATTCTGTGTAATGTGGCTTACACAGCGAATGCAGATGAAAAAAGAATTGGTTTAGTGTCGTTTATTATCAATGAACTAACAGGAGTGACACCAGTAGAAATCGGTGATGCTTTGTTCTGGAAGTCTGACAGAATTTCTGTTGATAATCAAGAAACACCATTATTTATCCCTTTTGATGAATTGTTGAAGTTAATCGAACATCAAAGTGCAATATTGATTGGAACATCTCTAGAAAATTGGCAGGCTAAATTAACAAGAGCAAGAGCTAGAGATGAAGACAGACTCAAGGCTTATTACAATACAATAAGCTCAGAAATTCGCAACAAGATTGTGTCAAAACATTTGGAGGGTGATGATAAAGATAAGGAACTAGCACGAATTGAAGCCACTAATAGAGAGTTAGAAAGAAAATTGTTAGATATCCAAGAGCGTTACGCAATGAGTGTGGAAGCTTGGTTGCACAGTGCCATGATTATTCATTTACCTACAGTACATATTCAATGTGAATTGCAAAGGAAGAAAGCAAAACGAACTGTAACAGCAGTTTGGAATCCATTCACTAAAATTATTGAGCCGCTACGCTGCTCTTTATCAGGAGAACCTGTTTACGATTTCTATTTAGATGACAAGGAAGCTAACATTATCTCACCGACAGTTTGGAAGAAGTAATTGGTGATATTTCCGCTACTAAAGGAGGTTTAGATGAAATTGTCACACCTGCATAACACTTACCATTAGATGGTGGTGTCCGCATCGAGCTAGTAGGGGCAGGTATAGCCTAGCTGACATCAAGTGCAAACGTACACCATTTAGTTGAAATTTGCTTGTTCTCATAACATTGCCTAAAATAAGCCAAACTAGGCATTGATTTTTATATAAACAAGAAAGCAGAGCATCGCTGCCACCTGGCTTAGGCATCCAGTTAGGCTGCTATGCAGTAAGATACCTATAAGAAAAGTTTATCGACTTTCACCCCGTATCTTAATTTAAAAATTAATAATTAAATTTGAACTGAAAAATTTAAAAGTAACTTATAATTTGCCTTTATTTGATAGTTTTTTAAATGGCGCAGTTTCTTAATTAAAAATTACGAGTTAGTAATTCTTCAAGGCATTTTTGATAGCAGGAAAATTCATGATGGGTAATCAGGAAGCAGCCTCTATGGACTGGCTTATCGGTGGTGGAGAGATGGGCAAGCTGATTCGCTCAATCGACTGGTCGAAGACACCACTAGGGGCGATCGCTTCTTGGCCTCAAAGCTTACGAACAACTGTCAGCCTTTGCCTTGCTTCTAATTTCCCCATCTCTATTTCCTGGGGGCCGAACTATATCCAGATTTACAATGACGGCTACTGGCCCATCTGTGGCAAGAAACATCCCCACTCTATGGGGCAAGATTTCCGAGAATGTTGGGCTTCAGCATGGCCAGCCATTGGCGAAGCATTTAACCGTGCTTGTGAAGGGGAGGCTTCCTACCTGGAAAATCAGCGGATTTTTCTTGATCGCAACGGTTATATGGAGGAGACATTTTTTACGTTTTCCTTTAGTCCGATCCGCGACGAAACAGGTGGTGTCGGTGGACTGTTCCATCCTGTGATCGAGTTGACTCAGCAAACTCTGGCGGAACGGCGACTTCAGGTATTACGGGATTTATCTGACCAAACGACGGATACTAAAACTGTGTCCGCAGCGATCGCCGCAGTAGCCCAGACACTAGCTCAGCACGATCTCGACTTGCCTTTTGTGCTGATCTATTTGGTTGATTCTGATGCCAAGCAGGCGCGGCTAGTAGAAAGTGTCGGTTTACCAAAAGATACGATCACCAGCCCAACGTTAGTAAATTTAGATGCTGCGTCGCTAACGATGTGGCCGTTGGCGGATGTAGTGCGATCGCCGCATTCGCTACAGGTTGATGGCTTGCAGGATCGGTGGGGTGAATTGTCTTGCGGCCCCTATCCGGAGTCGCCGCAAACTGCATTGGTGTTACCGATTCGCTTGCCAGGTGCAGAACACCCAATGGTATTGCTGGTGGCTGGAGTCAGCTCTCGGCGACCGCTCGATCAGCCTTACCGCCAATTCTACAAGATGCTGGGCGATGCAGTTACCAACGGCTTATCAAAAGCCCGTGCTTATGAAGCCGAAAGCAAGCGGGCAGAAGCACTGGCAGAGATTGATCGCGCTAAAACCGTTTTCTTCAGCAATGTCTCCCATGAGTTTCGCACACCGCTAACCTTGATGCTGGCTCCACTAGAGGATGCGCTAAGTGATACAGAGGCTCCCTTACCTCCTAGCCAACGCGATCGCATGGAAATTGTACAGCGGAACGGCTTAAGATTGCTCAAACTGGTCAATACTCTACTAGATTTCTCGCGCATTGAAGCCGGACGCATTCAAGCAGTTTATCAGCCAACGGATTTATCAAAATGGACAGCCGAACTTGCCAGCACCTTTCGCTCCTTGATTGAACGTGCTGGGTTGTCTTTGGTTGTGGAATGCGCTCCATTATCGGCTCCGGTCTACGTTGATCGGGAAATGTGGGAAAAAATTGTCTTCAATTTGTTATCTAATGCATTTAAGTTTACATTTGCTGGTCAGATTACAGTTCGCTTGCAGGATGTTGCCGATCGCATTGAATTAACTGTTGCGGATACAGGTATTGGCATTTCCTCCAACGAAATCCCTCATTTATTTGAAAGGTTTCACCGAGTCAAAGAAGCACAGGGTCGCAGTTTTGAAGGTTCAGGCATTGGCCTGTCCTTGGTGCAGGAGTTAGTGAAATTGCATGGTGGTACTGTTCATATCACCAGCGAATTAGGTCAAGGTAGTTGCTTTCGGGTCGTCATCCCTACTGGATTTGCCCATTTACCTAGTGAGCACATTGGTACCTCGCGCACCTTAGCATCTACAGCAATGGGAGCATCTGCTTATATTGAAGAAGCGTGGCGTTGGCTACCAATAGGAAGAGATGGAGAAGAAATCTTATCTTTTGCCCCCTCCGCTTCCTCTGCTTCCTCTGCCCCTTCTACTCCCTCTACTCCCTGTGCCCGTATCCTGCTGGTTGATGATAATGCTGATATGCGTGACTATGCCAAGCGCTTGCTGGAGCAACGCTATCAAGTCCAAGCCGTTGCTGATGGCATAGAAGCGATCGCTGCTGTCAGTCAACATATTCCTGATTTGGTGTTGACAGATGTGATGATGCCGCGGTTAGATGGCTTTGGGCTACTGCGGGAACTGCGATCTAACCCCCAGACGCGAGAACTGCCGATCATTCTACTTTCTGCCCGTGCAGGGGAAGAATCGCGCATTGAAGGATTGGCAGCAGGAGCGGATGATTACCTGATTAAGCCTTTCTCAACACGTGAACTGCTGATACGGGTGGAAGCAGCTTTAAAACTGGCACAAATTCGCCGAGAAGCTGCTATACGGGGAAGAGCTGGCGAAGCTGTCACCAAGTGCAAACTAAACAGTTTAGTTTAAAAACCAAGCGTAACCATAGAGGTTTATCTTTATTCAAGGCGATTTATT
>NZ_JACJRE010000085.1 GCF_014697075.1 Tolypothrix sp. FACHB-123 | reverse complement strand
TGGAACCACTCTGACCCCATCCCGAACTCAGAGGTGAAACGCTGCTGCGGCGACGATAGTTTGAGGGTAGCCTCCTGCCACAATAGCTCGATGCCAGGTTTATTCTTCCACTCATAAAGCCTCTCCACCGATGTCTCAAGGAGCGGCTTTTTGCTTTTTTAATGCTTTGGCTAAGCTTCATGTAAAGCTTGACAATTACACATCACATCATAGTTATCAGATATATCAGATATAGAAACTTATCAGCATTTTCTGTCATTTGTTATTAACGAACCGCGAAGTACGCTAAGTACACGAAGAAAGAAAAGAAAGAAGATGTTTACAAATAATTTATGCTTGCTGTAAATAGCTTATTTTTAGTTGCGACAGTTTAGTTGCTCTGTTTTATTGTGATAAGTCAATTTAACAGATGAAGCATCAGTAAATTGGTTATAGGGAAGGTTAGCGATACCTACACCTTTGTCGCCAATTATTTCTAGATTTAATTCCCCATCATCACCCGAACTACCAAGATCGTATATAAGATAGTTTTTACCGTAATATGGAGCAATAAATTTTATGTTACCTACGCGCTCCATAATTGGTAGGCAGATTTTGAAGTTGTTAATAATTTTTGTGTAACGATGAAATTCTTTTTCCGCCCATTTTTGGCGAAGTAATGTAAATACCGAGACAATACAAAGTTAAAGCGATCGCAGTCGATAAACTCAGCAATTCATTAGTCTGCATTTCGCGATAGTTGAGAAAATAATTAGTACCAAACAATGTAGTAAGCAAACCTACACACACCGCCGAGACTGTAATTACATTGTTTTTCATCAGGCGATCACCTCTCCCAGCATACAGTTTGTTTGAATATAGCTGTAGCTTTCAGTTTATTGCTGTTGTTCACCGTTAACAGTTGATAGTTTACAGTTATACAGGAATTCGACTAATTAAAGAAATTTAAATATCAATTTGCTTCACTCTAAAGACAGAAGTCAAGGCGCTGGAAGCTTTATAAAACTTAAATATGTGTTCTCTGTTAAATTATCCTAGTAAAGCCATGCAATATCCCTGTTCATTATCCAACGAAGAGAAAAAAATCTTTTTTCACACCGAACTAGTAAGATATGGTGTGAAATACGATAGAGCAGCAACAGTAGCTAAAATTTTAGCTGCTGAAAAACCAGATGAGCTTTTGACAGAAGAGGAAAAGCAACTAGTAGATGAAGTATGTAATGAATGGCTAAATAATTACAATCGATATAAGAATATACAACAATCAGCAAACTTATAATTCGCTACTCCCATTTCTAATTTTTAGTATCTGTAATATTTCAGCTAAATCTTTATGCAAAAGTTGGCTATCTTCGGCTTTATCTAAGATTTTATATATAGCAAGTTGGTTTTGTATAAGAGTATTAATAATTAATTCTAAATTATCTAATCTTTGGATTAAGACATTTAGACGTAAGTTCATTTCGTTAATTTGCCTATCTATCATAGAACTCTGACTATTGATAAATTTAAAATATATACCAATAGATATAGTGTTTTATCAGCCTGTAGATATAAATTTGTATTACAATATATAGTAATAATTACTACATTAAATTTCAAATAATGTTTGCCATACTCAATTATTCTTAAGCTAAGAATATAATAAAGTTGAGTTAAGGGTAAGAAGTGCACATAATATTATTGTGCCTCTACCAATTCTTCTGATGATTTTTTGAAATTGGTATAAGAATATAAAAAATTGACCCTGAGTGAAGTCGAAGGGTCAATCTAGGTGAAAAAATTGATGCCTAAATACGATATCAATCTGTTAAACAGGCAAAGCTTGACGCACTTCGATGGGTTCACCAGTTAAGCTAAAAGCGCGGACTTCGGTAATTTTAACTTTCACCAATTGCCCTTTAAGTTCCTGAATATCACCAGTAAAGAAGGTGAGACGATTACCGCCTGTACGTCCCATTACTTGAGTGGGATCTTTAGGGTTTTGATCTTCTACCAATACTTCCTCAATGCGTCCCATGTAACGTTGCGATCGCTCTGCTGCTTTGATGCCGACTAAATGATTTAATCTTTGTAGGCGATCGCTTTTTACTTCTTCACTGAGTTGATTTTCCCACAAAGCTGCTGGCGTTCCTGGGCGTGGAGAATAGGCGGCTGTATTTAATTGGTCAAAGCCGATATCTTCTACCAATTTCAAAGTATTCTCAAACTGTGCTTCTGTTTCCCCAGGGAAACCGACAATTGCATCGGCGCTAATCGATGCATCGGGCATATAGTAGCGAATGGTATCAATTATTCGACGGTATTTTTCATGAGTATAACCGCGTGCCATTGCTTTTAACAAATCGTTATCCCCAGATTGAAAAGGAATGTGGAAATGTTCGCAAATCTTCGGTAATTCAGCACAAGCTTTAATTAAACGCTCAGTAAAATAACGGGGATGGCTAGTAGCAAAACGTATCCTTTCGACCCCATGCACATCATGGACGTAATACAGCAAATCGGTAAAGGTGTGCAGATGTCGTCCTTCCGGTGTCACTCCTGGCAAATCCCGTCCATAAGCGTCAATATTTTGACCGAGGAGGGTAATTTCCTTGTAACCTTGCTTACCTAACTCCACCATTTCGGCACGAATGGCTTCAGGCGTGCGAGATTGTTCGACACCGCGCACGTTAGGCACTACGCAATAGGTACAGCGTTCGTTACAGCCGTATATTACGTTCACCCAAGCCGTAACTTTGCTATCTCGTCGCGGCTGGGTAATATCTTCCATAATATGTACTGGTTCGGTAGCAACAACTTGATTGCCTTCAAATACCGATTCCAGCAAATCTTTCAAGCGGTTGGCATGTTGTGGCCCCATCACCAAATCTAATTCGGGAACGCGGCGCAATAAACTTTCGCCTTCCTGTTGGGCGACGCATCCAGCAACAATCAAGGTTAAATCAGGTTGCTCGTGTTTGCGTTTGGCTTGTCTGCCAAGGTAAGAATATACTTTTTGTTCCGCATTATCCCGAATCGTACAAGTATTGTAGAGAATTACATCTGCACTATTGGGATCTTCGGAAAACTCAAAGCCCATGTCTTCTAATATGCCAGCCATGCGCTCTGAGTCGGCTTTATTCATTTGGCAACCAAAAGTAGTGATGTGATAGCAGCGTTTAGAAGTGGTCATGGGCAATTATGCTTAAGCAGTGTTAGTTGTTATCTCAGCTTTCTTCCTATTCTATCTAAATGTTGCCAGAGGACTCTCTGTGGATACGTCAGGTTGCGTGAGAGATAAATTGCAACCAAGATAAAACCGAGCGTAGCAAAAATTCTACATACTTGTCATTGTGCAGTGCAAAATATTTATGCCAATTTATTCCCGCTATATGGATTGATTTAATTGGGGCTTTAATTATTTCTAATACAGGAATTATTCGGTCACAAATTTTTGGATCTGGTGATTTAATGTTTAATAAAAGAGTCACATTATATTCTATTTTTGCTTCTACCTTTATTAAAATTGCATGTTCGATTAAACAAGCGATCGCCTGAATATCTCCATTACGAGCAGATTCAAGTATATTGTTATGCATAACCTAATAAAAATGTGTATTACAGTTTATCAATAAGTTTACTTTGTTGATTCCATGCAATTATTTTGGCAGCGTATTATTGCCTATTCAGCCGCAAATAATGCTAGATAAATTCCACCAGCATCGTTAAATTAAGCTCATAATTAGCTTTCATCCCCTTAACTAGGGATTGGTCTTTATACTTGGGCTACAGTCAGCTAATTCTGTGGGTCAATTGTAGTGGATAAACTCATTAATCGTCCAGGCGATCGCTAACAGAATTCCCTGTAATCATTTTTGTATTATAATATATACTACAAAATTTAATTAGTCAGGATATTTGTGCTATTTATGAACGCAGTAGATAGCCATGTTTCAACGTGGGAATACCTCATTTATGAGAAAATCCCGGAAAATTTCCATAAATGGGGTTTGACAGAATCAGATTACCGCTTGTTTAACAAAACAGATTGGGTAGTAACAGAAAAAATTCATGGTGCTAACTTTGGTATCAGCACCGATGGTATAGAGGTACGCTTTGCGAAAAGAAAGGAGTTTTTACAGACAGAAGAAGATTTTTTTGATTATCAATCTTTAAAAGCCAAATTATCGCACCAAGTCCAAGAGATTTTCCGGATTTTGCAATTGGAAACGACTTTGCAGAGAATCTATATTTACGGAGAATTATTTGGCGGTGAATATCCTCATCCTGATGTACCTGCTGTGAAGCATGTTCAGGCTGTACAAACTGGTATTTATTATTCACCGAGAATCGAATACTGTGCTTTTGATATTGTTGTACTGAAGAGTAATAATCAACAACAAAGAACTTATTTAGATTATGACATAGCACTCAAGCTATTTCAGCAAGTGGGGATGATGGCAGTAGCACCGTTATTCATCAGTAAATATAATGATGCTTTGGCATATAATATT
The DNA here is from genome assembly GCF_014697075.1 of Tolypothrix sp. FACHB-123. Classification (GTDB taxonomy): domain Bacteria; phylum Cyanobacteriota; class Cyanobacteriia; order Cyanobacteriales; family Nostocaceae; genus Aulosira. The sequence goes on along the minus strand of NZ_JACJRE010000085.1, from coordinate 23,361 downwards.
GAGTTTGAGTCTACAATTCCAGCAATTTTAGGCTTACCAAAATTACCCTTTATCAATAAGGCTGAAGGAGTTGTGATTAAACCACTTCATTCTATTTATATAGATAAGGGTAAAGAAAAAATCCGTCCGATTATTAAGCAGAAAATTCCAGATTTTGCAGAAGATAGCCGATTTCATCAAGCACAAAAATGGACTGTAAAACAACAGCCAATTAGCACTCAGCTAACTTTAGAAGCAGAATTGAGTCAGGAAATGTTGGCTTTGGTTACGCCTAATCGGTTGCATAATGTTATTTCTAAATTGGGGAGAGTTTCTAAAAATGATAAAAATCAGCGTCAGCAATTGGTAGAACTGTTAGTTAGCGATGTATTAGAAAGTTTTCAAGAAGAGTATGCAAGTATCTTCAGCGCTTTAGAAACTACTGAACAAAAAAAGATGCTTGAACAATTACATCAAGCATCCCAAAAGTTAGTTGATAATTATCAGGGGTGAAGTCCTGACTACGAATTGAGGAGAATTAATCAGGTTTCCAAGTACCGTGAAAACCTGGGGGAATAACGCTAGGTAATCCGAGTTTGCAAACGGGTGTGTCGTCTAAGCGATCGCAATCAAATACCCAAACTTCGCTACTATGAGAATTACCATCATAGACAACGGTTATCAGCCAGCTTTGATTTGGGTTTTGCTGATTTTGAACGTGGATAGGTTCGCTACAATAGCGGTTTGCGCCTAAATCTGCGGCGGTAAAGGTTTGTGTGTGATGATCGAAACGGGCGATCGCATTTAATATTTCTTGGCTAATATCTGATTCTGGGCGAAATGTGGACATATATGTGTAACGTGACGCTTGTCCCACATTTTGCTGCGGTACGCTGGGAAATTCACAATGTCTATCTACGAGTTCTTGAATTGCTGTCACCTGACCTGTATCAGGACGCAAATGAACTCGCGTGAGTCTCGCTTCAGCAAGAGTATGCGTTTCTCCAGTTGCTACCTGTTTTAAATATTGGTTGGTTTGAAAATCTTCATAGCGGGCGATATCAACTATTACTGTACCGCTAGCATCAACATAACCGTTAGCAAAATGCCATTGAAACCAAGGTTCGGTGAATCCGCGACTTACTAAAGATAAGTCTTCGCGATTGAATACTAAAACCTGGGTTCCTACCTCTGGACACCATTTTAGCGAATCACCGTATGTACTAGTACCAAATAGGATAGGCCAAATATTATTTACCTTTACAGCTGGGACAAAAAATACTAAATACTGTCCCGCTAAGACAAAATCATGAATTAAGGGTACACCTTTTAAAGGAAACTTGGCTTTTTGGCGGATTTTCCCAGTAAAATCGCTTTTATAAATGTTGAGTGTAGCGTTTAGTCCCAGACTCAGACCAAAGTTAAAAATTTCTTTGGTTTTGTCATCAACTTTAGGATGAGCAGAATAACCCAAACCTAGATGTAAAGCATCTAAATCGTCTATTCCCTGAGTTTCTAAGCTTTCTAAATCAAGGGCATAAGGGCGATCGCCTTCCCATAATGCTAAAAGTTTATCAGCTAATGCCAGCACTGAGGTATTAGCAACATTTTTGATCGGTCTACGCCATTGATTCCAAATTGCTCCTGGCGCAGTCATACCATAGTTACCATACAGCAATTTACCTGCTTTTTCTTCTTCTTGATAACCAGAGGTTTGGACGTAGCGATAAACGCCGCTAGCACCTACATCGGTAAAATTTATTGCCAGAATTGCCCCATCACCATCAAACCAATGTCCGACATGAATACCGCCTCTTTCTAGCCTTGCTGGGCCATTGCGGTAAAGCGTACCCCGTAAACCTTCAGGTATATTACCAAACACAAATTGTAATTTTGTCCGTGAAAATTCTATTCCAGGTTGAGCGATCGCTTGACCCCAATTTTTTTTTGTTGACTTTTTATTAATTGTATGCATATTAAATTAATTCTCAAAATTAATAGAATTTGTGTCATTAATAACAATTTAAAAGCTAATGAGTTTCATTAATACCTCTAGAGATAGAAATAAATTTTTCACCTAGATAATTCCTCAGATTTTCCTCAGAATTACTACTTATTATTACTATATAACTTTATATAAATTTATTTATTCCAAGCTTACAGAATCAGCTATCTCTGCTTTAATCTTCTTTAAAAAAGATGCAGTATAAATCCTGTTAGCAAAAAATAGTACATAAATTAAAATAAGATTGCTCTTTATTTTTAAAACAATATTTTTATTAAATTGCCTTAAGTAAATACATAAATTTTAGATATTTTTCAACAAAATTATAATATGCAAGCTCTCAAATATTATCCAGACTTTCTGCTTCAGATAATTTATAATATACCCGACCCAGTATTTGTCAAAGACCGTCAACATAACTGGGTATTTCTGAATGAAGCTTATTGTCAATTTCTGGGATTTAAACAAGCAGAATTAATTGGCAAATCAGAATATGATATTTTTTCTAAAAATCAAGCAAATAGACTGCGCCAGCAAGATGAATTTGTCTTTAATACTGGGACTGCTAATGAAACAGAAGAATATTGGACTAATCTAGATGGTGTAAAGTCTTGCTTATTAATTAAAAGATCTGTTTTTGAAGATGAATTGGGCCATGAGTTTTTAATTGGGATTATTCGTGATATTACACAAAAAAAATTAGAAGAAGCTCAAATCCGCTCTTTACAACAAATACTGCAACAAGTAATCAATAATATTCCTCTGGCAACTTATTGGAAAGATATTAATTCCGTTTATTTAGGTTGCAATCAACAATTCGCTGAAATTATAGGCGTAGATGAAATAAATCAGATTATTGGTAAAACTGACTATGATTTAATTAAAAATCAAGACCAGCCTGACTGGTTTTGGGAGTCAGATTTACAAGTAATAGCAACTCAACAACCAGAGTATGGTGTTGTCCAAGCATATACTCAAGCAGATGGTAAACAACTGTGGTTAGAAACTCATAAAATCCCCTTAAGAGATAAGCGACATAATTTCCTAGGAATTTTGGTAACATGTCAAGATGTTACTGCTCGCAAACAAGCAGAATTAGCACTTGCAGAAAAAGTATCTTTAGCAGCGTTTCATGTAGAAATTAATACTGCTATTACTCAAAGTTCTACATTACAAGCTAATCTTAAATTTTGTACAGATGCTGTAGTTAAACATTTGAATGCTGCTTTTGCGCGCATCTGGACATTAAATCCCCAGGAAAATGTACTCGAACTACAAGCTAGTTCAGGAATGTATACTCACATTGACGGGCCCCATAGGCGCGTTCCTATGGGAATGTTTAAAATTGGATTAATCGCCCAAGAACGTCAACCTCACCTAACTAATTCAGTATTAACAGATCCGCTTGTGGGGGATAAAGAATGGGCGCAGCGTGAAGGTATGGTTGCTTTCGCTGGATATCCTTTAATTTTAGATGGAAATCTGGTTGGTGTAATTGCAATGTTTGCTCGTCATCCCCTCACAGAATTAACCTTAGATGCGTTGCAATTAGCTGCTAATGAAATTGCTTTAGGTATCAAGCGTTTACAAGCAGAAAAAGCTTTGCAGGAGAGTGAAGGTAAGTATCGTCACTTAGTAGAAACCTGCCAAGATATGATTTGGTCATTAGATAACCAAGGATATTTTATCTTTGTGAATCAGGCTGTAAAAACGATCTGTGGCTATGAACCAGAAGACATGATTGGTCATCACTGTAGCGAGTTTGAGCCGCCAGAACAACTGCAAAAAAGCCTAAATATTCTGCCTCAAGAACTCACAACTGAGTCAGTTTATCATTATGAAGCTGTTGTCTTAGCTAAAGATGGTAAGCAGTTAAATTTGCTGTGTAATGCCTGCTTATTACAAGATGAAACTGGCAAGATTTTAGGCATAACAGGTACTGCTACTAATATTACTCAACTCAAGCAAGCAGAAACAGCCCTGTTACGTAGTAATGCTATATTGCAAGCACAACAAGAAGCTTCTATTGATGGGATTTTAATAATTGATGAAAATCGTTTAGTAGCATCTTATAATCAAAATTTTACTGAATTATGGCAAATTCCGGCATCAATACTCGCAACTAATGACGATCGCCAACTCTTGGGATGGGTATTAGACAAATTAGACAATCCCTCAGAATTTTTGGCTAAAGTTGAGTATTTGTATGAACATCCCCAAGAAGATAGCCGTGATGAAATTTTACTCAAATCTGGGCAGACATTTGACCGTTATTCAGCACCAGTGCGATCGCCTACAGGTGATTTTTACGGTAGAATTTGGTATTTTCGCGACATTACGGCACGTAAACAAGCTGAAGCCGCCTTGCTGAATTCAGAAGCACAACTACGACAACAAACACAAAAACTTCAAACCACATTAAAGGAACTTCAACATGCTCAAACGCAGTTAATTCAAAGTGAAAAAATGTCAAGTTTGGGACAATTAGTCGCAGGAGTAGCCCATGAAATTAACAACCCTGTGAATTTTATCTATGGCAATCTCAACCATGCCAATACCTATACTCAAGATTTGCTGGAATTATTAGAACTCTATCAAAAATACTATCCCAAGCCTGCACCAGAGATTGAGGATTTTAGGGAAATAATTGAACTGGATTTTCTCAGATCAGATTTACCAAATATACTGAAATCCATGCAAAATGGAGCAATTCGCATTCGGGAAATTGTGCTTTCTTTAAGAAGTTTTTCGCGATTGGACGAAGCAGAGATTAAAGAGGTAAATATTCATGAGGGAATCGATAGCGCCCTCATGATTTTACATAGCCGTCTCAAGAGTAAAAATCAACTCCCCAAAATTGAAGTAATCAAAGAATATGGCAACTTACCTCTAGTTGAATGTTACTCTGGACAACTAAACCAAGTATTGATCAATATTTTGGCAAATGCGATTGATGCCTTAGAAGATTCACTCATCAATAGTCAAGCTTCTACAGAAAAATTATTACTTAAAGAAGAACCGCAAATTAAAATTTACACTCAAATAATAGAATCAGAGCAAGTAAAAATTCGGATTGCTGATAACGGCCCGGGAATACCAGAAAATGTGAAACAGCGAATATTCGATCCCTTTTTTACCACCAAGCCAGTTGGCAAAGGTACAGGTATGGGACTGGCCATTAGCTACCAAATTATTACCAAACAACATGGTGGCACTTTGGAATGCATTTCCTCACCAGGACAAGGCACTGAATTTGCGATCGCTATTCCTTTGAAACAAAAATGAAAAACTCAGCGTGCGAAAAATGAGTTTTGAGTATAAACTAAAACCAATTTTCGAGAAATGATAACTGGGTGCTAATAATGTCTACTGCTACGGTTCCAGCCTGTGGTTTGGGGCGAAAAATTTATTTTAATGCCCAAAGACTTAGCAGAGCGATCGCTTTAGTAATCATGCTATGGGGGTGTACAGCACCTGGGTTCAACACCTCCAATGTAGTTTGGAAGACTTATACTAATAACCGCTACGGCTTTGAGTTTCCCTATCCTAGTAACTGGAATGCCTTACCACCTCCTGATAATAACGATGGCATAGCTTTTGTCTCGCCACAAAAAAGCTCAGTAGTAATTCGTGCATGGGCTGGTAATCGGCTACCAGAATCATCTAACCCAGATGCCAAAATTACAGTAAATCCTAACTTTAAAACTGCCCAAGGAATACCTGGAGTTATGGTGGTGGAAGTAGGACAGCAAGGCAGTTCCATGACCCTCACCATCACTCAAGGTCAAGTTAAATACTACTGGCAAGGACGCAGCGAAAACCAAGATTTCACTGATTACTACCGATTTTTTTACTACATCGCCCAACAATATAAAGTGCCGCAGTAATTATTGGGCATTGGGCATGGGGCATGGGGCATTGGGCATTGGGCATTGGGCAATAAGTAATAGGTAATGGTAAAAGTTATTTATTTCCCCCCTGCTCCCTGCTCCCTGCTCCCTAGCCTCTATTCCCTATTCCCTAATGACGATTTTCTGCCTTTGGGTGGTTGAGTGGTGACACAAACCTGATAGATTTAGCTTACAGCGAGTGAAAACAGGTAAAAATGAAAGTCCTGGTTATTGGTGGCGATGGCTATTGTGGATGGGCAACTGCTCTTTACCTTTCAAATAAAGGTTATGAAGTTGGAATATTAGATAGTTTAGTGCGGCGGCACTGGGATAACGAGTTAGGTGTGGAAACTCTTACTCCGATCGCGCCAATTCAGCAACGTATTCAGCGCTGGTACGATTTAACTGGTAAATCCATAGACCTTTTCGTTGGCGATATTACTAATTACGAGTTCCTCCATAAAGCACTGCACAAATTCCAACCTAGTGCGATCGTGCATTTTGGGGAACAGCGCTCGGCTCCATTTTCCATGATTGACCGCGAACACGCAGTCCTAACTCAGACAAACAATGTGGTCGGGACTTTGAATTTGCTGTATGCGATGCGAGAAGATTTCCCAGACTGTCATTTAGTCAAGCTGGGGACAATGGGCGAATACGGTACGCCTAATATCGACATCGAAGAAGGCTACATCACAATTGAACACAATGGGCGCAAAGATACATTACCTTATCCGAAACAACCAGGTTCAATGTATCACCTCAGCAAAGTCCACGACAGTCATAACATCCATTTTGCTTGTCGGATATGGGGATTGCGGGCTACAGACTTAAATCAAGGTGTAGTGTATGGCGTTTTAACCGAAGAAACAGGAATGGATGAATTGTTGATCAATCGCCTCGATTACGATGGGGTGTTTGGTACAGCACTTAACCGCTTCTGTATTCAAGCAGCTATCGGTCATCCTTTAACTGTTTACGGTAAAGGCGGACAAACAAGAGGATTTTTAGATATTCGGGATACAGTGCGATGCATTGAAATTGCGATCGCTAATCCAGCCCAACCTGGCGAATTCCGTGTGTTTAACCAATTTACCGAGCAATTCAGCGTTGGTGACTTGGCGATCATGGTGAAAAAAGCCGGGAACGCAATGGGATTGAATGTGGAAATCAATAACCTCGATAATCCCAGAGTTGAGAAAGAAGAACATTATTTCAACGCTAAAAATACCAAACTTCTCGATTTAGGCTTACAACCTCACTATCTCTCGGATTCTCTACTTGATTCACTGTTAAACTTTGCCATCAAGTATCAAAAACGAGTTGATAATCAGCAAATTCTGCCGAAAGTCTCTTGGCATAGAAAATAACGCAAATCTGTGTGCGACTGATAACAGAACCTTATTTAAATCAAGTTAGTCGCTGGCCGCAAACTGGTCGTCACATTCTCGCCCAATATGACGACCAGTCAATTGTTGTATATCAAGCATATCGTCCAGCTATTGGTCACTTCGCCGCCACCCACGGGTATTTTGGTGGCGAATTTAGTCTTGAGCGCATGAGTTGGATCAAGCCGAATTTTTTGTGGATGATGTATCGTTCCGGATGGGGTATAAAAACTGAGCAAGAAGTAATATTAGCTATTTGGATTCAACGTTGGGCTTTTGAAAAAATGTTATTACAGGCAGTACATTCCACATTTATTCCGGAAATATATCTCAGTGAAAATGCCTGGAAAATAAAGTTAAAACAATCACAAGTAAGATTGCAGTGGGACCCAGACCATCACCCATCAGGGGACAAATTGCAACGACGGGCTATCCAGTTAGGTTTGCGAGGAGAAGTGCTGGCTAATTATGCCAAAGATTGGATTTTGCATATTGAGGACATTTCCGATTTTGTCCAACAACAACGGCAAAACATTAATTCTGACTGTGCAGAATTGATTACACCACGCGAGACGGTTTACCCTGTGATTGATCAACAAACGCAAAACAAGCTGGGATTATCTGCCTGGACTGAATAGTTTTTTATGAAAATAGCCCTATTTACCGAAACCTTTTTGCCCAAGGTAGACGGTATTGTAACGCGCTTGCGTCATACCGTTGACCATCTACAACGTCATGGAAATCAAGTCTTAGTGATTGCCCCAGAAGGCGGAATTACAGAACATAAAGGAGCTAAAGTTTACGGCATTAGTGGCTTTCCTTTGCCATTATATCCAGAGTTAAAAATGGCGCTACCGCGACCAGCCATTGGTCATGCCTTAGAAGAGTTTCAGCCTGATATTATTCATGTCGTTAATCCGGCGGTTTTGGGTTTAGCTGGAATATTTTATAGCAAAGTCCTGAACATTCCTTTAGTCGCGTCTTACCATACCCATTTACCGCAATATCTCCAGCATTACGGCTTAGGAATGTTAGAGGGTTTACTTTGGGAATTACTCAAAGGCGCACACAATCAAGCTCAGTTAAATCTCTGTACTTCCACAGCGATGGTGGAAGAATTAAGCGCACATGGCATTGAACGGGTAGATTTGTGGCAAAGAGGGGTAGATACAGAATTATTTCATCCCGATTTAGCTAGTGATGAAATGCGATCGCGTCTCTCACAAAATCATCCCCAAAGCCCACTATTACTATATGTCGGTCGTCTCTCTGCTGAGAAAGAAATTGAGCGCATCAAACCAATTCTCGAAGCAATTCCCCAAGCGCGGTTAGCATTGGTAGGAGATGGCCCCCACCGCCAAGCACTAGAAAAACATTTCGCTGGTACTAATACAAACTTTGTTGGTTACCTCATGGGGCGAGAATTAGGTTCAGCTTTTGCTAGTGCTGATGCTTTCATCTTTCCTTCCCGGACAGAAACACTCGGATTAGTCTTATTAGAAGCCATGGCCGCAGGTTGTCCTGTAGTAGCTGCCCGTTCAGGGGGAATTCCTGATATTGTTACAGACGGGGTTAATGGCTATCTATTTGAGCCAACAGCAGATATTAAAGGTGCAATTACCGCTACTGTTCGCCTGTTACAGGAGAAACAAGAACGTGATTCAATCCGTCAAAATGCTCGTAAAGAAGCTGAAAGGTGGGGATGGGCAAACGCCACACGCCAGCTACAAGATTATTATCAAAAAATAATTTTTTCGCAAAAGTTGACAAAAGTAGTCTAAATAGCCATTATTAGCTGCGTACACTAGGACGTATAAAAGAAGGCATGGGGCATTGGGCATTGGGCATTAATCATTTCTCCTCCTTGTTTTCCTTGTCCTCCCTAGTCCCTAGCCCCTAGCCCCTAGCCTCTAGCCCTGTTCCCTCATACCCTGTCTGTAAATCTCCATGACACTCCCTAACCCTGGTAGCGTCTTGGCTACATTAACTGAACTCACTCAAGTTAATCGTACCCACGCCTTGCTGCGTCGCGTTAAAGATCTTTCTGTTAATGAATTTGTTTGTTTATTAGATTTTATTACTGCTGAATTCCAGCAATTTCTTAGAGCTATTGAATTAATCAATAATGAAGCTCTAGAAACGATGCTGGAGAAAGTCTTAGAAGCAATTACATTAAAAATTGGTCAAATTCTCCAAGCAGAACACACGGCAATTTTTTTAGTAGATTATGACAAAGGCCAGCTATGGTCAAAAGTTCCGCAAGATAATAGTCAAAAATTTTTAGAAATTCGCACGCCAATTTCTGTTGGTATTCCTGGTCATGTTGCTAGTACTGGCCAATGTTTAAATATATCTGAAACTGCTACTCATCCCCTATTTAGCCCAGAATTAGAAAAACAAATGGGCTACAAAATTAGTAATCTTTTATGTATGCCGGTTGTCAGCAGTAAAAACCAAATTGTTGCCGTGGTGCAACTGGCTAATAAAGCAGGGGATATTCCTTTTAACCATCATGATGAAGACCGATTTCGCGATTTTGCCGCAGCAATTGGCATTATTTTAGAAAGTTGCCAAACTTTCTATGTTGCTGCTCGCAATCAACGGGGAGCCACAGCACTTTTAAGGGCGACTCAAACTTTAGGGCAAAGTTTAGATTTAGAAGCAACTTTGCAGATAGTCATGGAGCAAGCCCGGATTTTGATGCAAGCAGACCGCAGCACCTTATTTTTATATCGTAAAGAAATGGGGGAACTTTGGACAAAGGTGGCGGCGGCAGCAGATGGGACAAACTTTATTGAAATCCGGATGCCTTGCAATCGGGGAATTGTCGGTTATGTGGCTGCAACTGGACAAGCGGTGAATATTCCTGATGCTTATCGAGATCCCCGCTTCGATCCATCTACAGATCGAAAAACTGGTTATGTAACTCGTAATATTTTATGTTTGCCAGTATTTAATTCTGCCAATGAATTAATTGGTGTCACCCAATTAATTAATAAGCAACAAGGTAGTTTTACTGCCTCTGATGAAGAATTTATGCGGGCTTTTAATATCCAAGCTGGAATTGCTTTGGAAAATGCCCGTCTTTTTGAAAATGTACTGTTAGAAAAACAATACCAAAAAGATATTTTACAAAGTTTATCTGATGCTGTAATTTCTACAGATATGGTAGGCCGGATTGTAACAATTAATGATGCGGCCTTAGAGTTACTTGGTTGTCCCATTGGCGACAATCCACACAAAAATCAAAAACATTTGTGGGAACACAATTTACTTGGTCGCTTTGTTTGGGAAGTTGTACCCATTGAAAATTTACAAATGCGGTTGGAAGATAGTTTAAAAACAGGGGCTAAACATTATGTCCCTGAACAAAATTTGACGGTGGGATTGTATCATGTCCCAAGTTCTGAGAATCGTGTCAAGAGTGAGGCGGATGCAAGCAAAAATCAGCAGCATCCCAGCCAAAGTAACACCACTACCCCAACAGAACCGCTTTATACTCCTGGTTCCTTAATTTTGGCATTGTGCGATCGCCAAAATCCTGAGATTTTTATTCCCTGGAATTTACCCCTGACTCCCCAATCTAAGTTTTTGAGTGCAAGTGAGGTACAAAAAGTTGAACGCAGCACCAATCTCACGGTTAATCCTTTAACTAACCCGGAAGGCGGGGTTCGCGGTGGTTTGGTGGTGTTGGAAGACATCAGCCAGGAAAAACGGATGAAAACTACCATGTACCGCTACCTCACACCCCATGTAGCTGAACAAGTCATGGCTTTGGGGGAGGATGCTTTAATGGTAGGAGAAAGGAAGGAAGTAACAATTTTATTTTCTGATATCCGCGGATATACTACCCTCACAGAAAATCTCGGTGCAGCAGAAGTTGTATCATTATTGAATCAGTATTTTGAAACAATGGTAGAGGCCGTTTTTAACCATGAGGGCACTCTAGATAAATTTATTGGCGATGCTTTAATGGCGGTGTTTGGTGCGCCTTTACCCCTGACAGAAAATCATGCTTGGCGCGCCGTACAAGCTGCACTCGATATGCGCCACCGCCTGGCAGAATTTAATCAACGGCGGATAATTCAAGCACAACCACAAATTCATATCGGTATCGGTATTAGTTCTGGCGAAGTGGTTTCTGGTAACATCGGCTCCCACAAACGGATGGATTACACCGTTATTGGCGATGGTGTCAATTTAAGCTCTCGCTTAGAAGGTGTAACTAAAGAATATGGTTGTGATATTGTTTTAAGCGAATTTACTTATAACCTGTGCAGCGATCGCATTTGGGCGCGACAATTAGATAAAATTCGGGTGAAAGGCAAGCATCAAGCAGTCAACATCTATGAGTTAATTAGCGATCGCACTACTCCTCTAGATGATGCTACCCAGGAATTTTTATTCTATTATCAGTCTGGCAGGATGGCTTATTTAGCAGGTAACTTCCAACGGGCAATTGACTGCTTTGAAAACGCCAAAACCATTCGCCCACAAGACCAAGCTGTTAATATCCATCTAGAACGCGCCCATAATTACCAACAAACACCACCCCCTAGTTCTTGGGATGGTGTTTGGACAATGGCTACTAAGTAAATTGTCAATGGTCAGTGGTTAGTGGTTAGTGGTCAATTGTCAAGAAATTCTCAACTTTGGACTCTAGACTTTTGACAACTCTACCCTTCAGGCTCATCCTGGTTACCCTCGTCATCCTGAAAAGGACTTTCACCAATTTTTAGTTGTTTTTTTGTCCGCTTTAACTGTTTCCAAAGCTCTTTGATTTGTTTGTAAGCTTCTTCAGGCGGTAACTTACCCCCAGTTTCTAAATTACAAATATAACTTATACGCTGGGCAAATTCCTGTAGATTTGCATTGAAAACCAAGTTTTCTGGCTTCACATGACCGTAGTAACGGCCACGAGGATAGAGAAAATCATCTTTAGTCACTGTTTTTTTCTCCACTGCTTCAACTCCCCCCTGTATTTATATCTGAAGCTGAATCATTAGCCGTTCTACATCTCCGTTTTGTCCAGTCGGGAGTAATTGAAAATTTTAACCCCTCTTGTTTAAACCTTTTGGGTAAATTTGTCAATTCTAATTTTGACCAGAGATTATTAAAGCTAAAAATCATTAAAAATAGCAAGATTTACCAAGAAGGTTTTTTAATTATCTCGGCAACAATAGGATTTGTTAGATCCTGCTAGTTGCCAATTCATTTGATCTTAGTGCATGATTGCCCGAAATAACGAACCACATTAACTAAGCTAAAAGCCCTAACTATCATGTATTAATATATACTATATTAGCAAATATAATCTGTTTTTCCTGGATATAAAAACTTGTTTGCATTGTTAAAAAATACACTTTTAAAAAAGTTTAGCATGTGTCTGATAATCCGGTTTGATAGTTGAAAAAAAGACATAATCTGCTCTCATCCTCCTTGAGAGTTACTTCAGGGGAAACCTCTAAGCTCGACTGGGTGAGGTTGGTTGGGGGAAAACAGTAGCGAGCTAGTTTTGGCTCAGCCTACCGCCGTATTGCTGAAGCGATCGCACAGCCACGGCTATTGCCGATCGACTACATATTGGAGTAAATTCACAAATCAAATAGGTGCGCTATCTGCTTATAGTGATGGCAGGCTAATTGCTAAGTCATAGCTAATTACTAATAACTAAAGATAAAATGGTTTAGCTTTCAGCAAAAAGATCTGCCCATCACTTGTAAATTTACTGCTCACCATGTCTGTTCATTCCAAGTTATACGAAGGCAAAGCAAAAATCCTCTACACGACGGACGATCCTGAAGTCTTGTTGGCTGATTTTAAAGACGATGCCACTGCCTTTAATGCCCAAAAACGCGGCAGTATCCAAGGTAAGGGAAACATTAACTGTATTATATCGAGTAAGCTGTTTCAGCAGTTAGAAGCACAAGGTATAAAAACTCATTTTATTGACAACCCAGCCCCAAATCAAATGCGGGTAAAGGCAGTAAAAATTGTACCTATAGAAGTAGTTGTGCGCAATATTGCTGCGGGTAGTCTATGCGCGCAAACTGGTCTACCATTGGGCACAATACTCAAACAGCCATTGGTAGAGTTTTATTATAAAAACGATCAATTAGGCGACCCCTTACTAACACGCGATCGCCTATTCTTGATGGAACTAGCTACTCCGGAACAAGTTGAGACAATTACCCATCTAGCATTGCAAATCAATGAGTTCCTGCGTAGTTTTTGGCAGGGTTGTGGCATCACCTTAGTAGACTTCAAACTAGAGTTTGGCTTAAATTCACAAAATCAAGTACTCTTGGCAGATGAAATTAGCCCTGACACTTGCCGTTTGTGGAACACAGCAGAAGCGGATACTAACCGTCGAATTATGGACAAAGACCGTTTTCGTAAAGATTTGGGAAATATAGAAAATGCCTACCAGGAGGTTTTACAAAGAGTTCTACAAGCAGTAGAAAGCCAAAATTAAATAAAAACGGTAAAAAGAATATTTTTGTTTTTTACCCTATTACATGAGAGCATGATTGCTTTTTGATGGTGTGTGGAAGAGAAGAGGAATTAAAATAAAATGCGTTTATCTCCCGTAGTGGTGGCAGCAGTAGCAATTGCCGCCCCTTTAAGTACTCCGCTAAGTGCAAATGCACAAACTGCTAATGATGTTCAACAGACAGCAGAGTCGTTAACGCCAACGACCGATAGACAGCCTGAAGATAAAGTCAATCAAGCACAAGCACAAAAGCATTCTAGTGAAAATAGCAAACCTTCTGCGCCATCTATCGAGAGTTTGGCATTAGAACGGATCGATTTACCTTCTGTTGTCGCCGCCGTCCCCAATTCTGCACTGGGGAATAGCACATCAGAATTTATCGTACCCACGACAACAACACCGAAAAATACACCAGTTCGTCCTGCACTTCCTAGCGCTGCGGTGAGAGCACTAAAGGGTCTCAAGCCCCAAACAATCGCTGCGGCTTTCCCTAAAGCGACCACACAGAAAGTAAAGTCCATAACTATCCCTATGCCGCCCGTAGCTGCTCGTCCGGGGGTAAAGGGGCTAGAGGGGCTGCAACCTCGCGCGATCGCCGTATTGCCCAATTCCTCGCCAGCAACTGCAACACCCCAAATAACACCGCAATTCATCATCCCGACAACCAAGTCAACAACTGCCCAAAATTCTCCCCAAACACCAGTTCCTAACATTCCCCCCTCAGGTAGCCAACAACCAGCTTCTTCTCCTGCACCTAATAACACTCCAGCCCCGACTCCAACCCCGGATAATACTACCCCTCCTGTATTTCCCAACAATCAAGAACAGACTACCGAATCCGCTGAACCCAGAGTATTAGTAGCAGAAGTAGCAGTAAGACCCCAAACTGGGCAATTAGCACCAGAATTGGAGAATCAAGTTTATTCAGTTATTCGTACTCAACCGGGAAGAACAACCACCCGTTCCCAACTCCAAGAAGATATTAATGCCATCTTTGGTACAGGCTTCTTCTCCAACGTCCAAGCGGTGCCAGAAGATACACCATTGGGTGTGCGGGTAAGCTTTGTCGTCCAACCCAACCCCGTCCTCACCAAAGTAGAAATCCAAGCCAATCCTAGTACAAATGTAGCTTCAGTATTACCACAAAATACCGCGGATGAAGTGTTTCGCGAACAGTATGGTAGGATTCTTAACTTACGCGACTTGCAAGAAGGTATCAAGCAATTAACCAAGCGCTATCAAGATCGCGGATACGTACTCGCCAATGTCATCGGCGCACCCCAGATCTCCGAAAGTGGAGTTGTCACCTTGCAAGTAGCAGAAGGGGTAGTAGAAGATATTAAAGTCCGGTTCCGCAACAAAGAAGGTCAGGATGTAGACGATCAAGGACAACCCATCCGGGGTCGAACACAGGACTATATCATCACGCGAGAACTAGAGTTAAAGCCAGGACAGGTATTCAACCGCAACACCGTGCAAAAAGACCTGCAACGGGTATTTGGGTTGGGAATATTTGAAGATGTCAACGTTTCCCTCGACCCTGGTAGTGACCCTAGCAAAGTAGATGTAGTGGTGAATGTGGCGGAACGCAACAGTGGTTCCATTGCGGCTGGTGCAGGGATAAGTTCTGCTAGTGGACTATTCGGTACTATTAGTTATCAGCAGCAAAACCTGAATGGTAGAAACCAAAGACTGGGCGCAGAATTACAAGTAGGCGAACGGGAATTATTGTTTGATTTGCGGTTTACAGATCCTTGGCTTGCTGGCGATCCCTACCGAACTTCCTACACAGCTAATATTTTCCGTCGCCGCTCAATTTCCTTGATTTTTGACGGCAAAGATAACAATATTGAGACTTTTAACCCTGGTGACACCGAAGGCGATCGCCCGCGTGTTGTTCGTTTAGGTGGTGGTTTAACCTTTACCCGTCCGCTTTCGGCTAATCCTTACGCCAATTCCGAATGGACAGCTTCCGCTGGGTTTCAATATCAACGGGTTTCCACCAAAGATGCTGATGGCAATAGCAGAAACCAAGGTACCATTTATCGGGATGGACAGCCGACAGAATTAATTCCCCTGACTCAATCTGGTTCAGGTGATGACGATTTGCTGTTATTCCAACTTGGCGCACAACGCGATCGCCGCAATAACCCCTTACAACCCACCAGTGGTTCCTATCTCCGGTTCGGGGTAGATCAGTCAGTACCTATAGGCCAAGGAAATATATTCCTGACTCGCTTGCGCGGTAGTTATAGCCAATATGTTCCCGTCAGCTTAATTAATATTGGCAAAGGGCCGCAAACTCTCGCCTTCAACTTGCAGGGAGGTACAGTTTTAGGTGACTTACCACCCTATGAAGCCTTCACCCTTGGTGGTAGTAACTCCGTGCGTGGTTATGAAGACGGAACATTAACCAGTTCTCGCAGTTACGTCCAAGCCTCCGTTGAGTACCGCTTCCCCGTATTTTCCGTAGTTAGTGGTGCATTATTTTTTGACTTCGGTAGCGATTTAGGCACCAGTACCAGAGCCGCTGAATTACTCAACAAAAATGGCACAGGGTACGGCTATGGTCTAGGCGTCCGCGTACAATCACCACTAGGGCCGATTCGGATTGACTATGGTATAAGCGATGACGGTGATAGCCGCATTAACTTTGGTATTGGGGAAAGGTTTTAAGTTGGTCAATTGTCAGTTGTCAGTTGTTAATTGAAAAAAATCAATCACTATTGACCATTGACCATTGACCATTGACACTTGACTCTTGCCCCCTAACCAGGAAAGATTAATATTTTCAGGTGCAGTTCGCAGGTTTTATAAATCTGAGCATGAACAATACCAACCGCAAAAAATTGACTTTTTGCTTATGCAACAACACACAATAGCTGCATCGATCGCTCAAACCGGAGTGGGGCTGCATAGCGGTGTGAATACCCAGGTACGGATACTACCAGCCGAAGTGGGTAGCGGGCGCTACTTTGTGCGCGTAGATTTACCAAATTCGCCAATTATTCCCGCCCAAGTTGCAGCAGTTAGTCAAACAGTTCTCTCTACCCAGTTGGGTAAGGGTGAGGTCAGCGTTCGTACTGTAGAGCATTTGTTGGCGGCTCTGGTGGGTATGGGTGTAGATAATGCCCGAATTGAAATTGATGGCCCAGAATTACCGTTGCTGGATGGTTCAGCGCGGGTATGGGCAGAAAGTATTGCCACAATTGGCTTGCTGTCACAACCCGTGAATGATAGCGAATTATCCCCGGTAATTAAAGAGCCAATTTGGATTTATGAAGGCGATACCTTTGTTGCTGCTATCCCCTCACCAGAAACGCGCTTTAGCTACGGGATTGACTTTGACTTACCTACAATAGGTAACCAATGGCACAGTTGGTCACTATCTGCGGATGTGGGCAACTCCTCTACTAGCTTTGCTTCAGAAATTGCTCCCGCACGTACCTTTGGTTTACTGCATCAAATCGAACATTTGCAAAAATCTGGCTTGATTAAGGGTGGTAGCTTGGAAAATGCCCTTGTTTGCGGCCCTGATGGCTGGTTAAATCCACCATTAAGATTTGCAAATGAACCAGTACGTCATAAAATCTTGGATTTAGTAGGAGATTTGAGTTTAGTGGGAAATATTCCCTCGGCTCACTTCTTAGCGTACAAAGCCAGCCACAATTTACATATTCAACTGGCACAAAGAATTTTAGATTTGGGGCTTTAGATTGCTCAATCAATCCAAAATCTAAAATCTAAGACTCCTTCGCTGACTCGATTCCAGATTCAAAAACAAGCGCACAGCCAATGACAACCCTTACCGAAGCCAATTCCACCGATGTGATCGCCCCTGCTTCTATCGTTGAAGCCGAAAGTATGCCAGAGGTGAAAAAAACCTTCACTAGCGAAGAAATTCAAAATCTCTTGCCTCACCGCTACCCGTTTTTACTGGTAGACAAAATTATTGACTATGTTCCCGGCAAATCAGCAGTCGGCGTGAAAAACGTCACCATCAACGAACCGCAATTTCAAGGACATTTCCCAGGAAGACCCCTCATGCCAGGAGTGTTGATTGTGGAAGCAATGGCACAAGTAGGAGGCATAGTCTTAACCCAACTCTCAGACTCTGAAACAGATGGACTGTTTGTCTTTGCTGGTATCGATAAAGTTCGCTTTCGTCGCCAAGTCGTCCCAGGAGACCAGCTGATCATGACAGTGGAACTGTTATGGGTTAAACAGCGTCGTTTCGGTAAAATGCAAGGTCGTGCTGAAGTAGATGGTCAGTTAGCTGCTGAAGGCGAATTGATGTTTTCTCTAGTAAACTAAAAACCTAACTCTTGTGGTAAGGGCACAGCCGTGAAGTGCCTTTACTGAGACCTGAAAAAGGATAACAGTAAAATAAACATGCCACAATAGCAATTTATAATTTCTTAAATTTCTTCGCCCTCACACCTAACTTGCTTTGCCCGACACTTCGGTCACTGAAGACCTAGTTTTTCAGTAGCTAAGTATTTCAACGTTCCGCAATGCCAGTCGCCTAAATGGGTATGGTAGTCACGACAATGGGGTTCACCCCAGCATCGCGCTGCTTTTGCAACCTCTAAAGGCGCAGGCTTTCAAGACAGTTCTGGAGATTCACCCTTGAAGACGCTTATTCACCCAACTGCTGTAATTCATCCTAACTCGGAACTCCACCCATCAGTGCAAGTCGGTGCCTATGCTGTGATTGGAGCGCATGTTAAAGTCGGCCCGGAAACCATAATTGGCGCTCATGTAGTGCTAGAAGGGCCTTGCGAAATTGGGGCAAGAAATCAGATTTTCCCTGGTGCAACTATTGGCATGGAACCTCAGGATCTTAAATATGTAGGAGAGCCTACCTGGGTCAAAATTGGTGACAATAACCAAATTCGTGAATATGTTACTATCAACCGCGCTACTGGTGCGGGAGAAGCAACCATCATTGGCAATGGTAACCTGCTGATGGCTTATGTCCATGTGGCTCATAACTGCGTGATTGAAGATCATGTAATTATCCCCAACTCAGTGGCGCTAGCGGGTCATGTCTACATCGAATCTAAAGCTAGATTAGGTGGAGTTTTGGGAGTTCACCAATTTGTACGTATTGGCAAACATTCCATGATTGGCGGTATGGCACGTATTGACCGTGACGTACCACCATATATGCTTGTGGAAGGTAATCCAGCAAGAGTCCGCACCCTCAACTTAGTAGGGTTAAAACGCTCTGGGATGGATGCAAATGAGATCCAAATGCTCAAAAAAGCCTTTCGGATTCTCTATCGCTCTAACTTAACCTTTAAAGAGGCGTTGGAACAGTTAGAAATTTTAGGCGATACCGAACAGCTACAACATCTACGGCGCTTTCTACTACTTTCTAAAATGCCGGGAAGACGTGGTTTAATTCCTGGTAAGGGGAAAGTCAGCGCTGGTAGTGATGAGTCGTAAGTTGAGAGAGAAGTTTGAGTTGTGGACTCAATTCTCAACTCAAACTCAGAAAAATAAACCGCCAAGATCGCCAAGGAAGAGAAATTACTCTTTTCCAGGTGTTCAGAAAGTCTTTGTTTTTGTCTTTGCTTCCTCTGTGCCTCTGCGGTTAAAAACTATTTTATTGAACCACAGAGGCGCAGAGAACACAGAGGTAAGAGATTCAATCAAGATGTATCATTCACCAGGAATTGAGTATTCTTAACTTTGCGTCTTTGCACCTACCTGCGGGAACGCCTACACCGAATGCGTGAGATAAAAAAATATTTGTTATTTCTCCCTAATTAATCAATGCGGATATTTATCAGCACTGGCGAAGTATCTGGCGATTTGCAAGGTGCTCTAATAATTGCGGCGCTCAAGCGTCAAGCTGTGGCTGCTGGCTTAGAACTGGAGATTGTGGCGCTGGGTGGCGAAAAAATGGCAGCAGCTGGCGCAACTATCATTGGCGATACTAGTCATATTGGTTCAATGGGAATTTTAGAAGCCCTGCCTTATTTAATACCAACACTTCTAGTACAACGCAAAGCGATCGCTTATCTCAAACAACATCCCCCAGATTTGGTGTTGCTAATTGACTATATGAGTCCGAATCTGGGTATTGGCACTTATATGCAGCAACATTTGCCTAATGTCCCAGTAGTTTATTACATAGCTCCCCAAGAGTGGGTATGGTCAATAAATTTGCGCAATACTCACCGCATCGTCGGCTTTACTAAGAAACTCTTAGCTATCTTTCCAGAAGAAGCCCGTTATTTTCGCTCCTCAGGGGCTGATGTTACCTGGGTGGGGCATCCCCTAGTTGACCGGATGCAAAGCGCCCCCAGCCGCCAGGAAGCCCGCGCTAAATTGGGAATTGCTGATGAGGCGATCGCAGTTACTCTGTTACCTGCTTCTCGACAACAAGAATTAAAATATCTGTTACCGATAATTTTTCAAGCAGCACAAACGATACAAGCTAAATTACCAGAGGTACATTTCTGGATTCCCCTATCTTTGGAGGATTTTAGACAGCCAATTGAAGCTGCTATTGGGCGTTACGGTTTACGAGCTACTGTTTTATCTGGACAACAAAAAGAAGTTTTTGCGGCTGCTGATTTCGCGATTACTAAATCAGGTACGGTTAACTTAGAACTGGCTTTGTTAAATGTGCCGCAAGTCGTTGTCTATCGCTTAAATCCGATTACCGCTTGGATTGCGCGGAAAATTCTTAAAGGTTCGATTCCCTTTGCATCACCTGTTAATTTACTAGTGATGCGGGAAATTGTGCCAGAGTTATTACAAGAAGCGGCGACAGCTGACAATATTACTCAAGCGGCGATGGAATTATTGCTGAATAACGCGAAAAA
Organism: Tolypothrix sp. FACHB-123; assembly: GCF_014697075.1. GTDB lineage: Bacteria > Cyanobacteriota > Cyanobacteriia > Cyanobacteriales > Nostocaceae > Aulosira. Next base: position 2,767 of record NZ_JACJRE010000085.1, on the reverse strand, counting down.
ACAGCAAACTTTCCAAGATTATCAAGAAATGCGCCAGTGTTTAGGAGAAGTGGGAGTGTGCGATCGCGCATCTCAAGAAATTTTGCAGATCCTTAAATCTACTGAAATTTCCGCAATTGTCTAGAAATCTCTACAGGAATCATTGTCTGAGCTTTACGATCCTGTTAAGATTCGTGAATGTCAGAAACACAACATCATCACGATACAAAACTTGGTTGGTCTTTGGATCGGCGAGATCCCAGATTCATAGAATCAATCATGCCCATACTTGGGTGGTTTTATGACCACTATTTTCGCGTGCAAACTAGTGGTTGGGAGCATGTATCACCCCAAGAAAAAGTTTTATTTGTTGGTTCCCATAATGGGGGGCTAGCAGCGCCAGATATGTTGATGATGATGTATGACTGGTTCCGAAGATTTGGTGTAGAGCAACCAATCTACGGTTTAATGCATCCTACTGTCTGGGAAGTAACGCCACAAATCGCTGAAATAGCAGCCAAGGGGGGAGCAATCATAGCTCATCCAAAAATGGCTTATGCGGCTTTGCGCAGTGGTGCTAGCGTGCTTGTATATCCTGGGGGTGCGGAAGATGTTTTTCGTCCTTATAGTTTACGCAACAAAATATACTTTGCTGGACGACAAGGATTTATTAAGCTAGCACTGCGAGAAAAAGTACCAATTTTACCAGTAATATCCTCTGGTGCCCATGATACCCTAATTGTGCTGACTGAGTGTTATAACATTGTGCAGCAACTCCACAAATTAGGGATGCCTTGGATACTTGGGGTTGATCCTGTAGTATTTCCAATTTACCTTGGTTTACCTTGGGGATTATCTATTGGCCCATTGCCAAACATCCCTTTCCCTGTCACTATTCATACACGAGTATGTCCGCCGATTAAGTTTGAGTATTATGGCAGAGAAGCGGCGAGCGATCGCAACTATGTCAATGCATGTTATGAATTAGTTGTTAACCAAATGCAGCAAGAATTAGATGAATTGGTGAAACAAACTCATCAATCCTAAATTAATTCAAAAAATTTTAAAATTACATAATCTGCTGTAAATGTAATACAAATCCAGGTAAAACATCCTCACCAGATAAACTTACCGGATTATCTAATATTTCTACATCTTTTCCCGGACGATAAATTTCTACGCGCTGATTTTTGCGATCTATTAACCAACCTAAGCGAGCGCTATTTTCAATATATTCTTGCATCTTCTCCTGCAAATCCTTTAAAGAATCGCTAGGGGAACGTAATTTTACAACAAAATCAGGACAAATCGGCGCAAATTTTACTCGTTGTTCTGGGGTTAAAGCATTCCAGCGTTCTATTTTGATCCATGACACATCAGGAGAACGTTCCGCACCATTAGGTAGAGTGAAGCCAGTTGAAGAGTCAAACCCCTTACCTAATTTAGTCTGTTTATTCCAGATACCTAATTCAACAACTAGATCAAAATTATAATTCCCAGTATCACTACCTGTAGGTGCCATAATTAATAATTCCCCTGATGCTGTGCGCTCAAATCGATAATCGCGGTTTTTCTGACACATCTGGAAAAACTGCTCATTTCTACCCCAGAGCGATCGCAATACCGATCATAGTGAAGATGGTAGCTTCTATTCGTTTATTTTTTCCCGATTACTCCGGCGTGGAATTGCTAGTCAAGTTATTTATGAAGATACCTTAAAAAACACAAGCAATTATGGTAATATCCTCCACCAAGTAATTCCAGGAATGTTGGCAAAGTTGGGAAACTTGCCTTTTATTTTGGCAGAACCTCTAGAAGTTGCTGATTATTTTATTGGCTTAGATATTTCTAGATTTACCAAAAAAAAGGGGACAGGAACTAGAAATGTCTATGCAAGTGTGCGTCTCTACGATCAGCAAGGAGAATTCATTCGTTATCGATTAGAAGATGCTTTAACAGAGGGTGAAACAATTGATAAACGAACACTAGAAAGGTTTCTTCCATCTGCTGAGTTGAGTGGAAAAACTGTACTAATATACCGCGATGGACATTTTTGTGGTGATGAAGTCCAGCATTTACGAGAACGAGCAAAAGCGATTAATTCCCAGTTTATTTTGGTTGAATGTATAAAATCACAGATTCCGCGACTATATAAATTTCAGCAGTCTGTAGTCACAGCACCAAATAAAGGGTTAGCTCTTCGCTTATCAGCGTATGAAGTAATTTTAGTCACTACTGAAGTAAAGTCTGAGAAAATGGGTTTACCCTATCCTCTGCGTTTAAAGGTGATTCCCGATCTTGAACATGAACAGCAAGTATCAATTGAAAGTTTAATAGAAGCTACACTGAAATTGACATTGCTGCATCATGGGGCGCTAAAAGAGCCTCGCTTACCAGTACCATTGTATGGTTCCGATATCATAGCTTATCGGCGTTTGCAAGGAATTGCGCCAGGAGCCGTTGAAGGCGATCGCCAATTTTGGCTCTAAAATAAAATCAATCTTTTCTACCATCCCAAATCCACAATAAAAAAGCGCCCCCCATCGGGAGAGCGCTTTTCAATTCACAGAGAAGCTATTGTTATCTCAGACAATTAGCCGTTGATAGCAGGAGCAGTCAGAGCAACAGGAGCAACTTCACCAGCAGCCAAGTCTAAGGGGAAGTTGTGAGCGTTACGCTCGTGCATTACTTCCATACCCAAGTTAGCGCGGTTGATGATGTCAGCCCAGGTGTTAACTACACGACCTTGAGAGTCAATCACTGATTGGTTGAAGTTGAAACCGTTGAG
>NZ_JACJRE010000084.1 GCF_014697075.1 Tolypothrix sp. FACHB-123 | reverse complement strand
CTTTAGTTTCTTGTGCTATTTGCTTTCTTACGTTATCATCTTCTAAATTATTATATATAAAAACAGGATTTAAATTTTTGGCTTTTAGAAACGTATGTATTCTTAATAATGAAGGTTGTCTAGTAATGGAATAAAATTTAGGATTTAAAGTGCAAACAATTGGGAAATTAAAATTAGAAACTCATTTTGGTGGAATGATTGACTTTTAATAAGGTAAATCTGTTATAAGATCTTATTTTATAGTAATCGTTTTGGGCCATGACTTCGTAACCCAAGAAACCTATTCCCATCATTAATATTAAAATGATAGTACCTATAACTCATGTTAATGTTCTTGGAGCTCTATAAGATCCATAGTATAAACCTCTTCCTATATGTAAATAAACTAAAAAGAAGAAAGCTGATGCAGTATTACTGTGTAAATAACGTATTAATCACCCATTATTTACATCACGCATTATATGCTCTATAGAGTTAAAAGCTTCTAATACATTAGGATTATAATGCATAGCTAAAGTTACACCTGTAACTATTTGAATACCTAAACATATAGCTAATAAAGAACCAAAATTCCATAAATAGTTAATATTACTAGGTTGTGAATGATCTATTAAATAAGCGTTAAACAATTTTAATAAAGGATGACTTTTTAATAGTCTCATGAATTAAAAAAATTTTTTTTATTATTTCATAATTATATTATAAATTTTTTAATATAAATATTCTTATGTTTTTGGGCTGCTTAATATAAGCACATTATTTTTTTTTTACTATTAATTTATTCCGAATCAGAAATATTAGTGTAGTTACTAATGCTTATTAACACAATGATGAAAACTAATAAATTGATATTTAAACTATCTACATTTAAAGATACAAAACTAAATAAAGACAATATAGTACAAATAGACACTAATATATAAACAGCATAATCAGTTACTACTCCTTTACTTATAATAGATATATTTTTACTAATTTTATTTAATATAGTTCAAATTCCATAAGGACCAATTCATTCTACACTACCTTTATCTAAAACTTTTGTAGTTTTACCTCCTATATTTAATACAGTATTTACAATGTAATTATTATAAAAGAATTCTATAAGAAAACGTTGATTAAAGAAACCAAAAATATAATACCCTAATTTTGTCAATTTAAAATTAGTAATTATATTTCCCATAAATTCAGGATAAATTACAGCTAGTATAGAAAATGAAACAGTGAATACAAATGGAAGTAATTTAAATAAAGTAGGAACTCCAAATTCTGTATTTATTAATATTTCATGTACAGGATGGATAAAAATACTGTTATCTACAAAGAATCCTGACCCTAAACCTATATATATATCTTTAGTTATATACCCAAAATATATTGAAAATAAGGCTAATATAACTAAAGGAAGACTTAAGAATATATCTCCTTCATGTGCGTTTTTATAATAATTTACAGATCCATTAGGGTTAGTCAAGAAAGTTAAATAAATAACCTTTACTGAATATAATGTAGTAAAAATAGCACCTATAGTTGCTATAAAATAAACGTTTATACTACTAAAGAAGTATTGTCCATAAGCAGATTCTAATATGAAATCTTTACTATAAAATCCAGTCATAAAGGGGAAAGCCACTAGACTAAGACTAGCTATTAATATAACTGTATAAGTTAAAGGTAAAAATGATATTAACCCTCCATATTTTCTTAAATCTTGATTATCACCTACTGCATGTATTACTGCTCCAGCTCCTAAGAATAACAATCCTTTATAGAAGGCGTGATTCATTAAGTGGAATATAGCTATATTATATGAAGATAAACCTATTGCAATTACCATCATTCCTAATTGACTCATAGTTGAATAAGCTATAATTTTTTTAATATCTTGTTGGAATAATCCAATTAAAGAACTAAAAACAGTAGTAATAGCCCCTAATCATAAACAAATTAGTAATACTGTTGAACTATATTCTATTAAAGGAGAAGAACGAATTAATAAATACACTCCAGCTGTAACCATAGTAGCCGCATGTATTAATGCAGATACAGGAGTAGGCCCTTCCATAGCCATAGGTAATCAAATATGTAAACCTACTTGAGAACTTTTAGCCATAGCACCTATTAATAAACATATTCCTATTAATGTTATAATATTTTCATTAATATAAGGTGCTAATGAAAATACAACATTATAATCCAAATTACCTAAAGCTCATAAAAGCATAAACATACCTATTATAAGTAAAGCATCTCCAACTCTGTTAGTTAAAAATGCAGCTAGAGAACTTTGGTTCGCTGCAATTCTAGTAAATCAGAAACTAACTAATAAATAAGAACATACACCTACACCTTCTCATCCTACAAACATAACTAAATAATTATTACCTGTAACTAATATTACCATCATAAAAGTAAATAAACTTAAGTAACTAAAAAATCTTTGGTTATGAGGGTCATGACTCATATAACCTATAGAGTAAAAATGTACTAGGCTACTTATTACTAAAACAGGTATTAACATTGAAACAGTTAAACTATCAAATTTAAAATTTCACATCATGTTAAATAATTCACTATCTAATCATGGGAATAAATTTATAGAAACAGGATTATTATTAAACCCTACTTCTAAATAACTAATTATAGCTAATATTGTTGTAATTATTATACTTGTACAACTTAAAAGACGGGCACCTGTCACTCCGATTTTTCTACCAAAAAAACCTGTAACTATTGATCCTAATAAAGGTAAGACTATTATACTTAAATACATTATTGATATTCTATTGCAATACTTCCTCTTAATCTATAAAAAGCAACTAGTATAGCTAATCCTATTGCAGATTCAGCTCCAGCTATAACTATTATATAAACAGCATAAGTTTGCCCTATTATATCATCTAAATTTAAAGAACTTACCAATATTAAAAAAGTAATAGATAATAGCATTATTTCTATTGAAATAAGCATTAATATTATATTTTTTCTATTAAATATGAATCCTAGAATTCCTATTAAAAAAAGTACTAAAGTTAAACTCATAATTTTATTTTTTATTTCAAATTATTCTTTATTTTTGAGTATTGTATTACAAAACTTAATACATATTAAATCTATTAAATATAATAAACAAAACACCCAAATTATTATAGACTATAGAATTAACAAAAATTAATCTATACTCTGAAGGGTATTGTAGATTTGAACTACAATCTAGACGTCCGTAGGGTCTCATTTTACCATTAAATTAATACCCTTTGCCCTTGTATATTAATTTTATTTATAAATAAAATTTATATAAGAGTTATTTATTAATAACAAACAAGGCAATTTATAATCCAATTGTTAAACCTCATGATTTAACAATTAAATAATAGTAAAATTTTAATATGATTTTATACATTATATAATCATGTCAAGAAATTAGAAAGGTTAACAGATTCTATTACTATAGGCATTGAACTGTGCAATATCCCACAAATTTCAGAACATTGTCCATAAAATACTCCTTCTCTGTTTATGTAAGTAGAAAACTGATTTAATCTTCCAGGATAAGCATCACATTTTATACCTAAAGCAGGACAAGCATATGAATGTATAACATCCCCTGAAGTTACAATAAATCTGATATTAGTAGATTCGGGTACAATCACTCTATTATCAACTTCCAACATTCTTAACCCTCCTTCTTCAAGATCTGAATCAGGAACAATATATGAATCAAATTCAATAAGTTCATCACTAGAATCTAAAAAATCTGAATATTGGTAACTTCAATATCATTGATGTCCTTCAGCAATTATAGACATAGATGGATCTATAACTTCATCCATTAAGTACAATAATCTAAAAGAAGGAAATGCTATTAATATTAAAACAACAGCAGGAGTTATAGTTCATATTAATTCAATAGTTGTACCATGATTTAAGTATTTATGGCTAATTTCCGTTTTAGAATGTATAAAATTAATTACAGTTGAAAACATAATTCAACCTACAGTAAATAGTATTAAAACTAAATAAAACATAATACTATCATGTAATTCTACTAATCCTTCCATTTGGGGACTAGCACTATCTTGGAAATAAACACCCCAAGGTGTAGGAGCATCCAAGCTAATAAAAGTATTTAAAAACAAATTCATAAAATATAAATAAAATAGATTTCTATCCTTCAAATAGAATACATTAATATCTCGGTAATAATATTACAATAATTCTTAAAACTTCTGTACAATATGTATGGTAAATAGTCATCATCTATCTATGCTCTCCTATATACATAGTTACTTCATAATACATGTATGCTAAATAATATTTATACAACGTACAGAAGTAATAAAGCCATCATTAAGGCAAATAACGCTGTAGCTTCTGAGAATGCAAATCCTAAAATAGAATAAGAAAATAATTGATTTTTTAAGGAAGGATTTCTTGCAACTCCTAATATTAAACATCCAAATACTACACCTATACCTACTCCTGCTCCTGCTAATCCTACTGTGGCTAATCCTGCTCCTATTAATTTTGATGATTCTAACATATAAAAATATGTGTTGTTAATAGCAATGCCTTTTTTCTAACATAGTTTACATATAGTTCGGTTATACTCGCTCGCTGATTTGCTCGCGGAAGAAATAGAAAAAATCTGATACCTGACTAGAGCATCTTTTCTCAAATTTCTTTTTTTTTTAGTTAATTCACAAAGTTTTAATATAAAGTTTTTTTTTTATTTATTTGTTTTCCACAAATTGACTGACAAAATTATTAGATTTTGAATAATAATTTGAAGATTGTCTACTATCTATTTTCAAAGCACTTTTACCTAATTCAAATACAAATCCTACTGTTATAATACCTAAAAAGATTAATACAACTATTAACCCATAAATTCCATTTTCGTAGCTACTAAGACCAAAAGGATATATTACTAATATTTCTAAGTCTAATAGTAAATAAACTAATGCAAAAATAAAGAATTTTACTCCAAACTGAGTTCTATTTTGTCCTAAAAAACTGTGAAAACCACATTCAAATATACTATATTTTTCTTGATAAGGATTATGAGGTGCCAATATAAAATTTAAAGCTAAAAAAAGTAAAGTAATTATAGATACTAGTATAAAAAGAAAAGTTATGCTACTCATTTAATTATTAAATAATATTTGTACCAATATGGTACCCATGCTTAATCATTCTTTATTCATAAATAAAAATAATAGTATTATTAATGTTATATTTGAAATAATAAAAGATATAGGACTTGATATACTAACATGTTGAATAGTATATGTTTTGTTATCTATATCTAAAATTGAAAAATTCTTTTCTTCAATTTTCGATTCTATATTATCAGGTAAGCTAAAAAACATTTCTTTAATTATTGTTAAGTAATATATACCACCTATAACACTAGTTAATATAGCTACTAGAGCTAAAAATACAAGACCACTATCTAGAGCTGCGCTTAATACCATCTGTTTTGCAAAAAATCCTACTAATGGAGGTATCCCTACAAAAGAAAATATAGTTATAGTTAAGCTTAAACTTAGAACTGGATTAATAAAAAAATAACCTTTTAATTGGTTTATTAATTGAACAGGTGAATTATTTTTTTCTAGTAATTTTTGATGTTCTTTATTTTCAACTGTATAATAATATAATGTATAACCTATAGCTAATAATATTATAAAGGCATTTAAATTACTTATAGTATATTGAGTTAAGTAGAATATAAATGCTTGAGTAGATTCAACTGTAGATATACCTAAAGCTAATAATATAAATCCTACATGAGATATTGTACTATACGCAAATAATCTTTTAATTCTAAATTGTGTAAGACCTACGACAGTACCTACAATTAATGAGAATAAAGAAGTAATTAATAAGATATAAGTTCAGTTATTAGAAAAATTATTTTTAGTATAATAAACAATTTGTAATAACAATACAAATATAGATATTTTAGCTATTATTGCTACAAATGTAGTCACTACTGTTGGTATTGCATCATACACATCCGGTGATCAAAAGTGAAAAGGGGCAGCACTTACTTTGAATAAAAATCCTATAACAAAGAGTATAAGAGAGATATTAATAAAGTTTGGTTTATATCATAAATTATTTAAAGTTAAATCACTTATATTAGTAATTATATAAATGTTATCTAAACTTGTACTACCTGTATTTGAATATAATAAGGCTGTACCTAATAATATAAAACAAGAGCTTAATCCCCCTAACAAGAAATAAATCAATCCTCCTGTAGTAGATAATTCTGAATTTCTATAGATCGTACTTAAGATATATAACCCATAGCTTTGTAGCTCTATAGCTAAAAATATAGATATTAAATCATTAGTCGAAATAAGTAAAACTGCTCCTGTAACTATAAACAGTATTATTAAAGGATATTCTACTATCTTGAATTGATTAGATTTTTTACCTAAATTTATAGTATTATGCAAAATTTTTATTTTTGCAGGGTAAAATGCAGTTAGTACTAGAATTAAGGCTGTTACTATGAAAATAAATGCATGAAATATATTATTTAAATTGGTATACAATAATAAACCTCCATGTAATCCTATAGATTTACTTATAATGTTAATCGTTGTATAGGAAATTAATCCACAATAAAACAAACTAACTAAGCTTATTCTGTTATACAGAATAGCCATATCTCGTCTTAAATTTACGGCATTTGATAGTAAAATTAATATAATTGATAAAATAAGCATATATGGTGAGCCTGGTATAAGACTTGAACTTATATAAACAACGTATGAGATTGCTATTTTAACCATTAAACTAACCGGGCTTTTGTAAACTAACCTATTAAGTTATAATATTTTTCTTAGCGAATTATTAGGGTAAAAGCTCAGACTCGAACTGAGAGCCTACCATGCCACAAATGGTTGTTCCACCTATTGAACTACAACTACCTCATTCTGAAAGAGTGATTCGAACACACACAGCTGAACATCAAAAATCCATGACCTACCTATTAGTCTATTCCAGATTATTACTATTAATAAAATTATAAATTAATATTTTATTACATTAAATATAAAATTCTAGGTTATTATATTTAATAATACTATTTACAGATAATACGACTTGAACGTATAAAGCTTTCGCCACTCTGGCCTAAACAGAGCCTGTTTTCCAAATTTCAGCATATCTGCTTTTTCATTAATATTTCATATTTTAAATTATTATTTTACTAAGACTTATAGGATTCGAACCTATATTTTGATGATTAAAAGTCATATGTATTAACCATTATACTAAAGTCTCTTCCCTCTATTATACAGAGTATAATAGAAAAGAACATCATTTTATTAATAATTGATATATCTTAAAATCATAAAAATTAATATATCTAGACAATATACTTTATAAAAAATAAATAGTAATAACACCTTAACACTAAATTTTAGAAGAATTACATAATTAATTCTTAATAAATAAAATTGGATTTATTTTTGAATATTCTTGAAATTGGTATACTATAATAAACCTCCATGAAACCCTATGGATTTACTTATAATATTGATCGTTATATAGGAAATTAATCCACAATAAAACAGATCAACTAAACTTATTCTGTTATACAGAATAGCCATATCTCGTATTAAATTTATGGCATTTGATAATAAAATTAATATAATTAATAAAATAAACATATATGGTATGCTCGTGATAGGATTTGAACCTACAGCCTAAACAACTTCAACGTTCCGCTCGACCAATTGAGCTTCACAAGCTTTTGTTAAAAAACAATTTGGAGATACTAGGATTCGAACCTAGGCTTTCAACATGCAACGTCGACATTCTACCAACTAAATTATATCCCCTTTATTATACGTATATAATAAATATAATAAATTTATTAATTTTTCTAACTAAATATTAAACATTAAAGATTAAATTACTCATTGAGTAGTCTAATACATTTAATATTACTGAAGGGTATATACCTAATACTACTGTAAATACTACTAATATGAATAACATAATAAATTCTCTTTTATTTAAATCTAATACGCCTTGTTCGATAAATTTAGTGAAAGATCCACCAAAAGATATTCTATTAAATAAATAAATACTATATGCAGCAGAGAATACTATAGAAGAACAAGCTAATAATCCTAAAATAGGTAATTTTTCAAATACTCCATATAAAGACATAAATTCACCTATGAAATTTATAGTTAGCGGAGCACCACAATTACCTAATGATAATATGAAAAATAATATAGCAAATATAGGCATTAACTGTGCAACTCCTCTGTAAAAATAAATACTTCTAGTTCCTGTTCTATCATAAAGAACACCACCTGCTGCAATAAATAAACCACTAGATACAAAACCATGAGCTAATCCTAATATCACACTACCTTCTAGTCCTTGTATAGTATTACTAAAAATTCCTATTAAATAAACAGATGCATGACAAACTGAACTATATGCTATTAATTCTTTAATATCCGTAGTTCTTAAAGTACTAAAACTTGCATATATAATAGTTATTACACCAATAGTGTATATAATGAATGTATAATTTAGAGAAGCTTTAGGTAATATTGGTAAGATTAATCTAAATATTCCATATAAGCTTAGTTTTAACACAATAGCTGCTAAAACTATACTTCCACCTAGAGGAGATTCAACATGGGCTTTCAATAGTCAATTGTTTAAAAATATCGTAGGAGTTTTTACTGCAAAAGCTATAAATATTCCTATAAACAATATTTTTTGTGTATTAAATTCAAAATTTAATTTAAATAAAGTATCAAAATCTGTACTACCCATTGTAGAAGATGTACTTAAAATAGATAGTAATAAAAATAATGATCCTCATAATGTATACAAGAAAATATAATAACTAGCATTTACTTTATTATCTGACCCAAATATACCTATTAATATAAATAAAGGAGGTAATATACTTTCAAAAAATATATAAAATAACATAATATCTAAAACCATAAATACCATTAGTAATAAAGATTCTAATAATAACATTATTATTAAATATGATTTTATATTTTCTCTTATAGAATCTCAATTAGCTAATAAAGCTATTGGCATTATTATTGTAGTTAGTAGAACAAAAAATATGGATACTCCGTCTATACCTAAGTATATATCGAATAATTGTGTATTATAATGTTCTTGTACGTATTGAAATTGATTTGTACTATTATTAAATAATATAAATATAACTAAAGATAAGATTAAATTTAATATACTAGTAGTCAATGCTACCATTTTTTCTATTTTTATAGTATTAATACTAGATATAATAACTATTCCTATAATAGGTATAATAGCTAAAGCTGATAATAACATATAAAATAAAAAAATTTTCTCTATAAAAAACAAATATCACCATATATATGGAGTTTATGGCAAGTTGATCATAAAGTATTATATTTAAATATAAATTATTCTTTACAAGTTTATACAATTTACTTTTTAAGTACTAAAATATTATAAATGTATGTCCGAAAAAGGACTTGAACCTTTAAGACTTTCGTCAACAAATTTTAAATTTGTCATGTTTTCCAATTTCATCACTCGGACTAGAGATATAAACATATATTATATAATTTAATTATGGATAGTCAGATTTGAACTGACACACCTCGATTGGAAGTCGATAAGTCTACCATTAACCTATATCCATTTACTACTTACCTATCAAAAGACTTGAACTTTTATAATTACTGTCATGAGCAGTATACTTTACCAATTAAGCTAAACAGGCGATTATAAACAAGATATTTAGAATTAGCTATAATTATATTAATTTATACATTACTATTACTAATTCTTCTATACTTTATCAGATAGATAATCTGTGTAAATAGAATTATATTCTTATTTATAATAAACTTATATATTAAATAATAAATAATAAATATTTATTATTATTAAATAACGCAAGTAAAGGATTTGCACCTTCATATTTTCGGACATGAGCCGAATGTGTAACTATTCCACCAACTTACTTAGACTAGACAGGAATTGAACCTGCTAAGGTAGCATTGAAAGAGCTATGTCGGACCATTTGACTTCTAATCCTATCTATCTTTTTTTTTAAGCTCAGTGCAAGTATCGCACTTGCTTCAATTGATTACAAAACAATTACATTACTTTTATGCTAACCAAGCTTTAATAATAAACAATAATATAGATATATGTATAAATAGTAATTTATAAAATTAGTATTTTGTTCTTAAAAATTTCAAAATTCTTACAAATAAAACCTATAATATTTTTTCGTATTAATATAATACGTATATTTAAGAAATATCTTAAGATAAGCCTCGTGCCTATATGCTTTCAGCACTTATCTTTAACCAACTTAGCGTCCCTGCCGTGCCTATACTATATATTTATCTTAGTGAGAGAAACATTCCCTTTATGTTATAAAAATATAACATAATTTTCATTAGTTAATATTAGGGACATATAAACAACAGGTAAACCATAGGTTAGTAACTATTATTTCATCTAAAATCAGAATTAACCAATCTTAAACTAAATCATTCTTGTTCCTTTCGTACAAAAGTTCGTTCTTATTTTATTCTAATTCCCCCTAGAAGATAGAAACCATACTGTCTCACGACGTATTTAACCCAGCTCATGTAACTTTTTAATCGACGAACAGTCGCACCCTACATAGTTCCTGCATCCATGAGGATAAGTTAAGCCGACATCGAGGTGCCAAACCGCGCACTCATTTTGTACACTCTTGCGCAAATTAGCCTGTTCTTTATGTTATCATATAAATGGTACTTCCCTTTTTTTCAAAAGGGTTCAGACTATGTCTTCATTTATAATTTTTATAATTTAATAGTTTATCCAATAATTTATTTACCTGCTATTCAACCTTTAACTGCAAATGCTCCAATACGTCTTTTAGAGGGTAAAATAGAATAAGCGGTATTAGGTTTAACATTTCCTCTTAATAAAGTTGTACTTACTTTTTGGAAAGAAGATTCTATATTTTTTAATCCTCCTTTTCAACGTAAAGAATAAACAGATCTATCTGCTCTATAACGTTTAGTTAATCTACCTTTTACCTCTATTCTAATTCCTCCTAAATTTTTATATTTAATAGAGTTATAAATATCTTTAGAGATATTATTTGAATTTTTATTACTAATAATATTTAAAAATTTATCTAAATTATTTTTTTTTAAATTAGAAATAAGCTTTAAATTTCTGAATTTATTTTTATAAGTATCCATACTTCTTTTTACGAAAGTTCTTTCTTGTATAGTATTTACTACAGGTAAATGAGTTCTATTTAAAACTCTAGACATTTCTTTTAAACGTCTAATTCTTTTTCTTTTTAATTTTAAAGCAATAATATTAGTAAATAAATCAGGATTATTAGTAAAATATTTCATATTTACAATATTATATTCTATTTTTTTATTTTTTAATAATCTTATTTTATTTAAGATATTACTTAAAACCACTAACATACTTAATTTATTAAACTTAAAAGTATTTAAGGAATATAATAAACTGTATTTTCTTAATTTTGTTAAATGTAAATTTAAATAACGATCTATTAATTTACTTCATATTTTTTTTAAATAAATATGTTTTAATTTATTTAAATTATTTAAATTTTGTACTTTAGTTTTAAGATATATATCTTTTCTCATAACACTAGGAATAAATTTGTATTTTCTATTTAATCATGAATAAATTCTATGAATTTTTTTTAAATTATGTTTGTATAATGAAAAAAACTGTCTTATTAATTTTTTATTAATAATATTGTTCATTTTTAAATATTTTTTTTTTAATACATTTCTTTCTCTGTTTAAAACATACAAAGTTATAATAATTTTATTATTAGTATGTTTAATTTCAGCATTACTTGTAAATATTCTTCTTAAAAAATTACGTCTTCTTTTAAGTAAAATAAATTTAGGCATGTTAATAAATTTACGGTTATTAAAAAATAGATCAAAATAGCTTCTTATGATTTTATTTACATTATTTGTAAAAGTAGGTATGTTACTAATAATTTTCTTATCAAAAGAATAAATTGTATTAATTCATTCTTTAGAAAATGAATTTAAGTATTTAGCATATCCTGTCTCATTTTTTTTAGTTTTCAATTTCACTATTTTAGAATTATTATTCAAATTATTTTTAAAAATTTTAGTTTTATTCATAAAAAATTATTGTATTATCATTATCTTATTTAACTTAAATTATAAAATTATAAATGTTGGATAGTTAAAAGGGATTATTGTTGAAAATTTTTTTTGACTAAAAACATATAAACTCACCCTATAGTCGTTGAACGTTTTTATCTTATTATATGTTAAGATAAAATTCGCTTCAAGTTTACTAAACAGTAATTCTTGAAATTTACCCAATTTATATTAATTATTTTATATTTACTATAAAATATTATAGGACAAACATCCCTAGCGTAGCTTTTCCAATAATCCAAGATCTTTCCTTATTGCATCTTGTGATCCTATGCCCTGCTTACGCAACTGTAAGATTTGTCGATAATCAAACAGTAAGGCAGGATTTAGCCGTTGAGCTTTTTAGATGTTAACAAAGATTATAAATAATAATCGAAAAAATATTAGAAAAGATTCATAATATTTTTAACATCTCTACTTTCTATGTAGTAAAAATCCTACCTAATTTTAAATATATGTATAACTAGTATAAATACATTTAATTTAATACGATCAACAATAATTATTTTAAATAATTATTAAAGATAGCAAACTTAATAAAAATAAATTTTTAGACACTCCTGTTTACTCTTTACAGGGTCTGTGCCCCACATAAACTGTCTCCTAGCGATAGTTCCTCACCAAGGGTACTTACTTACTATTACATAAATAAGCTGAATTAGGTTAATTTACTATTATGAAAAAGTTAAATATTAATAATAAAATACTATTAATACAAACTATCATAATCCTAAATTAATTCATTCAAATGAAATGAAAATAAAGGTTTTCCATATTTATCTAAAATCGATTACCTTATAATCTGAAAATTGCTTAACATAATCTATAATTAGTGACAGTAAAGCTGCATAGGGTCTTCTCGTCTAACTAGAGGTAAGCTGTATCTGCACAGCTATTCCAATTTCACTGAGTCAATCATAGAGACAGCTGTTGTATCGTTACACCATTCATGCAAGACCGCATTTAACGGCCAAGGCATTTAGCTACCTTAGGACCCTCACGTTAAGGCCGCCTTTAACCGGGGTTTCCGTCAACATTAGATAGTAGTATACCTAGTTGTCTCTGTTAACCAGCCGGCACCGGGCAGATCTCACACTTTATACTTAGATTTTTAATCTTTCAGCAAAGTGCTGTGTTTTAATTAAACAGTCGTACAACACTATTTCATGCTTCTTCCTTTTTACTTGATATTAATCAAGAATAATGAGCCCTCCTTATTCCGAAGTTACGGTAGTTAGTTTGCCGAGTTCCTTTATGATTGTTAGCTCATTTACGCCTTCGTATTCTCTACTAGCTTACTTGTTTCAGAATCTAGGTACGGTTGTTCTCGTTATGTACATTTTATTATATCCAAGGATATAATAATTCTCATAATGATATTACTATTTTTCCAGCACATTTTACACTAAAATGTTGTCCTTAGTAATAAAGATTTCTCATCGTTTAAACCTTTAGATAATTTTAAACTTAGAGGCCGTTACTTAATGTCATCCATAAGCTTTAGGCGGAAAAATTAAATTTTTCTTTTAGTTACTCATGTCACCATTCTCACTTGAATTTAATTCTTCAATTTATTTAAAATAATTTTTAAATAAAAATAGTTCCTTTTATTTAAAAAATAAAAGTCTTAGTATAATTCAACGTTCTGCTACCCCACATAATTAAAATTCAATTTTACTTTATATGGACAAGGTTTCGGTATATTGTTTAGATCCGTTAAATTTTCGATGCTTCTACAACTTAACAAGCGCTCTGTTACGAGGTCATAAAATTATGGCTGCTTCTAAGCCTATCTCCTTGTCGACTTTAATAGAAACTCTCTTAATTTCACTTAACTAATAATTTAGGAACCTTAACTCTTGTTCTGGGCTGTTTCCCTTTTGACATACAACCTTATCATTCTATGTCTGATAATTTAACATACATCTTTGCCATTCCGAGTCTACATACTCACTGATAAAATCTTCACGATCCCCCAATTTGTACAATATAAAACAAAAAGTTTTTGTCTTGTCTGAGATTAAATTCTGTACCTGCTAAGATGTTTTATTAAATTGCCTACTATTATAGGTTTCGCAGAAAACCAGCTATCCTAGTCAGTATTGTCTTTCACTATACCTACCATAATTCTTCGGATATTTTTGCTACAATATTCCGTTCGGACTTTTATAATCCTGATTATGGTAAAATCACCAGGCTTCGGGTCTAACTTTAGATACTAATACCGTTATTTTAACGCTCGGTTTAACTACGTATTTACTCGCATCTAATGTTAACTTGGTGACCCATTATGCAAAAGGTACGTTTTTTATTTCAAACTGCTTATAAAATAACTATTTCAATTTGTTCCCTCACGGTACTATACTCTATAGCTCATGTATTATATTTAGTCTTTGAGGAAGGTTCCCCATAATATTCAAACTGTTTAAATACCATTTTACTTTTTAGACTTCTCCATTTTCGTTCACACTATTCATGGAATCTCTTTTGATTTATTTTCCTAAAGTTACTAAGATATTTCAATTCACTTCGTTTATTATCTAATTTCTCTTAGAGTTTATATTATTATAAAATATTATATTAATAAATATTTCTCTTTAATACATAGCTAAAACTCCATAATAATTTCTTTGTATACTTATTTATATACATTTAAATTATATATATCTAGTTAATATTGCTTATTACTAATTCTTCTAAGCTATTATTTATTTTTCGGGTTACTAAGATTCGAACTTAGGGTATCTTTCTCCCAAAGAAAGCGCTTTACCACTCAGCCATAATCCGTCTATTGCTATAAAATCAAGAGTACTCGGATTTGAACCAAGAAATTGAAGGTTGAAGCTTCCTATTTTGCCAATTAAATTATACTCTTTTAAACAGAGAATATCCGATTTGAACGGATGCAGTTTATACAACCTAATAAAACTCAAACTTACCGCCTTAAACCACTCAGCCAATTCTCTATTAAATAATTCTTTTAAGATTTGAACTTAAATTTCATTCTTATCAAAAATGCACTTTACCATTAAGTTAAAGAATCTTTGAGAAATAAAGGATTTGAACCTTTAACAAACTGTGTGTAAAACAGACATTCTACCGTTGAATTAATTCCTCTCCCCACTTTTTTGTGGTCAATAGTTATTACTATTGCACCTACCATAGCTAATAATAAAATAAAACTAGCCATAAATAATCATATATTATAACTTGTATATAATATATTACCTATAGCAGAAATATGACTTGTTTCATTAATATTTCCATCTCAAGAATTACTTGTAACAAATCTTGTTAGATTATTAAAATCTAAGTCTAAAAATTGTTTATTGTTTATACCTAAATATATACTATTATTAATTTTATTAGTATAATTATTTAAAATTGCAATAGAATAAGGAAGTACTTCAAAAACTACATAATTAACAAGTAACACTATAAATAGCGCTAAAGGTATACTATTGGAATTATTACTTTGTAACTCACTACTACGAATATTAATTAACATAAGTATAAATAAAAATAATATGGATACAGCTCCTATATATACTATTAAGTATGAAAAACCTATAAAAGTCAAACCACAAAGTATTAAGTAAACAGCTATAAATCCAAATAATCCTATTAAAGATATTAAAGATTGTATAGGATTTTTTGTTGTTATTACAGCAATACCTGCACCTAAAGCAAGTAAGCTTAATACATCTAAAGATTTTACGTCAAAACCATTACTAATAGATTCTACTAAAGAAAATAATAATTCATTCATTTTAACAAAGGTTACTAATTTTTTATTTTATTTATTGAATTTTTATTTTGTATTAAAAGTGTTAATCTTTTAAACAATATGTACTCGGAAAAAAGGTGATTTGAACACCTAAGTGTATAAACACAATACATAGCAAGTATCTTACCTTACCAAATGGAGATTTTTCCTTAAAACAGCTTCTAAGATGAATCGAACATCTATCATAGTATTAACAGTACTATGCTCTACCGTTGAGCTATAGAAACTACTCCCATAAGAGTATTTCCCAACCCTAAAGGATTATAAATTCGGTACTCTTTTCATAACCCAATAGTTCCGCATTGAAACTATGTTTTCTGCAGATTTCACGATTTTTCTTCCAGCATGATCAGGAAGAGAAGTCAAAGCTTCTTTAGTTACTACTAGTTGATCTCGTACATCATTAAAGTTTATTCTCATATCAGTATATAATTCCCTTAGTATAGGACTCTCCTGTACACGTCAATCATCATGACTATAAAGATCCTGAATCAGTATATCCCCTTTAGCCATATAAACCATTACACCTGTATCACGAAAATTAGACTTAAATGCTTGTATAAAAGCTTTAACACTAGCTAAAGTACAGTTACAAAGATCTTCTAGCACATCTACATTTGCAGTAGCCTCTATATTGGCATTAATTAATTCTGTTGATAAGTTTGTTGTTAAGTTTAGTGTATTCATATATATATTATATTATGTTATTCTTCCTCTTAATCTATAAAAACTTAATTCATTCAGAATTAAGAACCTCAATAATACATAGATATGTATAAAAATAATCATACAACATCTACGAAATGTCAGTATAAAATTCCAGCTTCATATCCTAAATGGTGATGATCTGTTAAATGATAAGCGTATATTCTTCATAAAGCTACACCTAAAAATATTGTACCTATTATAACATGGAATCCGTGGAACCCAGTACCAAAGAAGAAACACGCACCGAATACTCCATCACTAATTGTGAAAGAAGAAACGTTATATTCTATTCCTTGGAATATTGTAAATATTGTAGCAAGTACTACTGTGATTATAGATCCGTATAAAGCACCGCTTCTTTCACCTTTAATTAAAGAATGGTGAGCATAAGTTATAGTTGCTCCACTTGATAATAATATCACTGTGTTTAATAAAGGTAATTCAAAAGGATTTACAGGATCTATACCCATTGGTGGTCATTGGCTACCTAATTCAACTGTAGGTGTTAAAGCACTGTGGAAGAAAGCTCAAAATATTGCTAAAAAGAACATAACTTCTGATACTATAAATAAAATTACACCTAAGTTTAACCCTTTTTGCACAGCTAAAGTATGGTTACCTAAGTAAGTACCTTCAGCTATTATATCTTTAAATCAAAATGACATTGATAAAACAACTAATACTAAGCTAATATAAAATAGTATATAACTATTAGAAAATAGATGCATAGCAAAAGCTGCATTAACAGTTAATGCTAATAAAGATATACTAGTATAAAATGGTCAAGGACTAGGAGACACTAAATGAAATGGATGATCTTGAAAATTACTACGAGTAATATTAGTCATAAAATACATTTTTTTTTATAAGTTTTCTAAAATCAGTTTTACAAAATTTAAATTAAAATTTATAAATATCTATTTATAATTATATAAAATATAATCATTTTACTAAGTGTAGTTTTATTAAAATTTACTTCACTCTATTCGAACTAGACCAGAATCGAACCGATATCTCTTTCCGTGACAAGGAAATTCTCTACCTAATTGAGTTACTAGTTCTAGGAGACAAGAGATTCGAACTCTTAAAAGCCTTAGCTATTGAGTTTACAGCTCAACCCTTCTTACCTATAAAGGAACCCTCCTTTATATAATAAAAATAAATCTTATTATATAAATTATTTTGTTAATTTTTATTATTCCCGTGCAACTTCCACTACACGAACCGTATTTCGACTTTACACTAATTAGAACCACGCATACGAAGATTTTTAATAAAAGAAAACAAACTATTTATAGTTTTTACAATATATTAAAAAAGCAAACTTATTGCGCACGTTCCTTTCAGCATGTGACGAGTGGTTAGTACCAATCCAAAGGTATATTCACCGTGTCATGGTGATTCACGATTACTAGTAATTACTTATTCATATAGTCGAATTTCAGACTACAATCCTTTTTATATCCTATTTTTTGAGATTTGCTAGAATTCACATTTTCGCATCTCTTTGTCTAGGTATATGTGGCACGTCTATAGCCCACAATATCAAGGCCATGATGACTTGTCTTAGTCCCTTTTATTTTCGCCAACTATTTGGAAAAAATTACTTTATCGTAAAAAAAAAATAAAGTATGGGATTTCGTTAATTTTATGGAAACCATAGTTTCACAACATTAACTGAAAACAGCCGTGCAACTCCTGTAATATATTAATTATTCAAATTGTGGTAAGGTTTTTCGTGGATCATCGAATTAAACAACATACTTCACTACTGGTGTTAGAAACGGTCTAGTGATTTCAGTTCCTGCGTTGCCACATTACTCTTGAGGTGAAATGCTTACACTTTCATTTATAGTTTGAAAATTAATTGAATTTTAAACATAAAGAGTAAGGGGAAAACTTTATGTTTAATATTCGTTTCCAACCTATGGCATTCATTATTTACTGCAAAGACTACTTGGGTATCTAATCCTGTTTGTTATCTATGCCTTCGTCCCTCAACGTCAGTTTTTACATAAAAGGCTGCCTTCGCCTTTACAGAGTCCCTTTGGTATCACGAAATTTTATCTCTCCTCCTCAAGTACTGCCTTCTTACATATAAAACTCTAGTCGTATACTAACATTTTTACAAGCTATACTGACCGTTTAGGTACCCTTTAAACCTAATTAAGATGAATAACACTAGTCTCTTACGTATTACCGCGACTGCTGGCACGCAATTAGTCAAGACAGTATATATATATTGTCATTATCAATATATAAACAAAGCTTCATTCAAATTTAATATAATTTTTTATTTTTAATTAAATACTAAAAATAAAAAACTTGCCACTTCTCCAAGTTGCCAGTTCAGCCGTTAGGCCATTGACCAATATTCCTCACTGCTGTACTAATATGCATTGGGGTTTTTTCAGACCCAATGTGGTCGATCAACCTTTCAGTTTCGACTACGAGAGTTGTAAGCTAGTTAAGCCATCACCTTAACCACTACCTGTCCCGAAGATATTCGTTGTCCTCTTAAAGCAGAGAATTTCTCTCCTTTTAAATAAAGAATTTAGCTTTACTTTAAGGTCGGCGGAGAATATCATTATACTCACCTGTACACCACTTTTTAACTTTTTACGTTAAAACGTACGATTAGCATGTGTCAAGCACTTGGACAGCATTCAATCAGAGCCATCACCAAACTCAACTTTTTTATATTTTGGATAAAATATTACTATTTCATCTACGCAAATTATAATAGAGGTTAATAAACTATTTATTGTTATACTCACTTTATAATAAATTTTCATTTGTAAAAAAATTAATGTACGCTTATTTTTTATATTTAATATAATTAATTATATTATTTAATTTCTTTTTTTATTTATTCTTTATTTCTAATGTTTTATATAAATATACTTTGTAGTTATTATAATTTTCCATAATCTCTTTTATGTATTTATAATAAATAATTTCTTACTTTATATAAAGCAGAAATTATTAATAAGTTAATATTTTTTTATTCTATATTAGTGTAAATCTAATCCATCTTTAATATAAGAAGATGATAATACAACAAAAACTTGTGCTTGAATAAATGCTATAGCTAATTCTAATCCAGAGAAAGCTATAATAAATAACAGAGGTATTAATCCTAATATAAAGAAAATTATACCTGAATTCATTATATTATAAACAAATCCACTTAATATACTTAATAACATATGACCTGCTGTTATATTTGCAGCTAATCTAAGTCCTAAAGAAACATTTCTAGCTAAATAAGATATAAGTTCTATAGTTACTAGTAAAGGTAATAATGCTAAAGGACATCCTGCTGGTACAAATAAAGAAAAGAATTTTAAACCATGTCTTTGGAATCCTAATATTGTAGCTCCTAATACTATAGTGAAACTTAAAGCAAAAGTAAGAGCAAAATGACCTGTAGAAGCAAAACTATAAGGGATCATACCTATTAAATTATTTATTAATATAAATATAAATAAAGTATATATAAAAGGGAAATAAATTTGCCCGTTTCTAGGATTAATTTGGTTTGTTACAATATTATGTATTGTTACATATAAAGATTCTTGAGCTATAGATCAGTTGTTACTAACTAATTTGTTATAATTAGTAGCTGTTATAGACATTATTAATATAATTAAAGATCCTACTGTTAAATAAAATCCTATGTTTGTTAAAGATAAATGTAAACTACCTCCTAATATTTCTAAACTTAAAATATTTCTTATTTCAAATTGATCTAAAGGACTAGTAATTTCGTTAAATAAAACTAAATTTTTAGAAGAAAGCATTAACTTAAATAAAAGTTAATTATTATATATAATCTTAATAATCTAATTGGGGACATTTAAGTCGAAATGGAGCTATATAGCTAAAATAAATCTATAATATAAATTAACTATTATATTTTATCTATAAACATACGAGATACGAATAAACGAACTATTCTAGGTAAGATATATTTAGATAATATATATAGTATAAATACTATTAATGAAAAAGCAAAAACAATTTCATTCATATAATAAAATGGAACTAATTGAGGCATATTTATTCTGTTTATAAAATTTAATGAATACGTTTAACCGTAACTGGTAAAAAATTTAATATTTGTTTAATATAAATAAAAATTTTTAATAATTAAGTCTATTATATTCTATAATAAGAATTTAATTAAAATAAACTAATATTTATGAAGAATACTCCAAATGCGTATAATATACATGGTACTAAGAATATAAATCCAAATAGTATAGGTAATAATACAGTTCAACAGAAAGACATTAATTGATCAAAACGTATTCTAGGGAATGAAGCTCTAACTCATATAAATACAAAAACCATTATTCCACTTTTAATACCTAGACTTATACCAGAAAAAAGACCATCTATAGAAGGATTAATTAATATATTACGAATATTAAAATAATCTAAGGATGTTATTCAGTCAATATCAAAAATATAAGCATAAATATAATTGATTTTATCAAATAATAATATTAGATCAAAATCTACTAAATATCCTCCAAAGAATAAAATACTTGTAAATATACACATTATTACGATACTAGAATACTCAGCTAAGAAAAAGAATACAAAAATAACAGCAGCATGCTCAGTCATAAATCCACTAACTAATTCAGATTCAGCTTCAGCTAAATCAAAGGGAGCTCTATTAGTTTCTGCCACAGAACCTATAAAAAATATTATTAATATACATAATAAAGGTAAAGCTAATCATGTTATTTTTTGAAATTGTACATTTATATTTAAATTTAAACTGTTAGTTATCATTATTACAATTAATAAAACAGAACTTAATACTAATTCATAGCTTATAAGTTGTGCAGTACTTCTTAAAGAACCTAAGAAAGCATATTTACTATTAGCACTTCATCCTGCTAATAATATACCATAAGTAGCTAAAGAAGACACAGCTAACATAAAGAATATACCTAATTCCATATCACTTATAGATAATCCAGGTCCATAAGGAATAACTGCAAAACCTAATAAAGCAAACATTAATGTAATTATAGGACCTAAAAAAAATAATATTAAATTAGCCTGAGTAGGAGCTACATATTCTTTTAATATTAATTTAAGAGCATCAGCAAAAGCTTGTAATAATCCATAATAACCTACAGCATTTGGACCTAATCTTCTTTGCATACTTGCCATAGTTTTTCTTTCGGCTACTGTTACAAATGCAACACCTAATAATGCAGGTAATATAAGAATAACATTTTCTAAAATAGAAATTAAAGTTATATTAAATCTCATTCAATATAATCTTAAAAAAGAGCTCTTTACCACTTAAATTAATAATTCTTATTAGTGTTTATAAGAAGATTTTAACTTCTTATATCCACTTAATTTATCTAAAATTATACATTTAAATTCAGGATTACCTTTTTTTTAATGTTGATTACAAATTAGATCCTTTTTTAAAAAGTTCTTCTATTTCATATGTTCTTGTATTAATCAAACGATCTAACACTTCTAACTTTTTTTTAATGTTCCGCTTTTGCTTCAGGAACATTATTAAGAATATCCATGAACATATTAGAAGCTGTATCAGTAATTATATTAATATTATTTTCTAATATTGTACTATTAAATTGACTTATAAAATCTGCAATTTGGGTAAAATACCCTCTACTTGGTTTACTATATTTAATAATTCTGACATTCTATAATATTTTTATTAGAGCTCTTTACATTGATAATTCTTATTAATATTTATAAGAAGATTTTAACTTTTTATATTCACTTAGTTTACCTAAAAATTAAGTAATGGTTAACTCTTGTAAGGTCAATTTTTTACCTAAATTAACTAAATATCAAACGATCTGACAAAAATTTGAACTATTAAAATTAATTTTTTTTTTATCTGTAGTATTAGGATATAGAAATCCAATTTTTAATAAATTATATTTCTATCTATAAACAATAGAAATGTATTATATCCATTATTATAATTATTTTTGTTGTAACCCCCATAGTAATCACTTAACTAAATAAAATCTACTTTACATATTTTTAGTCTAGTGTAATTATTATTTGTTGTCCGTTATAATATTTTTATTTCGTCTATGTATGTTATAATAATTTTATTATTATAATAGGTATTGTTTGTTTTACGATAATTTATTTTACTCAAAAAAAAACTTATTTTTGTCTATCCTATTTTTATTTTATTATGATAAATAGCTATTTTATTGAAGAAATTAATTTGAATGTATCTATTTTTGTTTATCCCTGTAATTAACTGTATTTTATATAGCTATTATATTTTCTATATTTTATTATAAATGATGTATATATAATTTTATTTTTCATGTAGTATATTTTATTAATTATTCTATATATTTTTATTCTACTGATTTATTTGTTCTAACTATCATTGATTTTATACTACTTTATTATAGAAATGTTTATTATTTTTTTTTCATTTTTAATACTATAGTTTTTTTATTCTAGAAATTTCAATTTTCTATTTTTGTATTTTCACCTTTTATCCTAACTACTTTTATATTATGAATTATATGTTTACATTATTTCCTATTCTATTATTAGAAAAATTCTGCTTTAAAAATAAATTATATACTAAGGTCACTACTAATTGAAGATTATATTTATATAGGGGGGGTTATAGCTATTATGAGCTTAGTAGGAATTACTTATTAATAAATATTATCAGTTTTTATTCATTGTTTGTAGGTAATAATCAGTAGTAATTATATCTCTTTATTTTTTTTTACCAGAGATAATTAAATTGGAAATTTATCTTTTATGATTATATCTATTTTACCTTATGATATAAGGTGATTAAATTTAAATGGTAGAGAAGAAATAATAATCGAAAATTAATTTTTAGTTAATTAAGGATTAAAAATAATTTTTATTAAACTCTACAATCTCATTCCAGAATCGAACTAGAATACAAATATTAGAAGTATTTTGCTTTACCATTAAGCTAATGAGATGAAAATTACTATTTTTCATTAAAGATGTAAAAAGATTCATAAAATTAAATTTATAAATTGTAAAAAAATAAATATATTTTTTAGAACTAATATAATAGATATAAATTATATTAATTAATATAGTCTATTAACTTTGTAAAGGTAAACTTACGAAAGCGTGAGGTTTAGGTGGGCTAGATAAACCTCATTCTAAACTTGTATAAGATCTATTTAAATTAGCTTGTAATATATCAGTATAAAATCCAGGAGTTAATCAAGGATTTCTAGATGAAACTTTTCCATCTACTAATTGTTTGTAAACTATATATAGGAATAGTCAAGCAGCTATAACACTAACTATTGAACCTATACTACTAATTAAATTTCATCCTGCAAAAGCATCAGGGTAATCACTTATACGTCTAGGCATTCCTTGTAAACCTAAGAAATGTTGTGGGAAGAAAGTTAAATTAACTCCTATAAATAGTAATCAAAATTGTACTTTAGCTAAGTTTAAGTCATAAGTTAAACCTAACATTTTAGGTATTCAGAAGTATCAACCTGCAAACATAGCAAATACTGCACCTAAACTTAATACATAATGAAAGTGAGCTACAACATAATAAGTATCATGGAAAGCAATATCAAGTGAAGCATTAGCTAATACAACTCCACTTAATCCTCCTATTGTAAACATGAACACAAAACCTAAAGAAAATAACATTGAAGGTGTCATTTTTATAGATCCTCCATAACATGTAGCTAATCAAGAGAATATTTTTATACCTGTAGGAACAGCTATAATTAATGTAGCTGCAGTAAAGTATGCTCTTGTATCAACATCTAAACCTACAGTATACATATGGTGACTTCAAACTATAAATCCTAATATACCAATAGACATCATAGCGTAAACCATTCCTATGTAACCAAATATAGGTTTGTTTGAATTAACAGAAATAGTTGTACTAATTATACCAAATGCTGGTACAATTAAAATATAAACTTCAGGATGACCAAAGAATCAGAAAAGGTGTTGGAATAATATAGGATCCCCACCACCTGCTACTTCAAAGAAAGAAGTATTAAAATTTCTATCTGTTAAAATCATAGTAATACCTCCAGCTAAAACAGGTAATGATAATAATAATAATATAGCTGTTATAACAACTGCTCATCCAAATAAAGTTAATTTATGTAATCTTATACCTGGAGTTCTCATATTAGCAATAGTAGTTATAAAGTTTACTGCACCTAATAAACTACTTACCCCTGATAAATGTAAAGCAAAGATAGCTAAATCTACACTTGGTCCACTATGGCTTTGTAAACCTGATAGAGGAGGATAAAGAGTTCAACCTGTACCTACTCCACCTTCTATACAAGCAGATAACACTAATAGTATTAAACTAGGTGGTAATAATCAGAAACTAATATTATTTAATCTAGGGAATGCCATATCAGGACCTCCAACCATTAAAGGCATTAAGAAATTACCAAATCCTCCGATTAAAGCAGGCATAACCATAAAAAATATCATTAAGATGGCATGAGCTGTTACAATACTATTGTATAATTGATTGTTTCCAATAAATTGTACACCAGGCCCACTAAGTTCTAATCTTATTAAAACTGAAAAAGCAGTTCCTAATAAACCTGAAAATAAAGAGAATATTAAGTATAAAGTACCAATATCTTTTGCATTAGTTGATAAAAATCATCTTTCAGTACCAATAGATATCTCGGATCTTAACTTATTATTACTTAAATGGGTTTCTTCATTTTTTCGACTAATCAAAAAAAAAAATGAAGGTAATTAAAGTCAATGTTTTATAATCATAATAAAGAACTTTTATTTTAGTAAAATATTAAATCTATAAGGTTATAATTTTTTGTATGTATTCAAATAACTAGACAAGTGTATATAATTTATTATACTATAAATTATCTCTCAATCTAATATAAATATTATACTCTACTTCTTCACCTTATAAGATAAGGAAACTTAATTAAAATAAAATAATTAATATTCTATTTTAAAAGAAGTAATAATATATACAATATAATTAATTTAAATCTTTTATTATTAAAGCTATAATTACATTAAAATATTATTATAACTTAACTAGAACTATGGAGGAATCGAACCCCATAAACTTAAGATTTGCAATCAAAGTGTAGACCCATCTACAAGCATAGTCCTTAATTGATTATTAAGTATAAATGTTTAAATACAAATAAATCAATTAAATATAATCTTAATTATTAGTCTTTTTTTAAACTTTTATTTAATGATAAATCCACAAGTGTATTTTCAATTACACTAGCTAAAGGTATAAAGACTAAGAAAGTTAAGAAATATATAACAGTGGCTATTTGCCCTAATTCTATATAAGGTGTTTCAACATGTTTAGCACCTAATACCATTAATATAAGGAAATCAGTTACAAAGAAAAAGAATACAAATTTAGTAATTAATCTAAATTGTAAACCTTTAGTATAACCTAAATCTGTTTTAGGTAATACAGTAAGAATTATTAATGCACTAAACATAGCTATAACCCCTAATAGTTTATTAGGTATAGATCTTAATATAGCATAGAAAGGTAAAAGATATCATTCAGGTACTATTGCAGGTGGAGTTTGCATAGGGTTACCCATTATATAGTTATCACTATCACCTAAAACATTAGGCATAAAGAAAACAAATATACTTAAACCTAATATAAAAATAAATATAGTTATTAAATCTTTAAATAGATAATAAGGAGCAAAAGGTATTCTATCATAATAACCTGGTACTCCTAAAGGATTACTAGACCCTACAGTGTCCCCTAATGTTATTAAATGCATTAAAACTAATGCAGCTAATACAAAAGGTAAAACAAAATGCAGAGCAAAGAATCTATTTAATGTAGCATTATTAACTGAAAAACCTCCTCATATGAATTCTACTATATCTTGACCTATTCAGGGAATGGCACTAATTAAATTAGTAATAACTGTAGCACCTCATAAACTCATTTGTCCATAAGGTAAAACATACAACCTTATATATTATTTTGGGAATTAAGTTAATTTCACACAAATCTTTATTTTTAATTATGTATAGTTTACCTTTTCTTTATTTTCATGCATGAAGACCGGAATCATTACTTGCGAATTAGACTTAACAGGGTTATTAGTATCTATATAACGTACTATTCCTCCTTCTACTTTATATTTTAAATGTAGACCAGATGTCTGAGGTACAGATTCCATTATAGATGCAAATTTAGCCTGATCAGCTTCATTCATATGGCATTCCGGTCTATCGACGGAAAAACTCTCATAAGTTACGTCAGCTCTTTTAGCATGATTATCTACGAATTGACGACATAATTTTTTCGTTAATTCGTATTTCTTAGCACTTCTTCCCGTACGAGTGATAATTGCATTAAAAAGATCGGTCTCTGTGGGAGTTTCCGGTGTAAATCTATTTATAAGTAGAATTATCATAATAAACAATAAACTTATGAAAATAAGAAAAGCAAATATATACGAAAATATATTTTGATCCTTAGATCAAAAAGATAAAGATGATTCTAACATATAAAGTAATAATTTATTATAAAAAAACGGATATCACCATATATATGGAGGTTATGGCAAGTTTAATTAAAACAAACTTATTACTTTATTTGGTAAAAACAAAAACATGGAAAGTCATTTATATTCCATTTAATAATATAAAATAAATAACTTTGAATTCATTATTTAAATTAGTTAAACCAAATAGTTTAACTATAAGGGTCGACTGTGCATTAAGCAACATTTCAGTCACCCACTAGTGACCCAGTCTGTCGCGATTCTATAGAGAACCGACGATCTTGTGTATTATACATTTTGATCGTTTTCACTAGCATTGCCAAAGAAACCAAAATTTCTTCAATACCTTTGTCAAGGTATTCTACTTTAAATTCTATTTTTTTCTATAAATTGCATAGAATTTTTTACTTGTAGGACTACAATTAATATAAAATAATCACACCTTAATCATAGTTTACTATCCAACGTCTTTTTAATTGTTTGCTTGGACTTTTTAAACTTCTTTGTATTGTTTTACTTGAACAATTTAAAGCTAAAGCTGCCTCCGTTATATTAGCGTATCTACCATAGATTATACCTGAGGATAATTCTTTAATTAATATAGCTTTATGCGAATTAGATTTCAATTCCTGAGAAAAATTTTTATTTTCTTCTTTTAAAACTGGTTGTTTTAAAATTTCTATTGTTTCAGGAGAAAAAGTTTTTCCTTTATTTAATTCAGGTATTTCTTTTCTACGTTCTTCGCTATATATAGAATTTATTTTCAACCTTGAAACTTCGGTATATTTATAACCAAAAGTTGATGCTGCTTCCGTTAATATATTATAATCCGGTAATAAAGATTTTAAATAAAAATCTTCTAGGTCTAATAAATTTTTATTATTTTGTTGTGTTACAACTTCAGGAAATAATTCCAATATAATAAAACAAAAACTAGACAATTTATACTTTTTTACTGAATTTTTAAGTATCTTACTTCCTTTAAACTCAATTAAATGGTTTATAAATCTAGAATTAAATTTGTTAGTTGAAGCAGATCCTACATAAAAAGCTAAAGTTTCTTTATTTAATATTAAATAAATACCACTAAGCCCTTTAGTTTCTTGTGCTATTTGCTTTCTTACGTTATCATCTTCTAAATTATTATATATAAAAACAGGATTTAAATTTTTGGCTTTTAGAAACGTATGTATT
>NZ_JACJRE010000083.1 GCF_014697075.1 Tolypothrix sp. FACHB-123 | reverse complement strand
TACCCTTAGACGAGCGCCCATATTTTTGGTCACCTCGGTAGATATCTTATCCGTATTTATTTATCTTTACATAGTTTGGTTTTTTCGCGCCAACCTACTTAAATTAAAACTTGCTGGTTATCATCCAATTTGGAAATCTGTATTATCTTACACAGTTTTTCTATTTTTAGGCAATCTTTTTATTCAAATCAAAAAAAATATCAAATCTATATTTATCCTTCAAAAATACGATGTTACAGTCATGAAGAGTATGAACATATTATATGGTGTAAAACATGCTACAAGTGAAAAAAAGCATCAAAACCTCTGTTAAAGGTTTGCTTCTTTCTTACGAGCAATTTACAAATTCTAGATTTTACAAGTTAAGAGAAGAAACTAATGGCATGTTACTGCCAATTGTTTATAGAAAAATGTACGATCTTTGTTGCCAATTACCCGATCTAGATATTATCGAAGTTGGTGGAGCAACAGGTACAGGAAGTGTTTCCTTAGCTTGGGCACTTAAAGATCAGGAAAAACAATCTAAATTAATTGTAGTTGAAAAGTGTGAAGGCGGTACTCGTGTTGATGTGGGAGGATATGCTGAGAATCTGGAATTAATTCAGAGTCACTTTAGCAAATTTGGTGTGAGCGAGCAAATACGTCTGTTTCCCAAAGAACTAACTTTTGAAAATGGGGAAGAAGCAATTTCTTTGATTAAAACTCCGAAACTAGCAGCATTTATTCATGATGCAGATGGACGGATTGACAGAGATTTTTATTTATTTTGGCCTCTGCTGTGTGAAGGTGGGTTAATTATTATTGATGACTATGCCAATGAAGCAAATTATCAACCCATTAGCGAACGTCATCCCTTAGGTGGTGCTAAATTGATTTTAACCTATCGGTTGCTAAATCAAATCATGGAATGGGGGCTGTTTAAACCAACCCTAAAAATTGGTAAAACTATTTTTGGCATTAAGCCACGCAATGCAGATTTTAGCCGCTTTAATCTGGCTACTTGCCAAAATATTGTTGCAGAGATTGAATCTGAACGCAGAGAATATTTAGCGAGTCGTGCAAGAGCTGTAAGTGTAATTTAACTGTTGATTGTGCTGGAATAATATCGGCTACAACAGAGCAAGCATAAATTATCCAAATTTGTAATTAATCAGCCAAGATGCAGCAAGTCTTCATTTAGATAATGGCTATAACAAATGATGCTTCTGCGTTGCTACTTCCATTTATAAACTTAGGTACAGTATACCAATTCAAATAATGTTTGCGACACATCAATAATATTTTAGAAGGGCACAGCAGTGCTGTGCCTTTACCATCTGTCGCATTCTTTTTTCAAATTTTTATCAGACTTTTATAGAAAGCATCTATTGCCTAAGTAGCTCGGTGTTAAAAATTGTTGTTATGACAAGGTAGAAGGCAGAAAGAAAGAGGTTTTCAAGCAACTTTACTTTTCGTTACATAGCTCGGTTTATTTGCATTGTTCTACTTAATTGAGGAGAATTACTAGCTAGATTTTTTATTGATAATCAAATTGGATGGCTATATTTGTTTCAACGGTAGATACATTTAATGGTAGATGCACTTGTGTAATTAATGAACTGTGTTTGAGATGCTGCTTAAATTAGCTTGACACTAACGCTATTCAATTGAATTAAGCTAGGAGGGCCTTCAACTTTTTGCAGAATACCTCGGTGTTCAACAGTTCCACCTTGAACTGTGATTTTGCCACCTTCTTGAGATTGGAATACGTCAGTTGTAGGATTGGTTGATTTAAATGTGCAGCGGCTAAGTTTAGCATCAGCTTTTTCTGTGACGTAAACTTGAGCTTGACAACTTCTACCACCACGACAACGAGGTTCTATACCTACACAATCTTGAACATTTGCAGTTGACCAAAATCTGTAGTTGCGCTTGTTGTCTGCTGCTTTTGTCCGCACTAAAACAGAGTTGCTAGCTTTGATATCATAACCTGCATCAGTATGTCCAGAAGCACTAGTATCTTCAAAGTAAATATCTGAGACATGTTCTTCGGCAACAAAGCCATCTCCATTCCAGTAATCGCTGGGTTTGCGAGTTTGATGACAGTTGTTCATGGTTGTTTTGATCAGCTTGACGTGATGTACATCGCCTTGGAGATGAACGCCCATACAAAAGCTGTCACCATCTTGTCGTTGTGAGTCGCCAAATACTTCCTGGATGAGAATATCATGGGCATCAGGTGAGTTATTAGCTTTCTCATCAGGTTTACCGAAACGGATAGCACCTTTTGAGTAGCCTTGAACCTCGGCATTTCTAATCACGACATTTGCGACTTCCCAAGCACTGGATGAACTTGTTGATTCAGGCCGATGTTCAACGAATCTTTGAACGTTGGTAGCTTTTGTTTTTTCTATGGTCACATTACCTTTAGTACCAGCAAACACAAAGCAACCATTACCTATATTCATGCAATGCATGTTACGAAAAGTGAGGTAACTAGCGCCGGGAAGAAGTTTAAAGAGGTTGTCTCCGGTTTTCCCGATTGAAGGTGGTTGATAGGGACTGGTGCGACTACCCATAATTATCGGCATCAATGTTTCTTGTCCAGATGCATCTGTACCCCGGACGGTGACTGGTTTTCCGGGTGCGCCGCCACTAGCAATTTTAATGCTCTTGGGCTGGTTGTAGGTTCCATTGAGGAGTCTCACTTCACCTCCCGGCCCGACTTTGGTGATAAATGTCGGTAAATCTTTAAGTAATCCTGCATTGCTGGCGCTACTACCATTACGGCTACCAGCACCTGTGGGAGAAATATACAAAATCTGCGTGGGAATTGATTGTGCGTCAGCTGAACTATGACACATTCCCATAAAGCAACCAGAGAATCTGAGGAGGAATTGAGTCAACAGCAGCGCTAACAAGAAACCGACAATAGAGAACACAAACATCAGTCCAGCTGCACCAAACTGCTGTCGCAATTTGCGCGAGAAAGTACTGATGGGATTCATCAGTGCAAAATATTTTTTCATGAGATCGCACTCAACTAAATTGACTAGCCGAAAATAAGGAAAATACTCTGTACCACTACTGCAAAAATTGGCTACAGGTCGATGTTATTGCTTCCCTGTGTTGTTTGTAGCCAAATCGTCGGCACCCAGTATTACTACGTAATGGTGTTGGTATTTGAAGTTATTGATAACATTAAATTCATCAATTAGTCAAATTTTTTGCAAAATCAACAAAAACTTTGCGATGAAAACCCGCTATAATCCATCACCCAATTTCTTGGTAGGAAGAGGCGATCGCTAATTCTGCATGTTCGGTGAGAGTATCTTGATCGAGAGTATGGACGAGATACTGGGGAGTCACCGCCAAGAGTTTCTCAACTCGCTGTTTAGCCACGCCTACTACTGATTCATCCAGGCTACCGTTACCTAAAGAATCAACAAAATCTTGGGCGATGTGATAGGTGCGTTCTAGGGATGATGAATTTATGTTACGAGAAATAATAAATAAATCGCAGCCAGCATTTACTGCTTGTGCGACTGTCCCTTTTATGGTAAAGCGGTCGGCAATGGCTTTCATATCTAAGTCATCGGAGACAATCACACCAGGAAAACCCAATTCTTCCCGCAGGATGTTGGTGAGAATTTTTCGGGAAAGAGTGGCGGGAACATCAGGATCGATTTTGGGAAACAGGATATGAGCAGTCATAATCAAGGGAATTTGTACGGCGATGAGTGCTTTGAAGGGAATTAACTCGCGATCGCGCAAATTTTCCTTAGTAAGATGCAATATGGGTAGTTCTAAATGGGAGTCTTGACTTGTGTCGCCATGACCGGGAAAATGTTTGGCACAGGCGAGAATTCCTGATTCTTGCAGTCCCAGGTAATATTCTTTCGCACCTTTAGCAGCCGTTTGTGCAGTTGTTCCAAAAGCGCGAGAACCAATCACAGGATTCTCCGGATTGGAATAAATATCTGCAACCGGGGCCCAAGAGAGATTTATCCCTAAAGATTTCAGTTCCACTGCTGTGGCTTTTGCCACTTGATGCGATCGCGATTGCAATGACAATGCATAAGGAAAGCGTGTAATTGGTACGGGTGTACGCACAACTCGACCGCCTTCATGGTCTAAGCTAAAAAACATTGAATCGCGTTCAGCATATTCTCGAATCTGGTCAATCAACTCCCTAAAAGTTTGCAACCAAATTTCATAGCTAGCGTCATCTAAAAAGTTTTTAGCAAAAAATATTACCCCAACAGGTTGTAATTCACTGAGTGCACGTTTGTCTTCATCGCTTAATTGCGTTCCGGAAATGCCGAGAATTAAATGATGTCCAAATTTTTGCAGATGCTGCGCTACTGACATAATGTTTTACCTGTGGTGATGAAATTAACAACATTACAGCAGATTTCAAAAGCCACACAGGTACATACCAATTGGTAATTTGTAATCAAGAAATTCGGACAGAATTGAGGTTGTCAGCTTGAAATCTGTGGCCGAATTTAAGAGATTTGGTATTTTACTTAGCTTTGTGACCTAAGTTGTGTAGTTCATAAATTGAAATCTGCTGTAAGTTCTTATATCAGAAGTATGGTAATTGCTAGTAGTTATTTATGCAATCGGTCATGAGTAATGAGGATTTCTCAAGACTATTGCTGAGTGTGATTAATTTTCATCAATTTGGAGTCAGGACATTTAGTCATGAAAAACTCCACCCACGGATCGGAGTTTTTGGGCATTAGGCATGGGGAAGAAGCTACCAATGACGCTATTGAGACAGCCGGGTGGTTCTCCAATACCCGAAGCGGCGGGGTAGTTGTCCCTTTCCCGCCGCTTTCAATGAAAAATGCGTAGACTAAAGTCCTGGTGCTTTGGTGCAGTTAAAGTTCTGGGATGAGTGCAAGTTGTCTGACAGGCTGAGGTTTGATGCTACTCAAACTAGTAGGTTTCAAGGTAATTTTTGGTTCGCTACTGTGCAAAATCACAGCTTCATAGGGTACTACTCCAGCGATTTCGCTACCCAGACAACGAGCCGCAGCTTGAGACAAATCTAGGCTTCTGGGTGGGATATAGGGGCCGCGATCGTTGACGCGAACAATTACTGATTTGTTGGTTTTTAAATTTGTTACCTGCAAATAAGTGTTAAACGGCAGGGATTTATGGGCTACAGTCAACTCATTTTTGTTGTATATTTCGCCATTAGCTGTTAAACGACCATGAAAATAGCCTCCATACCAAGAAGCTAAACCAGATAGTTTGGTAGTAGAAGGTGTGACACCATACATTTGTTTTTGCCCCTCCACAAGTGTTAGCGTCGAGGCTTTGAAAGCAGAACGCAGATTATTTACCCATTCGATTGCTAACAAGTCAGCACTCTGGTGGAATCGGCGGGAAATTTTGGTTTCAATTCGCGATAAAAAGCGATTACCTGCCATTAATGCAGGTAATCCATCTACTAAAGCAGGCCTTAGTTGATTGGCATTAAAGTTTGTTGATTTAACTAGTTTAGTCAAGCGTTTCTGCATTGACTTGGCAGCCATTTCTGTGGGTAAACTGCCAACAAGATGGTTATTTACCCAAAGTTCATAGTTATTTGGCTGTCGATGCACAACCAAGACTGGTAAAGATGCAGATATCAAATTTGGCTCTAGAGGATGAGCAAAGCGGAAGAAATCTTGGAGCGATCGCAGAAATTTATGTGGAAAAAAATCTCGGTTTTCTAGACTAGAGTTAATGATAGTTCCAGATGGTAAAACTCTAGCAGCATTGATATCAGGCTGTTTGCCTACAAAATCTCGCTCAAAAGTACAAAGTTGCTTTTTGCTATTTTTAACTGCGGTTGTTGGAGAATTTAGCGGTTTATGCAATTTGCTTTTGGATTCATTATTGTCCCAATCTATTTTTAAGAATCTTGATGGTAGTAGCGTTGTACTCCATACTTTCATCGGTTGCTTAGGTCGCACAAACAATGGCCGATGCTTATTAACTAATTTGCCTATATGGGCTGAAACTTTTGCTGGTAATGCATTTGTTGTCTTACTTGGTAGTAAGTTTTCGCTAGATGATAAAAAAGAACCAATCCAAGATGTCAGGCAAAGAAATTCAAACAATATCATGTCGGTTTAATGTCCAAGTCACTGCACAATCCATCTAGTGCAACCCTGGTTTTGCTAAACAACATTTTTGGCAAGGAAATTAAAATTTTATTCTTGGGATATAGAAAAATTTCCCTCAATAAATTGACCACAGGGTGAGCGATCCCCAGCAGGGATCATCATATCTTGTTATCAGTAAATAGACAAATAAAACTTTTAGATACTGTTTTGAAATATTCTCAAGTTTTAAATTTAAATTTTTTATAATTCACCTACATTACAGATAAAAAGAAAGCATATTCATCAAATTAACAATGATAAAAATACTTAAATTAATAAATTAAATGTATTGATTTTTACAAAAAATATTTATTTATCAAAGTAAAATATTGACTTTTTAGTTACCACTAGCCTCTAAAAAGTGGCTTAATGTCTAGAATGCTGAACAATCTGGGAGCGATCGCGCAAACAAAAATTGGTAGAGACAGGATTTACTTGTCTCTACCAATGCATATGTCAGATTGTTTTTTCAAATTGGTTTTATAATGCTTGCAAATATATTTCTTTCATCTTATGTGCATAAGTGCTAAGAGAATGGTTTTGCTTAATTCCGAGAATTGAACGGTTAGATTTATCAATTAAAGCATCTCGATTGCGGAAGATTTCATGAACGACACGCTCAAGTCCTAATTTAATTGCGGAACTAATTTCTTCTCTTTGTTCTTTAGTTGTATATATAGCTTCACCTAAATAATTTGTCGGGACTTCAATCATCCACCCTCTATCATTATCGTTAACTTCTGGTAAAGCTCTAATATTAGTTGTAATGACAGGACAGCCAGCAGCTTGAAATTCTAATACAGAAAAACCATAGGTATCTGCATAGGTTGGTAGCAGCCCTACATGACATTGCTTAGTTAATTCCAGCACGTCTTTGTTGGGTAACTGCTCGTAATAATTAATCCAATCAAGATTTTGTTGAATTAACTCTTTCGCCTTTTGAATATCTGCCTCTGTTTCTTTTGTGGCATAATCATCCAAGCGGAGTGAAGAGATGAGAGTAAGTTCTAAATCATAGTTATATTCTCTCTTCAATTTGCTGAATGTCTCGACTACTTCCATACCTCCTTTACGAAAAAAAGAAGCGCCAACAAGAATAAATTTTATCTTGCCATTTAAAGTAATATTTTTATCAGCATAAGATGAAACAAGTAATGGCTGTGGCGGATGCAGAGTGGTGATTTTAGGTTCAATCGCCCGTTGATATTCGGGAAAATCTTTTAACAAAATTCTCTGCATATTGGCATTACAATCAGACATAGCAATGAGACGTTTGCACGAGTCACTAGCCATTGCTTTTAATGCTCTTTTGACAGTTTTAGAGTTAACAAGCTGAGAAAAACCTGGGCGAGAACCTTGATGACAAGAGAGGGTGCAATCTAATCGAGGTAAAATTGTTTCAAATGTCGTTATCCAGGGGGTTTTATCGTAGCTGATGGTATTAAAAAAGTGAAGAATATCAACTTGATTGATATTAAAATCTGTGAATTGATAAATTGAATCGTTGAATGGTACAACAGTTTTTTTGGCGAGTTTGTTGATATATTTAACGGCAGGGTAAGTTAGAGCAAATAAATTATTTACTTTTTGATATTCTACATTTTCAACAATATTAATGATGTTGCGTTTGTAGAGATAATTATCTGAAAGATAACCGACTTTCATTAAAGACCTACCTTAATTATTTAAAGATATGAACCGCAGAGACACAGAGGAGGGAATAAAAGAGAGGTTTTGGTGTTAAGTGATTTGCTTAAACCGGTGATAGATCTACTTTTTTATCTGCATCTTGATAAAGGTGTTTGACAATCTGTTGAGGGTTACCAATGACCACAACGCCTGGGGGGACTGATTTACGGATGATACTTCCTAAACCGATGACACTATCTTGACTAATATGAACACCTTTCATGATGGTTGCTCTAGCTCCAACCCAAACGTTATTTTCAATTACTATGGGTGCTGATGTTTTCGAGCCGGGAGGAGCAAAACGCAGATGTGGTTCTAAATTATGATAGTCTGAATCTTGCAAGAAACAATCGGAAATCAAGCAGCGATCGCCAATTTTAATTGAGCGGACGCAGCCAATCCAACAACCATTAAGTAAGGTATCTCTGCCAATTGTTACGTCACCAGAACCGTAAATTTTGACGTTCATTCTTATCCGAGTCCCAGCACCAATCTTAACTTTGACATTACCAGAAATAGTTAATTTTCCTTTAATTAAAACACCTGGCTCTAAAGTTAAATTAGGATACCGTAATTGGTAATAGAATTGTTTAATTGAAAAGTATAATTTCGCGAAATTGATTAATAGTGGATGTTGATTGCTATCCATGTTCAAATCAGATTTTATTGGTTTACTTTTGTTGAATATCCTGAATTTTAGCTTTCTTGTAGACTGGACATTGTCTATTAGACATATATTATTTCTATATAAGTTGTTGCCATTGAGAAATTCGCGGGCGTTTTAACTTGTTTTCAAATAAAATTACTCCTAACCAAATGAAATAAAACCAAAAATAAATGCACATCCAACTTAATGGTAAACCTTCAATTAATAAACATAATGCTAGAAAACTGGCAAAAGCTCCTTGAGCTAATTTATTTCCAGCTATAGCGATGTTCCAAAAGTTCCAAAGGGTTGAGCTTAGGGCAGTAATTAAGCAGGTAAAGCCAACAATTCCATGTAAATATAAAACACTTGCATAAGTAGAAAATGAGCCAAGTACAACTTTGTAGATGTACCAAGTAACTTCTCCTTGGGCAATTCCCCACCCTAGCCAGGGGCGCTGTTGCCAGGCTTTTAGGGTTTCTCCCACAACAAGACTACGATCTGCGGAGGATTCAGCACGGGCACCTGTGAACACATCTAAAGACTGATGTATTACATCTACTAAAGTGACACCAATAACTGCACAACTCATAAACAAAGCAGAAGTTACCCAAAGTGAACTGTGGCGGGCTGTACGATTACGGAAGCTGAGGGAGATCCAAACCACAATAGGAAAACACACCCAAGCTACACGGCTTTGGCTGACTAATAAAGCTAATAGGCTACCTGCGATCGCTAAATAGCGCAGACGACGATTTGATTCCCCAGAGCAAATAAAAAAGCATAACAAGCCACAAACCCCAGGAATCGGCGGATCGGCCATGTAAAGGGATGTTCTCGGTAGAGGAATACCAAAAAAAGGTTGAAAAACTGCTGGCTTTACCAGCAAGCTTAATTTGTCACCCGGAATCAGTCTGGCTAAGGGCGGATAAAAGGGCTGATCCCATACCCCAACAAACAAGAGGATAAATTGTATTATAACGGTAATACCGTAACCTACAGCCATCCAAGCGATCGCTCTTGTCAAAACTTGAGAGCGAATGGGATTCCAAAAGGGGAGAATCAGACAACTGACTATGAGAAAGTAGCCTTTGAAAAAGGTAACTAGGGTGGAAATGAAGCGAAAGGGTTCAAAGTTAACATCTACTAAGCCTAGAGCCGCTGTCCAGAGCATAGCGATCGCCATTGCCAACCAACCCCAAATACAAGCCGGTAGGGCAATATTCAGCAATTTATCCAGACGAAAGGAGCGTACTAACAGCCAAACTGCGATGGCCGGATACAACAATGTTTGTATCCCTAATAACCACCAAACTGGAGTTAATACAATTGTCCAATACAAGACACGCTCAACAAAGGACATTTGTCCTAGTTCGTCATCCTTGGTAAATTCTAGCACCTTACTAATTGCTGTTAACATTCCCCTGCTATTTCTAAACACTACTTAGTGGTTGTCCTAGATTTTGTTTCTCGCCTAACAGTCCCTTTAACCAGCGTCGGGTATTTCTGGGAACCAACCAAAACCCAAAGCACAATAAAAAGTCAATCGGTTTTGGACTACCAAAGCGAATTGCTTCCCAAAGCAGCGGCAAAAATTCTTGCCATTTTCCCTGTGCGGAGGCTTGGGCACCTACCTCAATCATGATAAAAGAAGCGTAGGCGCGGCGAGTTACCAAGCTACGATTTTCTTTAATCCAATTGAGAGAATACTGCCAATCATAGGTATTACTAACACTTTTTTGCGTTTTAGAGTGATACCAAATTGCCAATGGTTCACTGACAAATTGAATTTCTACGTCTTCCAGTGTCGCAACTCGCAGCAACCAATCCCAATCTTGATGCTTGCGTAAATCGTCTCTGAATGGCACTTTTCTTAATAATTCTCGTGATGTAAAAATTCCTGAGGTTTGAATTAATCCTTCACCAAATCCAGGAGAGTTACGAGCGAGAATATATTCACTCAAAGGTTCTTTAAATTTAGGAAAGCGTCGTGGATGAACAAATTCTCCGTGAGGCATGTTAGCGATAACTGAACAAGCAATGATGGGAAATTTAGCTTGAGAATGATTAGCTGCATCTATCTGAAGTTGTATTTTTCGAGGTAACCACTCATCATCATCATCAAGAAATGCAATCCAATCTGCCTCGGCTATTGCAACCCCTGCATTACGAGCTGCTGCACCACCAATAGAATTAGGGAGTACAACAACACGCAGGCGAGGATCGTCAATCTGCTGCAGTGCTTTTTCTGTTTCGGCATCGGGGCCATCCACCACCACTATAACTTCAAGTCGCCAAAATGTTTGTTCTAAAACACTTTTGACAGCACGGGTGACCACAGAAGAGCGATTTTTTGTAGGAATCACAGCACTAACTAGCGGTTGAATTGGATGGTTCATCTTTACCTCATTACTAAGTATGTCAGCGATCAGTCATCAGTAATAAATTCCTGAAATTTATTTAGTTTTTTGGGATATTACATTTCACATATTGTGTAAATTTAACGGTGAATAAACAGCTTAACTTTGTGTGCTAGCTTCTTGATTAATGATAAATATGCAAAAAATTTATTGGGTATTAGCATACGAATAAGTAATAAATAAAGAACAATATAAACAATTGGTGAAATAAGTTTTGATATAGGTAAAATTATAATTGTAACTAAAGTAAATATTGCCATAAACAATGCTTGAAGACAAGGGGTTAGATATTTGAAAATCGACCAACCAAATACTTTACAAGCTGACCACCACCAAAAAATAGTCCAAACAAAACCTAAAATTAAAACCACAGCGATCGCTACTCCTAAAATCCCCCCTTGCCAAGCACCAATTAAAAAACTAATAACAGCTAAAGGTGCTATTTGCAAATTAACTTTGGCATTAATATCTGGTCGACCCTTGGCAGCCAGCATACTAGATAGGGAAGTATTAATTAATCGGAAGTAAGCAAAGATTAATAACCAAGGAATTACCCTAACAGAGGGAATAAATTTTTCACCAAATACATAGCTAATAAATGTTTCATCAACTATAAGATAAATTACAGCAAATAATAAAGCCGCAAAATAAGACATCTGTTCTACCACTTTCACCAAAGCATCTTCTTGCTGGCGTTCGTCTTTCATTTGGGCAAAAACTGATATCCCAAGTTGGTTCATTATTTGAGACATGATGAGACTAAAAGCTGTAGTTACTTGATAAGCGAAATTGTAATAACCTAAATTAGTCGTACCTAATAATCTCCCAATCACAAAATTATCAGAATTAGAATTAATATAAAATCCCAAACTAGAACCTACAGAACCTATACAGTAAGATAAAGCCTCTGAGCGGATTTGTGGATCGATTTTTAAGTAGAAATTAAATTTAGTATAATAAGCCGTAATCCAAAATATAGTTAACCAAAAAATCGTATCACCAATAGCAAAAGACCAATAACTTAATCCGGCTAATGCACATCCAGCTGTAGCAAAAATACGAATCATGGAAGAAATTAAAGCAGCATTTGCTAATTCTTGATACTGCATTCTTCTTCTCATGATGCCAGCATAGACAGCTTGGACAGAAGAAAGAAAGAAATTAAAAGCAAAAAATGTTAATAGTCCAATTAAATCTGGTATGTCAAAAAAGTTAGCAGCTAATGGCGATAAAGCTATCATCGCGGCTGCTCCTACTATACCAATACAAATACTTAAAGAGTAAGTAGTATCAATATAACGTCGGTCTTCGAGTCCTTTATAAACTAGAAAATCTCCAGTAGTGCCTTGAACAAAAAGATTAATAAAAGACCAGAAAATGTAAGTTACGCTAATAACTCCAAAATCTGATGGTAATAACAGCCGCGCTAGTAATAAATTACTTAATAATGCTAATAAGCGGTTGACAATTGCTCCATAGGTTGTCCAAAAACCATTTTTAATAATAGAAATACGATTCATAATTTATTAGCACACCTGAAAATTTGGTAGTTTTAAAGAATGAGGCAATTTGAATTCAATTGATTAATTGATAAACTAATTGGGGATTTTTATGAGTTTCAATTAAGTAAAAAACTTTCAT
Source organism: Tolypothrix sp. FACHB-123 (assembly GCF_014697075.1). GTDB lineage: Bacteria > Cyanobacteriota > Cyanobacteriia > Cyanobacteriales > Nostocaceae > Aulosira. The sequence goes on along the minus strand of NZ_JACJRE010000083.1, from coordinate 16,864 downwards.
GGAAATTTATCTACGAATTATCAAAAGTGGGCAGACGCGGAGAGTTTTCCGCGTCAAATTGTCTGTTGCTAGCCTTTAATCAGTAGAACCAAGTGCTTGCTGAAGTATAAGTTTTGTCAAGGGAGACAAACGTACAGAAACAAGTGTCAATAGCGATCGCGAATCGCGCCAGAAAATTGAGCTATCGCTTTCCCAAGCCTGGTGAATAAAATCTTCTGCTTGCGCTAAGTCGCCAGATGTCAAAGCGATTCGCGCTAAGTAGCGATACATGTAAGCATAGGCTGTCGGTAACATTGGTTCGACTACCTGTGGCGATCGCTCGTAAGCTGACTTAATTACTTGTTCTTGCGATCGCTGCATTTGCGCCACATTGAAAGATAACCCCGATGGACGTACTCGGTAGTAACATAAAATATGAGGTTCCCGATAAAACTCCCAACGTTCCGTAGCCGCAATTCTCAACCAAAAATCAATATCTTCAGAACTACGAAGAGTTTCATCAAACCCTCCCACTTGATCTATCAGACAACGATGGAATACTGCATTCGATCCATGTCCAATAAAGTTCTTACATAGCAATGCCAACAATACATTTTTAACAATAGGCTTACCACTTAAGGACATAAATGTCTGTTGTCCATCATCTCGAATAGCGCGAGATGCACTATAAGTAACTCCTACCTCTGGAGAGCGATCGAGTTTGGCAATATGCACAGCTAACTTATCTGGATGATAAGTATCATCTCCATCTAGCAAGGCAATATATTTCCCCCTAGCATGGCGAATTCCATGATTGCGAGCCGAAGACAGTCCGCCATTAGCTTTTTGCAGCAGTTGAAACCGAGGATCTCGACGGCAAAATGTTAATGCTACCGCAGCCGTTTGATCGGTAGAACCATCATCAACAATTAAAACTTCATATTCTCCAAAAGATTGGCACTCTACAGAAGATAAAGCTGCTTCTAAATAAGCGCTCACATTATATGCAGGTACTACAACACTAACTTTCGGAGTAGACACCATTTAATATCTCCTTAGTTGGGCTGTTATTTTGATTGGTGAGAACAATATTTTTGAGGATGAAATCAACGGTCTCTTGTTTAATCCATCCTTTATTAATCAAGATTTCTCTCAAGGGAACGCCAGTTTTTCTTTGTTCCGATAAAGCAATATCAATATCGTTGTTACTCAATAAACCTGCTTCCACTAAGGAATCACTTAGCTTCTTGGTTGGTGTTGTATTTGCTTGCGCCACCACCTTAGTAAATCCATGAGATTTCCAACTGTAGTAATTGCTAGATTCTAGCTGAGTAACTCCTTCTCTCAATTGATAGAGTTTAGCTAAAGCAATATGACAAGCAAAAGCCGGATTACCTAATAAATAACGCGCACCCAATCGTCTGGGTTCGCGAATCAGACGATAAAGCCATTCCAAATTATTCTTAGCTAGAAAATCAGGACAATCAGAGACGACTCCGGCTAATCGATCAATTACTGCTCCTCCCACCATAATTGCATTGACATCCAATCTATCTTTATATCGATATACCCAATTTTCTTGCAGTGGCATTCCCATACCTAGCAAGAGAATATTTGGTTTTATCTGGTTGATACTGCGAATAATTGAATCATTAATATCCGGATCGTCAATCGAAAAATAGCCATCATGACCAGCTAGTTTTATATTTGGATATTTTGTAGCTAGATTATTGATTGCCTTATCTAAATATTCCGGTTTTGAACCTAATAAAAATATCGAAAGTCCTTGTTGATTACAAAATTTCAGTAGCTCCGGTATGAGATTTGTATAGGAGACGCGATATTGAATTGGTAGATCAAGCCCCATATAGCTTAAGGCTTTCAAAATACCTGAGCCATCACAATGCACAATATCTGAACTTTGCAGAAACTCATAAAACCAGGGTAACTGCATGGAAAGATTGAAGCCGTGAACATTGTAGTGAGCTATGGTAACTTTTTTCTTTAACTTGCAAGCGTTGTGAATTGCATCAATAATTCCTGTCACAGTTATGGGAGTAATTCTTCTTCCCAATAGATAAACAACTAAGCTCGGTAAATCTAATGTTGCATCGATATTGTTGATTGTTTTCATAGCAGTCACCAAGTGAAGAGGTAGATGAACGCAGACAAAAATATAGGATTCTTAACTTGATTTTTGACAGAAAAATAGGATTTTCATTGCCTACCAGAACAGGGTTGTAGTGAGCAATATCTGCCCACGAGAGAACACCAGACCCTACCCTCTTCTCCTGCACGAACGAGGGAACAGGTTACGCTTTAGCAGTATGGGTTTAATAGTCTCTTATTGATCTGAACCAGCTAGATAAAAGCTGCTTCACTGCGCTGGCTACCCTACAGTTACTGAAATTTTTGATTAATCAAATTGAATTCCTATATGAGGAAGTAGTAATCATGGAATTTTGGGTAGTATAGGATGAATCTGTAGGCTTCATTTCCATACCGTTGAGAATAATTCCCATTGGTCTAACTTTTTGTTGATTAAGTTGAGTCAGCGCCTTTTGGAATAAATATCGTTGACTTACTCCAGGACGAACGACAACCAACACGCTAGAGATAATAGAGGCCATCAAAGAAGTTTCAGTTGCTGAACAAATCGATGCGCTGTCTATTAGGATGTAGTCGTAATTGCCATTCTCTTGTAAAGCTTGCAGGGAATTTTCAAATTCTCTGCTGACGATAAAATCAACTAATTGTCTCTCAGGATGATATACGGTCATCAAATCGATATTAGGACGAATTGAAATAGGTTGATCTGATGACTCAGAGACATTAAGCGCTGAGTTACCTAATGTTGTTCTTAGTCCTGCACTATCTCGATCGGTATCAACAATCAAGATGCGTAAACCTAAAGTAGCCAGTGCGATCGCTAAACCTAAGACAACAGTAGTTTTACCCTCTCCAGATGCGGGACTGCTCACCATAAACCGACGATTTTCTAAGTTCATGGCGTTAATCGCTAAAGCCAACCGCTGAAATTCAAGATTTGTTTCTGCTTCTACAGCAGCTCGATTTTGTAAAACCTTGAACTGAGGGACAGCTCCCAAAATGGGAATTTCTGTCATGCGTAAATCTTCTGCGCTGAGTAAGGGATTGCGACTTTCTAGGAATAACGCTAAAGCAGCACTACCAAACAGTCCAGCGAGAACTACGCCAATGGCAATTTTTTGCTGACTGTTACTAGAAGGTTGGACTTCAACACTAGGCTGATCTAAAACTTGGATACTCGGAAAAGCACTAAAAGAGTTGAGTTTTGCCTCTTGTACTTTACCGACTAAACCGTTATATACCCCTTCAGCAATCTTATATTGATGTTGCAGTTCTAATAATTTTGCTTGCGCCGGAGGAAAAGTTTGCAGTTTTTTATTTAACTCATCAATTTGTCGTTGTAATTGAATTTCTTGATTCTGTAAGGCGCTGGTGTTAGCTTCTGCTAATACCAAATTCTGAATTAATTCTCCGTAGTTTTCCCCAATCGATGAATTAACACCCTCTGTATTAGCGGCCGCATCAGAGATATATTGTGTTAGTTGTTTGGATAATTGCTGGCGTTGATTCAGCAAATTTTGCACCGTAGGATGATCGCGAGTGAATTTCGCTTCAGCCTCCAAAAGCGGTACTTCTAGCTCTGATAATTTTTGACGGATGAATTGAAAATCGCGATTCTCTGCTAAGCTCAGGGAACGAATAGCGCGATCGGTGCTTAAGCCAATCCGGTTGGAAAGCTCTTTAACATGAGCTTGCGATGACTTAAACTGCGCAATCACCTGGGAACGAGTCGTTGTTAATTGGGAAATAGCTGCAACAGTTTCGCGAATTTGATTATCACTACTGACTAACCCAGATGACTGTTGAAACTCTGTCAGTCTTGTTTGAGCTTGGCGTAAATTTCTCAGGCTTTGATTCAGCTCTGCGCGCATAAATTCAGAACGCTGCACCGCATCATTTTGCCGCAGCTGGTTCATCCGTTGTTGAAATACATTCAACAATCTTCTAGCACGTCCTTGAGCCATCTCCTCAGTAGAACCATTTACAGTAATTGAGATAATGGTTGATTCACTTTGAGGCGCAACAGTAAAAAGCTGTCGATAACTACTGAGGTTGGCAAACTGAGCTTTTTCCGGATCGGAATTCCACAGTTGGCTCAGAGTCTGATCGCTCAAAAGGATAGAGGAGAAGATATTTAAGGGATTAACCTGTTGAGAAAAAACTACACCACCACTGTTGAGACTACCGAGAGTCCCTAAATCTGCGGTTAAGCCACTACTAGTAACTGGTAGAATTAGCTGAGTTTTCGCAATCCAAACCTGAGGGACTCTCATGATTAGGACAGAGGCGATCGCCAATAAAACTGTATTAAAGCTTGCGAGAAATATCCAATGTCTCAACAAGATTGCAATAACTCTATTCATAACCATAATATCTTGAGGTAGCTTCTCCCTTTAGACCACAGCCGCAATCAACAGTGGTTTCTCTCACTAATCGGGATTAAAACATATCCGCCAGGAACTACGGTAGATGACTTTACGATATCTTTAACTTTTCTCCGCGATCTTACTATAGAGCATTTTTTACCAAGATTAAACTGCTTGTGTAGCATGGCTTTCAACGCTCTCAGCAGTTTTTCACCAGTTATAAATGTATCCCATTTATCCTTTGATAACCTTACCTTAACTTTAAAGATATCTTTTCTTAATCCCGGACATGGTTAAAATCAAGGTTTCTGATTGCAGATTTTTAGCGTCAGTAAATTTGTTTATTAAGTTTAAGTAAAACATTTTGCAGACTCTTGCTTAATCTACCGAACTTCGTGTTTCCTAAAACTGTAGATGTATTTCTATGTGTTCTTTATCAGAAAAGAGTTCGCCAGTCAGTAGCCAAAATTCATCAGAATTCTGGTCAAATGACGCATAAATAAGCGAGTTTAAAGCCACCAGACTATAGGCATGGCAAGATACTCATAAATTGTTACCAATAACTAAAAGCCAAAATTTCGGCTTTTAGCAGTCTGTAGTAAAAGAAATTTTTTTGTTTCCGAAAAGTGTTGTGGGGATAAACCACACATCTTTTGAGAGCAAGAAATTCTTCCAGTCACTATCAGAGCAAACCACCAAATACCAGCCGAGTCACCAGATTTTTTATTGGGTGATGCAATCACTCAAGCTAGAAATATTCTAGTGATTAGATTGTAAATTTTTTGCTAGTTTTACCTAGTGAAACTACAAAATTACACAAGCATGGCCAATATTGCAAGTCGTTGAGCCAGCATTTTTATTAATTACCATGCTGCCATCAAGGTCAAAATATTTGGTTGCTTGCGAGGTTAGTTAAAAATTATTCAACAATGGAACTTTCTTATCTCTTTCCCCAATCTTTAAAGTTTTCTTTCCAGAAATTACTTTACCCCTCGCACAAATTTTCAACTCCTAAGGTAAATCACTATTTGCAGAGTCATAATGTGCTTTCACGGGAGATTGTCTTTGTTGATTCTGGCGTAGAGAACTATCAGAGCTTGATCGATGGGGTACATTCTGGCATCACTGATGTGTTTCGTCTCGATCCGAGTCAGGATGGAGTATGGCAAATCACTGAAAAGTTAAAACAGCTAGATTCTGTATCCGCAATTCATATTGTCTCTCATGGGCAGCCAGGAAAGTTACTGCTTGGCTCATCGGAACTTAGTTTAGACAGTCTCCAGCGCGATCGCGATCGCTTGCAAATTTGGTCTAAAGCATTACTACCCCAAGCCGACATTCTCCTGTATGGCTGTAACTTAGCAGCTACACAATCAGGATTAAAGTTGGTGGAACAAATTAGCAAAATTACATACGCTAATGTAGCTGCTGCTACAACTAGCATAGGTAATATCGCTTTCGGTGGCAGATGGGAATTAGATGCAGTCATTGGCAAGATCAAATCTGCATTGGCATTCCAACCAGAGATCATGGCAGCCTATAGCGGTGTTTTGGAAGCGTCTGCGTATTTGAAAGTCGATCCGTCTGCTACTGGCATTAACTCTAGTACCTTCAGTAGTGGCAGTTTTACACTAACGAATAACTCCACCAACGGACAGAAAATCCGCCGCATCTTCATTGATACCAGCGCAGGTTTTCTCCCAGATATCATCTTTGACCCCTATGGCACAGGCGGTGATACTATCGCCAAAGCACTGAAACTTGATAGTAATCCAGGCGTTGGTGGGGTTACAACCAATTATCTCTTAGCTAAAGATGGTGGTTTTCAGGGTCTAGAACTGGTATTTACAGACTTTGGCGCAGGTAAGACCTTAACCTTCTCCATTGACATGGACCCAACCAGTACCAAAGGAACTGCTGCACCAGGGCCGCAAGATTCTGCCAGTGTTTCTGGCTTAGAGATGATTGGTTCAGTCGTCACTGTAGAGTTTGACGACAACACCAGCATTACTGGGGAACTTTATAGAATTCCCGGCAGTGTTGATGGCTCGCAAGTTTTCCTCAAGCTTAATCAACCTACTGAACCAACTATTGAAATTTTAGGGGTTTCTGGAACTGAAGCGATCGTTGAATCTGCCAATCAAACAGTCCGCATTACAGGTACACCTGGTGCTCAAGTATCCTTACTGTCCGTTGACGCAGCCATGTTTACCAAGAGCGATGGCACAGCCTTTGATATCGACCCCTTTGAAGCTAATAGTGTCACTGGGGTAAACGAGATTACCGTCACGATTGGTGCTTCGGGGACAGTGGATGTTCCTATCACCCTGACTACACTCAGTACTCAGAACGGCTTTGCTGGCTTCAACTACATCATGGCGACTCAGAAATTAGCCGATGGTACTACCGGGCCAGTATCAAATGTACAGACCTTACAACTGAATCTCCCCTCCACACCTACAGAAGCTATTATTGAGGCGGAGGCATTTGTTTTAAGCACTTTCAGAAAAGAAACCATATCCTCTGCTTCTAATGGGCAAGCAATTAGCTTTATTGGTGGTGCAGCATCGGAAACTGGCATCGCCTACTTTGACTTTACGGGTGCTGCTTCTTTATATGACATTTACCTTTCCTACTGGGATGAAAATGATGGAGTTAGTAGCGTTAACCTCTCAGTCAACGGCACTCAATTAGGTACAGTTAACTTTAATCAAAGCCCTGGTGGCGGAAGTCCCAACACTGCTAATAAGCGGGAAACTAAGATTGCTCAGGCTGTATCTTTACAGCAAGGTAGCCGCATCCAATTACAAGGGTTTGAAGAATCTAACGAAGCAACCCGCATCGACTTCATCCGCTTAGTTCCTGTTTCTGGTACACCAACTAATACCGCTCCTACCAGCACAGGTATTGCTAATGTCTCTGTTGTGCAAAATGCTCCGAATACAGTCATCAAATTATTTGATGTATTCGCAGATGCTCAAGATGCAGATACTGCCCTCTCCTATAGTATTGTTGGCAATACTAATCCGAATCTGTTTGAGGCAGCTCCTAGCATTAACTCCAGCACTGGGGAGTTGACCCTCAACTACTCACCTACAGCAACAGGTGGTTCTCAAATCACAGTTAGAGCCACCGACACAGCTGGTCTTTTTACTGATACTAGCTTCAATGTTAATGTCACTACACCTCCTCCTGTAGGTGAAATAAAGATTGAAGCTGAGAGTCTAGTTCTCAATGGCTTTAGAGCAGAAAACCTCTCTAGCGGTTCTGGGGGTAAGGGCATTAGCTTTATCAATGGAGCCGCTAATGAAACAGGAACGGCACACTTTGACTTTGCGGGAGCAGCCGGCGCATACGATATCTATGTTTCCTACTGGGATGAAACCGATGGCGTTGCCAGTTTAGAAGTTTCTGCCAATGGCTCGTTGCTGAATACTCTCACCTTTAATCAAAGTCCTGGTGGTAGCACTGCATCCGCTACCAACAAGGTAGAAAAGCTGGTTGCTCAAGCTGTGACTTTGCAACCTGGTACTCGCATTCAACTCAAAGGTTTTGAGGATGCTGGTGAAGCTGTACGTACAGACTACATTCGCTTAGTACCTTCTTCTGGTACTCCCGCCAATACTGCTCCCACAAGCACAGGTATTGCTGATATCTCTGTAGTCCAAAATGCTGCAAATACGGTCATCAAATTGTTTGATGTCTTCAGCGATTTGCAAGACTCAGATACCGCACTGACCTACAGCATTGTTAACAATACCAATGGTGCATTATTTGAAGTAGCTCCTAGCATTAACACCACAACTGGGGAGTTAACTCTCAACTACTCGCCCACAGCAACAGGTACCTCACAACTGACAGTGCGCGCCACTGACACAGGGGGCCTTTCCACAGACGTTAGCTTTGCAGTCAATGTGACTACACCTCCTCCTGTTGGTGAAATCAAGATTGAAGCTGAGAGTCTAGTTGTTGTTGACGGCTTTAGGGTAGAAAACCTCTCTAGTGGTTCTGGGGGTAAAGGTCTTAGCTTTATCAATGGAGCCGCTAATGAAACAGGAACGGCATACTTTGACTTTGCGGGAGCAGCCGGCGCATACGATATCTATTTTTCTTACTGGGATGAAACCGATGGCGTTGCCAGTTTAGAAGTTTCTGCCAATGGCTCGTTACTGAATACTCTCACCTTCAACCAAAGTCCTGGTGGTAGTACTGCATCCGCTACCAATAAGGTAGAAAAACTGGTTGCTCAAGCTGTGGCTTTGCAAACTGGTACTCGCATTCAACTTAAAGGCTTTGAGAATGCTGGCGAAGCAGTACGTACAGACTACATTCGCTTAGTACCTGCTTCTGGTACACCCATCAATACAGCACCCAGTACTACAGGTATTACTAACGTATCTGTAACGCAAAATGCACCAAATACAGTAATCAACTTGTTTGATGCTTTCAGCGATCTGCAAGACCCAGACACCGCACTAACCTATGCTGTAGTGAATAATACTAATGCTGGGCTATTTGAGGTTGCGCCTAGCATTAACCCAACAAATGGGCAATTAACCCTCAACTATTCGCCGACAGCTACGGGTAGCTCACAACTGACAGTAAGAGCCACAGATACAGGTGGTCTTTCTACAGATACTAGTTTCACCGTTAATGTAATTATTCCTGGTAATACAGCACCAACGACTTCGGGCATTGGTAATGTCACAGTTACCCAGAATGCACCGGATACTCTCATCAATTTGTGGAATGCTTTTGCTGATGCTCAAGATGCTGATTCTGCTTTGACTTATACCGTTACTGGTAATAGCAATGCCGGGTTATTTGAAGTATCTCCTAGTATTAATCCGACAACTGGGCAATTAACGCTGAACTATTCGCCCACTGCTACGGGTAGCTCCCAGATTACAGTCCAAGCAACAGATACAGGTGGACTTTCTACCTCTACAAATTTCACAGTTAATGTCACTGCCGCAAATGCGCCAATTCCTCCAGGAGATATTCTGGTTGAAGCAGAAGACATGGTTTTGAGTGGCTATCGCTTAGAAACCTCATCCGGAATTGGAGCCTACGGTGGTAAGTTAATCACCTTTGTCAATGGGTCAGCTAATGAAACGGGGACAGCCTATTTTGATTACAGCGGACCTGCTGGGACTTATGACCTGAATTTGGCATTCTGGGATGAGAGTGATGGTAATGCCAAGTTTGAAGTCTACGTTAACAATACGCTGAGGGGCACGGTTAACTCCAATCGCAATGTGAACGGAGCTACCGCTACAATCAACAATAAGTGGGAAATCCGGGCTGTAGAAAACCTAGCTGTACAACCAGGCGATCGCATTCAAATCAAAGGCTTTGAAGATTCAGGAGATGCGGCGCGATTAGATTATGTCCGCTTGACTCAAGACAAGTCAATTCGGATTAATACCGGTACGGGTACAAATTCTCCCAATAATGCTGCCCTTTATACCGATACAACTGGACGTGTCTGGAATCGGGATAGCTTTTCTGTTGGAGGAATCGTCAGCGCAGTTGCTAGTACCACGGAAATCTTTAAGACCAATGATGATGCACTTTATCAAAATGTGCGATCGGCTAAAGATTTATCTTACCAAATTCCAGTGGCTGAAGGTGCTTACACCCTGAAGCTGCATTTTGTGGAACCGACCAAGACAAACTACGGTCAAAGGGTGTTTGATGTCAAGGTAGAAGGCGATTTGGTACTGGATGACTTGGATATTTTTGAAGAATCCAAGAACGCTTTCTTCCCAGGACAAAACTCTGCCTTGGTGAAGACAATCGATCAGCCTTTCTTTATCAGTGATGGTTTCCTCAACTTAGATCTGAATGCTAGTGTGGATGTTGCCACAATTGCTGGTATTGAGGTGATTCCCCTGGAAGGGCCTGCGGTGATTATCAAGCAAACCAATGGTAACACCCAAGTAAATGAAGCGGCTGGTAATGATACTTATGAAGTCGTTTTAAATACGAAGCCGACAGCCAATGTCAGCATCAACATCAACTCAGGTAATCAACTCAATACCAATAAAACCGCACTCACCTTTACCCCCACTAACTGGGATATTCCTCAGACAGTTACAGTCACTGCAATTAATGACACAGCAGCAGAGGGGATTCATTACACTACCATTACTCACACAGTCAGCAGTGGCGATAGTAATTACAATAATGCTGCTGTGCGATCGGTGCCTGTAACGGTACTAGATGATGATGTGGTAGCAATCAGCTTTACCAAGAAGATTGTTGACATTACCAATGCTAACGATCCAAGTATCACCGCAGACGATAATATCCCCAATGTCGCTAACCCAACTGTGGGTGCATGGGGGCCAGATGGCAGGCTTTATGTAGGCTTCTATGATGGGTCAATTCGGGCTTACACCTTTGATGACAATTACAATGTCACTGCTATTCAGGCAATTAATACCATCAAGGGGTTATACAATGCGCAAATTTTAGGTCTTGCCTTTAATCCTTATGATAAAGAACCTAAAATTTATGTCTCTCATAGCAAGTTATATGCTAACGGAGGCGGTGCTTTCCCAGAAACACAACTTTCTCCTTACAGTGGCGAGGTGTCTGTCCTGTCAGGGGCTAACTTCACAACCCGCCAATCCTTGATTAGTGGAATCGGTGTTTCCAACCATGACCACGGTGTAAATGGCTTAGAGTTTGATAACAATGGTGACCTTTACATCCTGGTGGGTAGCAACACCAACGCAGGAATTACTGCCAATGAAATTGGTGGTGTACCTGAGTCTTACTTTACAGCAGCAATGCTGAAGGCAGAAATTACCAAGCCTAATTTTAATGGCAAGATTGAGTACACTGTACCTGCTGGCAGTATCGTGCCCACTTCTTTCCCCAGTGGTTATACTCCTCCTCCAGGAGAAACCATTGGTGCTGAAGACCATCAATTGAATGGTGGAGTTGCCAATGTTGTACCTGGGGTTGATGTTTCCGTCTATGCTAGCGGTCTGCGTAACTCCTTTGACTTGGTTTACACTACCAAAGGAAAAATTTATGCTACCGATAACGGTGCTAATGCTGGGTTTGGGGACTTCTCAACTTCAGCAACCACACAGTCACCAATGACAGGTGGTTCCCCTGATGAGTTGAACCTGATTGTCGAGGGTGCCTACTACGGTAGTCCTAACCGTAACCGGGGACGTACTGACGATCGCCAAAACGTTTACTACGATGCAAATGACCCCACTATTCCAGGAGTTCACAACGCTCCTCTAGCAACAGCAACGGCTTCTACCAACGGCATTATTGAATATCGGGCAACCACCTTCAATGGGCAACTGCGTGGCAATCTGCTCGCACAGGATTGGAATGGATCGATCTTCCGCTTCCGGATGAACGCAGATGGTACTCAGGTTATCCAGAAAGATACAATGGCGGGCGTTCTGGATGGGTTAGATTTGCTGGCTGGCCCCGGTGGAACGCTGTTGAGTGTGGATTTGAGCGAGAATGCGATCGCCGTTGCCACTCCCAATGATGCAGCCGCAATCAACATGACAGTGTACGATATCTTCCCCTGGCGCGCTCCAGCCAGCAGTGGTCAATCTTTTGTCCTTGGTGGAGATAACTTTGGTACTCTCACCGACACCACAGTAACCGTAGGTGGAATAGCAGCACAACTGTCTTATGTCTCTGACAACAGAATTAAGGGAATTTTACCCACATTAACCCCAACAGGTGGAGATCTCTTGGATATTCAAGTCATGTCTGCCGGACAAACCTATACACTCACAGATGCATTTCTTCCCCTTGGTTGAAGCTAAATCTGTATGTTTTTAAGTGGATGAGGCATTGATAATGTTGGTTTTTTGACCCTTAGATATGCCTACCACTCCCTAGATACTTTTTAGAAGTTTAGAAGAAGGGAGAAGACGAAGAAAACTTGAACCTATGGTTTCTAAAAGTAGCTGTAAATTCTTTAATTTCGCTTTTTCGTATGGAAAAAAATTCAATACCAATAAATCCAAATTTTATTGGTATTGAATTGGAACGATTTCCATAATTGCTACTTTTCCAGCAATTAGATTTGATATAAAAATAATTACTTCTAGCTGCTGAAAAGTTATCTAACTGATGAAAAGTAGTATAGAAATTGTCAGCGTATTCACAAACTCTTACTTACTATCTTTCCTAAAACCAATGCAGGTTCATCTTCCAGAAATTTATCAGATTCAACAAAGGGTACATCCTTCCGCTACTTGTAACCTGAAGCGATTAATTGATATTGTCGGTGCTGTAATTGGCCTGCTCATGACAGCAGTACTCACAATCCCAATAGCGATCGCAATTAAAATTGATAATCCTGGCCCAATTTTTTATAGCCAACTGCGTTGCGGTTTAAATGGTCAAACTTTCCGCATCTGGAAATTCCGCACCATGCTAGTAAATGCCGATAATATGAAGCATTTAGTACAAAATCAGGCTAAGGGAAATATTTTTAAGAATCACAAAGACCCACGGATTACTCGCATTGGTGCTTTTCTCCGGCGCACTAGTTTAGATGAATTACCACAATTCTGGAATGTGTTAATGGGTGATATGAGTCTGGTTGGTACGCGTCCACCCACCCTTGATGAAGTCGAAAATTATCAGCCGCATCACTTTAAACGCTTGCTGGTTAAGCCCGGAATGACAGGTGAATGGCAGGTAAATGGACGTTCTAAAATAGAGGATTTTGAAGATATAGTTAAATTGGATTTAGCTTATCAATTTAAGTGGTCTACCATTTACGATTTGCAACTAATTATCAAAACAATTTTGGTAGTACTTAATCGTCATGGCGCTTACTAATACGAGTGGGTGGAGTTAATTTTGCTTTAGTGTAATTGAAAAACACGTTTTCCAGAAAATATCTCCCAGCAATAGTTGTACGTAAACAAGTAAAAACTGCTGTGAAGGTAAGACGGGTAATTTTTATGACCTGCGTGAACACCGTATATCCTACGGAAGGTAAAGAATTTACCCCGGAAATTCATTGTCAACAAACTTCTGAATCCGATCGCCATTGGTGAAAAAATCAAGGTTTAGCAATGCTAAACCTTGATTTTTGCTAGGCTCAACAGCATTAGGACAGGATATTTAAAAGTTTTTTTAGAAAAGCGATCGCACAAAAGCTGCTAAATGTAACAGATTGCAACGTATAATGAGAACGGCAAAACGATTAAGAAATATTGAAGAGCAGTAGGGTTAAATGCGAGTAGCGATCGCGGGAGCGGGTCTAGCAGGACTTTCCTGCGCAAAATATCTCACAGACGCGGGTCACACTCCTATCGTCTTGGAACGCCGAGACGTATTAGGTGGTAAGGTGGCAGCGTGGCAAGACGCTGACGGAGACTGGTACGAAACAGGTCTGCACATATTTTTTGGGGCATACCCCAATATTTTGCAGCTATTCAAAGAACTCGGGATTGAAGATCGTTTGCAGTGGAAAGAACACACGATGATCTTCAACCAGCCCGAAGCCCCAGGTACATACAGCCGATTTGATTTTCCTGATTTGCCAGCACCCTTAAATGGGATAGTGGCAATTTTGCGAAACAACGACATGCTCACCTGGCCAGAAAAAATTCGTTTTGGTCTTGGCTTATTACCAGCAATGGTACAAGGGCAAAAATACGTAGAAGAAATGGACAAATATTCGTGGACGGAATGGCTGCAAAAGCAAAACATTCCCTTACGAGTAGAAAAAGAAGTTTTTATTGCCATGTCTAAGGCATTGAACTTCATTGGGCCGGAAGAAATTTCCGCTACTATTCTGCTCACAGCCCTCAATCGCTTTCTCCAAGAAAAGAAAGGCTCAAAGATGGCTTTTTTGGATGGTTCGCCAACGGAGCGCTTGTGTCAGCCAATAGTAGATTACATCACCGAACGTGGTGGCGAAGTTAGATTAAATGCCCCTTTAAAAGAAATTTTGCTTAACCCTGATGGCACCGTGAGGGGATTCTTAATTCGGGGACTCAACGGGGCAGAAGATGAAGTGTTTACGGCTGATTTGTATGTATCTGCCATGCCCGTTGACCCCTTCAAGGTCATGCTACCAGCACCGTGGAAGCAAATGGAATTTTTCCAGCAGCTAGATGGGTTAGAAGGAGTACCAGTAATTAACCTCCATCTCTGGTTCGATCGCAAACTCACAGAAATTGACCACTTACTATTTTCGCGATCGCCCCTCCTCAGCGTTTATGCTGATATGAGCAATACCTGCCGTGGATATGCTAACCCCGATCGCTCAATGCTGGAATTAGTTCTAGCGCCGGCGAAAGATTGGATCTCCAAATCCGATGAGGAAATTGTCGATGCAACCCTTGCCGAACTAGAAAAACTCTTCCCCCAACACTTTGGCGGAGACAATCCAGCAAAGTTGCTGAAATATCATGTGGTGAAAACGCCGCGTTCAGTTTACAAAGCGACTCCCGGTCGCCAACAGCACCGTCCTTCGCAGAAAACCCCGATCTCTAACTTCTATCTCACTGGAGATTACACCATGCAACGCTATTTAGCCAGTATGGAAGGGGCCGTACTTTCTGGTAAGCTGACAGCGCAGGCGATCTCGCAAGCAGTCCCGGTGGCAAGTGCCTCAAATCCGCAAACGCTTACCCGATCGCCCGCAACGAATGCTGCAACTGCCTGATTCACCCCCGCGCATGAAAACGCTGGTCTCTGTAGACGATTCCTACAAACTTTGTCGGCAACTCATCGCCAAGTATTCCGCGACTTTTTACCTCAGCACTTTGCTGCTGAGTAAAGAAAAGCGTCCCGCCGTTTGGGCAATTTATGCTTGGTGTCGCCGGACAGATGAGCTGGTAGATGGCCCTGCATCTGCTATGACTACGCCAGAAACCCTAGATCTATGGGAGAAGCAGCTAGAAGCGATTTTTGCTGGACAGCCAGTAGAAAATTTTGATGTTGCTTTAGCAGATACCATTCAACGCTTTCCGGTAGACATTCAACCCTTTCGGGATATGATTGCCGGTCAGCGCATGGATTTATACCGCAGTCGCTACGAAACTTTTGAGGAATTATACCTCTACTGTTACCGCGTCGCTGGCACTGTAGGATTGATGTCCACAGCGATCATGGGGCTGGATGATAATCGCAACACCGCACCGTGGTATCGCGAACAACAGCCTTACGTCCCTGTTAAAGAAGAAATTGCCTTGGGAATTGCCAAGCAACTTACCAATATCTTGAGAGACGTTGGCGAAGATGCACGCCGAGGGCGAATTTACATTCCTTTAGAAGACTTAGCAAGATTTAACTATACCGAGGAAGAGCTATTTAAGGGTGTAGTAGACGATCGCTGGCGTGCCTTAATGGACTTTCAAATTACCCGCGCTAGAGACTTCTACACTAAGGCAGAAAGAGGAATTTCCTACCTCTGTGCTGATGCTCGGTTACCTGTGTGGGCAGCGTTAATGCATTACAGTCAAATTTTAAACGTCATTGAACGCAATGATTATAATGTGTTTACTCAACGTGCCTACGTCCCCCAGTGGAAAAAATTGCGTACCTTACCTTTGGCTTGGATGCGATCCCAAGTCCTATGAAAATTAGTCAATAGTCAGTAGGGGCGGGTTTGGCGAGATTTTTATGGCAACAAAAACATGTCGGTTAAACCCGCCCGTACAAAAATTCATCGGCGATCGGCAAAGTTCAATAGCCCCACTGCTTTTAACCAATGACAAATGACTAATGATTAATGACTAAAAAAAGTATTTGACTTTCCTCACAGTATCCGCTACAATTAATATTCGTGACAGCTTGGAGAGGTGGCTGAGTGGTCGAAAGCGGCAGATTGCTAATCTGTTGTACGGCAGGCAACTCCGTACCGAGGGTTCGAATCCCTCCCTCTCCGTTTTTCGACCTAATTAAAAAAAGTGATGAAACTTCAATTTCATCACTTTTTTTATTGCTAGGCAATACAAGCGTTTCCATAAATTATGCTACCTGTCCTTCAAAAGCCTTTTTAAGCGTTCCACTTCATCTCTTAATAATTGGCTTTCCAGATTAAATTTTTCTATTTTTGTCATTTTAAGAATATTCTCATAACTTTTTCCCGTGTAGCAAGTGTTTTTCTCGATAGGGGACGGTTTAACCAATAAGAATTTGCAAACTCTAACTTGAGAGTTGCCATATTTTTATAGTTACTGACTTCTAAATTTTTTTCTTGATAACTAGGGAGTAAAAGCCACCACTCTAAGCCCCCATTCCTCAGATAAGTATCAACTTCTCTACATTTAATTTCAGCATCTCCAACAGTTTTGGTTCTTTAGTACTTGTTATGCTAAACTAACAATCAAAATGCCAGTTTAACAAGCATCTAATTCGGAAGTTTTCAAAGTTTCTAAATCCATAAGCCGAGC
>NZ_JACJRE010000082.1 GCF_014697075.1 Tolypothrix sp. FACHB-123 | reverse complement strand
AAACTTAGGTGCTAACAAAGTTTCATCCCTTGATTTCCAGACTGCTCTCTAAACTAAACTGTTTAGTTTGCACTTGGTGACAGCTTCGCCAGCTCTTCCCCCTCTTGGGTGAATCGCACCGCGTTGCACTGAGGACAATTGAAATTGACTCAACTAGGGCTAAAACTCAACTTTGGCAGCAGATTCAAGCCAAAAAATCAGAATTGACCCCAGGTGACAAAGCACGAGAAACACTGCGAGAAATCCACAGACACGGTTCAGCAGCAATGCTCCGAGTGAAAGGTTTTTTTAGACGGTTGATTGACTAAAACTAGGGTGTAGGGGGTAGGGTGTAGGGGAAATCATGAAAGTCTTACCACACCCTACACCCCACACTATAGAAGGCTTGACTAAATTGCCAAATCCCCCAGTGAGTCTGGGGGATAGCCATTTTAAAAGGTGTCCCTATGCTAACTAACAATCAGAAAACACCTATCTATTTTGATGCGGAGCTTGTAGACGACAGTAAAGAGATTGTAGACAAAGAGCAGTACGACTCAGAACAGGTTCAAGAAGCGATCGCAGAAACTGACAGCAGCATAACAGTGATTCGTGGCATCGCCCAAAGTGCGGTTATGGCAGGTTTTCAAGTCGTATCAACTCAATCGCTGTATCTAGCAGGCAGTGTGGGACTGTTCCCGGCAGTAGTAGCAGGTTTACCAGTGGGTGCAAGTTTCGCTGGTACTTTGTGCTATTTGCGTTTTTCTAATAGCGTTATTCCCACAATCACCAACCGTCAAAAGTTTGCCATTGGTGTTACTCGTACTGCAATGCTCATGGCTAGTTCGTGGAAACTCACTTCTGATGCCCAAAACATGGATTCTATTGCCCGTGGCAGCTTCTCTGTATTCACCCAACAGGTGAGAGAGTTTGAGGGCATCCGGCAGCCAAGCAAAGACAATTTTGGCTTATTATTGGGCTTTTCTGTCTTCGCCGCCATCGCACTGTTATTATTTTTGCGGAAAAAGTGATGATGAATGACGTTAAACCATCGGAACTAAATCAACGCTCTTACAACCTGCCACTGCGTTTAAATTGGGCAGTAAAACTATCTGTGGCAGGTGCTTTAGTTTGTGGCATAGCTGCTCATATTGGCGATGGCATAGCCAAGAAAGACATCTGTTTCTACCCGAGAAGAGCGAGAATTCATGATGCACCTATTCAAGCAGGTGACGGCAACCCAAATAAATTACTTTTGGGTAAAAAGTATTGCCGATATGAACAGCGATCGCAAATTCCAGAACCCTACCTCAAGGCTAACCAGTACCGCACCAGCAACCCAAACTATAACCCTTGGGCATTTCTTGAGCATGATGGGTTATATGTTTTTCGCTCACTGAGTGCCGATAACCCGTTTAAAATTCATCTGGGGATAGCGGCGATAATATTGGGGGGAGTAGGATTGTGGGCTACAAGTAAGGCACAAGATTATCTAGCAGACATCCGCCCCCATTACCGAGCTACCAAACTCTTTGAAGGTGTGAAAGCATCTTACACTGTAAGACTAGGTGAACAGTTGTTAGACCTATCGGGTAAGGAACTGCTCAAATATTTGAGAGGTATTAAAATCGCTGAGGCTAGACAGCAGTTCTTAGCCAGTATCACCCCACAGCAGGTAACAGCCCTACTCATGGCAATGTCGGCTGATGATTATTACGAATTTGGACACCTGCTCGACTCTGGGCAAAGCTTTGAGAAGTTTGAGCCTCAACAGCAGCCAGCCCCACAGCTACCACACGGCACACCAGGAACTGTGGAAGAGCAAATGCAGCAACCAGTAATCCCACCCGACAATAACACCGCATGGGTGCAAAATCTCATTAAACAAACTGCCTTGATTTGGGGCAACCAAGGTGGTGGTAAATCTTGGCTGGCTCGTTACGTCGCCAAACAGAAAAAACAAGCAGGCTACCGCGTTGTTGTCCTTGACCCTGACAGCAACCGCGCAGAATGGCGAGGGGTTGAAAGTTACCATTCTTGGTCGGACATCGAGCAGCAGATCCGGGATTACGTTGAGGAATTAGAAGCACGGCTAAAAACCTTCAACAATTCATCCTTAAGTGAGGAGCAATGGCGACAAAAATTGTGGTCTGAGGGGAAAGCTTTATCTCTAATCTGTGAAGAAGCCACCACCTACGGCGACTTTATTAAAGATGAGGAATTGCTGTCAAAATTCGGGAAGCTGGCACTGACTAAAAGCCGTAAACAAGAGATGCCTTTAACTGTGGTTGCTCACAACAATACTCAAACGTGTTTATTTGGAATTAAAGGCTTGCATAATCTTGTTTCTAAAATGCTGCAAGTTGAATGTTTGGCAGAAGTTGACCCGATTACACTACAGCCAAAATCTACTGGTAAGGCAAAGGTAAAACTTGACAGTTCTAACGAATGGATTTTAGTTGAACTGCCCAATATGACTACTAAAATATCCGATTTTAACGACTATTCGCCGCCAACAGAATCTAACCCAAATCCCCCCATAGATCAAGCAACTTTAGAGCGCATTTATGAACTGGAAATCAATCTTGGTAATAAGGCAGATGACACCCAATCCGAGTCTAAGAAACTATCACCAATGGCGCAAAAATTGTATGAATATCTCACCAGAAATGAACGAATAGAGGCTGATGTTAGAGAGTTTAAAAGTAACTTTAAAGTTCAGGGTGAAAGATTCACTGTTGAGCAAATTAAGGGCTGGATGTATGAAATTGTCAGTGCTGGTTTGGCAGACTGGATAGCTGAGGGGGTTATCAAGCTCAATCAAATTTGACCGCTTTTGGTGTCTTGTGTCTACTCCCAAAAACCCCCTTGATTCGCAGACATCGGACACCAGACACTACAGACACTCAACCTTGAAACCCTTATGCAGTATAGACATCTCCTAGACACAACCCCAGGCACGACCAAGACACCAAGTATTATCAACGTGTCTGGTAGACACCAATAATAAATCAGCCAATTAATAGCTAGTTATTGTTAAAAAATTAAGCAAATAATGCTGATAGTTTGAATCATTATATGCTGTTGAATAATCACCAACTTCTATCAGTACCAATCTCATGGGCATCTACTTCGATAAAGCAGTAATCCATGTCAGCATGAGAGTCCATGTCTTGAAACAGGTCATAAACTTGTTTGTCTAGGTCTTTATCATTTTCATAGGGGATGGTGAGAATGTACTCATGGCTATTGGGAGTGGTTTTTTGAGCATTGTAGAAATCCAAGCAGAAACGCTCGATATGCTCTCGCACCTTCTTTTTGCGCCGAATAAATTTATTATTATTTTCCACTCGTAACCACAGACGAATCTGTGCTGATTGCTTGACTACAAGAGAATCAAGTTTTGCCTTATTCACCAGTGAGGCATTCGTTTCATTTTGTATAGATGTTTGTATTGGAGATTCGCCAACTGTGGTCAATTCAGCAATAAACGCATCTAACGCTTGAGCAATGCGGTCTTTCGACTCAGTACGTTTTGACACACGCCAAGACTGAAGAATGTTATCGCGTATTGCCTGATAATCAGTTACAGATACTTTGTTATGTAACTTCTCTTCTGTATCCATCTGTAACTGTCTCTGTAACTGTCTCTGTAACTCTTGCCTAACAGCTGACAATTCCGCCGTCAGGCTGTCAACTTTCCCAATGCTTCTGCTAACAATTCCTCCTTTGTCTGTAACTCACTCTGTAAAGAGACCACTTCTGCTGTTAATTTCTCCACATCCTCTGGCTTGGTTACAAACTTTCTATGTGTAACTTTCTTTTTAGGAGTAGGATTGCTCAGTTGGTAGGCGATTTCATCTAACTTGGTTATAGATAAATCTTCAGAACATCCTATATAGCGTTTTCTGAGAACACCACCAACTTTTCTGTAACCGTACCAGTAACTAGCTTGTCCTTTGCAACATTCTCTTGACGAGCAGTGTAAGGTGGTTCATTGTTATTGGGAACATAACGAAAAGATTGTGCAGTCTCTAACCAACGAAGCCACTTCTGCCACTGCTTATTGATTTCAATAATGTTCGTGCTGTTATGAGGTGAAAGTAACCCCTCTCCTACTACTGAAAGTTTGCTCATCCTAGTTACCGATAATTTATCTGTAACTACTGTACCTGCAATTCCTTAAAAGTTATGCTTTGAATCATAATGTGAGAAAAATTTTGATCCATAAATTAGAAAAAAGTTAACGAAAATTCAGGCTTTCGCGCTGATCACAAATTAAAACTTTGAATCAAATTATGAGTGAGAGTTGAAATTCTGAATCATAACTAGAGAATGAGTTTAAAAAACACAATTGGATAAAACTTGCACAAAAAATTCCTGACAAAATTGCTCTAACTTAAACTTTCAATTCAAAATATGGTTTAAATGCTCATGTTATGGTTCAAAACTTTTGTTTTAGTAGATATCTGAGTAAAAATAAAATATTTCATTGTCCAAGCGATCGCTCTTTTGTTGGGCGATCGCCTACTCAAACCGTAGCTGAATAATAATGATAATCAAGCTGAAGGATTGATACAAACGTTTCTCGTATCAGTCTTTTTATCCGCTAAACGATAATCATTATGAGTAAAAAAACTCGAATATTAAAAGTGAACTATAAACTGGATACTCATTTCTGAAGCATATCATGAGTTAAAATCTCATTTTTTGTTTCAAATCACAAAAGTTGCCGCCACTATTTTGATAATTGACACTCAAGATGAACGTTGGCGGAGAAAATGCGGGTTGGCTATCACTTTAGCGTGGATTATATCTGCTTTTTGTTAATCAAAATCTGCATATTGAGGAGGGCTAGCCCCAACCCGCTCGGTGATTTTAGGATACTTGCTCTCTGGAGCCTTCTCTGCGATGTTGGTTACATTAATCTGATGCCACCAATCATCACCAAAATCGAACCAGTAACCAAAAGCATCATCAATAGATAAGCCGAGCGTTGCAATTGGGGTAGTAGATACCTCCCCCGTAGGCGCTTCTGTAAAATCGGAACTGGAAAATGCTTGTTTCAAGCCATAGCGTCTTGCATTAGGGTCTTGTGGTCCGCGACCTCCCACCTGAAATTCGTACATATGCTCATCTTTGCGATCAAATGCCTTGAAGATAATTTTATGGAGGTCTTCCAGGGTATTGCTACCTTTAATCTCAATGGTTCGGGATATCACTGGATTTTTGGCGATAAATTTAGGAGCGATCGGACCGTCAATTATAAAAACATCTAGCACATACAGGGCATCGGGAGAAGAGTTAACTGGTTTGCTTTGATGGGATGATGTTTGTTTTTTATTTTGATGGGATGATGCTTGTTTTTTACTTTGATGGGATGATGCTTGCTCCTCGTCGATATCTTCCGGTTTGCCATCAGCCGGAATATAGGGAATAAAACCCCGTGCGTATGCTTCTTCCTGTATTTCTCGGCGAACAGTCCTAGCATCTAGGATAAATCCATCCACAGAAATCATCCAAGCCATCGGGTTGTTGTCTAACTTACTCGGCAGACACCAATCAGGGTCCATCTGCCGCATATCCAGGATATCTCGTACCTGTTTTGATTTCGACTGCCCGGTGCTGGGACTGACACCAAACCAATCGTAGATTTCCTTGGCACTAACATGGGTTTTTTGTGAAGAGTCGAAGAGAAAATTTACCATCCCGATCGCGTGGGTAATGCCACAAGCCCAAGTTTTCTCCTTACCGCTTGCCAGAGGAGATGGTCTTTTCCGACACAAAGCTGCTGTCGCAAAGCGAATTAATTGGGCATATTCATCATTCAAGCGTTGTTTGGCAAAATCATCCGTTATCGCTACAATTGCATCGAACTTTGAGAGCATCGTATTGGGAACGTTTTCTGATTTCTTAGTTTTAGCCATGCTCATTACCCCGATTTAGCTTGCCCACATCCAGTTTTTTCGGATTTCATCCTTCTATAACTATCTATACTATAGGTTTAACTGTGGAACGAATACGGGAGTTGCACTCTCCAGTTACAAAATAATGAGTGAGATATGGAAATAGAATTTATTTCGTTCTCTTAAATTTATCAAGTCAAATATGAATCAGGAAGAAGACAATTCCCCTTGGGGGCAAAAGGGAGCTACTCTGAGCGATAAAACAGCCCAAAAAGAATTTAACCTTGATCTAGCAGAAATTCTTGAGGCTATCAAATCAGGAAAATTGCAATATCGGCACAACACTTTATATGGAAATCCCTGCTTCAAACTCTTAAGGAATGAGGTAGAAGATAAAGTCAATTGAAAAATATGGGTCGGATTATCTAAAAACTCAAAAGCGCAAAGCTGAATTATCGAAAATCAATACAGAAATCCGAAGTTTGAACCGGAAAATCTCTCTCTTAGAAAAAAGAAAAGAAGAACTTTTAGCAATGCTTAATTCTTGACTATCGTCAAAGCTACTCGTGAGTTGTACCATCCGGCATGATAGCACCAGTGAGCTTTGTATTTTCCAAGGTAGCTCCACTTAGGTTTGCGTTTGCAACTTCAGCTAAACAATATGCTGTGAGTGCTAAAGATAGGGTGGAATCTGTTGATTTGGAAGATGAGGAAGATTCAGAAGAATCTGTTGATTAAATCCACTTGCGTAATACTCTTGCTAATTTCCTCCCAAATTATCAAACCTTTTAGTACCATCTTCTTCCATATATAGGACACGATTTAAAATATCGCGTCCTTTTTCTAATTCAGCATTGATTGCATTTACAGCTTCTTTGACAATGGCAATTTGCTCATTTCGAGATAAATCTCCTTGGCAGATGAATACAATGCCAGCGTGGATTTCTGTAGTACGAGCAAACTTTTCAAAATCCCGAACATTTGCTGTTACAAGAATACGCTCTTCATTAAAAGCATATTCTAAAACCTGATAATCCTTTGCACCAAGTAACCCCCGATCTCTCACAGCAATTGCATCAATAAAAAGCTCGTTACACAAGTAACGTGCAACGGCTGGTGAAAGATCCTCATCAATTAGGAATTTAATTATTTTTAGGTCGTCCAACACTTGGGTAAGCTTTCACGTAGACTTGAGCAAATTTTATATCTTCTTCAGTTAAATAAGGATAGTCTTCATGTATTACCTCTAGGGACTCTCCTCTATCAAGCATTGAACCAATATGACGAACTGTAAGCCGAGAATTAGGAAATACTGTTTCTCCGCTCATTATGTTCGGATCTGAAACTAAATTTTTTTTCCATGCTTGAAAACGTTTGATAAATTCTAATACCTCCTTAGCAATAGGCTCAACTTCTATTTTGACAAATCTTACTATTTCAATTGATGATAAATTTTGCTCCAAAGCTTTAACTAAACTTTGATAAAGAAACGAACGATAATCAACAGGAATAAAGTTAATCTCCTTAATTAAACGTAGATAAACCAATGCTGCAAAATTCAGTCTGGGAGGATTATATTCAGGAAAAATTTTATGTTCTACTTCCTTATAAATTTTCTTGGGTGGTAATTCTACAAATGCCGCCGCTTCAGTAGGAGTAAAAGTTTCTATATACATACGCATTACCTACAAGCTAAAAACATTACCTTCACCTAGAACAAATTTTCAACGATTTGTTACTTTGGGGACTATTTGTGATATAAATTTTGATGAAATCAATAAATAATTTGAAATTATTCCCTGTCTAGGGAAGATTTTAGCATTGATTCAAAAGTGTTGACAATTTTGATATCAATAATTTGAATTCCTACCTCTCATAAACACGCGCTCTTACACCCTAACCCATCTTTCAGGGTTAGGGTGTTCGCTATTGTCAACTCTCTGTTCATTTACCGTCAGATCACGTACTCCCTTCGTTAGCCCTGACACTCTCATGTCAGAAAATCTCGTTTCATCGCCCTCCCTAACTGTCAATCATCTGACAATTACTTCCCAAACCCCTCCCCCATCTGTGCTGACAAATAGTGCGACAATGCATCTTTTCACACCACTTGCAGTAATAAATACCGATTAACAACTAAGATGTTGAAATAGCATTAAAGCGTCTACCCTGTCCAAAAAAGTGACACCCATCCACCCTGAGAATATAAGTGTTCTAGAAAACTCGCTGACTTTAGCGATCGGAGAGGACTTTTCTTTAGAAAATGACCCCGATGTTATTCAGCAGTTGATTGGGGATAAGCGCAGTGAGAACACCAAGCGCGAATACCAAAAAGATTTGAAAGATTTCTTCCTGTTTGTCGTTAAGAAAGAACCCAGCCGGGATTTGGTTTTGGAGTTTCTTCATCTGGAACAACGTCACGCTGTTGCTGTGGTTCTCAAGTATAAGGCACACCTGATTAAGAAAAAACTGGCTGAAGCTACGGTGAATCGTCGCCTCAGTGCTATCAAGTCAATGGTGGAGATGGGGCGACGGCTAGGTGTCTGCAATTTTTCTTTAGATGATGTCAAAGGTGAAAGGGTCGAAACCTACCGAGACACTACGGGAATTCCAGCGACTGACTATGCCAAAGTTATTGCGCTGGTTGACCAGAATACTTTAAAAGGCAAGCGTGATTATGCACTACTGCGGTTACTCTGGGATAATGCCTTGCGTCGTCAGGAGATAGTCAATTTAAATGTGCGTGACTTTAACGCTAAGGAAAAAACGCTCTCAATTTTAGGTAAAGGTAAGGGTAGCCAGAAGGAAGTTATTGACCTATCTCCCAAAACCACCGACGCTCTAGCCAGTTGGATAAAAGCTTCTAAGAAGAAACGTGGCAATGATCCGCTGTTTACAGTGTTGGCTTATCACAAGAATGGAGCAAGATTAACTGGGGAAGCAATCAGGCGACTGGTGGATGGATTATGTAAGCTTGCGGGAATTACTAAGAAGATGTCACCCCATCGTGTTCGTCACAGTGCGATTACTACAGTATTGGATTTGAATAATGGCAATTACCGTGCTACTCAGCGTTTTAGCAGACACGCCCAAGTGCAGACGGTTTTGAAATATGATGATAACCGCCAGCGTTTGCAAAAGCAGATGAGTGACTCGATATCAGAACTCATCTAGAAAACCTAACAATCGGAGCTTGGTTGAAATTAGATATTACCAAGAAGCAAATCGTGGGGATTTTTCAGGAGAAAATGATTGTCAACTTTGACTAAATCACCTGTGCAGTGAATTGGTAAACGTTCCTGATAGGCTTTAATGGCTAAGATATAATCATGGTCTGCTAGCTCGGTTTTAATTGACCGTAATTTCTCAAAAACTTCAGCTAATAAAGTAATTTCTCCACTCAGTTTATCAGTTGATGGAGTAGCAATTTGCATGACCACACCTTGCAAGTTGAAGTTGGGATAATTGGTAATAAATTCGCTTAATATATCAACTTGGTCACGATTTTCTACCACTGATAATGTTTTTAATATATCGCTAATTCTTTCAGCATAATCTCCTAAGTTATGTTGAAGAGGTAGCAAGATTTCATATTCAGGAGCGGCATCTTTTTTCAGTCGCCAAATTGCCCCAGAATCATTATATATCCGCCCGGTTTCCTGCCAACCTGTTGCTTGCAAGTGTGCTTGTATTACATTAGGGTTAACGGTTTTGAGGATTTGACTATCTTTAATGGTGACTTTCACGGGCTTTCTCCAAAACTAATGCGTTGAATGATGGCTTGGAGTGCATCAGGCGTAAACTGATTACTACGAGGTATTTCAATAGTAACATTGGTTGTATTTTCGGTGTCTGGCATTCCGCGCAAGGATACCCAGTAAGCACAATGTCTAATACAAAGTTCATTTTCGGTTTGTTTTATCCAGTCTGTTATTTTTTCGGGAATTAAAACGACTACTAAAATCCGAGGAACTAGGGCATTGATTTTTAAATCATTATAATTTTTGAGAATCAGGGGATATTTAATATAATTGTCATCAAGAATATCTCTAGCTGTAGATTTTAGTTGTAATTCTAGTCTAGGGGAAAGGATTTTACCTGTACCACCTCTACTGATTATGCCTAAATCTACGCTGTCGTTATCGATTTCTGGTCTATATAAAGAATAACCGGCTACGGCAGCAATAGCTCTAACATAGGTAATGCTAAATTGTTCTTTTTGTTGGTTGATGTCCATTAAATTATCGTAAAGCAATGTTTCATAGAAAAAAACAGCATATACTATTGATAAATTTACATAAATTAGCCTTCATTATTCCTAGTTACAATTAATTAGAGCAAACTGTACCCAGCAGCGCCCTTGTGGATGATGGAATTCCACGGGTGGGTGGAAGAAATGTGGAAGAAATATTGATGGGTGGTGGCGCGATAATTCAGCCCCCCATTACCCCGTCAGGCGATGCCTGCGGCGGGCGGAGCCATCACAGAAGCACGAATTTTGAATTTTAGTTCTCTTGGATACCGCATTCATACGATATTGAGCGATGCCTAACGGACACAAGCAACGCTTTTCATCTACAATCAGTTTGTCGATATCGAATTGATATCAAATGCCTGACCAAAAATCTCCACCTAGCGAAATGGTTCGCGTCCCTACTGCCTTGATTCCAGTAGTCAGAGAACTATCGCGGCTGCATCGTCAAGGTCATACAATTGCCTTGCTGCAAGCCTTAGAAGAATTAGTCTGCCAATTTGATAACAATAATGATATCAATATCCCCGGCAAACTCTCGGATAAGTTAGACAATCTAGAATCCCATCTTGACACCAAACTAGAAGCAATTACCAAGAAGTTGGAACAGATGGAACGGGCTTTGCAAGCAGGGAGATATAGCAACAACACTCGACCTCAAAGACAAGCTTATTCATACCAGCAACCCCAAGTTGAACTGCAACCGAGGACAAACGAAAACCTGTCCTCAAGACTCGCTGTTAGTCCCCAAAGCCTGATTGCGGAAAGGGAAACCAAAAATGCCAAAGAATTTATCAGTTGGACAAGAAACCGCGATCCTATGAGTACGGGATGGGAATGGAATCCATTAACTAAACTTTACCATCCGGTGAAATAACTTCAACTGTCCCCGCAGTGCGGTTTAATAATATACCTGATCAAACTATAATTAATGTCCAGAAATTTAATTAATAAAAGCCAGCTTTGGTTTAATATTTCTGCTCCCGGTTGTTTGTAGAAAGTAGTAATTTATGACAGCAACACAACAACAAGAAATCATGGAATTACGGGCATTGAATTTAACACCCAAACAAATAGCTCGAAAACTAGGTATCAAAGTATCAGAAGTCAACGCAGCAATTCAAAATCAAGCACAGCAAACCACATTAGATAGATTAGCAAAAGGTGAATTAGACCCCGTATATCAGTGTTTAGCAAGCGAAAGTCTTATCCAATTGTTACCGAAAAACCCACCAGAAAACAGCATCAAAAATCTGCTGACAAAAATCATACCTGTAAAAAACAATGATGATATCGCTCGCGGTTTAGGATTAGTGGTTATTGCAAGAGTTGCTCGATACAATCAAATCACGGTTTGTAGTTACCTTTTAGATATATGGTGCTTGGGTGTTAAAGATGCCATGCCACCACGTACAGTAGACAGGATAAAATTTAAAGAAGTTGCAGCAGCACTATTCCATCCATTTCCCGGAAAGCCCCAAGAGGTTCCCCTTGAAGTTGCCCAAGGGATGATATTTAGTGCTTGCGAATACGCTCTAAGCTTAGGATTTCAACCACACAAAGACTTTTCTAAATCGCGCTCGCACATCGGAGAATGGGATGGGAGAATACGTATTGAATGTGGTCGTGACGGAAAACCATTCTATGTCAATGGGCCTCATGATAACCCCAAAAAAATCATGGAAACATTGAATAAAAGCAGGGGTGAAGGTAATTTTGATTTTATGATTGGTTCAGATCCTATTGAAGATGATTTTTGGTAAATGCAATTAATTTGATTATTCTGTTGCGTCATTGCGATGTAATCCCGGATTTCTCACAAGCAATGGGGCGTGAGTATCATTGGATGCTGTTGGCTCAGTCAAAAAACGTTCTTGTTTGGGTAAGTTAGAAAGAGCGATCGCAATCCAGCAACTAAATCCAAGAGAACTAAAAAGCGCTCGCTCCTGCTGTCTCACCTTTTAAGCTCCCTCACCAAAGCGCCAACAGGCAGTTTAAAGCGATGTCTAGCGACAAGCCGCAAGCGTCTACGCACCCAGCACAAATGCACCAACACCATAAGCAGGGTCAAACATTAGAAAAGGCGATCGCAGCCATTACAGCCAGATCGTCTCATAAATACTTATTTACTTAAATACTGCATTACTGCATCAATTACTGCATTACTCTTCAACATCCTTGAGTGCTTCATCCAGCAGCAGCCGTACAATCTCAGCCTTTTTTCTCCTAGTCTTTGCTGCCAGCATAGACAACTTTTGGTGCATAGACTCTGGTAAGTCCACAGTTAGTCTAATTGTCGCTTCCTTGGGAGTGGCTGGCTGGAGTTGAGACATAATACTAGGCTTGGTTGGTTGAGGTGTGGGCGTAGGTAGTGCAATTGGTGTGGGTTCTGGCTGTGGCTGTGGTTCTGGCTCTTGTTGGTTTTGAGTTATTACTTGCTCTGGTTCTGCCTGTTCATCCTTCTCACCATAAACAAACTCACGCGCCAGGGCATCATCGAGGGACTTTCGTTTTTTAGTCATTTGAGCATCCCTATGATTTCCTTAAATAACCGCTCATATTCCCGTTGAGATTCAGCCGCAGGACGACCCGATAAATTCCAAATTGTTGCAGCTTGACCAAAGGTGTCAGCGATCGCTTGCTTTTGGTGAATCACTGTCTTCAGCACTGTCACCTCTTTTGTTTTAGACAAAAGTGCGATCGCTTCATCTAATAACTTTGTCCCCTTAACAGCACGGCTAATAAATATTGTGGCCTTGGGCGCACCACCGCGCACAGACTGAGCCTGCTTGATTAACCGCACCGCATCACTGGCAGATTGCAAATCTAAACCTGTCGGCTGACAGGGAACTATAGCTAGGTCAGTCCTGAATAATATTGCCCTGCTAGCCTCAGATAAACCAGCTGGCCCATCAACAATTAGATAATCACACTCTTGCGCTAACTCTGGGATTTGCTCCAACAGTTCATCTGGTGATTGCAGCACGGTAGTGGGAATAGAGTTGTCCTCAATCGACTGGAGCCAAATGGAACTGCTACGTTGAGCGTCAGCATCTAGCAAGTGAACTTTATGCCCCTTGCGAGATAGCCAATAGCTGATGTGAACGGCGGATGTTGACTTGGAGCAACCACCTTTTTGATTAATAAACGCGATTACTGACATACTGCATTACTTACTGCATTACTTACTGCATTAATAAAAAGTCTCATAATTCTGTAAGCTCAACCTTACGACCATCGGGGTCATTTAACACTACCCGACGACCACGCGAGGTTGACTCTCTAGTTGGTAGTACGGTATTTCCAATTTCCTGAAGTTTAGTAAGTACAGCATCGATGTTGGCGACTTTAAACCCCAGCATCGTTGCACCACCTTGTACTGGCGATTGTGCAGACCCATCAATTAGAGGATAAATTTCGATTGTACTTGTACCCAACGTACAAGCATAGTGAATCACCCCCTGACCGTGACATTCTTGCTCGAACTCTAGCCCAATGGCTCTGTAAAATAACAGCGTTTTTAGGACATCGGCAGTTCTTAAAACCACCAAACTTAGCTCAGGCTGAGACATTTATTTTATTGAAATTATTACTGCATTACTGCATTACTGCATTACTGCATTAAGCTGACTAATTAGCTATGATACAGGAAAACAAGTGTTACTGAAGCACTGATAAGCGCGTTGATGTAGTCCGTTCAGTTTGGATAGAACAACCACCGAAAGTAGGACAGTTACTTTCAGTTATCTCGAAGATCCCAAAATTTCTCTACTGCTATACAAGGGCGCATAGCTGATCTCCTACCACTATGTAAGACTTGCATCACCATCGTAAGACTATTTACCAAGCTTGTCTTACTAGCGAATAAAGTTATTTGTTGTGGTCTCTTGGCAGAGTGATTACATAGATTAAAATCTATGGCATATTCTATTAATGATAGGAATAGTGATGATAAATAGCACAAGTAAGAAAAAAAAGTAAGAAAATTTTTGATTACCAAACTAAAACGCTTTAATGACAAGGGTTTGAAGAGCCAATGCTGTACACCTTTCTTGCTCGGTCGCAGATCAAGGAGTGCGATCGCCCCGTGGAGCAGATAGAAACAATACAGACATAAGTAAGAAAATCCAGTTCCTCCCTTTCTTACTTTTATTTGCACAACCCAACCAAAGCAATGGTTTTGAAAGCTTCGGCTGCGTATCTCTATTACGCGGTCGAAAGAAGCTTTGATAGATTTTTTAGCATTTTTGATAATCGGGATAAACATTAATCTATAGAAGAAGGTGCTATTAAGCTTCCCATTGGTGGCAAGGGACAAGATTGTATTTCCATGTATCTCGACTGTTCGCTGCTTTATCTATGAAAGGCAACAAATTTCATATTTCATTTAAAAACTATATACTTGTATTAAAATTAGTATTAGATTATACTATCTGACTAATCATTTTATCAACTTGTAGATACCATGAAAAAAATATCAAAATATAATGTATACAGTATTGTCTAAGTAATTTTAATGCTATTTTTTGAACTGAAGTTACTTCTGTATCCTTCCGGGCTACATTTTTCATATTCACTTTTACATAATAAAGTTCAAATTTAAAGCATTCTCTAAAGCGATTGCTGTTGGACTTGCTCAAAGCAGTAAACCAGACTTTTCAGTAAGGCAAGAAGGAGATAACGTAGAAGTTACAACGCCAACCTCTGAGAAGACTAATTTTTCATAAGTAGGCTTTCAAGGTATCTCACGGTGTAAACTGATTCATGGACAGCACTTCAACACGTAAGAAAAAGACGATTCTATTCCTGGCAGCAAATCCTAAGAATTCAACACCACTTGACCTGACTCAGGAGGTCAAAGAGATTGATGCTGGATTACAGCGATCGCGCTTTCGTGACATGTTTCAGCTTGAGCAGGTCTGGGCAGTGACTCCAGGCGATGTGCAGCGGGCGATGCTGGACTATAAGCCGCAGATCGTCCATTTTTCCGGGCATGGCATGGGGGAGGAAGGTTTGGTTCTGGAGAATTTGACTGGACAAGCTCAACTTGTAGGCTCTGAGGCACTAGCAGGGCTGTTTCAGTTGTTCGCTGAGAAGGTAGAGTGTGTAGTGTTGAATGCCTGTTATTCTGAGGTGCAGGCAATTGCGATCGTCCACAACATTCCTTATGTAATTGGCATGAATCAGGCGGTTGGAGACCGGGCTGCTAGATTATTCGCAGTTGGCTTTTACGACGCACTAGGGGCGGGAGAATCGATTGAGTTTGCCTACAAACTAGGCTGTAACCGGATTGCTCTTGAAGGGATTGCACAAGACTTCATTCCAGTACTCAAAAGAACGACCGATGCTGGAAAAATTGATTTAAAGTCTTTGCCTGTGCCGGAGATACCAGAACCTACTAGCCAAACTCGGAAGCTGGAACAAGTCCTGTCAGGTTCTTCCCGCTCGCTCGTATCTCCCCCTACCCAAGACGTTGTTCTCGAAGAGCCAGAAGGGCAAGTTTCCCTGGAGTCAATACTCTATGTTGAGCGTCCACCGATTGAAACCCGCTGTTACGAAGCGATTATCAAAACAGGAGCATTGATTCGGATAAAAGCTCCTCGGCAGATGGGAAAGTCTTCCTTGATGCTGCGAATTCTCAACCATGCTAGCGAGCAGGAATACCAAACGGCATCACTCAACTTTCAACTGGTTGATCGAGACTCTCTGAGCAGTCTTGACCAGTTTTTGCAGTGGTTTTGCAATAGTGTCACTGGGGAATTAAATCTAGAGGATAGGCTAGCAGATTATTGGAAAGGAGGGGTAGGCAGCAAAAACAAATGCACGAACTATTTTCAGCGATACTTGCTACCCGAACTGAAGCGTCCCGTTTTGCTGTGTCTGGATGAAGTGGATGAGGTCTTTCAGTACTTGGAAATTGCCACAGACTTTTTCGGCATGTTAAGGGCATGGCACGAGGATGCCAAGCTTAAGCCAATTTGGAAGAACCTGCGGCTGGTGATTGTGCATTCCAAAGAGGTATATATTCCACTGAATATTAACCAATCGCCATTTAATGTAGGTGTTCCGATCGAGCTACCACAGTTGACCCAACCGCAAGTGATAGATTTGGTGCAGCGGCATGGGTTGAACTGGGCGGAAGCAAAGGTGGGGCAGCTAATGGCAATGGTGGGTGGGCATCCTTATCTGATACGGGCGGCGCTATATCAAATTGCACGGGGTGAGATGTCATTAGAAAAGTTGCTGCAAATTGCCCCAACTGAAGGCGGGTTGTATGGAGAGCATCTGCGTCGCCATTTGCTGAATCTAGAGGGAGATGAGAAAATCTTGGCTGCTATGAAACAAGTGGTAGCAGTAGACCATCCCGTGTCGATTAGTACTAGTGAGGCATTTAAGCTCACCAGTATGGGACTGGTGCAGTTCCAGAACAATAGTGTCGTGCCTTTGTGCAATCTGTATCGGCAATACTTTAGGGAACGGTTGAGGGTTGTTGCATGAGTATCACGCCGGATGCTGAGTATGACTATCAAGTTGGTGGCAGCCTTCCGGTTGATGCGCCAACCTATGTGCGGCGGCAGGCGGATGAAACCTTTTACCAAGCCTTGAAGGCGGGGGAGTTCTGCTATGTCCTGAACTCTCGGCAGATGGGTAAGTCCAGCCTGAAGGTGCAGACGGTGCAGAGGTTACAAGCGGAAGGGGTAGCTTGTGCAGCGCTCGACTTAACCCGCATTGGCACGTCGGATATGCAGCTAGAAGAGTGGTATGTCAGCGTTATCGATAGCATTGTCAGCAGTCTGGAGCTATACGAAACATTTGATCTCTATACCTGGTGGGAGGAACATCGCCTGCTTTCGTATGTGCGGCGGTTTGACAAATTTCTTGATGAAGTGCTGCTGGCAACTATTCCCCAGCGAATAGTGGTTTTCATTGATGAGATTGACAGCGTTCTCAGCTTACCGTTTAAGCTGGATGACTTTTTTGCTTTTATTCGAGAGTGCTATAACCTTCGATCTCAGAAGGTGGAGTACGGTCGTTTAACATTTACGCTACTGGGGGTGACAACACCCTCAGACTTGATGCAAGACAAGCAGCGGACTCCGTTTAACGTTGGTCGCCCGATCGAACTGATGGGGTTTCAGTTGCAGGAAGCTCAACCGCTAGCTCAAGGTTTGGAAGCAAAATCTAGCAATCCTCAAGCATTGATGCAAGCAGTGTTGGACTGGACAGGTGGACAGCCGTTTTTGACCCAGAAGGTCTGCAAACTGGTTTTGAGTGTGGATGACACCATACCAGCAGGATATGAGGCAGCTTGGGTTGAAGATTTAGTGACAGCCAGGGTCATTAAGAACTGGGAAGCGCAGGATACACCAGAGCATTTGAAGACAATTCGAGACAGGCTGTTGCTAAGTGGCGAGGAGCGTACAGGACGACTGCTAGGGCTGTATCAGCAAATTTTGGAGCAAGGAGGTATTCTAGCAAATGACAGCCCAGAACAACTAACTTTGCGGCTGACGGGGCTGGTGGTGAAGCAAGATGGGATGTTGCGGGTATACAACCGCATTTATGAGCGAGTGTTTAATCGTAATTGGCTAGAGCAGGCATTGGCGATGTTGCGTCCCTATGGAGAGACCTTGGCGGCGTGGGTTGTATCGGACTGCCAGGATGAATCCCGGCTGTTGCGGGGACAGGCATTGCAGGATGCTCAGGAATGGGCATCTGGTAAAAGCTTGAGCGATCTAGATTATAAATTCTTAACTGTCAGCAAGGATCGAGAATCTCAACGCGCTTTGGAATTACAACAATGGTCGAATAAGAGATTGACTCTAGGGCAACAGAGATCCAAGCAGCGGATAAAGATTTTAACTGTAATTAGTGCAATTTTTTTGATGGCGGTAGCTACAGCTATATTTCGAGCATCAGTAGATAGCTATAAATTAAAAAACCTGACATATATGGAGACTCTAGGGGAATTATTATCACAAGGTAAATGGCAAGAGGCAGATGAGGAAACCCTAAGACTCATAATTGAAATGTCTGGCAGAAATAAAGAACTCTGGCTCAGACCTGAAGACTATCAAAAAATTCCCTGCTCCGCCTTACGGGTCATTGACTCACTCTGGTACAAGTACAGCAACGGACGCTTTGGCTTGAGCATACAACAACAAATTTGGCACAATGTTGGTGAAGATTTTACAAAATTCGCTAATCGTGTTGGATGGCTCAAGGCAGATTTAATGGATGTAAGTGCCAATCCCTGGTTACCTTATGAAAATCTTACGTTTGGTACAAAGAGCTCTAAAGGAATTCCAACTCTACAAGGACACCTACCAGCTAAATCTATAAGACTTGAAGGAAGATTAATGAGGCTTGGAATTAACGAGGGCGAGGTACCTTATGACAAAGTAGTATGGGAGGATGTGGCTAAGTTGAGAGATGAATCAACGCGTAAGTTTGTAAGCTTACAATCTGCACAGCTAAAATCAGCAGCTAACGGATGGCACCTCTTCTCACGAGTCGATGCTTGTAAGTTTTAATATGTAATTCTAAGAAGCTGAGAGCAAAGAAAAAGTTGTAACCCTTTTGTAGTATGACTTTCAGCCGTTACATGGCGGCTGGTGACAAGCTCGCCACTTTTACCCCAATTTCTGCCGAGAGATGAATGAAGGGGAGAAGAGTTTGAGAGTCTCATTACACTAATGGGCTATTACGTGTAATTAGTACGTCAAAGCCTTCCCACTTTATTCCTGTCCCCCACGCAATCGCCCCCGTAGCTTCGACTCAGCAAAAGTGTTGCGAGACATTGGCTGCTGAAACCTTTACTACAAGAGATGAAGAGGCTTTACTGTATTTGCCTTTTCTTAAAATATTTTCTTACTCTGTGCGGGAGCAACGCGGGAGCTTGACTGTTTTTATAAGAATCATTGGGCAAGGCTTTTTTATTGCAGCAGCCTTGCTCCTGTGATATCTATTTATTTCGATAATTATTAATTTTAATTAATTTTTTTAGTCAGATTTTGGAGCCATTTGTCGCCTAATTATTAACAGAGCTTATATAATTTTTATTTTTTTCGGACAAAAGTTGGCTCCATTTGGCTCCACTTATTTTTTCTCCTAAAAAATTCTGTAAAATCTTCATAGAAAGACTTTCAGCCAAAAATACAGGCTTTCATCTGACAGATAATTATATAACAGCTTTACTGATGATCAATTTCTTGGGAGGTTTTGATTTTTCAATCAAAAAATCTCACCAGCTTTAATAATTATAAATGTGAACTCACTACACAATTGCTCATGGCGAATTTCTGAAAAATAGAGTTGCTGACCACTATAAAATTTAGCCAGAAGGCGGATTTTTAATTATTCAATTCGCTCGACTCTGACAAATGAACAATTATTAGCTTTACTAATCACAAAGAAAGCACCCTAGCCCAAATCACACCAAGCCAACCGTGCAAGAGCTAAATCACGTATTAGATGAGTGAAGAGAATTTAGTTCAAGTTTACTACCTTCAATTACCGATTCCACGAATTTAGGAAAAAGTGGAATGAGGCTATTTACTGCACTGTCAGTCAGTTGATTGGTTGTTCATTAGCTGTGTAGACAAAAGAACGAAAAATTCTTGGTAAGACTTACCTACTAAACTTACTTCCTGACGTAGCTGTAATAACAGCAGCAGAAAATCCTTTGTTTAAACGCATATAATAGCGTCTAAACATGACTCTGAAGCTATGGGAGCCATAAATTCCGATCCTCAGTACAGACAAAAATAAGTAATAAAACTGCTCAGTGTGGTATGTCAGTTTTATGTTAAATCCTTGGTAAATCCATGTCAGTTTCATGTCTGATTGACGTTAAATCCATGTCAAATTCATGGAATGGATAACTATGGCGAGATGAAAGCTATGTTAAATCCTTGGTAAATCCTTGGCAGATTCATGTTACATCCATGTCAGTTTTTTCAGTCCAACTTCTCGCACAGTACGCAAAAAAGTTTGGCCCAGTTTTTTGAGCCAAAAATGAGAAAGAAAAAACTACTACCAAAATTTACTACTAAATATTACATTGTTACTACAAAACGGATTTGTCTTTCATCGTTGATTATGGTGCGCTTGCCAATGCACAAAAACCACGCTTTGTCTCTACTAGACGCACTTGAGTGAAGCCAGCAGGAGTGAGTATCTGAGTCAATCCGCTACAAGCTTGCCCTGAATTTTGATTATTTTCGTATTATCTCCCCTCTGTCACGGTGGTTGACCTACCTCAGTAGGGGAACCGTGAAAGGAGGGCAAGCTTGTTGCCGCACCTAGGGGTGCGTTTTTTCTCCCAAGAAAAAATGTCCGGACAGCAACATAGCTTGCTACTGAGCAAAGGTTTTTTTGGGCTACTCGAATCAACTGCTGGATGAATATGTAATGGATCTCCGATGGATTTGTATTGGATCTCTCATGGCATATTATTTGTCAATAATTTATCATTGTTGCAACTAAAAATTATACATAGAATACGTATGTCATCCAAATGGATCTCTATTGGATCAACATTGTCACTGTAATGAATCTGCAATGGCTCGTTCGTGGAACTGGCATGGATCTGTGATGGCACACTTTTCTAAATCGAATTTCTTAGCAGAAAAGTAAGGACTTAATTAACAGCAGCGAA
Source organism: Tolypothrix sp. FACHB-123 (assembly GCF_014697075.1). Taxonomy (GTDB): domain Bacteria; phylum Cyanobacteriota; class Cyanobacteriia; order Cyanobacteriales; family Nostocaceae; genus Aulosira. The sequence continues at coordinate 8,735 of NZ_JACJRE010000082.1, read as the reverse complement.
AAAAATAACCAACTGGATAAAATTTGCCTCCAACAAAATGGTCAGTAGAGTGATGTTCACAGTCAATATTTGCATTTAAGTTAAAAGCAGCTTTTATGGATAATCACAACCACAGTCAATGTCAAACCTGATAGTCAGTTTTGACCCTGGTGCTTCCTTGACCAAGATTGTTTACGAACTAGCAACTGAAGGCAAACCATGTTTGATGACAATGGAACCAGAGATGCTGAAGTTGCCTCTTAGTTCGATTGACGCTTATATGTCAAGTCGCAGGGGTCTTGAATCTTCAACCATCAGTAGATGAAGCTTGGGTGTCAATTCCTACGGATGTTTGGGTGGTATACGCGCCATTTCTGGATTTCAAATATACAAACCTTGGTTTTAGGTAAATTTGTACTATTCTGCCCCTGGTGTCAGCGTCCGCTAGATCTACGCCTATTGAGCAAGCCCCGACCTCTCAACAGCGATGCACAGTATTGGCTCTTGAAACTTTTATCAAGCAAGCTTTTTAGCGACTAATCAAATTTCGTTGCTTACTTTTTTTCTTACTTGCATGAATTATCATCAATAAATACATCATAAATTTTCAGGCTTCATTGATTTAAATCTATATTTGAGCTTGATCACTTCAAACCTTAAAATACTTTTTGAAATCAATGAAACTGTATCAAAAAATTTAAGGGTGTGGGAGCTATAACCCAATTACAATAATGGTTTGGCGGTAGAGCCATATTCCTTAACAGCTCAACAAGATTTGAACCAACGAACTGCCCAATCAACAGCATCTCTGAGCGAAAATAACTTGGCAGTAGCAGAACCAACTTTTGAAACTTTAACTTGACTTGCTTGTTCAAAAGCTGCGCCTAGTTCCACAAAACTGTCGGTGTCAAAATCAATGTCTGTGTAAGATTTCCACACTCTTTGTCCTGACTCCAAAATTGGAGCTTGCTTGTTAATTTCCTTTGCCTTACCACTGCGATACTCGGCTAAATGAAAGCAGGTGCAATTATCATAGTCAACTCCCAACAAAAGTACCCAACTATTTAAATCGTAGAGACGAGCTAAGGGCGAACCCTCTCCCAGAGAATAGTCTAAGGAATGATCCTTCACAATCCCTTGAGCATACTGTCCCCAAGCAGCAAAAGAAGATTCTGGATGATAACTTCTCATGACATCAGGGCAAGTTCTAAAAACTTCTACAATTTGACCCATACCTCTTGTTGGAGTTATCTTTGGGTCAAAAGCGGGCATTGTTTCTCGAATAATTGTCCACCAATCTTCTGGCACGGGAGGAGCTTGCCATCCTGCTGGATCTGAATAATGTCCAGAATGAGTGGGCATCACCAAAGTCCCTGTTACAGTCACCGCATCCATTAATGCTTGAACCACTGTGACTGGGCCACCACAAACCCATCCCAGTGAACTGAGGGAAGAATGAACAATGACTGTCATACCCTCTGTTAGCCCAAGTTGATGCAAGTCACTCAACAGGGAAGAGCGAGTACGAGGTGATGGTGTGCTAAAAATTGTTTCGGCTTCACTCATATAAAAAAACAATTCATTAATCAAAAATTCAGAGCCAGCAACAATTTTGAACAACAACAAATGCTGCTTTTCATCTGTCTCAGCAATCAGCAGATTTTACTCAGCTTTAGGCTTAAGGTTTCTGCCTGATTTCTTGTCTAACTCATGCAGAACATCTGGGTGAAGATAATATCCTCCATTACGAAAAACTAAGGTTTTCTGGTCAATCAAAGATTGCAAAGCTCTATCAAACTGCTCTGTGGTAAATAGGTATTTAACTGGATTAAACCCCCTATTGATGAAATTCAAACTGCCCATAAACAATCCTTTGTAGTCGTGGATGTTTTCCATCTGCACACCCCAGACTATAGCAGGCGGTAGAGCCTCATCTTTTGGTTCCACTGCTCCCGCCATTTTGATTGTTTCTTCAGTAATGTTGTTACCACTTCTAGCAATTTGTTTACGTCGTTGTGCTTTACCCATGTCTAATCCTCTCGCTTCCAACTTGTAAGTGACAACTTAAGAGTGCAATACAATTAGCCAACTCAAGTAACATTCGATTTGTCGCAAACTGGGTTCCAGGCTAGCATCATCCAGCCAAACAATGTATTTGGTGAGTATTTGTCCTTCACAATGCTCAGTTTTTACGCGGATGACAACACCTTCTTTACCATCACGCTTTGTGCCTAAAGTATGGGGACGAACTCTCACTCTTGTTCCTTTATTAATGACAGGCATTGGCTGTGTTTGGGCTAATGCAACACCGTCAGCAGAAGTGGCTTCATTCTCAACAAGGGACGTTTGCACCCCAATAAGGGTTTCTGCCACCCCAGTTTCCACCCCAGTTTCCACCCCAAGAATGCTTGATTTTTGGGCATCGCACCCCACCCACCCCAATGCAGTGGAGTTGACTTCTAAATTTTGATCGGGGGCAGGGGGCACTTGGCAGGAGGCAGAAGGAATACAGTTCTCTGCCCGCTGTTGTGACTGAAGGGAACAAGGGTTTAAGACATCGACTGAACTCTTGAGAAGTGGTTTCAAGTCAGCCGGGATTGAATTTCCTTCTGACTTATTACTTCTGCCTTCTTCATTTTTAATTTTTTCTTCAACGGTAAAAGAGAAATTGGGGTGGTTGGGGTGGAAGTCTTGATTTAACGTGGTTTTTTGGGGTGGCAATTGGGGTGGAATTGGGGTGCTAGGTGTGCTTATTGGGGTGGGAGATGCGCTTATTGAGAATGAAGTACCTTCAGGCGGCGGTGAACCAAGGTTGAAACCAATGCCTTGAATTGCCAGCACTGTTTTCTTGCCACTGGGGTGGGGCATGGTTAATTTTTTGGCTTTGGGGAATAGCTGTAAAAAGCGGGGGATAACTTGGTTGGGGGCTTTGACATTTTTATCGCTGGGTTTGGCTTGTTCTACCCAAGTTGCTTTAAACTTGCCGTTACTGGTTTCTTCATAGTCCAGGGTGCCGTTGTCTCGATACCACTGCTCTAGTACTGTCCAAATTTCACTAGCAGTTAAAATGCTCTTGGGGTTGTAGTCTAAGCCCACATCTTGGCAGAACTGGAACAAATGGCAGTTTTCAGTTTGGATGGCAGCCAAGGCTGATTCTGTGGGGTTGTAGTCGATGCCATCCTGCATCAGGTCTACTAGGGCTTGCAGGACGCGGTTGAGGAATGCAGGCACAACCATTGTTTGCACAAAGATGGGGTCGTATTTAAAGCGCGAATCTGCTTCAATTTCGCCTTTACTCGGGTCGGCGTTGATGACGAAGGTTTTATTAAAGCAAAGCACGGCATAACGGCTTTTAATGGCTTCTAGCGTCCCCTGGATGTTGGGGGTGTCGTTGACGTTGAATAAGGCGATCGCGTTGGGGGAGAATTCTTCACTATCTACGCCTTTACGTTCGGCATCGAGTGGTTCTCCGGTGATGAAGGCTTTTAAGCTTTGGATTTTGTCTAAGCGGTTGCTGTTAGTATTTTCCGTAGCCCAGTTCACCCGGCTATGGCGTAATTTAGCTAGGGGAAATTTGCGTCCTTCGTCATAAGCAGCAAAATCAGCTAAGGTACAGCCGGTCATCCCCTGCTTGCCATACATCAGGCTGACAACTTCCCGCAATGTATCTTTACCGTTGTTACCGTCGCCCCGGCACAGTAAGCCCTTAATTAAGCGACCTTTATGTTGCCGCACGGTGGGGAGGTCAAGGGAGGCGGCGATGGTTCGCAGGAAGATTTCTGTTTGGGCGGGGTCTAGGCAAGACAAAAGGCGATCGCAATGAGTGCTATCAGCATTGGGGTCATAAAGGGCTATGGGTTTGTAGGTGTAGTAAAGGTCTGGGGTATGCTCAATCAAGTGCCAACTCGGTACTTTATCTGACCAAATCACCTGTAAAACCCCATTGACGCAATTAATCCCAGGTGGGTTGAGTGCGTCTGGTCTCACGCCTACTAAAATTTTCACCCAGCGCAAAATCTTTTGGACAGCTGCGGGGTTGGCGTAGGGAAAACGGATTTGATTACCTTGAAGTACGGCGTAGCTGTTACAAAAGTTAGCAATGCGCTTTAGCTCGACGACATCGGGGCTATGTTCGTAATAAGTGCTATCCCAAAAGTACAGTTTGTCCAGAGCGCAAATCCAAGGTTGATCGCCGTAGAGAATGTCAAAAGCTTTTTGGGTAATTTCGGTCAACGGCGCTTGGTCGTCTGGAAGATCCGCGAGAAAATTATTGGCATCTTCAACTCGTTGGTCAAACTCAGTTTGTCCATCTACGGCGGCGTGGATTTCTGCTTCGAGTTTGCGAATAAAATCTGGTACTTCCATTTGTGCCAAAATCTGTTCGATATCGCTGGCATCATGGGGTAAATTGTCATAGATTTGTTTGGGGTTAATCAGCACGCAAGGCAAGCCCACATCAATGCAGCACTTCTGAAAAGTTTCGGCTTTCTTCATGCCAGTTGGGTCTGGGTCATATAAGAACACCATGACTGCCATTGTCAATTCTGCTTTAACTTGGCTGAGGATGCGCTTGATTTCTGCCTCACTCCAGTTACTGCCAGAGAAGGTGCAGCTAGCAATTTGGTGAGTTCTGGCGATTTCTACGCATTTCTCGCCCTCCTGCCAGAGCAGTGCTGCTCTCTGTGGGGTGTTTTTAGCGGCGGCTAGAGCTTCATCGAGTCGGTATGCACTCCAGGGGGCATCGCCTTTAACGTATTGCCATGAGCCGTCAACGCCCATGTGACATTGGACAAAGGTTTTATTGTGTCCTTTGGGGTTACTGTTGTCTGGCCAATCAAAGCGTTTGACCTGTTGGTTGGCAGAGTATTTGTAGACGGTTTCGACAACGCTGGCTAAGTTAACTTTTGTTGCTGCAACTTGTCTTTTCACCCGCTTGGGGATGAATTTTGGTGGTTCTGGTTGGGGGCAGTCAGTGGCAGGAGCTGCCAGTCTTACTAGTGTTGCGTCTGGTGGGATGGGGACTGGCTCTTTTTTGGGTAAGGGCGATGCTTGTGGTAATAGGGCACTTGAAGCAGGGGAAGCAGGGGAGGCTGGGGAAGCTGAGGGAGATGGGGTGGTACTTGAGGTACTTGAAGCACTTGAGGTTGGGGAAGCACTTGAAGCTCTTAAGAGAAAAGAGTGATTTTTTACTAACTTTTCCCCCCCTGCACTTTCCTCTCCCCCAGCTCCCCCAGCTCTCTCCCACGGGGAAACCGCCTCCCTAATATCTCGGCACTCACAACCATTCCAGCATTGATACTTGCCAGTCTTCTGGTCAATAGTTAGGTTGTTCCCCTCGCACACGGGGCAGATATAACGATTCTTTTCCTTGGTAGGAGTGAGCTTTTCAATAAAATTCCGAATGTCAAAAGTCTTGAGGTTGTTGTCTAGTAGTAACCCGGTACTCGTCATAGTTAACTCCAATTCCTGGACTCGATGGACATTGGAGCGGGTTCTGCGCCATAAATACTGGTTATATTTCAAAACTGCCGCGGACTTTTTGATTTCACCAATTTGTTAAGTGTTTTGACAGAATTTGATGAAATCAAAAGATGTGCAAATAATCTGTTACTTTCAACTGGAATTTTTCCAGCAAAAAGTAACAAGATTTGGGCAACAATCTTGTAATATAGATTTACGGGCGCACCTAAAAAGGCGCACATCACAGAGCAGTCCCCCCGTGACTAAATCAGTTTTTTTGGTTTCTCAGGCCGCCACTGATTGAAGTTGCAGGAGATTAGCTAACCCGCTTGTTGGTTGTAAAAAAAATCATACCAGCCAAATGCCACTCTTTAACTAGAGGGGCTATTTCGGCTTTTATTTTTTTGGTGCTTCATACTACTCACTTCCTATGTCAAGTTCGCTTTAAGAATAAAAGACAGCAACAAGAATCCGCTGGATGCATTATTACTCTTACCTCGCATCACCTCCAATTTGCCGTAGTAAGTAGTCCAAAACTCTATCAATTCGCTCCAAAGCCGCGCTAGTGGTGCGTTGGAACTCCTGAAAATGTGATTTCTGTTCTTCATAGCTGCGGTCTAGCCGTTGTACGATCGCTTCTAATGCAAGAGAACGTCCATCCGCACGTTCCAAAACCGTTGCCTGTTGGTTGAATATTCGCTGTGTGTGAAAGATAAACTCATCCATCCGGCTGGACATTTGGTCAACCCGTCCCCCCAGCTGTTCAAGTTGTGTTTGGGTACGATTCTGAGCCGCAGTCAGCTGCTCAAACCTTTCACCTATTTGGTCAAACCTTGTCGCCATTTGGTCAAGGTGTGTTTGAGTTCGATTTTGAGCTGTAGTCAACTCATCAACCCGCTCAGTCAGTCCATCTAGTTTGGCATCCGTAGCTGTTTGTGCTGCCAGTAATTGGGCAATTTGAGCATCTGTAGCCGTTTGCGCTTCCCGTAATTGGGCAATTTGAGCATCAGTGGCATCTTGTCTGCTGACTGCCCGATCCAGTCCCCTGTTGGCTGATTCAGCATAGGTAGCTGCTGATGCTAGCAGTTGTCTTACTGCTGCTAAGTCATCTTCAACACGGTCTAGTCGTTGTTCTGTAGTCATGCTGTGTCTTTTTGTTATCAATTTGTCGTGACACTCTGGGTTTGTTTGATAGCTCTACGCTGCTCCATCTTGTTTTTGTTGAGAGTCTTTCCAGTCAAAATACTCCTTTAATAAATGTTCTAAGCCTCGACTGTTATCAACTTCATGTTCAAGGCAAAACATTTTAAATCTTCTAAATAACTCTTTTGGGATGTGACCCCTAAGTGCTACGTAATCGGGGTCATCTTTCTTAGCAGGCATAGTAGCTAAATATAAATTTCGTAACTTCTCTCTCCATTGAAGCATAAGGGTTATAGAACGAATCAGCTGCTATTTGCATAAGTTGCTAAGTTGCAACTTAGCAACTTATGCCTTAACATAACAAACAAGACAGGAAAGCAGCAAGCACCGTCAACTGATTCCTGCCCACCGAGCAAGGAAAAACCGATAAATCAATCCTTTTAGCGTGTGGGTACGACAAAACAGCGGCGATTACTAAATTCCTGCTTCACACTTGCCAGTACTTTCTGCTGGCTATCAATCACTATTTGCCCATTAATCAATAGATGCTCTATGAAAGCGTCAAATTCCGCACGGGGACTGGATTTAGACTCCCCAGGCTTGTTTTGCTCAAGTTATGTTACGAAATCTGAACTTGCAAGAATTCTTAACGTTGCTCGTTCAACTTTGGTCAGTTGGGACGGTATTGCACTGTACCGCATAGATAGCTATCGCCAAGCTTACCCAGTCAAAGCCGATGGCAGTACAGACCGCTCTTGCCCGTTGTCACCATACCAAAGCTGGGTGCTTTCTCGTGTTGGTCGCGTCATGCAAAATCTCAAGTCGGCTGAACGGGTAAAAAACTACATCAAAAAGTATCCCCAAGAATTTAGCCCAGCTAAGTTTCAAGCACAGTTTAACCAAGTCACCAGAGGTAATGCAGCATGAATGCTCTAGATATGGTTTCTATCAAAGAAGTTTGTGAACTGTTGGAAATGCCAGAAGAAATTATTAGATTCTCTTTGCAAGAATCTCATCCAGATAATTTTGACAGCCTCAAAGAAATTAGCTTTGCTTCCTTTGAAACGTTAACTCAAGTCCTCAAACAGAAGGCTGAACAAGAACAAACTGGAGAAATAGCCGCGATTGCTCCATCAACTAACAATACTCTACCTATTCCAGAACAACAAAAAATCATCAATGGTGCATTGAATACTCTAAGTGATTTTGTCGGTAATTACACCTTAACCATTGATAAACTCACTTCAACCTTGGCATTTATCAGTGGTCAATCAGTAGTGAATAACTTTGTTCACATCCACTCAAACACAATTAGAAATGGCTTAGAAAATTACTTAGATGAATTGACGAATGAATTGACAACTGCCGCTCACTCAATCAAAGGAATTAATGCTAACGATTTTTTAGCCCAACGGGGGATTACCCCGAAACAACGAACTGCTCAGAAGTCACTGGAAGAAATCATGAATCTGGCAGCAAATATCTAGACATTGCCTACAGATTAGCATTGTCTGATAGTCGCTTCTATGTAGTGTTGTTGAGTATTGCAAAAGAGAGAAAAATGCACTTAATTACTGAGACTTGTTTTTATTCTGGTGTAGCCACCCTATCTCTAATTGGTGGGATAGCAGCAGTTATTTCACCAGTAGGTGTGGGTTTATTTGCAGTAGGTTTAGCAATGTATGTCAGCCAAAATCGACGCTAAATTTCACAGTCAAGAGACAGCTAAAGAGTGGCTTGCATTGAAGGTGAATCCACTACTTTTGATGGGTTGCATTGTTATTCCTTTATTTGTTTGCAGCTACGCATATACCAGTTGGCAGCAAACCAACAATCTCAAGCAATCTTTAAATGTTGAGATTAAATATTTACCCTTTTGTAAGAGCGATAGCCCTTCAATAGACTGAAATTATCTCAAGTCTTTCTGGAGTCAAAAATGAACTATCAACCATTACCAGAATTGGTAAATGCTGCCCAAAAATTACTCATTGACATTAGGCAGCATCCCTGACTTTTCACGGGATGTGGAAAAGGAAATTGGTTCGCGATAGGTGGTCGCGAACCAATCCTCTGGACTTAAGATAATTTGCGTCCTCTAATATAAGGTGCTTGTAGTATCGTATTTTGGGGTGCAAATGAAACTATTAGAAGCA